>JAQWHD010000010.1 GCA_029237915.1 Thalassotalea sp. | reverse complement strand
ATGGCATAGAAAATGGAAAAATAGATTGATTACAGAGTCGAATCCAAATTGGAGTGATCTATATCCTGAGATCATTTAATGCCATGTGAAATAGCCACTGCATAATTTGGGGAGGTTGCGGCCTGCGCCGCAATGACGGTGTTCTTTTTCGAGAGTAATGTGTGGCTCTTTATCGCTCATGACAGGCTGTAGCATTCGCTAGAAAACTTGTTGTTTTACAATAACATCAAGCGTTATTTATTTACAAATATTTATATTAAATAATGCGAGTGGTCTATTAACTATGGACGTTTTTTGGGGTGTTATAACTGACTTTCTGACAATAAAGTGAAATATAACGATTCCATTTTTTTGGCTGGTATTATTCGGTTATGCGCCACACTGCTTAACTTATCCCAGATAAACCAAGGCATTTCATAAAAGTGTTTACCGGATACATCGACGGTTTTACCATTTTCAATAAACAGCGAGATATTGGTTTTGTTGTCTAATGAATATTGTGTGTTTTTATTTAAAATTGAAGGTAAATGATCGCCAGTAATAAAAATAATTGAATTAGGATCGAGCTGTATCAGCGCTTTAATATATTGCGCTAGGGCTTTGGTTCGATAATAGAATTGGTTTGATATACGCTTAACTTTTTCGTCACTGTGCTCTACTACACTGATGTCCGGTCTTTTGATTAAGTCGCGAGCAAATGGCATATGGCCGTACATGCCTAATACATAGTTAAAGATAGGCTTGTTTGTAGTCTTTAATATCGCAGTGAGTTTTTGCAAATTATATTCAAGCAAGTCTCCATCAAAGATTGGCTCTTCACCGTTTCTGCGCGTAAAGCCTTCTTGCTCTTCCATAAACGTGACATTGCTAAAGCCTAAGCTTTGGTATGCTTGCTTTGAATTGAAAAAAGATGAACTAGCCGCAATCGTAGCAAATGTTTGATAGTTATTACTCTTAAGGTGGTTAACAAAGCTATTGGTCGCATTGCCTTGCATCACATTAAATTCGATTTGGTTTACTTTTGCTAACGCTTTGACGCCAGTTAATAATTCAAATTCAGCCTGCGCGGTGCCGCCGCCGTAAATTGGTGAAGTTACCAAGGAAAAATCCTGTTGATTATTCAGGTATTGGCTTAACTCTGCAGCCAATATTGGCTGACTAAATTTAATATTTTCTAATAACCTAGGATCAAAAAAACTTTCTAGCGCAATAACATGAACATTTTTATTGTGCTTAATAGAGTGTGGAAACAGAGTTTGATGTATATCAGTAAGCTTTTCATTATTTTTAAACTGATTAAGTCGCAAGTAATTGCTATTTTGCGCATTCGCATAATAAATATAACTTGAGAATTTACCATTTTCTCTGATGGTATCTTCTTGTGACCAGGGTGAATAATTAAATATTTGCTTATGGTAATGAATAAAAGAATTCGATGTTAAAACAAAAAAGGCTGTAGTTATCAGCAATAATCGAACCGTGACCGATTGGTAAAACTCATTTGTATTTAACTGTTTTGAGGCATTATAAATTAACACCAATAAAGACATAGGAATGAGCAAGAACATGAATATTGTCGCTAAGGCCATTTCTATTTCGAATTCAAATATTGATGCTATATTTTGAAAGTCTGATGGCAAAGGCATGCGTATTAAATAGTTGTAGAATTGATCGAACATTAGATACAAAACTAAAAATGGCACTAAAGGAAATGCATAGCGGATAAAACGACTTTTGATCCGAGGAAAAAATATCGTTAAAGCACAAAGTAGAATAAAAGGGACTTCTATCCAATAAAATTGTTCGGTAAAAAATCGCCCGGAACGCCCTAAACTAGACCATAAGTAGGAATAGTCCATATAATTAATGATGGTGAAATATGCTAGAACTAAGAATATACACAACCGGCTAAAAAGTCTTACTATGTCATTATTAAATATAAAAAATGCTAACCGATTTTGTTTCATGAATATATAATTACTGTTAATGGTGTTGTTAGTTTATATGCCAAATAGAATACAGGCAGCTCATTAAAAACCGAGCAAATATAAAGTTCCTCAAGAAGTATTTAACCTATCTTTTTAACCCTAAATAGATTGTTAAGTGCCCTAGTATTTAAGCCAGAATTTTCAACTATTTGTATAGAATATTAGTTAATGAAAACTTCGATTGAGCTGAGAGTATAGTAATCCCTCCCCCTTATCCAGTTTAATTAATTGCAGACTTTTCTATGCAACCTACACAAAGCCAGTATTAGCACTAAAAACCACCAATTTAGTTTGTACAAAAAGTTCACAACTTTACAACAAAATAAAATACAAAAACCGTTGTAAATCCAGTATAATGCGCACAAATTTTATCCCATAGGAATATCCATTGATCTCAACAGCAAATATCACCATGCAATTTGGTGCAAAACCTTTATTTGAAAACATCTCAGTTAAATTTGGTGGCGGTAACCGCTTCGGTTTAATTGGTGCGAACGGTTGTGGTAAATCAACCTTCATGAAAATTTTAGGTAATGACTTAGAGCAATCTGGCGGTACCGTTTCCGTTGATATCAACGAACGTGTTGGTAAATTGCGCCAAGACCAGTTTGCTTATGAAGAATACTCTGTTGTTGATACTGTGATCATGGGCCACGCTGAATTATGGGAAATAAAAGAAGAGCGTGACCGTATTTACTCATTAGCTGAAATGAGCGAAGAAGATGGTATGAAAGTAGCCGATCTTGAAACAGAATTTGCTGAAATGGATGGCTATACATCAGAGTCTCGTGCCGGTGAATTGCTTTTAGGTTTAGGTATTCCGGTAAGCCAACACTTTGGACCAATGAGCGATATTGCTCCAGGTTGGAAACTTCGTGTTCTTTTAGCGCAAGCACTTTTCTCTAATCCAGATATATTACTTTTAGATGAGCCTACCAACAACTTGGATATTCGCACTATCCAATGGTTAGAAGATATTCTAAACGAACGTGAATCAACGATGATCATCATCTCGCATGATAGACATTTCTTAAACAGTGTTTGTACGCATATGGCTGATTTAGACTTTGGTGAACTTCGTATTTACCCTGGTAACTACGACCAGTACATGCTTGCAGCCACTCAAGCACGTGCAACATTACTTGCGGGTAATGATAAAAAGAAAGCACAAATCACTGAATTACAAGATTTCGTACGTCGCTTCTCAGCGAATGCATCAAAAGCAAAACAAGCATCATCTCGTGCAAGACAGTTAGATAAAATCAAATTAGATGAAGTTAAAGTATCAAGTCGCGTAACACCATTTATTCGCTTTGACCAAGAAAAGAAATTATTCCGTAACTCTTTAGTAATTGAAAAGCTAAACAAGAGCTTTGGTGATAACCACGTTCTTAAAGACATTAACTTAATGGCTGAAGTAGGCGAAAAAATTGCTGTTATCGGTGAAAACGGTATCGGTAAAACGACTTTCTTACGCACACTAATGCATGATGTGGGTTACGAACCAGATACTGGCTCTGCTAAATGGTCTGAAAACGCACAAATAGCTTATTATGCGCAAGACCATGCTGATGATTTCGCTAACGACATGAACTTATTCGACTGGATGAGCCAATGGCGCCGTCCAAGTGATGACGAGCAAGTTATTCGTGGTTACTTAGGTCGTCTATTATTCTCTGCTGATGATATTTACAAATCAATCAAAGTACTTTCTGGTGGTGAGAAAGGTCGCATGATGTTTGGTAAAATGATGATGCAAAACCCGAACATCTTAGTTCTGGATGAGCCAACCAACCACATGGATATGGAATCGATTGAAGCATTAAACATGGCACTTGAGAAATACGAAGGTACGTTAGTATTTGTATCTCATGACCGAGAGTTCGTATCTTCATTAGCAACTCGTGTTATTGAATTAACGCCTGAAGGTTATAATGACTTCTCTGGTAGTTACGAAGATTACTTAAAAACTCAAGCTTAATAACAGCTAAATTTAAGTTTGTACAAGGGGCGCAATTAGCGCCCTTTTTTTGTATCTAAAACTTTTTAAAATCGGAATAATAACTAGAACTGTTTACTTTATAATCGAGCTAAAATAATTGTACAAACATCGAACAGCCGTTTACAAAATAATTAACCACCTAAGCACTTGAAAAATATACATTAAAGATATTAAGTCATTTTTATTACGTTTTTTTTTCACTTTCCTCTTGTAAGTCTGACCAGTAGGTACCATTCTTATATTGAGACACACACTTTAGGAGACTTATATGAAAATAAATATTTCTGGGCACCACGTTGAAGTTACCGATGCCATTGTTGATGTTATCAACAGTAAATTTGAAAAAATCGCAAACCATTTCCCAAGCCTAATGACTCTAGAAGCCATTCTAACCGTAGATAAAAATGCACAAAAAATTGAAGTTGTGACAAATTATGAAAATCAAAAAGTAGCGGTTTCAGCTGCCGATGATGATTTATATGTAGCCATTGCCAGTTCAGTGAAAAAAATGGAAGCTGCTCTGCAACATAGAAAAGGGGTATTAAAAGCTAATTTAAAGAACCGTTATGAAGTACCGCAATCAGAATTGGTTGCCGACGCATAACTAGCTAACATCTCTCCCCAAGAGATAATTAACCTACAAAAAAAGAGCTCCTAGGAGCTCTTTCTGGTTTCAGAGGTAAATTTATTTACCGTCTAATCTTGTTCTTTAAAGTCACTTTCATCGATAACTTTAACCGGTTTTTTACGCATTACCGGCATATCACCTGTATTTATATCTGAAAAGATAATTTTCTTTTTAGTTTTAACGGCTGCAGGTTTCTTCTTCTTTTGTACTTGTTTAGTTTTATTATCAGCGACATTAGCTTTAGCTGCCTTTTTAGGTTTAACACCACTAAATTTAGCTACCATGCCATCAACTTGCGAAAATTCAATCTCTTGTTGTAATAGCGCTTTAATATTTAAATAACTTGCCCAATCTTTAGGTCCAATAAAAGAAATTGCATCACCTTTAGTACCAGCACGGCCAGTACGACCTATACGGTGAATATATTCTTCTGCATGTTTCGGTAAATCAAAATTTATTACATGCGAAACATTAATTAAATCTAAACCGCGAGATGCAAGATCAGTGGTGACTAATATTTTTTGCTGGCCTTTAGCAAACGACTCCATTATACGATTACGTTCACTTTGCTTAAGCTCTCCACTTAAGGCTACACTGGTAATGCCTTTAGCACTTAACTCGCTTGCTAAACGCTCTGTGTCGGCGCGTGTTGCGGTAAATATTATAATTTGCTGTATGGTTTCGGTTTGTAAGAAGTGCTCTAACAATTGCTGTTTATGGTCTAAATGATCACATAAAACGAAACGTTGTTTAATATCAACGTGCTCGCTAGTAATTGAACCTATGGCAATGCGTTTAGGTTTTTTCAGTAAGTCTTTAGCAAACTCTTCTACTTGACCGTGATCGAGTGTTGCTGAAAACATTAACGTTTGGCGTTTACGATGATCAGCCGCTTCATTAATTTGTTTTAACTGTGGAGCAAAGCCTAAATCGAGCATGCGATCAGCTTCATCAAGAATTAATAACTCTAAACCATTTAAATAGAACAAGCCTTTAGATAAATGATCTGCTAAACGGCCAGGTGTGGCAACAATAAATTCTGGATTTTTATCGAGTGCTTTAACTTGGTCATTAAAGTTTTCACCACCAAGAATTAATGTACATTTAAACTGAGTGCCAGCAGAAATAGCTTTTAAATGAGCTAACACTTGCTTAGCTAATTCACGAGTTGGGGTAAGGATTAATACTCGAGGGTCTTTTTTAGATAAGGCACGGTTTTTTATTAAACGCTGCATTGCAGGTAATAAAAACGCTAAGGTTTTACCTGAGCCGGTTTTTGACGATGCAATTACATCCTGCCCTGTCATTGCTGCAGGGATCGCTTGGTGTTGAATATCGGTAGGCTTTTCAAAGCCCATATGTTCAATAGCTCTTACTAAGCGACTGTCTAGATTAAACTGTGTAAATGCCAAAAACGTTTCTCCAAAATTTTAAAAATAACTAAGCTACACGGCTAAGTGTAGCTTATTGTTGAACCTAATTAATAAAAGGCGAATAAATTCGCCCCTACAAGCGATATCGAATCTACCGCTGTAACTTCAACCATTGACGGTGAATATGCCATTGATTGATTGTTCTTAACCGAGCAAATTAATTATGAGTTCGCTACACGCTCATCAATAAATGCAATCGCTTTATCAATACGAACAACCACTTGGTCTTGTTCTAATAATGCTAAAGTTTCATCTAGCGATGGAGAGTTACCACCACCTGTAGCAGCAACACGAAGAGGCATACCAACTTTGCCCATACCAACTTCCAACTCTTCTGCTGTTGCATTGATCGCGTCATGAATTGCCGCGGCAGTCCAGTCAGTTAGCGCAGCAAGTTTAGTTTGCACAAGTACAAGTGGATCTTTCGCTACACCGCGTAAGTGTTTTTTAGCTGCTTTTTCATCGAATTCTGAATACTCTTGGTAGAAATAGCGAGAAATCTCAGCCATCTCTTTCAATGTTTTAACTCGGTCAGCTTGAATTTTAACGATTTCAGCTAACGCTGGGCCATTTTCAGTATTAATGCCCTGCTCGTTCATGTGCCAAGTTAAATGCTCTGCTACGTATTCAGGGTCAAGTGTCTTCATGTAGTGTTGGTTTACCCAAACTAACTTTTCAGTATTAAACGCACTTGGTGCACGGTTACAGCCAGATAAATCAAATAATTCGATCATTTCTTCACGAGAGAAAATTTCTTGATCGCCATGCGACCAACCTAAACGTACTAAATAGTTTAGTAACGCTTCAGGTAAGTAACCGTCATCACGGTATTGCATAACACCAACAGCGCCATGACGCTTAGATAAACGCTTGCCGTCATCACCTAATATCATAGGGATGTGAGCGTACTTAGGTAGTGGCGCGCCTAGTGCTTTTAATATATTGATTTGACGAGGGGTATTATTAACATGGTCATCACCACGTACAACGTGAGTAATTTTCATATCCCAGTCATCTACTACAACAGTTAAGTTATACGTAGGACTACCATCTGAACGAGCAATTATTAAATCATCTAACTCAGCGTTAGAGATCTCAATATCACCTTTAACCATATCTTCAATGATCACAGAGCCATCAAGTGGGTTTTTAAAGCGAATCACGAACGGCTTATCTTCCGGATAGTCTGTGCGGTCACGCCATAAGCCGTTATAACGAGGTTTTTCACCTTTAGCTTTCAACTCTTCACGCATTGCATCTACTTCTTCAGCAGTGCTGTAACAACGGTACGCATGGCCAGTTTCAAGTAATGTTTGAATCACTTCTTTGTAACGGTCGAAACAATGGGTTTGGAAAAATGGACCACGGTTCCAGTCTAGATTTAACCAAGTCATACCATCCATGATGGCATCTACAGATTCTTGCGTTGAGCGCTCTAAATCGGTATCTTCAATACGAAGGACAAAATCGCCACCGTTTTTCTTGGCATATAACCAACTATAAAGGGCTGTACGTGCGCCACCTACGTGTAGGTAACCTGTTGGACTTGGTGCAAAACGGGTCGTTAAAGTCATAGTGTTCTCGTAATAAAATCCCCTGCTTTTGCAGGAAATATAAACATATAAAAAATTGCGGCTATTTTAACAGGCACACACGTTTATTGCTATACGTTTAAACGCTTGTTATTTATTTAATAAAGCGATGTGCATACATATTTTTACCGAATAAAACATCAAACCTTATTTTTATATTAATTAACTATTTTATTTATAAATTAATCAGTTACTCTAATTAAATAATCAAATTAGTTAAAATTTTTAGTTGGACATCTGATGAATTCATTTAACAATCGCAGTATACGTTGGGGAATTTTAGGCTTAGGTAATATCGCCAATAAATTCGCCGCCGACTTAGTGAGGGTGCAAGGGGCTGAGCTTTATGCCGTTGCATCAAGAAGCCAGCAAAAAGCAGATGAATTTTCCAATAAATATCTAGCGTCTATTGCCTATAACAGCTATGAATCCTTGATAAAGGATCCCAATGTTGATGCTATTTACATTGCAACGCCGCATGCTTTACATAAAGAAAATACCTTACTGTGTTTAGCACATGGTAAAGCTGTGTTATGTGAAAAACCTTTTGCGATGAATAGTGCTGAAGTTGAGTTGATGATAACCAAAGCACAACAGAACAAGGTTTTATTAATGGAAGCCTTGTGGACATTCTTTTTGCCGCATTACCAGTTTGCTTTAAATGAATTAGCTAATGAACGTTATGGTAAGGTTTTAAAACTTGAGGCTGATTTTGGTTTCACTCGCGAGTTTAACAATGACTCAAGGTTATTTAATAAAGAACTCGGTGGCGGTAGTTTGCTCGACATAGGTATTTATCCTATTTTCGCAGCGCTGTCTGTTTTCGGTAAACCTGAGCACATTAAAGCAGGCGCTAGCTTTTTTGATAATGGTGCTGACTCATCTTGCACAATGGAATTTAAATATGCCAATGGCGTTAGTGCACATCTAAATAGCACTCTATTAGCTACAACACCAACACAAGCCACTTTTACTTGCGAGCGAGCAATAATTAAGCTTAACGGCCCTTTTCATGCCCCAACGAATATAACAATAATTGCAGGAGAGAAAGAGCAAGTTATTGAGTTTGATTACAAAACTAATGGTTATAGCTATGAGATAGAGCACTTTAATGACTTACTTCGACAAGGCAAAACTGAGAGTGATATTATGAGTTTTGAATTTAGCAAAACGTTAATTCAAACTTTAGATGAAGTACGCTCAATCATTGGGTTAGATTATCAAACAACTTAATTGATAAAATATATTAAAGCCCATAAAACCGAAGTTTTATAAGCTTAGATAATTTACTAGCAAGTTATGATAGCAATTAAATCCTATTAAGTTGCTATTAATAGGATTATTGAATAACTATCGATTTACCACGGCCTGAGCTTTCCGATGCTGCATCTAAATTATTACCATTACGTAAAATCAAATGTAGGTCACCAAAATTTCTTTGCTTTAAATGATACCCCATAGCTTTTAATTCTAACTTTCGCACATCACCTAAACCTTGATGATGTCTAATTTCATTCTCAGGTAATAGCTGATGATGAAAACGTGGGGTATCAGCGGTTTGTTGGGCACTCATATTAAACACTAAACCATTTAAAATAGACTGGTACACAGAAGTAATTATCGTAGTGCCACCTGGCGATCCAGTAACCAAAGTTACCTTACCGTCTTTAAGTATTATGGTGGGTGACATGGATGACAGCATACGTTTTTTCGGCTGAATTTCATTAGCTTCACCACCTACAGCGCCAAACACATTAGGTACGCCTGGCTTAACACTGAAATCATCCATTTCATCATTTAATAAGAAACCAGCGCCTTTCACTACCATGCCACTGCCAAAACCTAAGTTAATAGTAGTCGTGTTAGATACTGCATTACCCCACTTATCAACAATTGAGAAATGCGTGGTATCTTCACTTTCTTTTAATCCCGGTTTAATTGTTTCTGTAGTCGATATTTTATTTAACTTAACACCTTTAGCACGAGCTATAAGGTAGTTATCATCAATTAATTTATTTACAGGCACTTTAATAAAATCAGGATCACCAAGATATTCGGCTCGGTCAGCAAATACACGTTTACCAATTTCAGATAGTAAATGGATGTAGGCAGTCGAGTTATGTTCAAGCTTTTTATCGGCTAATAATTCATACATTCTTAACCACTGTAAAATAGCAATCCCGCCAGAACTTGGTGGCGGTGCAGTGATAACTTGATAACCAGCCCAGTCTTTTTGTAATGGTTTACGCCATTTAGCTTGGTACTCGGTTAAATCTTTATGAGTAATTAAACCTTGATTATCTTTCATAAAACTAACAATAATGTCAGCAGTTTCACCCTGATAAAATCCGTCTTTACCTAGATCGCGAATACGTACTAACGTTGCCGCTAATTCAGCTTGTTTAAATACTTCCCCTGCTTTTGCCAATAAAAAATAATCATCAAAATTAACCTTAATATTATTTTCATGATACTCATTAGAAATTGCTTGAATATCATGTGCCAGTTGAGGGTGTACGATAAAGCCCTTACTAGCTAAATCAATCGCTGGTTGTAATAAGGTTTTCCAGGGTAACGTTCCATATTTTTTATGTGCTTGCCACATACCATCAACAGTACCGGGTGTACCTGCGGCTAAAACACCAAATAATGACAAGTTTTCAATCACCTCGCCCTTATCATCTAAGTACATATCACGATGAGCTGCAATTGGTGCTAATTCACGATAATCTAAAAAATCAGCTTGGCCATCTTGGTAAATTGTCATAAAACCACCACCGCCAAGGTTGCCTGCCTCGGGAAGAGTAACGGCAAGAACAAACTGTGCAGCAATAGATGCGTCAACTGCATTGCCACCGGCCTTTAAAATACTTGCGGCAGTATCGGCACTATAACTATCCGGCATAGCAACAGCAGCTTGCTCTTTAGCAAATGATGGCGCTATAAAAAATATAATACAAGCGAGAGAGAGTAACCGAAATTTTAACACTAGAATTTCCTTATTATTATACGAAAAACTAATGTAGCAGATTAAGTTAAATTGAACAGCTAAAATCAGCTCAGTGTTTCTTACAAAAGGTCTGTGCGATTTTAGAAATGGCGAAATGAGAATTATAAGGAAGGACTATTTAACATTTGGAGCATTTTCATTATTTTATGTTTAGATATGTCCCCCATTAATTCAGGGTTCGCAAGTGCGTATACGTACCCTTCAATTAATGAGTAATCAATATCATCACGGCACTCAATAAAATTAGCCCACTCGTCAAGATCGTCAGCAGAAATAACGTCAGATAAATATTTATTTAATACATCAGCTAGCATTGTTTTAGTCACTTTAAAGTGCTCAATTTCAGTGTCAAAACCAAACTGAAGCAGCTGTGAAAAAGCACTACCCCGAAACTCACCAAAAGTGATTATTTGATTTAGCGCTTCAGTACGGCTCATATTCATAATTGGTAATGTCTTGATAAAGGGGAGATATTATTAATTGCTTGGAACACAAACTTCATAAGCATCAGTACCATCTTCTAGCCAATAATAGATAGTGCAAATTTCATTAGCTTTAATCACTACACGCTTATCAGTTTCAAAAGAGTTAGCAACTTCTTCCAATGAGATAACACCCGATTTATCCTGATCTATTACCTCAAATGGTAATGGCGAGTTATATATACTGTAGCCATAAAAGATCACCATAAAGGCAAACATGGTTAAGCTGACTTTGAATTTTTTCATTTTTTTCCTAAAGACATATGAATAAAGGATTTATTGGTTGCTGTAAGATTAAAACACCATCTTGTTTAGTAAATTAACGAATACAAACTATAAGATAAATATTATTAGCAGTAGATGTTTAACTAAGAAAAATGAATTTTATAGAATATTTCAAACTAAAGAAAGAGTACAAGCTTATTATGTTAGCGGATAAAACTATTGAATTTAAATCGGATTCTAAATTTGATAACTAATTAGAGATATTTGAAATTAGAGATTAGAGATTAGAGATTTTGTAACTAGAGATATGAAAAATAAAGAAATGGTGGACGCCATACTGTGTTAGTGGCTCGAACCTTTGTATTTGATAATTAATTAGAGAGATTTGAAAAATAAAGAAGTGGTGGACGATACTGGGCTCGAACCAGTGACCCTCGCCTTGTAAGGGCGATGCTCTCCCAACTGAGCTAATCGTCCGGGATATTTATGTGTTACTCCAGCACTTGCCTTAC
>JAQWHD010000006.1 GCA_029237915.1 Thalassotalea sp. | reverse complement strand
AACAAAGCAGTGATCGTAACCGTTTTTTGTTTTAAGGGACTCATCTTCAGTGTGTTGTTGTCGATAACCAATCGAAGTTGGCTCTTTAAAGTTATAATCTGTTCCAGCTACCGAAAGAATATTACCCGTAGGTATATTATCCACGTTAGTTTCTAGATACTCCGATGACATTATCTGCAGTTGTAATAATTCGCAATTACCTTCACCCAAATTAAAGTAAGCATGGTTAGTTAAATTAACGGGTGTAGCTAGGTCAGTATTGGCCGAATACTCTATGGTTAGTTTATTGTCAGCACTTAACTGATAAGTCACAGATAGCGCTAGTTTCCCTGGAAAACCTTGGTCTCCATTTGGGGAAATAAGAGATAAAGTTACTGAAGTATCAGTGACTGTTTCTTCATCTACTTTCCAGTAGCGCATTGAAAAATTATCAATACCACCATGTAAACAGTTTTCACCATCATTTAGCGGTAATTGATATTGCCTACCATCAAGTTCAAACTTGCCACCAGCAATACGATTGCATACACGTCCACAAGTTGCCCCTAAGTAAAAGTCGTCCGTTAGGTAATCAACGGCATCATCATAACCTAAAATCATTTCCGTCGATTTTTTACTTTCTAACAACGTATTTATCGGGAACTTAACAGACTTGATTCTGGCACCAAAGTTAATAATTTCTACTGTCATACCATAATCATTATGCAAAAGAACAGTTTGCATCGATATTTCAGACGCTGGAGTTATTGTAACCATTACACTAAATATCCATTAGGGTTATTTGACTGCCAATGCCACGTATCTGCCATCATTTGCTCTAAACTCCTAGTTGCTTGCCAATTAAGTTCTTTATTTGCTTTGCTAGCATTAGCCCAGAACGCTGGTAAATCCCCTGCTCTTCTTGGTGAAACGTCAAAAGGAATTGTTTTATTAATGGCTTTCTCGAATGCTTTAACAATAGCAAACACCGAAATCCCATTACCCGTACCTAAATTGAACGCTTCAACGCCACGAAATTCATCGTTTCGATTTAACCAATTCAAAGCCGCAACATGGCCTTGTGCTAAATCCATCACGTGTAAATAATCACGTTCGCAACTGCCATCTTGTGTTGGGTAATCATCACCAAAAATACTCAATTTATCACGTTTACCTACCGCAACTTGTGCAACATAAGGTAGAAGGTTATTTGGAATGCCTTTAGGGTCTTCACCTATTGCACCACTTTCATGGGCACCAATAGGGTTGAAATAACGTAAAGAAACACCTCGAAATTCTTTATTCGCATTCGCTGTATCAGCTAACACCCGTTCAACCATTACTTTACTAGCGCCATAAGGGCTTGAAGGTGTGCCTAACTTCATCGTTTCTACATAAGGCACGTCACTTTCTTCGCCATAAACTGTAGCAGATGAACTAAAAATAAAGTTATGAACCTTTTGCTGTTGCATCACTTCAAGTAAACACACTGTGCCATGAACATTATTTTGATAATAACTTAATGGTATTTCGGCAGATTCACCAACGGCTTTAAGTGCGGCAAAGTGGATAACAGCATCAATATTAAATTGATTAAAAACCTTGGTTAAATCATCTTTACTACAAATATCACCTTGAATAAATTTAACCGATTTACCGGTTAGTTTTTCAACACGACGGAGAGACTCAACACTTGAATTACACAAGTTGTCATAAACAACAACATCATAATTATTTTCTAATAATGATAAAACCGTGTGGGATCCGATATACCCAGCACCACCTGTGACTAAAACTTTCATTTTCTTACCTCTAAAAGTTTAAAAGGCCAATAAATTGGCCTTTTACTATTTACATATTCTTATGGCTATATTCCGACAACGTTATTACCACCAAGTAGCATATAAAGCAGTAAGGATAAGTACCACCCCTACTGAAGCAACGTTAAATGATTTAGTTGTATCAAAACTCACTTTGTCTAAATCAACACTACTATCTTCAGTGTTTGGTTTGCCAGCTAAAGAAACGAAATAACATAAACCTAAACATAGTAAGAATACTAAGCCAACTCTATCCATGAAAGGTAGTTCTGGCCAAGCAAGCTTAAGTACAAGTGAAAATACTGCAGAGCCTAATGCTGCCGATAAAGCACCCATTGATGTTGCACGCTTCCAAAACATCCCCATACCAAATATCACCACAATACCTGGGGTAAAGAAACCAGTAAACTCTTGAATATATTGAAATGCTTGGTCAAACTTACCCAATAATGGCTCAGCAGTAATTAGGGCTATACATAAAGAAACCAATGCGGCAATCCGGCCAATATGTACATAGTGACGTTGGCTTTTATTAGGCTTATAGCTTCTATAAATATCCATTGTAAAGATGGTCGAAATACTATTGGTCATTGAAGCCAATGAAGATACTATTGCAGCAACTAAGGCAGCAAAAATTAATCCTTTTATACCAACAGGCATTAATAACATCATCGATGGGTAAGCTTGATCTGGAGATGTTAATGTAGGATAAAGCACTACTGCAGCAATACCTGGTAATATAATTATAAGCGGCATTAATAATTTAAGGTAAGCAGCAAAAGCAATACCTTTTTGTGCTTCTTTAATATCTTTAGCGGCCAATGCACGCTGAATGATGTATTGGTTAAAGCCCCAATAACTAAAATTCATCACCCACATACCACCAATTAATACAGAAATACCTGGCAGGCTCATGTAATGCTCATTTTCAGGACTTAAAATCATATCGAAATGTCCTGGCATTTGTTCACTCAACACCCCAAATCCAGCCAATATACCTTGACCATCTGAAACAGCATCTAAAGCTAAATAACTCAGTAATAAACCGCCAAATATTAATAAAACCACCTGTAAAATGTCGGTAAAAGCAACGGCCTTTAAACCGCCGTATAATGAATAAGCAACAGAGAATACCGCGAGGAAGATCATACCGAACATCCAATCAACCCCAGCAACAGTTTCAATGGCCATGCCACCTAACCATAACACCGCTGTTAAATTAACAAAGGTATAAACCGCCAACCAAAATATCGCCATGGTGGTTTTAACTTTATTGTCAAAACGCTGTTCAAGATATTGTGGCATGGTGAATATTTTATTTTCTAAGAAAATAGGCAGCATATATTTACCAACTATAATCAAGGTAATAGCTGCCATCCACTCATACGAAGCTATTGCCAAACCCATAGCGTAACCAGAGCCTGATGCTCCGATAATTTGTTCTGCCGAAATATTTGCGGCAATGAGCGAAGCGCCGATCGCCCACCACGGCAAAGATTTACTCGCTAAGAAATAGTCTTCGGTATTCGCCCCTTCTTTTTTCTCACTACGAGAAATCCATAAGGCAAGACACAATAGTCCTATGACATAAACAACAAAAATCGTGCTGTCCAACGTCCCCAATTTATTTGCAAATTCCATCATTTGTTACCTTTTTATAGTTATCATTCTTTATTTTAATTAGTTGTTTAAGTTAGTTGTTTAAATGAATAAATTATCGAAACGCACCTTGTCTTGCAGTACAAATATAAATACTCGGCTTTAAAGCATATCTACTTTCATATTTGTTGTTCACAACATGTTCTACCTGTGCAACAAGTTCAGTAGGTACTAATGCAACCACACAACCTCCAAAACCACCTCCGGTCATACGAACACCGCCTTTATCCCCTATTACATCGTCAATCATCTCAACCAAACCATCCATTTCCTTAGTTGTGACTTCAAAGTCATCTCGTAAAGAAATATGAGAAGCCTTCATTGCCGCGCTGATTGTTGGCATATCATTATTTTTTAGAGCCGTTAATGTATTAACAGCACGTTCATTTTCACTAATAACATGTCGAGCACGTTGAAATAATACGGGTTCTATTTGCTCTTTAGCGGCGTTTAATTGTGCCAAAGTAACATCTCTCAAAGCTGTTACACCAAAATGACTGGCAACCGCTTCACACTGCTCTCTTCTTAAATTGTATTCACTGTCAACCAAGCCACGTTTTACATTTGAGTTAACAATAAACAGCGTTAAATCATCAGGAATTGGTGCATCTTCAAAAGACAAATCTCTACAATCTAACAACATAGCATGTCCTTGCTGCCCCATTGCTGAAATTAGTTGGTCCATAATCCCACAGTTACAGCCAACAAAATTATTTTCAGCTTGTTGGCCAATAAGCGCGGCATTAACACCATCTAACGTTAATTGATAAAGATCAGTAAATGCCTTTAAAATAGCAATTTCAAAACTAGCAGAAGAGCTTAACCCTGCTCCTTGCGGCACGTTACCAGTAACAACTAAATTTGCACCTTTAATATCAGGGTGCTTTTTCATTAGTGCTTGTAGAGTTCCTCTAACATAATTACTCCACATCATCTGCTCATCAAACACTATCTCACTTAAGGCAAATTCACAGGTTTGTTGGTCACAGTCATGGGCATAAACCCTAACTACATTATCTTCACGCTGTGATGCAGCAATAGTAGTGCCGTAGTTAATCGCTGCTGGTAAAACAAAGCCGTCATTATAATCAGTATGATCGCCAATCAAATTAACACGACCAGGCGCATGACAAACTATCGCGGATGAGCGCTGAAACTGCTGTTCAAATAAAATTTGTACAAGGTCTTTTTGTTCTGATAGTGACTCAGTCATTAGTTTTTATCCTTGTAATGTGTTGCTGGTAAATCACGTAATCGCTGAGCTGCTTGTTCTGCAGTAAGATCACGTTGGGCTTCAGCCATCATTTCATAACCGACCATAAATTTACGTACTGTCGCCGATCTTAATAGTGGTGGGAAGAAGCTTGCATGCAAAGTCCACTCATCATGCTGCTCACTATCGAAAGGAGCACCATGCCAACCCATTGAATAAGGAAAAGAACAATTAAATAAATTGTCATATTTGATAGTGATTTGCTTAAGAATATCGGCAAGTGATAACTTTTGTTTATCATTTAGTTCAGTAATGCGAGATACAGAAAAACGAGGTAGCAACAAGGTTTCAAATGGCCAAGCAGCCCAATAAGGTACAACAACAAGCCAATCATCATTAGACACGACAACTCGTTCTTTATTTTCTACTTCCCTGACAACATAGTCTTGCAATAAATTACTGCCATGTTGCTCAAGGTACGCCAACTGCGCTTTTTGTTTTTTCATCACTAAGGTTGGCAATTGTTGTTGCGCCCAAATTTGGCCATGAGGATGAGGATTAGAGCAGCCCATAACACTGCCTTTATTTTCAAAAACTTGCACCCATGAATACGTTTTCCCCAGTTCCTCACACTGACTATGCCAAGTATCAACAACACTGCTAATTTCTTTAACTGAAAGCTGAGGTAGTGTTTTACTATGATCTGGAGAAAAACAAATAACACGGCTTTCACCTTGCTCTGTCGCCATTTTAAAAAGTGGATCATCACTTCTAACTACAGGTGTATCTTGTTTTATTGCAGCAAAGTCATTAGTAAAAACAAATGTATCTTTATAGTCATCATTCACTTCACCATTTATCCGTGTATTGCCCGCACACAAAAAACATTCTTTGTCATATGCAGGCTTTTCTTTTTCATCAAGTTTTTCCACTTGTCCTTGCCAAGGTCGTTTTGCTCGGTGAGGTGAAACTAAGACCCACTCATCTATCAGTGGATTATATCTACGATGCGGATGTTCGGCTGGGTCAAATTCTATATTCATATTACTTACCACAATATTTTTAATTAAAATGAAGAATAAGGGTAATCGATTACCCCAACAATAAAATAGAGAGTAATAGATCGTAACTTTGTATTCAAGCGTTTATTTTTAAAAGGATACACTTGATATAAAGATACTTTTAAGTGTATATTCACCCAAAGTAAAAATTTAAATAAATGTAAACATTTACCCTTATGGCAACAATAAAAGATGTAGCTCGACTTTCAGGTGTTTCTGTAGCATCAGTTTCTCGCGTATTAAATAACGGACCTAAAGTTAGCAAAGCGACCATTGAGAAAGTCACTAAGGTGATGAAGGAGCTAAACTATTCTCCAAATGCCAATGCACGCGCCTTAGTTACTCAAAAAAGCAGCACACTAGGGGTTGTGATACCCGATTTACTCGATCCATTTTTTGCATCACTATCCAGTGGCGTAGATAAAGTAGCCCGTGAAAAAAATATGCAACTGCTATTAAGTACCGCATTGGTCACTGCCGAATCAGAAATGCAGGCGATCAATTTATTAATAGAAAGACGTTGTGATGTCATGGTAGTACACAGTAAAAAACTGTCTGACCAAGTTTTAATAGAATTATCATCAAAAGTTAGCGGCTTAGTACTAATCGATCGTTATATTGAAGAAATAGCACATCGCTGTATTTGGCTAGATAATCTAGAAGGAGGTAGAATTGCCGCGCGTCACTTATTAGCGTTAGAACATAAGAATTTCGCCTGTATCTCCAGTAAATATCAAATAGACGATCCTAAACTCAGGTTACAAGGTTTTCAAAACGAACTAAAAGCTGCAGATATTAAAATTGAGCCTGTGTTAATTGAATATGGGGAGCCAACACTACAAGGTGGCGAGCTTGCTACACAAAAACTATTAGCATCAGGAAAATCATTTTCAGCGGTATTCGTTTATAACGATGCAATGGCTATTGGTGCAATTTCCACCTTAGAAGATAACGGTTTTAAAGTACCTTCAGATATTTCAGTTCTAGGTTTTGATGATGTTTTATTATCAAGCTATTCTAGACCTAAGTTGAGCACACTAAACTACCCTATTGAAGAAATGGCAATGCAAGCAGCCAACATAGCACTAGATTTATCTGTGTCAGAATTAGCTATTGATAAAAAGCAAAACTATAAATATATTCCAAGATTGGTTAAGCGCGAATCAACTAGTTTTAAATGAAGCTACAACGCAACAGCATAATCGATTATAGATATATTATTTTGGCTATGTTCCCTTAAATTGTTGCTACACTGTATATAACATCAGTATTTGAGTATTTCATTATGATACCAGCACAATTTAAAAAACTATTAGTAGCGTTAGAGCACCTGGCAGATAAGCAAGCTAAGGATGTAGAGAAGTTTTTAAAAGGTGATAACTTAATTCAGCCAATCATTGCTGAGCTTGAGCAGCGTATGATTGATGAGCCAGAGTGCCCTCATTGTCATAGTGGTTTGATCAATAGGCATGGTAAAGCATCTGCCATGCAAAGGTATCGTTGTAAAAATTGTACGAAAACTTTCAATGCTGTGACTAAAACGCCCTTGGCTCGGTTACAGCATAAAGAAAAGTGGCTAGATTACTTACAATGCATGATCAATGGCAAAGTACTAAGAGCGTCAGCAACCGATTGTGATATTAACTTAAAAACATCGTTTAGATGGCGACACCGCTTTCTTCAAATGCCTGCAACCATGAAGGCGACTTTACTTGAAGGTATCGTTGAAGCTGATGAAACCTTATTTGCACGCTCAGAAAAAGGAAATCGCACACTTGAGCGAAAGCCAAGAAAAAGAGGAATGAAAGCAAAAAAACGAGGACGCTCTAAAGAAGATTGGGTGCCTGTATTAACAGTAAGAGATAGGGGTAAGCATACTTATGAGGCTATTATTCCTTCTGTCTCTACAGAGCAACTCAATAAAGAGCTACAAGGTAAAATATTAAAAGATAGCGTCTTGTGCACCGATGGATTTAGATCTTATATCAAGTTTGCACAAGGTAATGATTTAATTCACAAACGGCTAGATGTAGCTGCGGGTGTACAGGTGATTGAAAAGGTATTTCATATTCAGAATGTTAATGCATACCACAGCCGCTTAAAGGCTTGGATGGATAGATTTCATGGTGTGGCGACTAAGTATTTAGAAAATTACTTAGGTTGGTTTCGATTTTTAGATACAAATGAAAATCCTAACAAAAACAATCTGTTCAAAGCTCAGCAACACTTAGCGGGAACATAGCCATTATTTTTTAATATATTTGAACTCTAAACTCCATATTTTACAGACTAACCCAAACCTTTTTGATTATTGATTGTAATGATATATATCATACTTTAGATGATTTTATTTATGTCGGTTGGAGATAATCCTTCCATAAAATGCCTTAGAATTATTAACGTAATAATGGTTCACAGCAGGATCAAGGTAACCGCTTACCTATCAACTACCATTAAAAACTCCATTAGAAATCCGTAAAACAGATAAAATGCAATAATATGTGTATATAAATTACACTATTGACCTGTTAAGGGTGAGCGCTTACCCTTCATATTGACTTCCAACAAGTATTTGATCAGCTTAACTACTAATGGATATCACAATGGAAACTATATCTAGGAATAATTCACTAAATAAAAGAGAACATTTTATGAATAAACAACTAAGTTCTATGAAAATTAAAAATCTGATCTATCTTATTGCAACATTATTTTGTACTTCATCTTTCGCAGAAACCTTTTTGAAAGGTGCTGATTTGTCATATGTAAATCAAATGGAATCGTGTGGGGTAACGTATACAGATAATGGCGTAACCAAAGATAACTACTAAATAATGGCAGAACATGGCGCAAATATCGTACGCATTAGACTGTGGCATACTCCTGATTGGGAAGCGATGGATGGCACAGTTAATCAATTCTCAAATTTTGCTGATGCAAAAATATCAATAGCCAGAGCCAAAGCTCTTGGTTTAAATGTCCTGCTTGACTTCCACTACTCTGATGAATGGACGGACCCAGGACATCAAACAATTCCTAGCGCTTGGGAATCATTAATCAACGATACGCCTGCCCTAACCTCAACGGTTTATGATTATACATATGATACTTTAATGTCATTAAATGCTGATGGGTTAATGCCTGAATACGTTCAAGTAGGCAATGAAACTAATCGAGAAATAATGATGCTAGATGGCTCTACAGGCTTCCCTATAGATTGGGCACGAAATAGTGCATTACTAAACGCAGGAATTAATGCTGTTAGAGCTGCAGGAGAAGCATCATCAATTGATCCCAAAATAATTCTACATATCGCAGATCCTAATAATGCTGTTTGGTGGTTTGGAGATGCCACTCAAAATGGTGTTATTGATTTCGATATTATCGGACTATCTTACTACCCAGAATGGCATCCAGGAACTATTACCCAGACAGGTGACATTATTACAAATTTAAAAACTACATTTAATAAAGATGTAATGATCGTTGAAACAGGTGTTATTTGGACGCATGACTGGAATGACAATGGCACAAACATGATGGGCTCTGAACAATATTATACTTCAGAAGGCTATGGGGTAGCTAGCCCTGAAGCTCAGCGTGACTGGTTAATAGACCTTTCAAATGAAGTTAAAACTCGTGGTGGACTTGGAGTCGTTTATTGGGAACCATCATGGGTTTCGACTGGTTGTTGGACGATGTATGGACTCCACAACCCTAGCAACTAGTCTAGAGTTACAGTAACTATTAAGGAGACCATATTATGTTGAAATCTACTATCTTTGGAATTGATTTAGCTAAGAATATTATTCAGGTTTGCGAAATTAGCAAACATGGTGAATTAGTTAGCAATAAAGCCGTTAGTCGTCAAAAACTGAAAGAGCTATTGGCAAAGGCAAAGCCAGCTGTTGTGGCGATAGAGGGCTGCGGTAGCAGCCATTATTGGGGACGATATGCACAGAGCTTTAACCATGACGTTCGGATCATAAGTCCTAAAAAAGTAAAAGGCTTTCTCCAAGGGCATAAAACAGATGCTAATGATGCTTTGGCCATTGCCAATGCGTCGTTACAAATAGGCATGAAATCGAGTAAACCCAAAACTGAACAACAACAAACCATACAAACATTAGAAACAAGTCGCTTTCATTTATCTCGTAGCATTACTTCTTTAAGTAACCACCTACGTGCCATGCTTTATGAGTACGGCATAGTGAGTGCGAGAGGCGTTAAAGCATTAAAGACAGTTGTCTTGGATACACTCAATGATGCGGATTCAATGCCAGAATGTTTACGTTCAACCGTTAACCAATTGTGGTTAACCTATTTACGTTTAAAAGAAGAGTTAGCTCAGTTAATAAAAACAAAAAATGCACTTGTTCGCCAATTGCAACCGTGTAAAAAACTAATGGATTTAGAGGGCGTTGCAGAGGTGTGTGCTGGTTTGTTGTATTCATCAATAGGTGATGGAAAACAATTCAAAAATGGCAGGGAGGCATCGGCATTTGTTGGGCTAACGCCTAAACAGCATAGCTCAGGAGGTAAAGTGTTCATGACTGGAATTGATAGAGCAGGTGGAATAAGGGAGCTGAGGTCGGCTTTATACCAAGGTGCGCTTTCTTATATCTGCAATTTACCCGATGAGCCTAAAACAGCCAAACAAGCATGGCTGATAAAATTAGTTCAACGAGCAGGTATTAAACGATCCTGTATAGCTTTAGCCAATAAAACGGTTAGGACAGCTTGGGCAATGTTACGACATGAAAATAAATATAAACAACAACCATTATTAGCAATATAGAAAAACAAGTAATAACAACAGGCAAAATTTTACAATAATGATAAAGCATAAACGGTAAGACCAACCTATTAAAAACCTGACCAAAGCGAAAGTCATCAAGACTGTTATGGCGAAAAGGATAATAGGTGCGCAAACATCTTAGGCTAGAGGGTAGCTCTCTCAATAAAAGCCGTATATACGACCGCATCTTAATCTGTTTAACGTTAAATTATTAATTGTAAAATACGTGGAGTCCATATACGGTTAGGGGGCGAAGCGCCATAGAGTATATAGTCTAAAGTTGATTTTTTAGCTCACAATTTTCTATGTGCCAACTTAAACTAGTCAATAATGAGGTATCGCAAAAACCACACAAAAAACGTGTGGCCATGATGGGCGTTTAATTTTGATTTAATAATTTTAAAATATAATATTAATGACAGTCGTTCTCTAGTGCAGCTACGCATAAATCATCAATATCAACATCGGGGTTTTCCATAATTACATCTATTAAAGGAAAGAAAAAAACAATTTCTTCACTATCCTCAGCTTCATAAGGAAATAAAAAAGCACTAAGGTGTTCCAATAATATCGCTTTGGCTTCTTGCCACGTTATAGTATTTAAAGGCATAACTTTTACTCTAGTTGTTTATAAAGGAGCAAAGCGTACCATTAAGTAAAGAGTTATTTTTTCTGTAAGCAGATTTTCCAGAAGTACAAAAAGAGGTGAAATTTGATACTGATAATATTCTGTGAGTTTTCACAAATACGGCATTACACATTAATCTAGACTAAGCTAAGTTAGCCCGATAAATTATCTACGTTATTACGTTTAAATATAGCTAAAGGTTATACTGCTGGCCTGATTGTGATTCCGGTTGTCGTGGGTTCAAATCCCATTAGCCACCCCATTTTTCCCCGCTTCGTCATACTGACGAAGGCCAGTATTTTATTTATAAAGCACGACAGAATCCCAGATGATTCCGACTATCAATTTCCGAGGGTTCAAATCCCATTAGCAGCCCACTTTTATCCAAGTAATATATATCCCCGAATAAAACTATTGAAGTAAACATGGCATATTTACTTTAGTAGCTCTGAATAAAGCTAGAGTTTTTAGGGCAATAAGCTTATATTAAATAAGATAAATACCTTACAAAAAATAATAATAAACTAGTGGTATGAGTAACTTATTTTGAATATTCCCTTTATTAACAACCTTAAGCTACGCAACAGAATTATTCTGGGGCTGACTCTGCCACTATTACTTATGTCGGCTGTTTCCGTTTTTGTATATGACAGTATAACTAAGCAAGCAGAAACGACTGAGTGGGTTACACACACGCATCAAGCCATTGCTGATAGTCGAGAAATACTCACTCTACTTATCGATATGGAAACTGGCGAAAGAGGTTTTTTAATTACGGGTAATGAGGAGTTTTTAGCCCCTTTTTATCGTGCCCAAAAGAATTGGAGCGAAAAGGTAGGAAACTTAAAACAACATGTACAAGACAATCCTGTTCAGGTTAAGCGTTTAGATGAAATAGATCGTTTACAAACGCAGTGGCTTGAACAAGCGGCTAATGTTGCAATTTCGGCACGAAGAGTTGCAGATACTAGCCAAAAGAAAGCCGACGTGATCGCTTTAATAGAAAGACAAACTGGCAAAATAATTATCGATCAAATAAGGTCGATTCAACAGCAGTTTATTGATGCAGAACAAGCGTTAATGACCAGTCGCCAATTAGAGGCTACTCAGGCGCAAGCATTTACCTTAAAAGCCATAACTTTTGGCACATTATTGACAATAATTATTGCAACATTTATTGGTTATTTATTAGCTTCAGGCATTATTAAAAATTTAAAAGTATTAATAACCGGTACTAAAAAAATAGCTGCTGGCGACTTAAATACCAAGATAATGGTCAGTTCAAAAGATGAGCTTTTCACTCTAGCAAGCGCTTTTAATAAAATGGCCGCTTCACTCAAAGATTCGATTGAAGAGGTGGAAGCATCAGCGCAAGTAAAGGCTGACTTTCTAGCTAATATGAGTCATGAAATACGCACGCCAATGAACGCTATTGTCGGCATGAGTTATTTAGCGCTGCAAACCAATTTAAATCCCAAGCAAGCCGATTATGTTAATAAAATTCATAGCTCCGCTAATGCACTACTAGGTATTATTAACGACATTTTAGACTTGTCAAAAATTGAAGCCGGCAAACTTGAAATAGAAACTGAACCTTTTTTCTTGGATGAAACGTTAAAACTCTTAGTGCAAACCATCTCCCACAAAAGTGAAGAAAAAGGGCTAGAGCTGTTAATTGACCTAGATCCTGAATTACCACTGGAGCTGGTTGGTGACTCACTATGATTAGGACAAATACTGATCAATCTTACCAATAACTCGCTTAAATTTACCGATAATGGTGAGGTGATCATCAAGGTTAAAGAGCTTAAGCGTGATGAGACTAATATAACCGTTGAATTTGCTGTTTGCGATACGGGTATTGGTATGACCGAAGAGCAGTTAAGCCGCTTATTTCAATCATTCAGCCAAGCCGATGCATCTACCACGAGAAAGTATGGCGGCACCGGTTTAGGCTTAGCCATTAGTAAAACATTAACTAACCTTATGCAAGGTGATATTTGGGTTGAAAGTACCTATGGAGAGGGTAGTCAATTCTACTTTACCGCAACATTTGGTCTGGCAAATGAAAATAGTAGCCTGAGCAATACCTTAAAAGAAACTCTAGTTAATTTGCCGGTGTTAATTGTTGATGACAGTGTCGCAGCAAGAGATATTCTATTTAATCTTGCGCAAAGCCTAGGTTTTAAACCTGAGCTGGCGGCATCAGGCAAAGAAGCGTTAGAGAAGTTAACGCTTGCTGAAAAAAATAACACGCCTTTCAAGCTTGTCCTTGCAGATTGGAAAATGCCGAATATGGACGGTATTCAATTAGGAGAAATAGTCACTGGAGATGACTTTTTGTCTGCTCCTCCGAAGTTTATCATTATCACCGCTTTTGATCGTGACGTAATGCTAAAAAATGCAGGCCATATTAAGTTGGATGGCTCGATGACTAAACCGGTATCGGCGTCCACCTTACTCGATACCATACTTAAAAGTATGGGCCAAAAAATCATAAATATTGATGACAGCCAAGCGGGACGAATAGATCTGACCGCGGCTCAAGACATTGTTGGTGCGGATGTTTTATTGGTTGAAGATAATGAGATAAACCAACAGATAGCTGTTGAGTTACTTGAAATGGCAGAATTGATAGTTACTGTCGCTGATAACGGGAAAATTGCCGTTGATGCCATTGAGAACACCACATTTGATGCGGTACTCATGGATATTCAAATGCCGGTAATGGATGGTTATACCGCCACCAGAGAAATTAGAAAGAATAATAAAAATGCCTCTTTACCTATTATTGCCATGACCGCGAATGCGATGAGTGGCGACAGAGAAAAATGCATTGCAGCCGGTATGAATGAACATTTAGCTAAACCCATCAACCCGCAAGAAATGTACAGAACCTTGGCTAAATGGATTAAGCCGACAGGGAAAAAAAGTAGTAAAGCAAAGGTCCAGCCAATTGAATTAGATCAGGTTGAGTTACCTTGTTTAGCCGAATTTGATGTTGAAAGTGCGCTATCAAGAATGGCTGGCAATGTACAAGCCTATAGAAATACCCTTAACAAAGTCGTTAAATCGGAAGCCGATGCGGTTCAGCGTATCAGGACAGCTATTAAGGAAAAAGACTACCAAGCGGCTATTCTAATTGCGCATAGCTTAAAAGGTTTGACTGGTAATATCGGTGCAACTTTTGTTATGCCATCAGCTCAACAGCTTGAATTATTATTTACTGCCAAAGTTGAGAAAGGTGGAGTATTAGTTGCTGATGAAGTTGAAAAACTGCTTACTGAGTGTGAAGCTCAATTAATGCAAATGGTCAGTGCAATTGAGAACGATCAACAAAATTTAACAGCCCAGGCTGGAAATAAATCGTTCGATGCTAATCTTATAGCCCAATTACTTACAAATTTGAAAGAACAAATTGACGGTTTTGACTCGGCTGCAACAGATACCTTGCAGGAAATACTCAGCTACATACAGACTGAACAGTTATCTGATGTAACAACAAAGCTAACTAATGCTCTTGAGTCGTACGATTTTGATGGCGCAAAGCAGCTAGTAGAAGAGTTTGACGTTGAATTGAATTCTTATACTAGCCATTAGGCTTTATGAATATAATGCGTACTGTAGCCATAAGTAGCGATTGATTCATATTTGATGAGTTAAAGATTTAAAAGACATTTCAGCTATTGTTGTTAATAGCTGAAATGCGCAGTAAAGATGATTATAACTTAATAAGTTAACGTTTCTTACATAACTGAGTAGGCTTTTATCTCACCAACTTTTACATAGTTTTTGTTAGTAAAGTTACTAAACTCCACCCTAATAGCATTTGCTGAATAGGTTCTAGCTAATGAAATACCATTGGTAAAATTATAAGGCTGATTTTCGAATATAGTTTGCCACTGACCATCTACTTTTAACTTTAAGCTATATAAAATATCCCTTGGAATATTATTACTAAATCTTCTAGTACCAATAAAGAGAGACTGAATAGGCTGAGTATCATCAAGTGTTAGCTGTATCCAAGGTTTCTTATCTTGATTGTTTGGAGACCAACTACTTTTAACCATAATACCTTCAGAAAAACTTGCATTAATTCCCTCAACCATCGATTTAGCACTAAACTTTTTACTTTTATCTGAAGAAGATGTTGCCTTAGCGCTCAGTGAAACTAGCTCTCCTAATGTTGTAATGACATCAATTTTATCAACATTACTCGCCATAGTTAGTTTAACTACCCGAGTTGGGTGTGTATCACTTTTTTCAGGGTAAGCTGAAAAGTTAAGGGTTAAATGGTTTTTAGAATTACTAAAAGCTACATTACCGCCAGTTAAAAGTTTGGCTTCCTTAATTGCTACAGGTAGCTTAGGCAAGTTCAATGTATCGCCAACTTGACCATAGATATGTAAATAGATGTTGTTACCTTTGCGAGTTGAACCACCCCAAGTACCATCAATGTAAGGTCCGCCTCGAGTACCATAAACACTTTCACCATAGCTCTTAAGCCATTGGCCAATTTCACGATATCGCTGAGCGTGTTCTGGATTGATCACACCAGAGCTATCGGGACCAGTATTGAGTAATAAATTACCGCCACGGCTTACTGTTGTGGTAAGTAACGTTATCGCGTCGGTAAATGACATTGGTGGAGTATCCCCAGTCCAGGCCCAACCGCCACCGATCACGGTACATGACTCCCAAGGACGATTAATTTGAAAGCGACCAACCATTCGTTCAGGACCATCGAAGTCGCCCATACGATTAACCGGGTTAGCCCAACGATGATTTATTACTAAGTGCGGCTGGATTTTTCGCAACATTGTTACCATTTCAGCGCCATGCCAAGTATTAATGTTTTTACCTAAACCATCAAACCAGAGACCATCTATTTTACCGTATTGGGTTACTAATTCTCGTAGTTGTGGGTACATAAACTCGCGTAAATATTTTTCACGATCTTTTATATCGCGATAGAGCGGGTGATACCAATCAGGCTGAGAATAATAGAAATAAAATTTAATGCCACGTTTTTGTGCTTCAGCAACTAAAGATTTGGTCATATCTTTGCCATAAGGCGTATTCATGATGTCAAAGTCAGTTACCTTTGAATCCCACATTGAAAAACCAGCGTGATGTTTAGCAGTAAATACAATATATTTGGCTCCAGAATCTTCGACTACATCCAGCCACTCTGAGGCATCAAAATCAACAGGGTTCAATGTTTTTGCTTGATCATTGTAGGCTTGCTCAGGCATGCCTTTAGTCACCTTGCCATCACTCGAGTGGTGTGGTCTTGGACCATGTCGTCCCCAACTCATGCTTATTTCATTTTGTGATGAATGATCAAAACAGATAAAAAACCCAAATTTGTCATCTTGCCAAGCTGCAATCATTTCTGGTTGAGCTTGCATATAAGGCAAGTATTCTGGATCTATCTTAGCTAATGTCTTGGTATGATTACTAGGAGGTGAATACGGGAATGTTATACCATCATCGTGCATCTTTGCCGATGCTTGTGCTTGATTTGATAGTGCAATGCTAAGCAGTAAAAAAAGGGATATCATTTGGGCTAATGAATTCATTTTATTAAACCTTTGTTATTATTATTCCAAAGCGTAATTGTCGCTTTCGATGTTTAATTATTTTTATCTAAGTTCGCTACTGTAAAAACAATAGTAGCAAAATATTCAAGGATGAAATCTAAGACGATTTTGCCATTATCGTAACCTAGAGTTGCGGTGTATTAACTCTTATCTTTCTTTGGTTTCTTCTTTTTCTTAGGCTTAGGGTTTATTTCTTTTTGATATGATCCCATAGCCGCTTTTGTGTATAAAGGACGTTTAGTTTGCCAGTCTACATGGCGACTGAATATCTGCCCATATTGGCTGTATTCATTTACCGCTAAGCTTTGCTCTTGCCACTTGATAACCGCTTGGTCATAAACATTTTTCAATTGTTGTAACTGTTGTTTATTTTCTGGGTTGTTGGCAACGTTTTGCATTTCTAACGAATCTTTACTTAAGTGAAATAACTCTTCACCTGCTAGTAAGTTATCTTCTTGGAATGGCCAGTAAATATACTTCCAGTCGTTATAAATAACCGCCAAACTATGGGTTGCGGCGCTGCCATAAGTTTGAATCAGTGTTACTGAGTCTCTTACTTTACTTTCAGGGTTATCTAATAAAGGTAATAAGCTGGTGCCATCAATATTGCTTGGCGCAGCAACATTGGCTAAATCAAATATAGTCGCCGTTAAATCAACACCCGCCGTTAAAGCTGAACTTACCAGCCCTTGCTTTTTAACTCTTGGGTCGTAAATAACCAAAGGTACTCGAGTCGATTCTTCATAAGGTAATGTTTTACCAGACAAGCCATGAGCGCCTTGTGAGTAGCCGTTATCAGAGGTGAAAATAATTACTGTATTGTCAGCCACACCTTGCTTTTCTAATTCGGCTCTAACTTTACCAAGAGCAACATCTACACCGTATAACAGTTGATAGTAGTTACGTTTAACTTCGTTGTAATCAGTAAATAATTTATACTTTTTATTATACGATAAATATTGGCGACCAAGTTTGGCTTGCTTAGCTAAATGTTTACCGGCCTGTTGACCAAAATTTTCAGGCTTGGAGAATACAGCATCTTTGAACACATCATCAAAAGCAGGATCAGGCTTACTTGGTAAATGTGGCGCTTTAAAATACAGTGACATATTAAACGGCTTACCTGATGCTTTGGCTTGGCTTATAAAGTCTTTTGCCCACGCCGCATATGCTTGCGTTGAATGAGGGTTGTTTGCAGCATACTTAGCAATATACTTGTTATCTTTAGTTAAATACTTAGTTTGATCTGTACCTCCTGCCCAATTATCAAATTCATTAACTGGCAATTTGTCATAAGTATTGTGCTTGATACTCGACATGGCTTGTTTCGTTACCGGGAAACCAAACTTGCCGGCAAACCCTGTGTAATAACCGGCTTTCTTCAATAAAACAGGGTAGGACTGCGCAAAAATATCCTGGCTCATCGAACCATGATGAAAGTTAGTGCCGTGCTTATACTCCAACAACCCGGTCATTAATGTGGCTCTTGATGCCATACAAATAGAGGTATTGTTATAGTGACGTTTAAACATGACCCCATCGGCGGCCAATTGGTCCATATTGGGGGTTTTTATCTCACTATTCCCCATAGCACCCATTGCGGTATAAGACTGATCATCGGTAAAAATAACCACAATATTTGGTGGCTGCTCGCTGGCGCTGACTAGATTAGATAGTAATGTCAGTGCCAGTAGCAAACTCGATGTTATTATTTTGTTCATGGTTAATTATTTTATGAAATACGGTATTTATTAGCATATGTGTATTTTTAAAGAATATCATAAACTTTACATAACTTTGCGTTTTTATATGTATGTATACAGGCAGGGCTTGTATGTTGCCCAGGTTAGAGGTTAGAGGTTAGAGGCAGGAGAGGATTACATTAACCCTTAATTAATACACTCGGTGTGACTAAGTTAAGGGTTAATAATAATTAAAATGTCGGCTATGATTTAAGCGCTGCAGCCATTGACTGTTCAGCTATTTTTTCTAACCAAACAAAATCGACAGTTTGATGTGCTTCACAAATAAACCAAGGTTCACGTGAATCTGGTTCTAGCATTACACCGTTGGCAATTAAATTCATCGCAAAAGCAGTATAAAGTTCGCTATTAGTTTGTTTCCAGTCGCGATAGTTTTGCGGCACTGTACTACCTAAGTGCACACCAAACATTGAATCGGGCCCAGCAAAACAATGCTCAATATTAAACTTGCTAAATACGCGTGATAATAGCGCTTGAATATCTTTACCGACGCGATTAATTGTTGCTAATGCATCGGTATCTTTTAATACCGTTAGCGTTGCCTTTGCTGCACTTAGGGCAATCATGTTGGCAGTGTAAGTTCCGCCATGGGTGACGCCGCCAGTTGCAAACGAAATAGTATCCATTACTTTCGCGCTACCGCCAAATGCCGCAACAGGGTAACCATTGCCCATAGCTTTCGCGTAGGTGGTTAAATCTGCATAAATACCGTAAAGCTCTTGCGCACCGCCTTTAGCTACACGGAATCCGGTTTTAACTTCATCGAGTATTAATAAGGAGTTGTTTGCATCAGATACATCACGTAACTTTTGCATATATTCTTGAGTTGATGCGATTGAACCGCAATTACCCATGATAGGTTCAATTAAAATGGCGGCTATATCATCACCATGTTCGGCGAAAACTGCATCAAGTGCAGCGAAATCATTAAGCGGTATGCTTACTTGGTTGTCACGAGTGCTTTCTGGAATGCCGCCGCCAAATGGAATGATTTGTGGGTCTTGTTCTGCATCCGTATTCCAGTTATCAACATCTGATTTCCACATTACTTCATCGTGTAAACCGTGGAATCCACCTTCAACCACCACGATTTTTTTACGCTTGGTGTAACCACGTGCAGTTCGAACCGCACCAATAACAGCCTCTGTACCTGAGTTGGCAAAACGCATCTTTTCAATGTTAGGGCACATTGACTTAATCAGCTCAACCACATCAGAGTCAAGGCTAGTTGAAAAGCCTGATATCGCGCCAATATTGGTAATGGCATCAATCACGGCATTATCAATACGTTGATCGCGGTAACCAAGAATAATTGGTCCATAGGCTATACGAAAATCAACAAAGGTTTGCCCATCACAATCAGTAATAGAGCAACCTTTCATACTACTTAAAAAGACGGTATTTTCTTCACCCCAATAACGGTAGCTATCGGCTACTCCCATAGGCATGTTTTGATGAGCTCTTTTTAGCATAGCTTTACTGTTGGGTTTATTCTCTGTTGTCATGGTGTCTCCAGCTAATCTAATAATGGTCAGTTTTGTTCGGCCGATAATACAGCATATGGCAATGACCGAACGTATTAAAATGTAATGTTTTCAACGATTACTTACCGTCCTTGGCATTAATTAGCTAGTTATCTAGCTAACTAAATTAATTTTATTAAAGTCTAATTTGTTTTCTACCGGTGCCGAACTAATTTCCCTAACCGCGTTAAACCTTCTAACTAAAATATAACCAAAGCAAGTAAAGAAAAGTCCAATAACCACTGCGCCCACCCATTGAATTTGTAGAAAGTCGAGTTTAAATAATAGTGTTAATAAACTTAAAGCTATAACGTTCCCTAAAAAATACTTTACTCGGCCGACTCGCGCTACGCCAAGATTTAAGTTATCGGTATATAAACGAATTAATGAATCAAGCGAGTTGATAACAAAGGTTATGCCAACAATCGCCATAGTTATATTGTAAAAGCCTGCCGTTTCAATGCCATTAGCGCTGTAGTAATACAATACGGCAAACCAAATAGCGATAGGTATGGATGGAAATACCAACATAGCGGCTAACACTTGATAAGTGCGTAAACCACTGACAAAGCGGGCAGTAAATTGGCCAATCATAATGCTCCAAGCAAACCACCAGTACAGATAAAATTCATGATAATCATTTAGTGGCAGGGCAAACTTTTGGATATTACCGAAATATCCACCAAGTAAGCTTAGAGTGCTAGCAAATTCGCTGATATTGGAATCTGCCGACAAGAAAGCACCTGCCCACATTAAAGCGATAAGACCAAGGAATAACCAGGTTGTTGCCAAGCTTAAAAAACGTACGTAACGTATGTTAGTGCTTGAATATACCGAAGTGGCGATCACTAATAAAACCACCAAATAAAAGCTACCTATTATAGACTCACCATCGCCAAGCTCTGGCAAATACCAAGGTAAATTACTAAGCAATAAATAGGCAGTAAAAGCACAAGTACCGATAATCACAACGTTATTAATTAGCTTAATTAAAGGTAACTCAAAAAACTGTACTTTAGGTTCAATAACGCAGAAGTAGAAGCAAGTTAAAAAATAAAAGCCCCAGATAAGAAAAGCCCAAAAGCCAAATTCAATAGCTAAAGGGTTAGTAAAACTATATTCCGGACTTGTGGTTAAATCAGCGTATCCAGCAAACTCGGTCAACGGAAACATGATCAAACCAACATCAAGGCCAGAGGTAAATAAAATAGCAATAAAGGTGAATGTTTTCACTGGCGTTACGCCGACACAGCGAATATTTCCCCAGCGAAATAACACAAGAAAAATTGCAATAAATGTAAATATGATCCCCGCAGATAACCAGCTGGTCATAATTTTTTCTTGAAAATACGTTCAATAAACATTTCTATAAAGATAGTCACGATTACCCTTTTATTGTTTTTGTTAAAGCAAGATGCATAGTTATTTCTGTGTCTTAGACAACTCGATTTGGTTGCTTGGAACGCTGCTTTGATGGCCAGTCAGGAGAAACAAATACTGGGGCTGTCGATGGCTCAAGCATTTCTTGTCCTCGTATTAAATCTGCTGCACGCTCCGCTACCATAATCGTTGGCGCATTAAGGTTACCATTTGGAATCGTCGGGAATATTGATGAGTCGACAACACGTAGCCCTGCAATACCATGCACTCTAGTATCTGAATCAACTACAGCTAACTCATCTGTGCCCATTTTACATGAGCAAGATGGATGATAAGCACTTTCCACAAACTCACGAACAAAGGTGTCTATCTCTTCATCGGTTTGAATATGGCTACCTGGCTGTATTTCATCGCCACGATATTGATCAAATGCAGGCTGATGAATAATTTCTCTAGTTAAGCGTACACAAGCACGGAAACCTTCGCGGTCATCTTCGTGCTCAAGGTAGTTAAATAATATTTCCGGATGAGCTTTCGGATCAGCCGATTTAACCTTTACCGTGCCACGGCTTTTGGGTTTGTTATGGCCAATATGTACTTGAAAACCATGGTCGTCAAAAGCTTCTTTACCATCATAACGCATTGCCGCTGGTAAAAAGTGATACTGTAAATCTGGCCACTCCACACTGGGCTTTGAGCGAATAAAACCACAAGACTCAAAGTGGTTAGTTGCACCAAGTCCTTTTCTGGTAAAAAACCAACGAGCACCAATTAAAAATTTATTCCACAAGCCTAAGTTACCGTTAAGCGATATCGGCTTTTTACATTTAAATTGGAAATAAAACTCAAGATGATCTTGCAGGTTTTCGCCCACCCCAGGTAAATCATGCTTAACCGTTATACCTGCAGCTTCTAGTGTTTGTTTACGGCCAATGCCTGATAACTGTAAAATTTGTGGAGAGCCAATCGGACCTGCTGACAGCACCACTTCTTTATTGGCTGTGACATCAACAATTTTGCCTTTACGCTCGTAACGAACGCCCACTGCTTTTTTACCTTCTAACAATACTTTATGTACTAAGGCATGGGTAACAACGGTTAAATTGCTTCGGCTCATGGCAGGTCGAAGATAAGCATTTGAGGTAGAGCAGCGCAGTCCATTTTTTATGGTCATGTGCATCGGGCCAAAACCCTCTTGCTGCGCGCCATTAGAATCTTTAGTTTCTAAATAACCGGCATCAACACCGGCATCTATAAATGCACGGTAGAGTGGATTTTTCATTTGGTTGCCGTTATTTACACCTAGTGGACCGGTTTTTCCACGGTACTCATCGCTGGCGAAAGCCCAAGTTTCAGCTTTTTTAAAATACGGTAAACAATGGGCGTAATCCCAATTTTCAGCGCCATGTTGCTGCCACTCATCAAAATCTTTAGCGTGTCCACGCACATAAACCATGCCGTTAATAGAAGACGAACCACCCAATACTTTACCTCGTGGGCAATGCATGCGGCGATTGTTAAGGTGAGGCTCTGGCTGAGTTTCAAATTGCCAAGCATACTTTTTAGTGTTCATCGGGATAGACAATGCGGTTGGCATCTGGATAAATATACTTTTATCGGTGCCGCCTGTTTCAAGTAATAACACTTGGCTTTTACCATCTTCACTCAAACGATTCGCTAAAACACAGCCGGCAGAGCCAGCCCCAACAATGATGTAATCAAAAGTTTTGTTTGTCATTTTAAATTATTACCTCTGTTTTTATGTTGGTAAAGCTCAAGTTGATGATCTTGAAACACTATTAAGTCTATCACTAGAATTCAAATTTTAAAGGCGACCGACTTAACTGCGTATTTAAATGTGTTTACGCATGCTCAATTTGCCTGATAAAACCTCAAAGTGAGAAGATTATTTTATCAGCAATCCATGTGTCTTGTTTTTATCAAGTGTATTGAATTGTAAAGAAAAAATTTTATTTTCTGTTCAAAGATTCATTAACTGATGAGTTGCTAATCTTGCTTTTAATTATTCATATGTCTTATTTTAAATAAGGCATATACTCAGCAACCGCTGGAATATCATCATCTGTTAGTTTAGGTGTGAAAGCCTTAGTTTCATCATCGAGTTCATCTTGTTGAGGTGGCTGTATTGCAAAAACCAGAGCAGAGGAGGTTTATTTTAAGCAAAAAAAAGCAGCGATTAACGCTGCTTTTTAGTTATTGTCGTTTAATCGTTATTTTAACGAAGACATGTACTCAGCAACCGCTGCAATATCATCATCTGTTAGTTTAGATGCTATTGTTGTCATCATAGAGTTCATATCGTTATGGCGAGAGCCGTCACGGAACTTATTAAGCTGAGTTTTTAAGTAATCAAGGTTTTGGCTGTTTACTGTAGGGAAGCCAGCTAATGCCGCGCCTTTACCTTCAGAACCGTGACACGCGATACAAGCTGTAATGCCACGACTTGCGTCACCACCATTATATAGTTTCTCGCCAGTTGCATTTGTAGCTACATTAGATGCTGAAGTCTTTTGGCTAGCGAAGTAAGCTGCTATGTCTTGCATGTCTGTTGGTGAAAGAGTTGCAACCATGCCGCCCATAACTGGATCGTTACGGCCTTCGTCAGCGTTTACTGTTGCTGCTTTAAAATCTGCTAATTGCTTAGCTAAATATTTTTCATGTTGGCCAGCAAGTTTAGGGTAAACAGCAATTAAGCTATTACCGTCAGCGCCGTGACATGATGCACAAACCATAGCTTTCGCTTTACCAGCTTCAACGTCACCGATGAAAGTTAATTTAGCAGCTGATTTTTTTGGTGCTGGTGCAGATGCTACAGCTTTAGGGTCTTTAAAATAAGCGCCTAAATCTAAAACGTCTTGCTCACTTAAGTGTTTAGCAATGGTATTCATTGATGGGTCAATACGAGAACCGTCACGGAATGCATTTAATTGCTTTTCAATGTACTCAGGATGCTGTTTAGAAAGGTTAGGGTTAATTAACACTTCGCTATCACCTTGGTCACCATGACAAGCAACACAAGCGGTAATGCCACGAGCCGTATCACCGTTATTGTATAACTCTTTACCTGCTGCCGCATTTGCAACAACAGAAGGTGCAGTTGCTACAGGGGCTGCTGCACTTGGAGTGTCACCAGACGTTGCTGAACCAGCAGGTGCTTCGCCGCTGCGAGAAAAGCTTGAGAAGTAAGCCGCAATATCCGCCATATCTTGGCTAGATAAGCCCGCAACCATTGGCGCCATAAGAGGATCTACACGAGAACCATCTTTAAAGGCTGCTAACTGTTTAGCAATGTAATCAGCTTGTTGGCCTGCTAGGTTAGGAAAGTTATCAGCAATACCAATACCATTGGCACCATGACAACTTGCACATGCTGCTGCCTTTGCTTTACCAGCGGTAGCGTCACCAGCTGCAAATGCATTACTAATAAAGCCGCAACTTAATATTGCTAAAAGTATAATTTTTTTCATTGAATTTCTGCCTGTTAATGCTCGGAAATATCGTTTTGTATTTCTTTTTATAGCGTTTGGAATAAAATCTTACACTATTTTACACAATTCCCGCGCTTGTGTAATGGTTATTGTTTAAAAAAATTACATAAAAACACTGCGTCTAATTGTTAAAAACAGGATATAATTGAATCAGTTAATCTTTAAACCATGGTGGAACCACTTTTGACAGCTCCTGTAGTTAATTTACATATTGCAAAATTTACCCTTAGTGCCCCTGATATCCGTAGGCTTCCAGCCGATAGCGGCATAGAAGTAGCTTTTGCTGGGCGTTCAAATGCAGGTAAGTCTAGTGCACTAAATACGCTAACTAACCAAAGAGGTTTGGCGCGTACAAGTAAAACCCCTGGTCGTACTCAATTGATTAATGTCTTCGATATAAACGAAGATCGCCGCTTAATTGATTTACCTGGTTATGGATTTGCTAAAGTACCTTTAGAAATGAAGAAAAAATGGCAAAAAGCCTTAGCGGAATATCTAGAGCGCCGAATGAGCTTAAAAGGCTTAGTTATCCTTATGGATATTCGTCATCCTTTAAAAGATTTAGACGTTGATTTGATCAATTGGGCTAATGATTCAGGCTTAGCTACTTTAGTATTGTTAACTAAGGCTGATAAGTTGAAGCCTGGCAAACGTAATAGTGAAGTTTTGCAAGTACGTAAAAAATGCAAAACTATGCATAACAACATCCAAGTGCAAGCGTTCTCTTCATTAACTCGAGTTGGCTTAGAAGTTACCACCAACATTATAAGTGAATGGTTTTCAACTATTGAAAAGCAAGAGTTGGTTGAATTAGACGATGAAGTGAAAACTGAAGAAGATTAATTCTTAGCAGTAAAGTTTTATAAGATGAAGAGCTCCTATTGATAATATAGGGGCTTTTTTTTAACTAAATTTTAGGCAAAAAAAACCGACTTCACAATGCAAAGTCGGTAAGAAGCTTATGGGGAAGCTAGAAAACAAAATGTTATTACAACAAGAGTTCCGTAGGGAACAAAAACAATAATAGAGTGTTAACTCTATTTTGTAAAGCTTTTACTCTAATACTTTAGTTTAAAATGCATTCTTTACATAAAACTGACGTTGTATAGCGTTCTTTTGATAAATTTTATCTAAGCTGAATCTCAGCTGCGACAACTATTCGTGGAGGAAGTGTATTGGACTTGGTCGCATATAAATCGTCGCGGTTAGTCGTTTGTACTAAATTTCAGGCAAAAAAAACCGACTTCACAATGCAAAGTCGGTAAGAAGCTTATGGGGAAGCTAGAAAACAAAAGTTATTACAACAAGAGTTCCGTAAGGAACGAGAGTTATAATAGAGTGTTAACTCTATGTTGTAAAGTCTTTACTCTAACTTTTATTACATTTTTTAACAAAAAAATGAAAAAAGCAGGCATAAAGCCTGTTTTTTTGTCACTCAGAACGCTTTTTTGTAATAAAACTACAAATTAGTGTGCTTGTTGCCAGTTATCACCAGTGCCGGCTTCAGAGGTTAATGGCACATCTAACTGCACTGCATTGTCCATTATTTGTACTAATTTTTGTGTTGTTTCAGAAAGTATGCTTTCCGGCACCTCAAAAATCAGTTCATCGTGCACTTGCATGGTCATTTTTATACGTGGGTCGTTGTTTTCAGTTATCCATTTATCAACAGCTATCATTGCTTTTTTAATAATATCGGCTGCAGTACCTTGCATAGGAGCATTGATTGCGGCGCGCTCAGCTGCTTTTCTACGAGCACCATTTTTAGACTTAATTTCAGGTAAGAATAAGCGACGACCAAAGATAGTTTCAACATAGCCTTGTTCACTAGCAAGTTGACGAGTGTCTTCCATATACTCTAATACACCTGGGTAACGTGCAAAGTAGGCATCCATATAATCTTGGGCTTTACCACGAGCAATATTCAATTGTTTTGCTAAGCCAAATGCCGACATACCGTAAATCAAACCAAAGTTAATAGCCTTGGCGCTACGGCGGTGATCAGTCGTAACTTCATCTAGTGGCAAGTTGAATATTTCAGCAGCAGTCGCTTGGTGAATATCGCGGCCTTGTGAAAACGCAGTAAGTAAACCTTCATCTTTAGATAAATGCGCCATAATGCGTAATTCAATTTGTGAGTAATCAATTGCTAAAATCTTATAACCATCAGGTGCGATAAACGCTTGGCGGATTTTTTTGCCTTCTTCACTACGAATTGGAATGTTTTGTAAGTTTGGATCGGATGATGATAAACGTCCGGTTGCGGTTACTGCTTGATGATATGAAGTATGCACCCGACCTGATTTGCTATCAATCATAAGTGGCAGTTTATCCGTGTAAGTCGATTTAAGCTTACTTAAACCGCGATGTTCAATAATTAATTTTGGCAGAGGGTAATCAAGGGCTAATTCCTGCAGTACTTCTTCTGCTGTTGAAGGTGCACCTTTAGGGGTTTTCTTAATTACTGGAATACCTTGCTCTTCAAACAAGATCACTTGTAATTGTTTAGGTGAACTTAGGTTGAAGCTTTTGCCTGCTAAGTTATGTGCTTGTAATTCAAGTTCATCTAATCGCGTGCCAATTAAGCTGCTTTGTTCAATTAATAAGTCAGGGTCAATTAACACACCACCTTGTTCCATTTTAGCTAGAACAGTTAATAGCGGTAATTCCACATCGCTGAAGATGGCTTTTTGATCGCCATTTTTTTCTAACTTAGGCCAGATAGCTTGGTGTAATCTTAGGGTGATATCGGCATCTTCAGCAGCATAATGTCCTGCTTTTTCAACTTCTATCTGATTAAAAGTTAATTGTTTCGCACCTTTACCAGCGATATCTTCAAAATGTACTGTGTTATAGCCTAAATATTTAGCTGCTAGTGCGTCCATATTATGACGGGTAGATACACTGTTTAAACAATACGACTCAAGCATGGTATCAAAAGCAATACCTTTTAAATTTATGTCGTAGTGACTTAATACATTAGCATCATATTTTAAATTTTGGCCGATCTTGCCAATTGTTTCACTCTCTAAAAGAGGTTTTAATTGCGCAAGTACCCAGTCTAAATCTAATTGCTGTGGTGCATCGATGTAATCATGGGCTAATGGTACGTAAGCTGCTTTACCTACTTCAATGGCAAAAGAAACACCAACCAATTTAGCTTGCATGTAATTTACGCTAGTGGTTTCAGTATCAAAGGCAAAACTCGAACAGCTTTGTAGTTTTGTTAGCCAAGTATTAAATTGTTCCTTGTTAAGGACAATGTCATATTCGGCATCAATATCTACAGCAACAACTTCATCTTCGTCTTCATCATTACTTGGTGCTGTCGTTTTCTTTTTGCTTGCCGATGGAGCTGAGCTTGTGCCATCGAGTTCGGCTAATAATCGTTTTAATTCAAACTGGGTATACATTTCTCGTAAGGTGTCAGTATCAGGCGTGCTAGCTTCAATCTCATTAATTGCTTGGTCTAATTCAACGTCTAGTCTGATCGTGGCAAGTTCGTGAGAAAGAGGCAGTTGTTCTAATGCATTTCGTAAATGCTCACCAATTTTACCTTTTACGTTTCCTGCATTAGCTATCACATTGTCTAACGTATCGTGTTCCGCTAGCCATTTTACTGCAGTTTTTGGTCCACACTTGTCGACACCAGGAATGTTATCTACCTTGTCACCCATTAGCGTTAGGTAATCAATGATTTGATCTGGGCGCACGCCAAACTTTTCCATAACACCGTCAACATCCATAGCGACATTAGTCATGGTGTTAATTAAGGTTACGTGTTCGGTAACTAACTGCGCCATATCTTTATCGCCAGTAGATATAACCGTTTCTAAACCTAAATTACTTGCTTGGTCTGCTAAAGTACCAATAACGTCATCGGCCTCAACCCCTTTAATAACCAACATAGGTAAACCCATAGCGTTGATTATTTTATGCAATGGCTCGATTTGGCAACGTAAGTCATCAGGCATTGGAGGACGATTAGCTTTGTATTCGGGATATAAATCATTACGGAAGGTTTTGCCTTTCGCATCAAAAATCACCACGATTTTCCCTGTTGGATAATCTTTTTGTAGGCTTTTTATCATATTTAAAACGCCAGTGATGGCACCGGTAGGGTGACCATCTTTGGTGCTAAGCGCTTGTAAATAGGGCACATGGTATGCGCGAAAAAGATACGATGAACCGTCAACAAGGATGTAAGGAGAAGTTTGTGTCATAAGATTTGATTTATTGGCTGAAAATTACTGCCAATAGAATGCCATAGATAGCAAATGCTGACTATATAAATAAAAGAAGAATTGTGGATAACTCTGTTAGTGGAATTAGTAAATCCACCTGTCATAAAGAAAAAATGACAAGTGTAAATAGCCTGTAAGGCTTTGATAGTAAAGTTTTAGGAAGATACAAATGACCGTTTCTATTTATTATTATTGGTAAAATAGATGTGGATAATTATTCCGTTAATGCCAATTTATGTACAATTCTTTTTGATTGTTTTTTCATCAGCGCAACGATATTAGCAGAATGATTTTAGAAAAAGTATCATTATTTAACATTTTTTTAATAAATTAAATTGATTGTTATTTACTCTTTTAAATTGTTTTTTTAATCAACCGCATGTAGCAAGGCTTGTAGAAAAGATTGTTGATAGTTAACTTGAAAAATGTTCCCGATAAATTAATTCACATTCTATTTACATGGCTACTTTGTTAACCTAACTAAATATCTAAAAAAATAATAAGATTGTTCAATGATGAAATGGCTCACCAGCTTTGCCTTATTAATATCGACTTTAAGTTTTAGCGCTCACGCAACAAGTATCGATCAACAAATCAATGCATGGCTTATGCCTGTGGGTGAACTCTTTACCAGTATTATTTTCTATTCTTTGAATGTGTATTCTGTTGAGATCCCAGTGATCGTTGTTTGGCTTATCCTTGCTGCTCTGGCCTTTACTGCTTACTTTGGCTTTATTAATATCAAAGGCTTTAAACACTCTTGCAAAGTTATCCGAGGAGATTACTCCGATCCTAATGACCCCGGAGAAGTTAGCCACTTTCAGGCGTTAAGTACTGCGTTATCAGGCACGGTTGGCTTAGGCAATATTGCCGGTGTTGCTATTGCTGTATCCATAGGTGGTCCAGGGGCAACTTTTTGGATGATGTTTGCCGGTTTCATGGGCATGTCGACCAAATTTTTAGAATGTACTTTAGGAGTTAAATACCGCCAGATCACTAAGCAAGGCAAAGTACTTGGTGGGCCAATGTATTACTTAAAAGATGGCTTAGCCGAACTCGGTCATCAAAAACTTGGCAAGATACTCGCGGTGTTCTTTGCTATTTGCTGCGTAGTTGCCTCTTTATGTGGCAGTAATATGCTGCAATCAAACCAAGCTTATCAGCAATTTGTTATTGCTATGGGTGGCAGTAGTAGTTTTTGGGCAGATAAAGGCTGGTTGTTTGGTTCTATTCTCGCTGTCGTTATTGCTGTTGTGATTATTGGCGGCATTAAATCAATCGCTAAAGTTACCGCAAAAGTAGTGCCGTTAATGGCTGGTATATATCTACTAGCGGCTATGTTTGTATTAGCGGTAAATTATGATGCGATTATTCCTGCATTTGGCTTGATAATTGAAGGTGCTTTCTTTGCGGAGGGCGTAGTCGGCGGTATGGTCGGGGTAATGATCCAAGGCTTTAAGCGCTCAACCTTTTCTAGTGAGGCTGGCGTTGGCGCTGCATCTATTGCTCATGCAACGGCATCAACTAAAGAGCCAATTCGCGAAGGTTACGTCGCTTTACTAGAGCCATTTATCGATACTGTAGTTATTTGTACCATCACTGCTTTGGTGATTGTAATAACCGGTGCTTATCAAGGCGTTGAAGGGATTGATGGCGTCGCACTCACCTCTAGAGCCTTTGCTAGCGTTATTTGGTGGTTCCCTTATTTGTTAAGTGTTGCGGTATTGTTATTCGCTATTTCAACCATGATCTCATGGGCTTATTATGGTTCAATTGCTTGGAGTTTTTTAGTGGGTGAGAGCAAGAGCTTAGATTTAGCCTATAAGTTTGTATTTTGTATGTTCACTATTATTGGTGCATCGACGAGTTTAGATGCGGTGATAGCGATTTCTGACTCAATGTTCTTTTCAATGGCAATTGCCAATATTGTTGGTTTATATATGTTAGCGCCCCTAGTGAAAAAAGACTTACATACATATCAAGAAAAATACCTAATTAAAGTAAGCACTTAAGTAGCGTGATAAATATCAACGATACAAAATTAGAAAAAGAACACCGTAAGAAAATATATGCACTATACGCTGAAGGAGGTGCTGTATATCGCTTAAACTCGTACAGAATGACGGCATAATTATTCTGATAATACGTAGGTAAGTTAGTTAACTTACACCACGTCATCCTTGAGGACTTGTGCAAGGATGCACTTGGTAGAACAACGCAGGAGCTGTTGTCGAGCACTAGCGACATCAGGGACCTCATTGAGCGTACTGTGACTAAATTAAATTGAATGTTTTATGGCTACTACGTGTTATCACAAACATTAAAAAGCCCAGATAAACTGGGCTATTAAAACAAATATATTAGCGAACACTTATCGCATAGTTACAAACTCTTCAGCAGCAGTTGGGTGAATAGCAATAGTGTTATCAAAGTCAGCTTTAGTTGCGCCCATTTTAACGGCTACAGCAAAACCTTGTAGCATTTCATCACTACCTAAACCAATACAGTGCATACCAACGATTTTTTCATTGCTACCTTGGCAAATTAACTTCATTCGACATGGCTGACGGTGTTGAGTTACCGCGGTATACATAGAGGTAAACTGTGAGGTGTACACAGTTACGTCATCGTCACCAAATTGCTCAGTAGCTTGTTTCTCTGTTAAACCTATAGTACCTATGGTTGGGTGCGAGAATACTACTGTTGGGATCAAGTTATAATCTAAGTGTAAATCTGTTTTACCGTTGAATAAACGCTCTGATAAACGACGACCTGCAGCCACGGCTACCGGAGTAAGTTGTGCTCGGCCGGTATTGTCGCCAACCGCATAGATATTTTCTACTGTGGTGTTTTGGAATTTATCGGTTTCAATAAAACCACGAGCATTAGTTTCTAAGCCAGCAGCTTCAAGATTAATGTTATCTGTTGCTGGTTCACGGCCAATTGCCCAAATAAGCGTATCAACAGTGATTGCTTCACCGCTTTCTAGTTCAAGCGTTAAACTGCCATCGGCATTCTTTACTACTTCTTTTGGCGTACATTGAGTTTTTAATGTTGGACCTTCAGCAGCCATAATCTCGACTAAAGTATCGGACATCATATCGTCAAATTCGCGCAGTGGTTTATGTTTACGAACCAATAATGTGGTGTCACTACCTAGAGCATTTAATACTCCGGCAATCTCAACGGCAATATAGCCTGCACCAATAACAGCTACGCGTTTTGGCTGCTCTGTTAAAGCAAAGAAGCCATCAGACGTAATACCATGTTCAGCACCTGGGATAGCCGGCACAGTAGGGCGTCCGCCTGTAGCAATTAATATATGGTCAGCCGTGTAAATTTCACCATTAACTTCAATGGCATTTTTACCAACAAACTTACCAAAGCCATTAATCACGGTAACGTTGTTTTTGGCTAAACCGCTATCGTATGATGCATGGATCCGTGAGATATACGCTTCACGGCTTTCAACTAATTTTGCCCAGTTTAATTTACCCGCTTTTAAATCAAAGCCGTAATCATCTGAATAATGAACTGCATCAGCAATTTGACCGGCATACCACATTACTTTTTTCGGTACACAACCGACATTTACACAAGTACCACCTAAAGCTTTTGCTTCAATAATTGCACATTTTTTACCATGCATTGCTGCTCTATTGATTGAGGCGATACCACCACTACCTGCACCTAGTGCAATATAGTCAAAATGTTGAGTCATGTATTTCTCCGAAAAGTTCTAATACCAAGCCAATTAATGACATTGGTATAACAATATTATCTTTACTATTTGATGCTTACCTACTGAAAACTCAAGGGTAAAGATAATTTATTTATATGGACTATTATTAGTCTAGCGTTTAAAGCGTTTAGCTAATGACCTTCACTATAGCAAAAAAATAACAAGATATTTTAGAGGATTACATAATGAAACACTTACCTTGGCTAAATACGATTAGTATCAAGTAAATCGATTTATATACCCGTTACCATCTAGAGCATTTTTAAATTGATACTTAATTTTAATTTATACAACCGAGACAAATTATGACACAAGCAAAACAAGGCCTTATGCACAACATTGGATTACAAGTAGTAATAGCAATGGTAATAGGTGCCGCTGTTGGTGCGTTTATGGGCGAAGATGGCTCTATGTTTAAACCACTAGGTACTATTTTTATTCAACTAATAACCATGTTGGTAATTCCATTAGTGGCGGTATCAATTATTGCTGGTGCGGCTAACTTAGGATCTAGTCCACAAGCGGGTAAAGTTGGCTTTGGTACTATTTTCTTCTTTATGGCAACCTCAGCGTTAGCGGTATTTTTAGCTATTATCTTAGGCGTATTACTTGAGCCTGGAGTTGGTGTTGATACTTCGGGTGTGTCTAGCATGTTTGCTAATACCTATGCCGATAAAGGTGAAATGCCAGGTTTCTTCGATACTATTATTGGCATGATCCCAACCAATATTTTTGTATCTTTAAATGGCAGTAACATTCTACAAATTATTGTATTTTGTATGTTCTTTGGTATTGCTATTGCTAAAGTAGGTAATGAAGGCTCCAAGCATTTCTTAATTGGTGTAAATACTATTATTGATGCGTTTGTGTGGATGATAAACAAAGTGATGATTATCGCCCCAATTGGTGTATTTGGCTTAATGGCTGATGCGGTCGGAACGTTTGGTTTTGAAGTGTTAGGAATTATCTTAAAACTAGTGGTTGTGTTTGTAATCGCCATCATTATTTTTGGCTTTGTTGTTTACCCTATACTGGTTAAATTATTCTCTGATGTGCCAGTGCGTGAATTCATGTCAAAAATGAAAAAACCACAAGCGGTTGCACTATCAACAGCATCTTCTATGGCAACATTGCCGGTAACGCTAGAAGTGTGTGAAAAAGAAATGAATGTATCTAATTCAGTGGCGTCGTTTGTATTGCCTTTAGGTGCAACAATCAACATGAGTGGTAATGCCATTTATTATGGTTTAGTGGCAATTTTCTTTGCGCAGATGTTTGGTATCGAATTAACCTTTGCAGCTTATGTGGCCATTATCTTTACTTCAACCATTGGTGCTATTGGCCAAGCCGGTGTACCTGGTCCGTCTTTCTTAGTGGTCGCGGTACTATTAGCTGCCGGTATTCCAATTGAAGGGTTACCGTTATTATTTGCTCTAGATAGAATTTTTGACATGATCCGTACATCATTAAATATCACAGGTGATGCAGTTTGTGCGGTAATTATGGATAAAGTCGTTAAGTCATCTGCTGCTAAATAACAACATAAACAACATAAACAACTAAAACAAAACTAAATTAAAACAAAAACAAAATACAGCGTTAGGATAATATCCTAGCGCTTTTTTGATCTTATTAACCTTAGCCCTTGATAAATCCCTGCAAAGGTCTTATTTCTATAACATCATTTACAATAAAAGAATTCCATATGAGCAATCCGTTATTAACGAAAACAGACCTTCCTGAATTTTCAAAAATTAAACCTGAACATATTAAGCCTGCGGTTGAGCAAGCAATTGATCAAGGTAAAAAAGCGATAGACGCTGTTGTTGCCCTAGATGTACCTTATACGTGGGATAACTTAGTTGCCCATTTAGATGAAGTCGATGACAAGCTTGAGCGTATTTGGTCGCCAGTATCGCATATGAATTCTGTAGTAAATAGCGACGAACTGCGTGATGCTTATGATTCATGTTTAGCGATGCTTTCAGAGTACGGTACTTGGGTTGGACAACATCAAGGTTTGTTCAATGCTTATCAGCAATTAGCCGATAGCCCTGAATTTTTAGCGATGAACAAAGCACAGCAAAAAGTAATTAGAAATGCACTGCGCGACTTTAAATTATCAGGTATTGCCTTACCAGAAGATGAACAGAAGCGTTATGGCGACATTCAAACTCAGCTTTCAGAATTAGCCTCAAAATTCAGTAACAACCTTCTTGATGCCACAGGTGCATTTACCGTAAATATTACTGATGAAAGTGAGCTTTCAGGTTTGCCAGAAAGCGCACTTGCTGGCGCTAAACAACTGGCTGAATCGCAAGAACAACAAGGTTGGTCGTTTACTTTAGATATTCCAAGCTACCTGCCTATTATGATGTATGCAGATAACGCCGACCTACGTGAAAAAATGTATGTAGCTTTTGTTACACGCGCCTCTGATCAAGGGCCTAATGCAGGCGAATTTGATAACTCAGAACTTATTACTGAAACATTAGGCCTGCGCCACGAAGTAGCAAACTTATTAGGTTTTGCTAACTACGCAGAAGAGTCACTAGCCACTAAAATGGCCGAAAACACAACGCAGGTATTAAGTTTCTTAGAAGACTTAGCACAAAAATCTAAAGCTCAAGGTGGTGAAGATTTAGCGCAGCTACAAGCCTTTGCACAGCAAGAGCATGGCGTTGCAGATCTTAACCCATGGGATCTTGGTTATTACAGCGAAAAGCTGAAACAAGAAAAATACTCAATTTCAGATGAAGATTTACGCCCTTACTTTCCAGAAGATAAAGTAATTACAGGCTTATTTGAAGTTGTACATCGTTTATACGGTTTAGAAATTAAAGCCCGTGAAAATGTAGATACCTGGCACAAAGACGTGAGCTTCTTTGACGTTTTTGACGTGGATGGCAACTTACGTGGTAGCTTTTATTTAGATTTATACGCTCGTGATAAAAAACGTGGCGGTGCTTGGATGGCTGATTGTGTTGGTCGTCGTGCTCTAGATGCCAACACGGTTCAACTACCTGTGGCATTCTTGACGTGTAACTTTACTAAGCCAGTTGGCGATAAGCCGGCATTATTTACCCATGATGAAGTCGTGACTTTATTCCATGAGTTTGGCCATGGTTTACACCATATGCTTACCCAAGTTAATGAAGCTTCTGTTGCAGGTATTAATGGCGTTCCTTGGGATGCCGTGGAATTACCTAGCCAGTTTTTAGAAAACTGGTGTTGGGAGCCAGAAGCGTTAGCTTTCTTGTCATCACATTTTGAAACTGGCGAGCCATTACCACAAGCTATGCTAGATAAAATGTTGGCGGCGAAAAACTTCCAATCGGCAATGCAAATGCTACGTCAGTTAGAGTTTAGTATTTTTGATTTTAAAATACATGCTAACTACGACGCAGCAAAAGGCGATCAAGTACAAGCTATTCTTGATGACGTGCGTAGCCAATATGCGGTAGTTAAAGCACCGGCATTTAATCGTTTCCAACACAGCTTTGGTCATATTTTTGCTGGCGGTTATGCTGCGGGATACTACTCATATAAATGGGCTGAAGTATTATCAGCTGATGCGTTCTCTCGTTTTGAAGAAGAAGGTATCTTTAACCGTGAAACGGGTAAATCTTTCTTAGAAAACGTGCTTGAAAAGGGCGGTTCAGACGAACCGATGGAATTGTTTAAAGCATTCCGTGGTAGAGAGCCAAAAGTTGATGCGCTACTAAGACATTGCGGTATTGGTGCTTAACACTAATTACTAAGTAATATGTATTGACTAATAAGCCTGGATTCTCATTAATTCAGGCTTTTTTTTTACTGGTATCTGGGCGTTGCTAAGCAAGAAGTGTAAATCTATTGTTCCATGAGTTTTGCCACTAATAACCGCTAAAAATCTGTTTTTAGCTACAGGTTTGTTATTATCTGCGCAAATTTCTTATGCGAGTAATGAATGTACGATTTTATTGTTGTTGGTGGCAGCCAATCTGGTCTTGCCATGGGTTATCAATTAAAGCAGTTAGGCTTTAATTTTCTTATTGTTGATAGCGCCGATGAAATTGGTAGTGCCTGGCTTTCTCGTTGGGACTCACTTACATTATTCACCCCTAAAAAATACAACGCCTTACCCGGTATGAAGTTTACTGGCGATCGCGAATATCCTAATAAACGTGATGTCGCCGATTATTTAAAACGCTATGTAAAAACCTTTGATTTACCGATGCAGTTAGACACTCAAGTTTTATCTGTTGATAAAAATTCCGATATTTATCAGCTAAATACTAGCTCAGGTGCGTTGCAATGTCGTAATGTTGTCATTGCCACTGGCCCATTTCATACGCCATTTATTCCTAGTTTTGCTAAAAACATATGTTCTAGTATTAAACAAGTGCACAGCCGCGACTACAGCAACCCAGCACAGCTTAATGATGGTGACACTTTGGTTGTGGGTGGCGGAGATTCTGGCGTGCAAATTTTAGCTGAGATTGCTGATAGTGGTTGTACCGCGTTTAGCTCTGGTATAACAAGTACCGCATCATTACCACAAACCTTTTTAGGCAAAACCTTATGGTGGTGGTTGAAAAGCTTAGGTATTTTGTCATTGTCACGTTATTCATACTTGGGCAAGCAAATTAAAAAACGCATGCAACCAGTTATTGGTACCAATGTTAAAGAACTTCTTGCTCGAGACAATGTAAAAGCTTTAGGTAGAACGCTTAGTGCCAATGGCAAAGAGATATCGTTTAGTGATGGACAAGTTTCTTCAATAAAAAATATCGTCTGGGCAACTGGCTATAAACCAAATTTTTCTTGGTTAAGTGGCAAAGGGCTAGAAAATATCAAATTTACCGATGATGGCTATCCAAGTAACTACCGAGGTATTGGTGATACACAGGGCATGTACTTTATTGGTTTGCCATGGATGCATACTCGTGGTTCGGCCACCTTAGGCGGTGTTGCTGTTGATGCTCAATATTTAGCGACTTATATCGCTAAACAAATTCAGCAAATTGACGATGAGTTAATCACTTCTATCGCATAGTTTAAGTCTTTAGTAATAAACTAATTTCTATTTTAATTGTGCCGCTTTACCGATAAAATGATTTTACAGATCACCATGAGGTAGAGTTTTGGAACAGATTGCAGCGATATATCAACGAGCACTAGAGCGAAAGGGTAGTGAAGACCACTTAGAGCTACTACTTACACCTTATCAAACTCTAACTAACTCAACTGCCGAATTAGCTGCTTTAAGTCATGACCGCTTCTTAGCTGAATTTACCAAGAAAGTTTTCCAATCTGGCTTTGTCTGGCGTGTGGTTGAAAATAAATGGCCGGGCTTTGAAGAGCATTTCTTTAACTTTAATATTGAAAAAATATTAATGATGTCCGATGAAATGTTAGAAACCAAAGCGCAAGATCCCAAAATTATCCGCAACTTTAATAAAGTTAAAACTATCAAAGCTAATGCCCATATGATCTATGACGTAAACATAGAGCAAGGCAACTTTGCTGAGTTTGTTGCTAACTGGCCAAGCGAAGACATTATTGGCTTGTGGGCCTACTTGAAAAAACATGGTCAACGCTTAGGTGGCAATACTGGCCCTTATGCACTGCGCGCCTTAGGTAAAGATACTTTCTTACTAGGCCGTGATGTTGAAAGCTACTTTCGTAACTATGATTTGATCAGTGGTGGTATCAATACCAAGTCGAGTTTAAATACAATTCAAGCATGCTTTAATGAATGGCAGCAACAAAGCGGCTATAGTTTAATGAAAATAAGCCGCCTTATTGCGCTCAGCATTGGCGATAACTATTTACACGCAGAACAAGTTGAAAGTAACTAATGTCTAAATCGCCATCATCACATAGCACATCATTTCACACAGCAAAGACTTCAGAGTCTACTTCTGTTAGTCATGAAGATGCACACTGTATTGTCTTTGCTGACAGCTTTAATAATTTAATGCGCGCTGAAGATGTAGCTAAAAAGTGGGGGCTACCTTTTGGCGGCGAACTGCGTGATATAAACAAAGTAAAAAGTGCTTTCTATTTATTATCTACTGATCAGCAATTACAACTGCATAAAACCGACGAACCAAAGCTTGACGGCATTGTGGTTGATTTTGTTAGTGGCGCAGTCGCCCATCGCCGTAAGTTTGGTGGCGGCAGAGGCCAAGATATTGCTAAGGCTATTGGCTTAAAACATGGTTTTGAACCTAGTGTGCTCGATGCAACAGCAGGGTTAGGGCGCGATGCGTTCTTACTAGCAAGCTTAGGTTGTAAAGTCACTATGATGGAGCGACAACTACCCGTTGCCGCTTTACTCGATGATGGTCTTGAACGTGGCAAACAAGATGCTGAATTAGGTGAGTGGTTAGGCGAACGCTTAACTCTTATAAATGAGTCATCAATTTCAGGCATGGAAAAACTTACAGATATCGACGTAGTTTACCTAGATCCTATGTATCCACACCGAGAGAAATCAGCCGCAGTTAAAAAAGAAATGCGCGTATTTCAAACCTTAGTTGGCAGTGACCCTGATGCCGATGACCTGCTCGACAAAGCACTCGCATTAGCAAAATACCGCGTAGTAGTTAAACGCCCAAGCTACGCTGAACCTCTTAATGGTAAAAAACCTTCCACCAGCATTAAAATGAAAAAGAACCGTTTTGATGTCTATGTGAACCAAGGTATTCCTAAAGCTTAATTGATACTCTTATTACCGCTCCTGTTACAACAATAAATTATCATCAATACCAATAAAGTCATCACAGGCAATAAGTAGTGATGTCGCGGTTAACTCTTCAACACCAACAACAGTTACGTCACATTTATGTTTAGTGCGTAGCTTAGTAACTAACAAATCAAAATCACCATCGCCGGATAGTAAAAAGACTTTATCCGCTTGTGCGCCGTACTCGATTGCATCAAGTGTAATGCCCACATCCCAATCACCTTTAGCACTACCGTCTTTGCGTTGAATGTAAGGCTTTAGCTTTACCTCAAAACCAATTGCACGCAAAATGTTTTGAAATTGACGCTGCTTTTCATTGCCTGAATCAATGGCATAAGCAAATGCCTTGTGAACTTGTTTACCTTGTGTGGCTAAAGCCCAGAGTGCGTTATAATCAAAACTACGACCGTACTTTTGTCGGCAAGTGTAATAAATATTTTGTACGTCGACAAAAATCGCCACGGTTTTTGCTGGTGTTGTTAGCTCAGTCATAAGTGTAAATCTGGTTACTTTATTTAGTTTAGTGTAACGCTAATCCCATATTAATTCAGACAAATGTTAACTTAGGGCTTATAATCTTTTAATAATTATCCAATCTAAAAATTAAGGGCAACCTATGATCAAAGTTAACGATAAATTTCCAGCAGGCGAACTGCAACAGCTAACAGCTGATGGTATGACTAATCACAATACAGCAGAGCTATTTGCTAATAAAAAAATAGTAATGTTTGCCGTTCCCGGTGCTTTTACGCCAACGTGTTCATTAGCCCATTTACCAGGTTACGTAGTTAATTTTGACGAGTTTAAAGCCAAGGGTGTTGATGCGGTTATTTGTACATCAGTTAACGATGCCTTTGTTATGGATGCTTGGGGTAAATCGCAAAATGCAGAAAATATTTTAATGCTTGGTGATGGCGATGGTTCAGTAGCTAAAGCGCTTGGTTTAAGTATGGAAACCGGTGGTTTTGGTGGTTTACGTTCGCAGCGTTACGCTATGGTTGTTGAAAATGGCGTGGTAACTCAGCTACATGTTGAAGCGCCAAAAGAATTTGAAGTAAGTAAAGCAGAAAACGTACTTGCAGCCTTATAAGCGAAAGCTATAAGACAAGTAAGAGTTCCACTATCAATAAAGTTACGAGAAGTATTATGTTAAAAGCAGAAATGATCGAGCAATTAAATGCTCAAATTAACCTTGAATTCTATTCATCAAACTTGTACTTACAAATGAGTGCATGGTGTGAAGACGCCGGCTTTGAAGGTGCCGCGCAATTTATGCGTAAGCACGCCATTGAAGAAATGCAGCACATGAATCGTTTATTCACTTACGTAAGTGAAACCGGTGCATTACCTATTCTTGGTGCAATTGATGCGCCGCCACATGAGTTTGCTTCATTAGTTGAAGTATTCCAAGAAACTTATAAACATGAGTGTGAAATTACTGAAAAAATCAATGCGCTAGCCCATACCGCATTTACCAGTCAAGATTACTCAACGTTTAACTTTTTACAATGGTTTGTATCAGAGCAACACGAAGAAGAAACCTTGTTTAAGTCAATTATCGATAAAATAGAGCTGGTTGGTAATGACGGCCATGCCTTGTTCTTCGTTGATAAAGATTTAGCTGAAATGGCTAAAGGCGCTTCAACCTCTGCCGTTCCAGAGCCTGCAGCTGGCGCATAAAGCTTAGGTATAATTATGACTCTACAAACTGTTGATGTATTAGTGATCGGCGCTGGCGCTGCAGGATTAATGTGCGCGCTTAATGCCGGGTATCGAGGTCGCAGTGTTGCGGTTGTTGATATGGGTAAAAAGCCGGGTCGCAAAATCATCATCAGTGGTGGTGGTCGTTGTAATTTTACCAATCAAAATGCTACACCTGAAAACTACCTTTGTCACAATCCACACTTTGTTAAGTCAGCATTAAGTCGATACACCCAATATGATTTTATCGATATGGTTGAACGCCATGGCATTGAGTATCATCATAAAACCTTAGGGCAGTTATTTTGTGATGACAGCGCTCACGATATTGTGAATATGCTGACCACTGAATGTGATTGGGCTGGTGTTGCCATTCACTTACAAAGTGAAGTCGTTAAAATAGCTAAAACTGACGATGGTTTTATTGTGACTACTTCAGGTAAAGATTATCAGTGTCAGTCTTTGGTTATTGCCTCGGGTGGTTTAACTATGCCAAAACTTGGTGCCTCACCAATCGGTTATAAAATTGCTGAACAGTTCGGTTTAAAGCTTTTCCCAACCTGCGCCGCTTTGGTACCTTTTACTTTGCAAGATCAAGACAAACAACGTTTCGATGGTTTATCTGGCATTAGTGTTGATTGCGATGTAACCAGTGTTGATGGCACCAGTTTTAGAGAAAATATTTTATTTACCCATCGTGGCTTATCTGGACCTGCTATTTTACAGATCTCTTCATTTTGGCAAGCTGGTCAAGAAGTGAGCATTAACTTACTTCCTGAATTTACCCTATCAGAACGTTTACAGCAAGCTCGTACTGATAGCCCAAAACAAGCCCTTAAAACTGCACTTAGTCACCTATTACCTAAACGCTTAATTGAGCGTCTTTATGATGCTAATGAGCTACCAGACAAAGTATTAAATCAAATAACCCATGCGGAGTTTGACGAGCTTAATAATTATTTCCATAACTGGAAAATCAAACCTAATGGCACCGAAGGTTACCGTACCGCTGAAGTTACCTTAGGCGGCGTCGATACCGACGAGCTATCATCAAAAACCATGGAAAGTAAAAAAGTAGCAGGCCTATATTTTATCGGTGAAGTAGCCGATGTAACTGGCTGGCTTGGTGGTTACAATTTCCAATGGGCTTGGTCGAGTGGCTGGGCAGCTGGGCAGGTAGCTTAGGCAGGTAGAGTAATAAACATCTTATATTCCAGTTTCACTACAATATAAGATGTTCTCTTTGGTGTGTTACTCTCCTGGAAAATAACTACGCGTTGCAGCTTTTTCTACATCTACTCTATAGTAATGTACTGGACGCAGTTGGCCTTTTGCGTAAAGCTCGGCTTGATCGTTAAAATGCGGTGATTTTGGATCGCCGCTCTGACCGCCTGCGGTAATTGCTTTAGCTATTACTTTATCGCCAAATTCTACTACAGCAACAAAACTGTTGCCGCGAGTACCGTAGAATTTTTTAGTACCATTAAAAGTACGCTGACCGTAAGCGGCTAAAGAGCCCCAACGTGAAGAAGCAAAACCTACGGCAAGGCTCGGCTTAGTATCATCAAAAGGTTGTACTATATCGCCAGTTAAACGTTGGAAGCGATTGATCTCACCCCAAGGAGTATCCCATTTGCCAAAATCTTTTGTTAGCTTGCTAACGGCAACTTGTAGGCTTGCTATAGCACGCTGCTGGGTTACTTCTAGCAGGTATTGATCGAAACTAATATTGCGCTCTTTATAGCGAGCTAACCCTGCTTTATCTGCTAGCGCTTGCTCACGTAATTCTCTTCCCCAAAAGATAGCGACAGAGGTAGCTATACTCTTAACATTAGAGTTTCTATCCCAGTCTTTTAACATATAAATTTGTGGGGCGAGCGCTAGTTTAGTGACCTCATCTGCAGACTCATATTGAGTAAAAAGAATAGGTAAAAGCTCATCAAAAGCAGCTAAATATGGGTCGTAAGCAGCAGTTATTAAGCTATCAATAGTAAAGTCTTTTTTATCTTTTAATACCTTAACGGCATTAATCCCACGGTAGTTTTCTGGAAAAGTTGCCATGTAGCTAGGATAGTCAGTTTGTTTAGGGCTAGTGTCACCTATTACGGAAAAAGGCCAGTTATTAGTATTTTGCAACCAGCCGGTAACTGGGTTTAGAACCCCAACGGTTTCTTCAATACTATGCAGTCCTTGCCACTGGGTTGCTGGGTTACTACCGTCAACTGGCTTACTCCAATCAAATTTTGCATCTCGTTTAGGAATGAAATTACCGTGAAAATAGGCAATGTTGCCGCTATTGTCGGCATAAACGGTGTTATTTGACGAGTTGGTATGAAAGCGCATCGTTTGTTTGTAGCTGTCATAATCAACAGTTTTGGTTCTTAAATACGATTGTTGCAAAGCTTTAACTGGCTCATTCATCAACTTAATACTAAACCACTTGTTATCATTGCCAGCAATGATAGGGCCATTATGAGTGAAGTAGGTAGTAATGTTTTTAGTCTCTATACCTGCTTTGGTTTTATAAGGTACAGAGATGATTTTTTCTTTTAAAGATACTAATTCATCATTATATTGATAATAAAGACCATCATCTTTCTTAACGATAGTTTCTTCATACCAATCAATGGCATCAGCGCCACTTGAAGTATGCATCCAACCTGTCTTGCTGTTGAAGCCCTGGTAAATAAAGAACTGACCCCAAGTAACTGCGCCATAGGCGTTAAGACCTTCTTCGCTCACCATGTGCATTTCAGCTCTAAAATAAAAAGAGGTATGTGGGTTTATCAGTAGTAATGCATTGTTAGTTGCACTATTGCTTGGTGCGATAGCAAAACCATTTGAACCCGTTGGCTCAGCATGTGGGTAAGGTTGTTGCATGGCGAGTTCTTGCTGATGTTTACCTTGATAGAAATTTTCCAAATCGGTTAAATTGACACGCTCAATATCACCACCGATTGAACCTTCAGTAAAAGAAAGTGCCATCCAAGGTTCAAAACGTTTAATCACTTTAGGGGTTACCTGTGGGTTTTTATATAGGTAATAATTTAAACCATCGGCAAACGCGATCATGAGTTTTTGCATCGGCTCTGGACTGAGAAAAAATTGCTGCTTTAATGATTCCGGATCTATGAAAAGCTTCATCCGTAAATCTTTATAAATAGCTTGCTCGCCTTCCGCTTCAGCAAGTCGACCCATGGCATTTAAATAGTTTATTTCAATGCGATTAAAGTCATCTTCTGCTTGCGCGTAAACCATACCAAATACCGCATCGGCATCGGTTTTTCCATAAACATGCGGAATACCCCATTCATCTCGAATAATTTTTATTGCTTGCGCTTGTTGTTGCCATCGTTCACTTTCTGAAATGTCATTTTCAGAACAAGCGAATAGGGAAGAGAAAATAATGGTGGTAACGATAAGCTTAATATACGTAAACATGTTTTAGCTAGACCTTTGCTTTTATTGTTTTTTAAGTTTATAGCTAATCAGTTGATTTTACAATGAAACCGACTTTAATTTAGCCTTAAAGAAAATTTTTCCTAAATATAATTAATATCGCTTGTATCTGCATTTGTTGACTATTTATTTGTAAGCGCTTACATTTCGTGTATCAAATAACTTTTCATAGGTAATGGCGTGTCTTTAACTAAACTAACTCTAATGCTATTTAGCACTCTTTTCTTGACTGCTTGTAGTGATGACAAAACCCAAGTTGAAATTTCATCTGCCGAAGTAAAAAGCACAGTAAAAGCGCCAAGTTATGTTATCTCGCGTAGTGCTTATCAACAACAAATCTATGGTTTTTGGTTGGGACAAAACATTGCCAACTGGACTGGCTTAATTACCGAAATGGATAAAGTTGGCACACCAGAAACCATGCCGTTTTATACCGATGAAGATTGGGGTAGTAAAGATCTGCCAGCTATTTGGGGGGAAGGAGTACCTCATGCTGACACGATAGATTTTTTCTTTGTAAATAAAGGGCAACCATGGGGCGCTGATGACGATACCGATATTGAATATATGTATTACCATCTATTAGAGCAGCATAAAACAAGCATATTAAGTGCTGAGCAGATACGAGAAGGTTGGCTTACACACATTTATTCTGAAACCGATGCGCCGCTATTTAAGAAGTTTCCGGACTCCAAGCCTATGGTTGAAAACTTTCTTTGGGAGTCTAATCAACAAGCTCGCATTTTAATGGCACAAGGCATGTTACCACCAGCAACTAGCGAACCTAAAAACAATAATAAATATATGATGATAGATGCGCAGCTAACCACAGAAATATTTGGTTTATTAGCGCCAGCACGCCCTGATATTGCCTTAAAAATTGCTCATTTACCTATTCGCACGTCAGCGAAAGATGAAGCCCAATGGATTTCTGAATTTTATGTAGTAATGCACTCGCTTGCATCTTCGGTGGATAAATCGTTGTCATTACAACAACAAACAATGTGGTTAGCTACCCAAGCTAGAAAACAATTACCTGATGAGACATATCCAGCTAAAATGTTTGACTATATAAAACAGTCATATAGTAAGAATCCAGATAAGAATAACTGGGAAAAAACCCGAGACGAAGTTTATCAGCGTTACCAAATTGAACAAGCAGATGGCTATTTATACAAAGACCCATTTGAAGCTGGGATCAACTTTGCAGCCAGTATGGTTAGTTGGTTTTATGGCGAAGGTGACATAGTGCGTACTATTCAAATTGGTTCTTTAACCGGTTGGGATTCAGATAATCCAACGGCTACGTGGGGCGGACTGTTAGGTTTTATGATTGGTAAATCAGGGGTCGAATCAGCGTTTAAACAAGATAATTTATCTGACACTTATTGGATACATAGAACGCGCAGGGGCTTCCCTGATAGAACGCCTGAACAAGAGGGTGAAGATACATTCAAAGGTATGGCTAAACGCGGCATTACAATAATTGATCGTATTGTACTTGAGCAGATGGCAGGGCAAGTTGATTTAGAAAAAAATATTTGGCTTATTCCTAAGGTATAAGCCAAAATTCGTTTAACACAGCTAGCCTGAGTTAGCTGTGTTTAAGCTTTAACCTAATGGAATTGGCATTCCGTTAAGTAATGCTTGGCCATTAACAAAAGAAAACTCAAACATCACATTTTCATTTTCTTCAATTAGCAGACCTTGCGAAATATATTCGTTTAAATCATCTGCTTTGCCAATTTCAGTAAAGAAGGCTTTTGGGGCTTCACCTTGAGCTTGAGCATTAACCGCCATGATTAAACTCATTGGGTTTTGTGGGTCGTAAATAGTTTGGTCAAAGTGGAAGTTCATTGCGCTAGCAATCGCACCATTAGCGGTATTTAGACCTAGTTGTTTGATTGTAAATTCAGGATTTTTTGCAATCATCTTTGGTAGTAAAGACTGAATTTGCATAAATGCCATCATTCTTTCTTGTTCTGGCAATTCTTGTGCTTGCACCATAATTTTTTGCATTTCTTGGAAAGCATCGATATCCAGGTTAGCGAGAGTAACTTGGTAATTAAAGTCATTATACTGATTATCAATTACCTGAATTTTGTTACTACTGATCAAGGCATCTATAGTAAGTAAATCATTGTGCTCGCTACTAACGAGTTTAATTTTTGAGTTGCTGTTACTCATCTGTGTTGCAGTAGTTAGATCGTAAATTTTCATCTCGGCTATATCGATCAACACATCACCAGTACTTAATGCGTATTGGCTAAATACTTCACCACGTATTATCTGTTGTTTAGATGTAATATTCATATCTGTCATGCTAAGCACATCAATATTATCTTCTGAGATAGTAAAGCCTTGCCAATTCCCTGTTACGGTCATTGCACCTGTCACGCTTATTGCTGAGCTAAACTTTGCTTCCTTTACGGAAAGTAAGGCGTTATCAACGGTTAAATCAAATGCTTTTAAGTGAGTTGTTGAATCAATATCACCATTAAAAGCTAAGCGTGACATTATCTGCAGGGTGTTTTCAGGAATGGCTAATTCATTAGGTAAAATAGCTGTAAGTTGTTCAGGTAAATTTATTTGATATTCAATATCTGCAACACCTAAACCTAAGCCGTCGGCTTTAAATAGAATAGGACCGTGTTGAATCTCTTGCAGGCTAGTAAAGGTTAAATACTTAAAATCAGTACCGTATTGAGCAGGCATAGGTACCTTTACCACTACCGTTGCATTTGAGTGCCACCAACCACGATGATATTCGGTTACTTCTAATTCATAGCCGGTAGAATCGGATATCTTGCTGTATATGTTTCTGACTTGTGTTTCTGCTTGTTGGCCAATAAAGTATGGGCTTATCGCAACCAATAAGACTAGCAGGCCTAAGCTAATTAATTTTTTCATCTAAGGTTAAATCTCTTTAAAATTTTATGGAAGAAAATCATCGCGACTCTTCTTCGGTTAGGTAATCTTTGTATTCTTTGATAGCAAAATAGCGAATGGATTTTTTAATTTGTAATTTCTTAGCAATGAGCTTGTCATCACAGTAGATTTTTACCGTTTGTTTATCACCATTGCTGTCATTTTCGTATTCATGCTTGTCGTTTAAACGTAAATTATCAAATTCAGTTTTCATAATTAACTTCATTAATTGCTCTCTCATTAACGTTTAAAATATTAGATTATTTTATTAACTACTCTATGTCTACGCGATATTTCTGTTTATATACTATTTTGCCAAGATCAGCTAAAGTTAGTTAATAAACATTTAACATGGATGGAGTTAAATCATAATGCTAACCCTATGTAATAGAAATAAATTAATTGCTTTTTCATTAGGCTTATTTAGCTTAATCAGTACCAATGTATCGCAGGCAAAACAACCACAAAATGTTTTACAATACAGCGATGTCTTTGAATTAGAGTATGCGTCAGCACCTATTATTAGTTTCGATAAAAAATCAGTAATTTACGAGCGCCGCTCAATGGATATTATGAGTGACTCAACTCGTACCAACCTGTGGCAAGTTAATTTAGACGGTAGCAACAATCGCCCCCTCTTATCAGGTAAGGCTAACTTTAGGTCGCCCAAATTATCTGTCGATGGTAAACAATTGGCCTATGTATCGAGCTTAGAAGGAGATAATCAACTTTACGTACGTTGGCTAGATACAGGACAAACCACACGAGTTACCAATTTACAAAAATCTCCAGGTTCCATTTCATGGTCTCCAGATGGTAAGTGGATTGCATTTTCTATGTTTGTTGCGGGTAAAAATAATTCATTATTTAAAGATATGCCAAAGCAACCCAAAGGAGCCGAGTGGGCTGGCAGTGCAACTTATATTGATAGCGTTACTTATCGTCGAGATGGCGGTGGGTATGTGCCTTCAGGTTTTATGCACATATTTATTGTACCAAGCGAAGGGGGGACACCTCGTCAAGTTACCTCTGGGGATTTCCATCACGGAGGTCCAACCAATTGGACTAAAGATGGTAAGCAATTAATTATTGATGCGGATAGAAATGCCGATTGGGCATTACGCCCAGTAGAGTCAGATATTTACGCTATTAATATTGCCGATGGCAATATAACCGAATTAACTACGCGCCTTGGTCCTGACAGCTCTCCTCTATTAAGTCCAGACGGCAAAAAAATTGCCTACTTAGTTACCGAAGATCGAAAACTTGGTAGTCAAAATGGTCATTTATTTGTAATGGACCTTAATGGTAAAAACAGTAAAGATTTGACCCCTAAACTTGATCGTAATGTTAACGATATCCAATGGGCCGCTGATGGCTCTGGTTTATACTTTAGTTTTGCTGATCATGGCCAAGAGCAACTTGGTTTTGTTGATTTAGCCGGTAAAGTAACTGCAATGAAAACTAAATTAGGAGGCCAATCATTAGGCCGCCCTTATACCTCTGGTGAATTTAAAGCGGTTGGTGATGGTAGAGTTGTTTTTACTCAAGGTAACCCTTTACGTCCAGCAGATTTAGCGGTGGTCAATACCAAAGGAGAGGTTACAAAATTAACGAACCTAAATGAAGATCTGCTTGCTCATAAAAGTTTGGCTAAAGTGCGCAGTATTTCGGTAACGTCTTCATTCGATGAAAAACGTATAGAGGCCTGGGTAGCATTACCTCCAGGTTTTGACCCTGAGAAAAAGTACCCATTAATTCTAGAAATACATGGCGGGCCGCATGCAGCTTATGGTCCTAATTTTGCTATGGAAATTCAACTTATGGCTGCTAAAGGTTATGTCGTAGTTTGGGCTAACCCAAGAGGTAGTACATCTTATGGTGAAAAATTTGCTAACCTAATTCATCACAACTACCCGTCACAAGATTATGATGACTTGATGGACGTTGTTGATGGCGTTATCGAAGAGGGTTACATAGATGATAAGCAATTGTTTGTTACCGGAGGCTCTGGTGGTGGTACGTTAACGGCATGGATCGTAGGGAAAACAAATCGTTTTAAAGCCGCGGTTGTCGCTAAACCCGTTATTAACTGGTTAAGCTTTAGTTTAACTGCTGATGGTTACGCTTATTTCACTGAGTATTGGATGCCTGGCAAACCTTGGGATCATGTGATGCATTTATGGCAACGTTCTCCGCTTTCTTTAGTTGGCAATGTTGAGACGCCTACTATGCTTCTTACTGGGGAAAATGACTACAGAACGCCAATGAGTGAAACTGAACAATATTATCAAGCACTCAAATTGGAACAAGTCGATACGGCCATGGTGAAGATCAAAAAATCTGGCCATAGTATTGCCGCCAGACCAAGTAATTTAGTGCAGAAAGTGGGAAATATCTTAGCTTGGTTTGAAAAGTATAAAGTGTCAGAGTAGCTTGATACTATTGCTGAAATAGTTATTTTTTAGGTATTTTCGGTTGCTCTGAATTGAACGAACTGGGCATAATATCTATGCCCACGAGTCTACCTACTTTAACCACTAACGGAATAGTGATTGGCGCAAAAGGTAATACCGCAAACACACCTAAACCAAGCCCTTTTAAAATATCGAGAAACTGCTCATTAGCAATTTTCATTTCTTCTGGGCTGGCTTTACGGCGTGTATATTTAGCATAAATGTTAAGCATTTCTTTGGTTTCATCATGCTCTTGCGCAAGTGCACATTTAACACGCACCATTTGTCGCCTTAAGCGAAAAACACCACGCTTACGACTAATCCGAATAACTCGAATTGGCGCTTTAAAGATATACACTCTTAGTTTCATAAAGGCTATTTAGCAGCTCTTCTAATAAGACCTAGACTAAGTATAGTTAATAGCCAAAAGATTGTGCCACCACCCGATGAATCATCACTCTTCGCTGTCGATTTTGGTGGTAAGTTTGGACTTGTATCTTCATTGGCATCAATCACAGTAATTGATTCAATTAATACAAAGTGCTCTTCAGTAATGCCATCGCCTGACGGTTCAGCTTGAAGAGGTGTTTGTGTAAACGCGGATAAACCTTGGATACTATATTGCTCAAGGTTGTTAATGGCATCAATAATTTCCATGCCGTTACCGGTAACAGTACCAAAAGCGGTAAACCCTTCATTTTGGTTATCTAAATTTCCGCCGTTATCTTCAACATTAAAAAACCATTGATTGGTTGCACTATCAGGGTTACTTCCTAACTTCGCCATAGCAATAGTGCCACGTACGTTTGAGAATACAGGCTCATTTTGAACTGCAGTAAATTTAACTTCATCGACAACATTATTGTTTTCAATGTTGTAAGTAAAACCACCACCTTGCACGATAAAGTTAGGTACTGAACGATGCACTATTGAATTTTGGTAAGCGCCAGTTTCAATATAGCGTAAGAAGTTATTCACTGTTTCAGGTGTTTCTTTATCAAACAGATTAACTTCAAAGTCACCCATGTTGGTTTTAAATAAAACTACGGTAGCATTAGCGCTAGAACTAATGGCTAATAAACTGGTGAATAAAAGGGATACGATCGAAAATTTTAGGTACCGTCCCAATAAGTGTGTCTACCCTAATTTAATTCAAACAGTTTTTACCCCATTAATTAAACAGTTCACTTTTAATAAATCGACTTACCGGATATTGATATGTATTGTTGTTTATATCAATTGCCACTTTACTTAGT
>JAQWHD010000004.1 GCA_029237915.1 Thalassotalea sp. | reverse complement strand
GGAGTAGTAAAATGAGCCAACAAAATATTCAACCGTTAAATAAAACAGCACATGCAAATACAAAAATAAAAGCACAAAAGAATTTTGCACATGCAGCATCACAACATTTAGCACCAGTAGTGGTTCATGAATTTTCAAGAGCCGCAGCAGAATTCCCAGTAGTTTTTGTTAAAAACGCTGAATCAGGTACTTTTCAGCCAGTTGCACTTTTTGGCGTTAAGCCAGGTGAAAACTTATACACAGCAACAGAGAGATGGGAAGGTACTTATGCACCAGCATCTGTAACTCAATTTCCTTTAGCTTTAGTACCAGAAAGTGCTGAAAACGATAAGTTTATGGTTGTTATTGCAACTGAAACAGCAGTCGTTAATGAAGATGAAGGTAATGCCTTATTCGATGAAAACGGTGAAGAAACTGAATACCTAGCTAAACGTAAAGAAGCATTAGGTACGTATTATGAACATGCTCATATTACTCGTGCATTTACCAAAGAATTAGCCGACAAAGATTTATTTGTTCAACAAAATCTTGATATAAATGTTGGTGAAGAAAAAATCGCTATCAATGGTATTTATTTAGTTGATGAGAAGAAACTAAATGAGCTATCAGATGAAGATTATTTAGCTCTACGTAAACGCGGCTTTTTAGCTCCAATTTACGCACATTTAAATTCGATGCACCAAATGCATCGTTTAATACAGAAAAAAGCAGCGCTTTCTGCATAAGTAATTATCCCTGATAACTACTTTGTATTATTGAAAAACCTGGTAATCACCAGGCTTTTTTTTATCAAACGAGCGCTAAAGTAGTTACTACATTATGTAGTTTTATTAACTAGATATAGTTTATGAGATCAGAATATGAAAAAATTTATTAGCTTAGGTTTAGCTTTATCGTTAAGCGCCTGTGGTGATGTGCCATCTTCACCATCAATCGGCAACTCAGTTCATTTAACGCAGTCATCTATAAATGATTTTTCCAATTCTCTTAAAGTAAACTATGAATTAATTTCAAATGTTGCAGATGAAAATTGCGATGCTAAGCGCAGTGACGGTAATTGTTTTTTAGTTGAGTTAAGCTTCACCGCCGAGCAAGATTTTAAAGCGAATGACTGGGCTATTTATTATTCGCAAATAAATCCGGTGCAAAGTGATGCAAGTTCTGAATTTGACATTAGCCACGTGAATGGCGATTTACACAAAATATCACCAACAGAAAGTTTTAAAGGCTTTACTGCCGGCCAAACTTATACCTTGCCATTTCGAGTAGATTTTTGGTCATTATCAGAAACCGATGCTCTGCCAAATTACATTTTTAAAGCCGAAGGTTTTGAAGCACAAGTAATTGCTAGTACAAAAACTGTTATTAACGAAGAAACTGGTCTAGAAACTTACCCGTTTGTTGCTGATTTTAGTAGTGTTGATAAGCAATTCAAAAGAACGCCAAGCGATAAAACTCAGTGGGCGACAAGTGAGTACTTATTTGATCGTAATAGTAAAACTAATGCAGCGTTAAATCACTTAAATAGTTCATTAATACCAACGCCGCAATCTATTAATGTTGTTGATACAGAGCAAAAAATCAATCTCGCTCAGGGCATAAATATTGAATTAAATGATATTAATGAAAGTGCATTAATTCCGGCGCTTGAGCGACTCGCTAATTTTGGTGTTAAGCAAAATGCTAATGGCATTAAACTTGTTATAACTAAAACACAAACGGTTGATCCTAATCCAGGAAGCTACCAACTACTAATAGCTACTGATGCTATCACTATTAATGCTTTAGATGATGCCGGAGCCTTTTATGCTTTGCAGTCTATTGCCGGTTTGATCTCAATTGATGAGCAAGCGTTGCCTTTATTAGAAATTAATGACGCACCTCATTATCAATTTCGTGGCCTATTGGTTGATGTTGCACGTAACTTCCATTCTAAGCAGTTTATCTTAGATTTAATGGAGCAAATGGCGGCTTATAAACTAAATAAGCTACACCTACATTTAGGTGACGATGAAGCATGGCGCCTACAAATTAAAGACTTACCTGAGCTAACCGATATCAGCAGTAAGCGTTGTTTTGACTTACAAGAGGATACTTGTTTACTACCACAGTTAGGTGCAGGGGTAGACGCAAATAGCGAAGTGAATGGTTATTATTCAATTGCTGATTATAAAGAAATATTACAGTTTGCTAGTGCTCGTCATATTCAGGTTATTCCATCATTAGATATGCCAGGTCATTCTCGCTCTTCAATTGTAGCAATGAAAGCACGTTATAAGCGCTTAATGGCCGCCGGTGATGAAGCTGGAGCTAAGCAATTTTTATTACATGATGAAAACGATAAAACCGTGTATTCATCAGTGCAATATTACAACGACAATACCATCAACGCTTGCATGGAGTCATCTTATGACTTTATTGCCAAAGTAATGGATGAAGTTAAAGCAATGCATGCCGATGCCGGCCAACCGTTAACTCGCTACCATATTGGCGCAGACGAAACGGCGGGCGCTTGGGTTAAATCGCCTATTTGCGAAGAGTTCTTAGCCAACAACAAGCAAGGCATTACTAAAGCTGATCAATTAGGTAGCTATTTTATTGAGCGTGTTGCAAAAATATTATCAGATCGAGACATTGAAACTGCCGGTTGGAATGATGGCATGATGCATACCAATGTTGATAACATGCCTAAAGTTGTGCAGGCCAACTCTTGGGGAGTTCTCTCTTGGCAAGGGCACAAGGAAGCACATGAATTAGCTAATAGAAATTGGGATATTGTGGTATCAACCCCAGATGTAACTTATTTTGATTTCCCGTACGAAGCAGACCCAAAAGAGCATGGTTACTACTGGGCAATTCGCCACTCAAATACTGAAAAACTGTTCCAGTTTATGCCTGATAACTTACCTGTTCATGCCGAGTTTTGGTTAGACCGAGAAGATAAGCCTTTCACTATTGACGATAGTTTAAAAATATCTAAAGACGGTGAAATTGAATCCGGACCGTTAGCAACAGGGAAAAAGTTTGCTGGTGTTCAAGGGCAGTTATGGAGTGAAAATACTCGCAATGACAATTTAGCTGAATATAAAATTTTCCCTAGATTATTCTCGTTAGCTGAGCGTGCTTGGCATAAGGCTGACTGGTCGGTTGATTATAAATATCATGGTGACATTTATAGCCAGAAATCAAACAATTTTACCCAAGACATGCAAGCTGTTCGTGATCAACAATGGGCTAACTTTGCCAATATACTTGCTAATAAAGAGTTTGCTAAGTTAGAGCAAGCGGATATTTTTTATCGAATTCCGACCGTTGGCGCAAAAGTAATCGATGGTGAGTTGCATATTAATAACACATTCAATGGCTTGCCATTAGAGTATCGAGCTGAGCAAGGTGAGTGGCAATCGTGGTCAAAGCCTGTAAAGGTCAGCGGTAACATTGAAGTTAGAGCACGTTCTCTCGATTTAAAAAGGGCAGGTAGAAGCTTGTTTTTAAAAGGTTAAGTACGATTGAACTGTGCAATGTAAATCGATAGTAAAAAAAACATTAAAAATATAATGACAGCGCTGTCATTAGTTAGTAATATCAAGACATAGTAAAAGTTGATGAAAGAATATATTCATCAGTGTATGAATAAAGAGGCGTTAATGGATAACAAACAACAACAGCTCTATTTAGGCATCGACGGCGGTGGCAGTAAATGCAAAGCCGTGATCTTAAATAAAGATATGCAAATCCTTGGAGAAGGAATTGCGGGTGCAGCCAATCCATTTCACAGCTTAGAAAAAGCGCAATCATCCATTGTTGCGGCTGCTGAATTAGCTTTAGAAAATGCTAATTTAGACAAGCATTTAGTCCCAGAGCTAATCGCTGGTATAGGCTTAGCAGGGGTAAACTTACCTAAATACTTTAAATTGATGAATGCTTGGCAACATCCTTTTAAGAGTATGCATTTAGCTACCGATTTACACATTGCTTGTCTTGGCGCTCATAATGGTGAAGATGGTGCGATAATGATCACAGGTACCGGCTCTTGTGGCTACGTTAGTGTTAATGGTGATTCTTTAATTATTGGTGGTCATGGTTTCCCGCATGGCGATATCTGCAGTGGCGCATGGTTAGGTTTTCAAGCGGTTGAAAAAGTACTACTTGCCTATGATGGCATAATTCAACCAACGTTACTTTCTGAAAAAGTATTTAAACAATTAAACTGTAGCGACTCGAATACTCTGGTAGAAACTATCGCAGGTCATGGTGCTACTTATTATGGTCGTTTAGCTATTAGTGTTTTTGATGCCGCAGATGCTGGCGATGAAGTTGCTAAAAATATCATTACTGAAGGTTGCGATTATTTTGTGGCTGTCTTTAACAAATTAAAGGCTAAAGGTAGTGTTAAGTTATCATTAATTGGTGGCTTAAAACCTAGATTGATCGAATGGCTACCTACAGAAATCGTCGATAATATTACCGTTGCAGAAAACCCGCCAGAAGTAGGCGCGGTATTATTTGCAATGAATGAAGAAAATAAAAAGTAGTGCATTTACACTCTATGTAGATGTATTTCTAATAAAGTTACTAGGATATAAATTATGATCAGCCACATTCACCCTGAGCACTTTTTTGACGGACAAACCGTTCGAAAAAATATATGCGTGAGTATTGAGCAAGGGAAAATCATCTCTGTGGCTAAAGTGGCTGATGAAAAAGCTGAAAAGATCGCAGGCCTTATGGCTCCAGGTTTTATTGATGTACAAGTTAACGGCGGTGGTGGTGCATTATTTAATAGCGCACCTACCGTTGAAACGATTAAAACGATTGGCTCGGCGCACGCTAAATTTGGTACAACAGGCTTTTTACCAACCTTAATTACCGATCAAGTAGCAGTAATGGAGCAAGCGGCTGATGCTGTTGCTAAAGCCATTACTGAAAATACGCCAGGTGTTCTAGGTGTACATTTTGAAGGTCCGCATTTATCTATACCTAAAAAGGGCGTACATAGCCCTGAGTTTATTCGCAAAATTAGTGCTCAAGAAATGGCAGTATTTACCAGGCAAGATTTAGGTAAAGTTGTGGTAACACTTGCTCCAGAAAACGTTGCAATAGAAGATATTAAAACCTTAGTTGCTGCAGGTGTAAGAGTTTGCCTAGGTCATTCTAATGCTGATTTTGATACGGTATGTAATGCTTTAAGTGCAGGAGCGACTGGTTTTAATCACTTATTCAATGCAATGTCAGCCTTTCAGGCTAGAGAGCCTGGTATGGTCGGTGCAGCATTACTCGATGATAATAGCTGGTGCGGCATTATTATTGATGGTCATCATGTGCATTACGATGCAGCTAAGTTAGCTATTAGAGCTAAAGCAAATGGCAAGATAATGTTAGTAACCGATGCAATGCCGCCTGTTGGCACAACCGATGAAAGCTTTCCATTCTTTGACTCTAAAGTGATTCGCACAGGTGATAGATTAAACGCATTAACAGGTGAGCTTGCTGGCTCATGTTTAGATATGGCAGGTGCTGTAATTAATACCATCAAACATTTAGATATAGAGCCTAACGAAGCATTACGTATGGCGTCTTTATATCCTGCAAGTTTCTTGCAACTAGATAACGAACTGGGCCGTTTACAACCAGGCTGTAGTGCGGATTTTGTTATGTTGGATACAAATTATAACGTCACGCAGACTTGGATAGCAGGGCAGCAAGTTTCGGTTACAAAAGTGTAATAATTATCGTTAGATAATTTAGTATGATCTTTAAATAATAAATCAAAATAATAATTAGAATATAGCAAAACAAAAGGCGAACACATGACCATTACAACGGATACATCTAAACAGCAGAGCAGTGCGGTGCCTATGGCAATCGTTGCGGGTTTGTTTTTCATATTAGGTTTTGCAACTTGGTTAAATGGCTCCTTAATGCCATACCTGAAGCAAATCCTAGATTTAAATGCATTTCAAGCATCTCTGATCATATTTTCATTCTATATATCAGTAACATTTACCGCATTACCGTCAGCTTGGCTTATCCGTAAGATTGGCTATAAAAATGGTATGGCATTAGGTATGGCGGTAATGATGGTTGCCGGTTTATTATTTATACCTGCAGCAAAATCACAAGTATTCGCACTGTTTTTATTCGCACAATTAGTTATGGGTGCAGGTCAAACATTACTACAAACTGCAGTTAACCCTTATGTTGTTCGTATTGGGCCTGAAGAATCGGCTGCTGCTCGCGTAAGTATTATGGGCATCCTTAACAAAGGTGCAGGTGTGGTTGCGCCAATTGTATTTAGTGCATTGATTTTAGACAGCTTTAAAGATCTTGTTGGTACTGACTTAACCCAAACTCAAATTGATAGTATGGCTGATAGCTTAGTTTTACCTTATTTAGGTATGGCTTTATTTATTGGTTTACTTGCATTTTTAGTTAAAAAATCTCCTCTTCCTGAATTAGAAAGAGAAGAATCATCTGGTGATGACACAAGCAAAGGGCACATCAAAGAAGCGCTATCTCATCCTAATTTAGCATTAGGTGTTGTTGCTTTGTTTGTATATGTTGCCGTAGAAGTTATTGCTGGCGACACTATAGGAACGTTTGCATTGTCTTTAGGTGTCGAAAGCTATGGTGTTATGACCTCATATACTATGGTCTGTATGGTTATTGGTTACACCTTAGGTATTATTACGATTCCTCGTTTTATTTCACAGGCTACCGCATTAACAATCTCGGCTATTCTAGGCTTAATACTCACAGTATTAATCGTAACGGGTGATACTTCTACGTATGTTATTGCTAACGCATTATTGGTTCCTTTTGGTGGGGTTGCATTACCAGATACTCTACTATTAATTGCATTTTTAGGCTTGGCTAATGCGATTGTTTGGCCGGCAGTATGGCCTCTAGCATTATCAGGAATGGGTAAGCTTACGAGTACTGGTTCGGCATTACTTATTATGGGTATCGCAGGTGGGGCGTTTGGTCCATTGTTCTGGGGCATCACAAGTTCAGCAACCGACCTAGGTCAACAAGGTGGCTACATGGTTATGTTCCCATGTTATTTATTTATTTTATTTTATGCTGTTAAAGGCCATAAAATGAAAAGTTGGAAGTAATAGTAACTTGGATAATTATCTGATTTAGTATCACAAAAACTAAAGCTTTAAACGCTGTAAGTTAGTTTCTCCCCGTTTCTAACTATTGCCCCGCACTTGCGGGGCTTTTTTTAACTTTTCTGACCATCAATTTTAGCAACTATCTTAGCTTTTTTAACTGCTATATCATCGAGTATTTTAGGTAAACCCGCTATGATGAAATTAATACCTTGATTCTGTGCTTTTAGAGCATCAGGTGTTTTAGGTGCTTGTTTATTATCACAACTATTTACTTCTATTTCATTTAGCAAATTATTATTAATTGTTAATAAATCATTGAGCTTAGCTTTAAGCCATTTAACGTCATTAGTGGCTTTTACCGCATCGGGTAAATCTTTGCGCTCAAGGTAGGTATAGCGATTGGCTACTTCTATTAATGAACTCTGTCGCCAATCTTCATTAAAGGTAGCATGGCTTTTATCGCGCCAAATAAACTCTCTGGTTTGTTCATTAACACTCATATGGCTGGTGTAACTACAAAAAGGTAATGGCGTGATTTCTGGCTCTGAAGCACAAGCCGAAAGTAAAAATATGCCGGCACTAAATAATATCGATTTGTTCATTTTTATCCCTAAAAGTATCAATGTTTTTTAAAATTATAGACCATACTTTTACTTTCGAGACTTGATAATAAAATTATTACCTACAATTTATTTGGTAACAAACCACATCGACATCGAGAAGGGGATCTTTATGCCGATAAGATTTTAAATAGCTCATACCAATGTTTGTCATCACTTTAATTGACGCTTTATTGTCGTGTACAGCAAGAGCTGAAAATTTGTATATCCGCATTTGTTCGATGATATTGTGCATTATATGTTTTGCTGCTTCTGTTGCATAACCTTTGCCCCAAGACTTTTGCATAAAGCGCCAACCTAACTCTAAATTTTCATATTGTGGTGATTCACTAAAAAAATCCATAGGCCGCACTAAAATCCAGCCAATAAAGTCATCACTTTCAGTAATGCTTACTTTCCAAATTCCCCAGCCTTTATCGATATTACGATAGCTGTTCAAACGTGGTAAAAATACATTATTTATATCATCATAAGTGGAAGCCTTGCCGCCATTTAAATACTTCATCACTAAAGGGTCTTGATCTAATAAATAAAATAAATCGGCATCTTGATTGCTCATTTGCCTATATTTTAAGCGTTGCGAGTTTGTAACTTCCATTAAAAATCCTACAAATACTTACTTTAATATTACATATTGTCACACAATGATGATTAAATTAATGTTCTAATTACATTGTAAAACAATTGTTGTGTTTTGATTAATTAAGTTAATGTGGCATAAACAAGTGATGATTTTTAATTTAATGTGATTATTTCTTCATTTGTTTCCTATACTTACATCAATCATAATACATTGAAATAATGCCCTGAGACCTACTTATGAAATCATTTACGTTTATTAAACTGCCTATCCTGTGTTTATTCGCTATAACCTTATCGGCTTGCGACAAACCTGTACAAGTAAAACCAGATATGGAGGTAGTGGTAAATCAAGTCAAAACCTATCCTTATAAATCAAACACAAATTATGTTGGCCGCTTAAATGCAGCGAGCGATGTACAGATCCAAGCTCGTGTGAAGGCTAAAATTACAGAGATAAACTTTGCTGATGGTGCTGATGTTAACGAAGGTGATGTATTATTTAAACTTAATGACAGTGAACTGCAAGCACAGCGTAAACAAGCGCAAGCCCAAGTTTCACGTGCTAATTCCGCTTTAAAAGCAGCCAGAAAAAATTATCAAAGAGGTAAAGAGCTTGAGCCAGATGGTTATATTTCTAGTTCTGAAATTGATAATTTAGAAGCTAAATTTGATGAAGCACAATCGAGTTATGAAGCTACAAAAGCTCAACTTGAAACTGCAGAAGTTAACTTAGCATACACAATTATAATGGCACCTCTTTCCGGAAAGATTGACCGCAGTAATTACACTGTTGGTGATATTGTTAGCCCTGAAGTCGGAGCCTTAACTACAATCGTTGCGGTAGATGTAATGGAAGTGCCATTTCAAATAAGTGAAAACACTTACTGGAAAATAGTTCGCCGTGCACAGAACGAAACCGATCCAGAAAAATTGAAAAACATGAAGCCTATCGTTAAAATTTCTTTGAACAACGAAGAAGTTTATCCATATGAAGGTGTTATTACGTTTGTGTCGAATCGAGTTGATGCAGAAACAGGCAGTATGGAAATTCGCGCGACTATTCCAAACCCAAATAGTACCTTACGTCCAGGCCAATATGTAAAAGTTATTCTTGAGTCGCGAATTGAAAATAAAGTTATTATGATTGAACAGGGGGCTGTGCAATCTGATCAACAAGGTGACTTTGTTATGTTGGTTACCGCCGACAACAAAGTTTCGCGTCAAAATGTATCGTTAGGAAAAAGAGTAGGGACATTAGTTATTGCTAATGAAGGTTTAAAGGGCGGAGAAACACTCGTTGTGCAAGGTGTGCAAAGAATACGACCTGGGCAAACGGTAAAAACCAAACCTATGCCTGCTGCTGAAGCAACAAAATAGGGATTTATTATGATTAGTAAAACCTTTATTACTCGACCTAAACTTGCCTTAGTCATTGCTATTGTTTTAACGATAGCAGGGATCATTTCCGGAGTTAATTTACCCATTGCTGAATACCCATCGGTAGCTCCTCCTCAGGTTGTTGTCTCTGCTAATTATTCAGGTGCATCTGCTGATGTTGTTAAACAGAGCGTCGCTCAGCCGATAGAAGAAGTAGTCAATGGCGTAGAAGGCATGATTTATATGTCTTCAAAAAGTGCCAATGATGGTAGCTATAAGTTAACGGTTACCTTTGCAGTTGGTACCGATCCTGATTTGGCTTTGGTTCGAGTACAAAACTTGGTGGCAATGGCTGAGCCTAAATTGCCTCAGGACATACGTGTTGCTGGTTTAATGATTAAAAAACAATCGCCAGACATGCTTTTTTTAGTAAATTTATTTGCTGAAAATGGCGAATTTGATCGAGTGTTCATCTCCAATTATGTGAAAATCAACTTACTTAATTCACTCAAACGAGTTGATGGTATTTCTGAAGCAACCATCATGGGCGAGGCGGCTTATTCAATGCGAATTTGGCTTGACCCGCAAAAAATGGCTGGCTTAAAAATCACACCAAATGATGTTAAAGCGGCTTTGCAAGAGCAAAATATTCAGGTAGCTGCAGGTAAAGTTGGTGCACCGCCGTTCGATAGAAACATTCAAACTCAATATACTTTACAAGCTCAAGGCAAATTATCAGAAGTTGAAGAGTTTGAAGAAGTGGTGCTTCGTGCTAAATCAAATGGTTCATTAATCTATTTAAAAGACGTTGCCGATATTGAGCTTGGACAAGCCGATTACTCTATCCTCAGTAAAGTTGATGGTAAAGATGCTAGTACTGTCGCTCTATATTTATTGCCAGGAGCTAATGCTTTAGAAACAGGAACAAAAGTTAAAGAGCTTGTAGCTGAAATGTCTAAAGAGTTTCCACAAGGCATTGATTACTCGATTGGTTATGATACAACTCGCTACGTAAGTACATCGATATCTACGGTTGTTATTTCTTTATTACAAGCGATTGGCTTGGTGATCATTATCACCTTTATGTTTTTAGGAAATTGGCGCGCCGCTATGGTGCCGTCGATTGCTATCCCAGTATCTTTAATAGCCTCATTTGCTGTGCTTTATTTATCCGGTATGTCTATTAATACCATAACTTTATTTGGCTTGATCTTAGCCATAGGTATTGTTGTAGATGATGCTATTTTAGTGGTAGAAAACACTGAACGGCATATGGAAGAAGATAAAACTATTGATGCCGAAGCTGCGGTTACTCGCACAATGGAAGAAGTTACCGGGCCAATCATCGCAACAACCTTGGTTTTATTAGCCGTGTTTATTCCTGTAGCTATGTTACCGGGATTAACAGGTATTATGTATCGCCAATTTGCCGTGACTATATGTGTGGCGGTTTTGTTTAGCTCGTTAAATGCTTTAACTTTAAGTCCTGCCTTATGTCGTTTGTTATTAAAACCTCACACCAACGAAGCCGCTTGGTTTACTAAATTTAATGTGATTTTCAACGCCATTAAAGATAAATATGGTAAAGCGGTGGCGATACTTATTCGTAAATCTTTTGCAGTAGCTTTCGCTTTAGTACTTATATTTGCAGCATTGATTTTTGGTTTTATTAAAACCCCTACCGGATTTGTACCTTCGGAAGATAAAGGGATCTTCATTGTTAGTGTGCAACTTCCAGATGCAAGTTCATTAGGCAGAACCGAAGATGTTCTTACTAAGATGACTGAAACGTTAAAGCAAGATACACGTATTGAGAGTATTACCTCTGTATCAGGTTATAGTATTTTAAGTGGCGCCGCACAAAGTAATGCCGGCTCTATGTTTATCGTACTTAAGCATTGGGATGAACGAGTTGAGCGCAAAGATATTGTTTTTGCGATTACCCAAAAAGTAAATTACATTGCCTTTATGCAAGTCCCTGAAGCACAAGTCTTTGCTATTGCACCTCCTGCAGTACCTGGCATGGGAGCCGTTGGTGGACTTGAGTTCATAATGCAGGACAAACTAGGGCGCTCTGCTACAGAGCTTGCCACTGTGTTAAATGATTTTGTTACCCAGGCTAATCAGCATCCAGCTTTAACCAAAGTGTATAGCACTTACCGAGCTAATGTTCCTCAATACTTAATTGATATCGATCGTAAGAAAGCCAAAACACTGGGTATTAATGTCGACAGTGTATTTAGTACATTACAAGCTCAGCTAGGCTCTGTTTATATCAACGATTTTAATAAGTTTGGCCAAACTTATAAAGTGATCATGCAAGCCAAAGCAGCATCTCGAAGTAATATTTCAGATATTCAAATGCTGTATCTGCGTAATCAAGATGGCGACATGGTACCTCTTTCAACCATTGCTGAAGTCAAACCCATTCATGGCCCTGATTTAAGTGAACGTTATAACTTATTCAACTCGGTAAGCATTCGTGCATCTGCAAGTCCTGGTTACAGCTCAGGTGATGGTATTGCTGCTATGGAAGAAGTTGCTGCTAATGTATTACCGGCAGGCTTTCAATATGAATGGACAGGGATGACTTATCAAGAAATCGAAGCGGGTAATATGGCTATTTATGCTTACACCTTAGCACTGATATTTATATACCTGTTTTTGGTTGGTCAGTACGAAAGTTGGTCTGTACCTATTTCTATAATATTGGTCGTTCCTGTTGCAATAGCCGGTGCATTGTTAGCAATTAATGTAGTTGGTTTGCCATTGAATTTATTTGCCCAAGTCGGTTTAATATTGCTCATAGGTATGGCTGCCAAAAATGCTATTTTGATTGTTGAATTTGCTAGAAACTTGCGTGAGGATGAAGGTAAATCAATTCATGATGCGGCGCAAATATCAGCTAACTTACGTTTTAGAGCTGTATGTATGACAGGTGTATCATTTATTGCCGGGATCATTCCACTCGTTATGGCAACTGGCGCAGGTATGTTCAGCCAAAAATCGTTAGGTATTACCGTTTTTGGCGGCATGTTTGTAGCGCTATTTGTTGGTACGCTGATCATTCCCGTGTGTTATGTATTGATCCAATCGACACGAGAGAAAATGAAAGGTTAATTGTTTGATTTTAAATAAATAATGAGTTTGTTCTAAACGATTATTCACTAGGCCATTTTTATTTATGGCGAGTAACGTTAGGAAACATAGTATAAAGGGTTATAGGAAACTATAGCCCTTTATTTTTAATCGGAATAAACAGAGCCCCTTTACTTGGCTCTATTAGAGGTTGTTGTAGAAATATCAGATTTGAGTGAAAACTTATGCTATTTCTGGATTTTTAGCATGAAAAATGGGACTACCTTACGATATCCCATTGAAATTAATCCGTCCGGTCAGTGCCATCAACAGTCATACACTTAGGTTTACACCTTAATCTTTCTGGTGTATATTTACACCAGTTAAGCACCTAATGGTAAGGTCAATATTATGACACGACAAAGTATTACTTTAACAGATCCAAATGATGAATGGATTAAATCTCAGATTTCGACTTATCACGAGTACAGTAATAAAAGTGAACTAATTAATGATTTGATTCGCCAGGCTCGTCGTTCCGATATGATTAATCAGAAATTGGCTCTATCAGAATCTAGTGGTACTGTTAATCAAAATAAAGAAGATATATTGAAAGAATTTAAAAATAAGTTGAAGTAAATGTATAAATACGAACTAACTCAAAATGCCAAGGATGACCTGTTTCGTATTTATAGTTTTGGTTATGATGAGTTTGGAGAAGCTCTAGCTGATAAGTATTACTACAGCTTATTTGAAGCTTTTGAAAAAATATCAAAAGATCCCTTTGTTTATCAAAGTGTCGATCATATACGACCAGGATATAAACGCTTCATACATAAACCCGACAGTATTTATTTTCGAATTATAAAAAACAAAGTCGTAATAACTGCAATATTAGGAAGGCAAAACTACGACAACTGGCTCTGAAGTGCCAATTTCCGACGAACCCAACATACTCTAAAACTGTCATTCTGAACTTGATTCAGGATCTTTCTTTATGTCTCTGAAGTACCACTTTTTGCCATACAATATTAGAAAAAACACTCCGTCATTCCACCGTGCTTTTGGGTGGAATCTCATGCAGTTTGAAGGTGACTCGAACGGCAATTTCACGCCCTGAGGCACTCGTCAACTAAATATTAGCAATTAATGGTGACTTTCTATCTTTTAATGTCTGCAAATATTTGCTTTCTGAATATGGTGTTTTAGCCTTCCAA
>JAQWHD010000052.1 GCA_029237915.1 Thalassotalea sp. | reverse complement strand
TAGTGTCATTGTGACGTAGGTCGCAATCTGCTTTTGTTTTTAGCGTATAGCGTCAATGTGAGGTGATAGGTTCAGCGTCATTGTGACGTAGGTCGCAATCTTGCTTTTGTCTTTGCCTCTAGCGTATAGCGACGTGTCAGGTTTCGCGTCATTGTGACGCAGGTCGCAATCTTGCTCTTGCTTTTACGAAGTTAAATCCCATCGTCTAACAGGGTTAAAAATGGATCCCCGCATGCGCGAGGACGACGAATTTTATCTATAAGTGATGCAACGATTAGCCTTAAAGTTCATTGTGACGTGTTAGGTTCAGCGTCATTGTGACGCAGGTCGCAATCTTGTCTGTGTCTTTGTCTTTGTCTTTTGCTTTTAGCGTATAGCGTTCTTGTGAATTGTTAGGTTCAGCGTCATTGTGACGCAGGTCGCAATCTTGTCTTTTGCCTTTGCCGTTTGCGTGTTTAGCTTCTAGCATCCTAGGTTCTGATTCTAGATTTTTCCTTTTATAAGATTCTAAAGAGAAACAAATATCAGTACATTTAAGTTCAATTACGTCCTGTAAAATAAGCTTAAAATACTCAAATTTGTACAACTCTCTTTATCCTCCCTTCTTTAAGGTGTCATCCTTACACCTGTTATGCTTCATCATCCTGATTAGGACCTTTAAGCCCTCCGAGCAACGTCTCAATACTCGTATCCTTTAATACTAATTCCACTAATTTAATATGCTCAGTAAATTAATGGACTCGGCATAAGCCTTCCTTAGCTCAGTGTCATCCTTGTGCTATCCATAGCGCCTCATATCCTTTGAGGTATTCCTATTTAGGTACAACTCCTTGTGTACCTCTACCAATTATTCATACATATCGACTGAATAATCGGGCAAATCTAATGTTTCATTAAAACAATTGCTTAATGTTTGTTGCCAGTTTATGTCATGCGGCTTTTAAATTTGCCTAGCAAGCATTAATTAGGGGATTGCCTATTTGATCTAAGTATTATTTTCGGCAAATTGAATGTGTAAGTATATCGGCTGGTTACTTTAATTGGTTTTGCTGGTGTTAATAGAGAAATGCCTAGCATAGGTATTTTTTTTGCAGGTTCAGCTCTAGTACTTTTACTATTGATGAAGGTTAATTTTGTTGTTGTATTCATGGTTAATCCTTTATTCCAAAAATTAATAAATATCCATTTTAAGGTTTTTTTATTCAAATCGTTTTAGAAACTAAAACTTAATTGAACATATGTACCTATAATTTTTAAGTTCATTTGTAATTAACCTTTTTTGAACAAATGTAAAATTACAAAACCTCTGAAACCATATGTTATAACTAGGTCTGTGTAGCTTTTCCTTACCACCCAGTTAAGTTGTTAGTTTAACCTTAGAATGATATTTTAAATCTTGCAAATATCTTTTTAAAATATTTTGTAACAATTTTAAAATGCAAGCTTATTCACTTATCATTCAATATTTATTCAGTGGATTTGTCGTTATAAAATAATTAAACAAAAAAATATTTTAAAGTTATCAAGTGCTTGCTCTATATTTGGGCTCTAGTCGCAAATTAATTAAAACGCCTGGTTTGACAAATCGTCATTTGGATCTCAAATTTATAGCTGTGCTCTGTTAGAAATCCAGAGCATTAATTCAGATAAATGGACTTGGCTGAATGTTCCCTCATATCAACTAAATCCCATCTGAAGCTTGTACGCAATGTTATTAAAATTTACCCAAGGAGTCTTAATCCCTGACCAAGGTACTGTATGCATGGATGCTAAGGTTTTAATAACATTGCTATTTTTTTTGATTTTTATGAATCTAAGTTTATTTTAATTACTCTTTGTATTACTCGTTATAGCTTACTAAGCTAAAAAATTGTTTATTCATTTTCAGCGCTAACGGAGTGTTATATTGACTGAAAAACATTCTGGTTACCGGGTTGCTGAATTATTTATGATCAACAAAAGTGCAACATTTAAGCGATCAAAGCTTTTTAAATGTGTGTTTTTTGTTAAAAGCTTGCTAATTTTTTGAACTAATGAAATTATTTAGGCACAAGCTTGGTCTTAGTTGATAGCCATAGACTGGGTGTTGGTGGTAATAGCAAGTTCATTAATAAAATTGTTTTAAAACAATTAAAATTTAGGAAGAGAATTATGAAATTATTAAATAAACATTTATTAAAAGTTACTTTAAGTGCATTAGTTTTAGGTTTATTGGCGGTAATGCCAGCTAAAGCTGAAAGTAACCCTTTTGAAGCGCAACAAGTTGTAACCTCTGCAGATTTTGACGATGAAAAAGCCAAAGGCAAATGCGGCGAAGGTAAAGCCAAAGGCAAATGCGGCGAAGGCAAGTGTGGTGAAGGTAAAGCCAAAGGTAAATGCGGCGAAGGCAAGTGTGGCGAAGGTAAAGCCAAAGGCAAATGCGGCGAAGGCAAATGTGGCGAAGGTAAAGCCAAAGGCAAATGCGGTGAAGGCAAATGTGGCGAAGGTAAAGCAAAAGCCAAAGGCAAATGCGGTGAAGGCAAATGTGGCGAAGGTAAAAAATCTAAAGAAAGCAAATGTGGTGAAGGTAAATAGTTAACGATTTAATACGCACTTTATTTGCCATTTAAACGTTTAGTTAATTAGCGGGATAAAAAATTAAATAAAGTAAAGTATTTAACATTTGCAAGTCCTACACTGTAAAACCCGAGAGTTGTTTGCCAACTGTCGGGTTTTTTATTGAAAAAATTAGTGCTCATGCTAATGCTAGAGTTAGCGAACATACAATTTGTGCAAGTCATCTATTCTTCTAAAAGGCGTTTAAATATTGATTAATTAACTTCGTTTTAACATTGTCGGGTGTTTTTTGTACGAATGTGCATTTAATTAATTTGATCTATATCAATGTATCGATTGATCGTGTATTATCCGCGCAAATTTTTACTGAGTAGTAGTTATAATATGTCACAAGATAATTCATTTAAAGAATCAACTTCTAAGCGTCACCTGTTTATTGGCTTACTTACATTAGTAGCAATGCCATTGTTACCTATGGTTATGGGCTGGTACACCTACGCTTCTTAATATTGATCTTTAAGATTTTTTCGCTGTTTAAGATAAGGAAATTTTATGTCTGAACGTGTATTGCTAGTCGAAGATAATGGTGCTGCATTAGCACAATTTCGCGACGCTTTAAGCGCACAAGGTTATCAGGTTACAACAGCAGTTAATGGTTTAGATGGCTTTGCTAAAGTCCAAACTCAAAAGTTTGATTTATGCATCGTTGATCATTTAATGCCGTTAATGAATGGACCACAATTATTAAAAAATTTACATGCTATGGGCGAACGCGCACCAACCGCAGTAATATTTTTAAGTACGCAAGAGCTAGGTATTGTCGAACAATTACCAGAAATGTGTATTGCTGATATGGTTTTGAGTAAGCCGCTTTCTAGTGATGATTTACTTAATAACGTTGCCGAGTTATTAGAGCAAACAGCAGTAGCTTGTTAATAAAAGTTCACTAATTTAAGTTCACTAATTTAAGTTCACTAATTAATTTAGTGAACTAGCATCTGATTAGTATTCAACGCACTAGTTAAGCTTATTAAATAATATAAAACCGTTATGGTTTTATATTATTTAAACAAACACACTCTTGTGCAGAGTATCTATTTGTTTATTCATTTTAATCCCTTGTTTCATCCCTTGTTTTATCCCCGCGTACTTACTCTATGTACTAAATAAATTTCACTATCCACGATTAGTTGCAATTTGTGACTATAAAATTTCAGTAAATTCTATTATCCTGTAACAAATTAATTTGTATATTTATGATGATGACTGAAAACGATATTTCTTACCTAAAAAGTGTTATTTACGATGTGCCAAACTACCCAATCGACGGCATTATGTTTCGCGATATCAGCGGTATTTTGGAAGACCCAAAGGCATTTTCTTTTTGTATTGAGCACTTAAAGCAACGTTTCGCAGGCCAAGGTATTACTAAAATTGTTGGTACTGAGGCGCGTGGTTTTATTTTTGGTGCCCCTTTGGCTTTAGCGTTAGGCGTAGGCTTTGTACCAGTGCGTAAACCTGGTAAATTGCCAAGAGCGACTCTATCGCAAACTTATGATTTAGAATATGGTACCGATACGCTAGAGATCCACCAAGATGCACTTGCCAAAGACGACATAGTTTTAATGGTTGATGATTTATTAGCAACTGGCGGTACAATTGATGCGACTACGCAATTAATTAGAAGTGTTGGTGCTACGGTTAACTCTGCAGCCTTTGTGATTGGCTTGCCTGATCTAAATGGTCATAAACGTCTTGAAGCTTTAGGTATTGATGTGTATTCAATGCTAGAGTATGAAGGTGACTAAGATATAATTTGAGCTACAAGCTACAAGCTACAAGCTACAAGCTAGAATGTGTTCAATACAAATAGTTAAAAGCAATAATAATAAATTTAACCTCAGGTGAATGAATAACATATGAGTTATCAAGTTCTGGCTCGTAAATGGCGGCCAAAAGATTTTTCACAGTTAATGGGACAAGAGCACGTTGTTACCGTTTTAGTAAATGCACTTATGCAAGAGCGTTTACATCATGCTTATTTATTTACCGGCACTCGCGGTGTAGGTAAAACCACCATTGCCCGTATTTTTGCAAAAAGCTTGAACTGCGCCGAGGGTATAAGTTCAAACCCTTGTGGAAAATGTGACGTTTGTGAAGATGTCGATGCCGGACGTTTTGTTGATTTATTAGAAATTGATGCCGCGTCTCGAACAAAAGTTGATGATACTCGCGAGATTTTAGACAACGTGCAATATGCACCGTCGCGTGGACGCTATAAGGTTTACCTTATTGATGAAGTGCACATGCTCTCGAAAAGTAGTTTTAATGCTTTATTAAAAACTCTAGAAGAGCCACCACCACATGTTAAGTTTATTTTAGCTACCACAGATCCACAAAAGTTACCTGTGACTGTGCTATCACGTTGTTTACAGTTTCACTTGAAGGCGTTAACGCCGACTCAAATAGAACAAAAACTTACTGAAATTTTAGCCGCTGAAGAAGTGACCTATGAAGATGGGGCATTAGCGCTATTAGCAAAAGCTGCCCGTGGCAGTATGCGCGACTCATTAAGTTTAACCGACCAAGCCATCGCGCAAGGACAAGGCCATATTGAATTGGCTAACTTACAGCAAATGCTTGGCGGTGTGGATCAAAATTGGGTGTTTAAAATCCTAATTGCCTTGATCCAACATGATGCTAAAGCATTACTTGAGTTAAGCAAAAACATTGCCAGTTACGCACCAAGTTATCACCGCTTATTAGCCGAATTATTACAGCTGTTACATCAAGTAGCATTATGGCAGTTAGTGCCTAATTCAGTGGATGTTGACCAACAGCGAGCAACTTTATTAACTAAGTTTGCCAGTGCTATGTCGCCAGAAGATATACAGTTGTATTATCAAATCGTGCTTAATGGCCGTAAAGACTTAGCTTATAGTTTTGACGAGCAAGCGGGCTTTGATATGGTTATTTTACGCATGTTAGCGTTTAAACCTGCGCAGCTTGCAAACACAGTATCGAGCAGCGAAAACCAAGCACAAGTCACTCACTCTGATAGTACTCAATTTGATGATGTTGAATTAGCACAAACCGCAGCAAAGGCGGCAGAGCCTGCAGTTCCAGTAACTAAAGCTGAAGCTAAACCGATAGAAGCGCCAGCTACAGAAATAGCAAGTGAGCCTAGCGAAGCGGTTATAGCAGAGCAAGACGCAAATGCTGGGCAAAACATTGAACAAGAAATTGAACAGGAAATTGAACAAGAAATTGAACCTGTCGTTGCTAACGAAATTGCTCCTGACGTTTTAACTATTGATAGAAACAAAGACGTTACACCACAAAGTTTAGATGCCGAGCAACAGCAACTTGAAACTATTGCTGAACAACAACTTAATGCAGTTGAAACTAATGTAGCGCCAGAGCCTGATTTGTTTTCTGAGCAAGCAGCGCAGCCTTTAGAGCAACCTTTAACAGAGCCTGTACAAATACCAGTAGAAGCACCAGCCGCAGCTAGTATTACTGAGGACACCGTTGCAACTGTTGTAGAGCAAGATCCTCATATAACTCAACAGACAACTCAACAACCAACTCAACAGCCTGCACCTGCAGAAAGTACGCCAGTTACTGATGTTAATGCACAGCCAACCTCAGAACTTGAAAAAATGCTCGCCATTCGTAACCAGCTGAGGAGTCGTAAAAAACTCTCGGAGGGTAGTGCAAAAAAGCCAGTAAGTAAGGTTGCGTTAAAACAAGCGCAGCATGAACCAAAAGCTCAAGCACCAGCAACAGAACACAAAGCACCAGAGCCACAAGCTCCTGTGCAAGCTGAACAAGTAAATGTGTCCGCTACAAGTGGTTCTATTAATGTGGCGCAAGTTTTATCTAATGTAGCGGTGAGCGCAGAAATTGAAGCGGATTTACCGGCTAGGCAACTAGCCGATAAAGCCAATACTTTACAACAGGATATGGATGCAGCAGAAGCGGATACTGGTTTGCCTGAAAACGAACTGCTACCGGATGTCTCACATCTACAAGCGAATAGCTTTAATCCAGAAAGTATTGACCCAGCGATCATCAAAAACGCTAATCAAATTGATTTGTGGACTAATATGATAGATGCCATGGGCTTAGGCGGGCGAGTACGTCAATTAACGCTTAATGCCACAATTGATGCATCAACTAGCGATTCGCATTTGGTGATTAACTTAGATCAAAACTTTAACCACATCAATTCGCAAGCGGCAGTTGAGCAAATTAGCCAGTGTTATTCATTATTGAAAAACACAACCGCAGAAGTATTAATCAACTTAGTTTCGGATGCTGGCGCTACACCATTTTATATACAATCGGTTATTAACGATAAACGTTTAGCCTACGCCAAAGCGATTATTGCTAATGATAAGTTTATTCAACATTTACAAACAGAATTTGATGCTTTCGTTGAAGAGAACTCAATAGAGGCATTGTAATAGCAAGTTAATTAATTTATGAACTTGTTATAATAGTAAGCATATCGAGGGTATTATTGTACAATACACTTGAATTTTTCCGCGTTTGCCTCTAAGGTTGGCGCAACAGATTTTGGAGATAATATTATGATCAAAGGCGGCATGGGTAACCTGATGAAACAGGCCCAACAAATGCAAGCAAAAATGGCGAAGGCTCAAGAAGAGATCGCTGCAATGGAAGTTACTGGTGAAGCTGGTGCAGGTATGGTTAAAGTAACTATGCTTGGTAATCATAACGTACGTAAAGTAGAAATTGACGACAGCTTAATGGAAGACGACAAAGACATGATCGAAGATCTTGTTGCTGCAGCATTTAACGATGCAGTACGCCGTGTTGAAGAAGAAAGCAAAGAAAGAATGAGCGGCGTAACTGGCGGCATGCAAATGCCTCCAGGGATGAAGATGCCTTTCTAGGCTTTTATCGCTTCACCATATAAAGATAGCGCGCTAATTCTGTTAGCGTGCTTTTTTTTGCCTTTTTATCTCCCGATACAAATGGTTGACATAGGCTCTGCCTGAGATATTATATATAAAAGCACGCTTATGGTAAGCATCCCCAGTTATCACGTATAAATGCCGCTGCGGCTCTAATTGCTCGCGAAATTATGGTTTAAGCCATAACAATAACAATAACAATAACAATACTAAGATATCCAAATGATCAAAATATTACTCTCGACTGTTTTAGCCCTTAGTTGTTTACAAGCTAACGCGGCAGTACAACTAGCGGCTATTTTTTCCGATAATATGGTACTTCAACGTGATAAACCAATAAACGTATGGGGCAGTGCGGCGCCAGGTGAGAGCGTATCGGTACAACTTTTAGGTGAGAGCGCTGATACTAAGGCAAATAGTAGTGGCTATTGGCAAGTAAGCTTTGCTGCTAAAAGCGCGAGAACACAAGCTTTTAAACTTATCGTTACTGCTAGCAATACCGTTACGCTAGATAATCTATTGATTGGTGATGTGTGGCTTGCTGGTGGTCAGTCAAATATGAAGTGGACATTAGGCAAAGTCGATGACTTTAATGCACTTAGTGAAAAAGCCAATAACAGCTTAATACGTGTGTTTAATATCCCACAAACTATCGCTAAGCAACCCAAAACAACGCTTAACACTAAGTGGCAAGAGTCGAGCAGTGCTAATATTAAAAACTTCAGCGCCATTGCGGCAATTTTTGCACAAGATATTCAAGCTGAGCTGCAAGTGCCAATTGGTGTGGTTTCCGCTTCAGTTGGCAGTACAGGTGTCTCTTCTTGGGTAACTAACCAGTATTTACAACAAGCGTCTTTTGCTGAAACGGTGCAAAACTGGCTAAACGCTGAGAAAAATTGGTCAACGCAGCAAGCAAACTATTTAACTAAAACCCAAGCTAGGCATAAACGAAAAATTAAGGTGTTACTGGCCAAAGGTGTAAAAGTTAGTAAGAAAAAGCAACAACTACCTAGCCAAGTAATGCACATAAGCGAAAGCCGTTTATATCCAGCAGGCGCGTTCAACGGCATGATCATGCCAATTAAAGGCCTATCATTAAAAGGTGTTATTTGGGCGCAAGGTGAAGCAAATATGGAGCGTGGCTTACAATATTAAACCTTGCTACCTGAAATGATAGGGCTGTGGCGAGAGCTGTTTAATGATCCTAAATTACCTTTTTTACAAGTGATGTTACCTGAGCTGAAAAAACAACAAGCCAAACCTGGTGAGAGCTTAATTGCCGAGTTACGACAAGCGCAAATTAATGTGGCTAAAGCTGATGAGCAAGTTTATGTCGTCAATATTTTGGATACGCAAAAAAAGGGTAATATTCATCCTACCAATAAACAACTACCGGGTAAGCGTTTAGCTAAACTCGCACTGGCAAAAGTGTATGAGCAAGACATTCAATATAGCAGCCCCGAATTTAGTCATTTAAAAATTGATGATAATAAGGTTTTAGTTTCGTTCAAAAGGGTAAGTAGCTCTTTGATAGTAGCGAAGAAAAAATCAAGCCATTCAATTGAATTGGTTAAGGTTAATGAACCGGTGCTAGGTTTTGCTGTTGCCGGCAGTGATTTAAAGTTTTATTGGGCAGATGCTAAGCTTGAAAATAATCAACTGCTGTTAACTAGCTCTCAAGTCGCCGCACCTAAGTACGTGCGTTATGGCTGGGCTGATAATCCTGGTAAGTTAAATTTGTACGATGCTAGCGGTGGCCCAGTAATGCCATTTAAAACAGATAACATTGCTTGGCAGAGTAAAGACAATAAAGAATATAAAATAGTTTTGGTTAATTAATTTAATCTGTTTTGTTCACACAGACCTTTACGCTTTGCCCTTTGCCCTTTGCGCTTGCGTGAGCGAAAAACTAATCGGTTATTTTTTGAGTTGTTGTTTTTTACTATGTTTTACTTATGTAAACACTTCTGTACAGCTGTGTAGCGCTTAATCTGCAATGGAATTATTGCAGCTAACTTGTTATTAATGGCTGATCTCCAACTACATCAACCTTTGCTTTATCTGGTGACTACAGGTTAGAGCAGTTGGATCTGTTACTGTAAACATTTAATGCCAAACTTAAAGTCACTAGCAAGCCTTTCTTAATTCGTTATTTATCCGCAAAAATTGTATTTAATCCGCAATATCATTAATGTCAGCCCCATATTATATCGATACAAATTGCTCACTTTTAGAAGCAATTCTTTTCAGGAGATGAAAATGGCTGATTTATTTGAAAACCCAATGGGACTTGATGGTTTTGAGTTCGTAGAATTTACTGCACCAGAAAAAGGCATTTTAGAGCCAATGTTCGAGACTATGGGGTTTACCTTAGTTGCGAAACATAAATCAAAAGCTGTTGAGTTATGGCGCCAAGGTGATATTAACTTTATCACTAACTACACCAAAGGCAGTCACGCAGATTACTACGCGCAAGAACATGGTCCTTCTGCTTGTGGTATGGCTTTTCGTGTTAAAGACGCACAGCATGCTTACACCAGTGTTCTAGAGAAGGGCGCACAGCCGGTAGAAATTGCAACGGGTCCTATGGAGCTACGTTTACCTGCAATTAAAGGTATTGGCGGCGCAACACTATACCTTATTGACCGTTATGCTGAAGGCAAAACAATTTACGACATCGACTTCAACTGGATTGAAGGCGTGGATATTCATCCTGAAGGTTGTGGTTTCCATACCTTAGATCACCTTACGCATAATGTGTACCGTGGCCGTATGGATTACTGGGCTGGTTTTTACGAAGATTTATTTAACTTTCGTGAAATTCGTTACTTCGATATTAAAGGTGAGTACACAGGTTTATTGTCAAAAGCGATGACTGCACCTGATGGAAAAATTCGTATTCCATTAAATGAAGAAGCGGGTAGCGGTGGTCAAATTGAAGAATTTTTAATGAAATACAACGGTGAAGGTATCCAACACATTGCGTTTGCATGTGATGATATTGTTGCTTGTTGGGACAGATTAAAAGCCAATGGTTTGAAATTTATGACTGCTCCTCCTGCAACTTACTTTGATATGTTAGAAGAGCGTTTACCAGGTCATGGCGAAAACGTAGAAGAGTTACAGTCGCGTGGTATCTTAATGGATGGTACTACTGATGGTGGCCAACCACGTTTATTATTACAAATTTTCTCTGATGCACTATTAGGCCCTGTTTTCTTTGAGTTTATTCAACGTAAAGAAGATGACGGTTTTGGTGAAGGTAACTTTAAAGCGTTATTTGAATCAATTGAACGTGATCAATTAGAGCGTGGCGTTATTGGCGAAAAAGCGTAAACTGTTGGTAAAGGAGTAATAGATTATGGCTATTAAACGAATTCATCATGTGGCATATCGTTGTAATGATGCGAAACAAACGGTTGAGTTTTACCGTGATGTTGTGGGTATGGAGTTTTTGTTAGCAATTGCTGAAAACGAAGTACCGTCAACAAAAGCCCCAGATCCTTACATGCATGTATTTTTAGATGCAGGACAAGGCAATGTATTGGCTTTTTTTGAAATTCCTAACTCGCCAAAAATGGGCCGTGATGTGAATACGCCTGAGTGGGTACAACACATTGCCTTTGAAGTTGAGTCGATGGATGAGCTAGTTGCCAAGAAAGAGCAATTACAAGCTGCAGGCATTGATGTCATTGGTCCGGTTAATCATACTATTTTTAAATCAATTTACTTCTTTGATCCAAACGGACATCGTTTAGAGTTGGTTGCCAATACCAACAAACCCGGTATGTTAGAAGAATTAAAACGCGTTGCACCAGCAATGCTAGATGAGTGGGCTATTACCAAGAAAGCCCCTAACCATGCAGCATGGTTACATAACGATGAAGAATTTTCTGGCGGAGCAAAATGAAGTTAGCAAGTTTTAAGTCAGCCCGTAATTGTGTAGTAGAAGTGGTTAACACATATTTGACGAAGAATTTTCAGGAGTAAAAGAATGAAGTTAGCAAGTTTAAAGTCAGGCCGTGATGGCGCACTAGTTATTGTTAATACTGAATTAACTAAGATGGTAAGTGCAGCCGATATTGCTGCAACTATGCAAGATGCATTAGATAATTGGGCTAACATTGCACCACAACTTGAAGCACGTTTTGAGCAATTAGAAGCCGGTACACTTGCCGGTGAAGACTTTGACCAAACTGCTTGTGCATCACCACTTCCTCGCGCCTATCAATGGGCTGATGGCAGTGCTTATGTCAATCATGTTGAGTTGGTACGTAAGGCGCGTAACGCTGAAATGCCAGCAACGTTTTGGACTGATCCTCTAATGTATCAAGGTGGCTCAGATTCATTCTTAGCACCACGTGATGCTATTGTGATGCCACAAAGCGAAGGCTTTGGTATCGATTTTGAAGCGGAAGTTGCCATTATTGTTGATGACACGCCTATGGGCGTATCAGCTGATGACGCACTTAACTACATACGTTTAGTGATGATCGTAAATGACGTGTCATTACGTGGCCTAATTCCTGGTGAATTAGCCAAAGGTTTTGGCTTTTTCCAATCAAAACCATCAAGTGCATTTAGCCCTGTTTGTGTAACACCAAGCGAACTTGGCGATGCATGGAATAACGGTAAGTTATCGCTTGAACTGCAATCTTGTTACAACAAAGAGTTATTTGGCAAGCCAAATGCTGGTATTGATATGACCTTCCACTTTGGTGAGTTAATTGCACACGCGGCAAAAACTCGTCCACTATGTGCTGGTACAATTATTGGTTCAGGTACGGTTTCTAACAAGTTAAACGATGGCCCAGGTAAACACGTGCATGATGGCGGCGTTGGTTATAGCTGTATTGCTGAAGTACGTATGATTGAAACCATTAATGATGGCAAACCAAGCACTCGCTTTATGGATTTCGGTGATACGATCGAAATGGAAATGTTCGACGACCAAGGCGTATCTATTTTTGGTCAGATCAACCAAACTGTTGTGAAAGGCTAAAGACAGGAACGAGGCACTAGAAACGAGAGACTAGGAGGAAACTCCATCATCGTTTAAGTAAAATGTTTTTGTATGGAAGGGAGGCTTTGGCCTCTCTTTTTTTATGCCAAAATCAAGAGGGTCAGATCAACTTGAAATTTCAGCACTTGTTTATTGATTCAAGTAGATGAATGGATTCCCGTCTCGACGATTGCTCCATGAATTGTTTTAATTCTATTGTCTAATAAACTTATATTAAACCAATACATCGTCATCCCTTCACGAGCACTAGCGAGATGAGGGACCTCCATGCTTGACAGTGTGCTTTTATATAGGGGAGTGAGCGAACTTTTTCTACGTAAAGGATTATCGAAAATACAATATTGTGATAACCTTTAGGCAATTATTATCTAAGCAGTATATTTTCATGAAATTAAGCCCGTTAGTACAAGAGCTAATTGACAGCTTACGTTGTTTACCAGGGGTTGGTCCTAAATCGGCACAGCGTATGGCCTTTCATTTATTAGAGCGTAATCGTATTGGCGGCGCTAAGCTTGCTGATACTGTAGCTAAAGCTATGGTTGATATTGGTTATTGCCAAGGGTGTCGTACCTTTACCGAGTTAGAATTATGCGAGATATGTTCAAGCCCTAAGCGCCAATTGAAACGTATTTTGTGTGTAGTAGAATCTCCTGCAGATATTTTAGCGATTGAGCAAACTGGTGAGTTTACCGGGCGCTATTTTGTATTAATGGGGCATTTATCTCCTATTGATGGCATAGGTCCTGATGAGCTTGGTTTAGACAAGCTTGATGTACTTCTTGCGAGTGGCGATTTTGATGAGATGATATTAGCCACAAACCCAACGGTTGAGGGCGGTGCTACGGCTCACTTTATTGCAGATATTGCTAAAAAATATGGCATTAATACATCTCGTATAGCACACGGCGTACCGGTTGGTGGAGAGTTAGAGTTTGTTGATGGTAATACGTTATCGCATGCCTTCTCTGGGCGTAAATGCTTTTAGTTATATCATTTACTGTTACATAGAAAAACGCCTTAATGCTGTTAGTCACATTAAGGCGTTTTTGTGTACTCTATAAAAAATTGTTACAGAGTTAAATAACAATTTCTTTAGCAGATTCTACCAGTACATTTTTAAACCAGTTGTTATACCCCAACCTTCATAACGACTAGCTTCATTAATGCTATCGTCCATTTCTGCATATTGTACACCTGCTTGAACTTTTAGTTTTTGACCGTAGAAATAGTAGTTTAAACCTGTGTAGAATTCTTGGTATTCATCGCCTTTTTCTCCACCGATTTTATTTTCATAACGACCAAGCTTAATGCCACTACTGTCATCACTTTCCATATAGGTGTAACGCAATACACCTTGGAATTTGCTGGTGAAATCGTAGTGCGGCATTATTACGATACCCCATAAGTCACTTTGACCGTCGTAACCTTCACCAAAAGCATACTCAGAATCTAGGCCAAATTTACCTATTTTCATTTTTGAACTTAACGAAACAACGTTTTCATGATTTGGAGCGTTGTCTTTGCTAGTGTCTGAGCCAGCATCTTTATCTTTATAAACATAATCTAACGATACGCTTAATTTATCAGCAAAGCTCGTTTCACCAAATTTGTATGTTAAGTGGGTCAATACAAATGTATTTGCATCTTCAACTGCGATCTCATCATCATTATTTGAAGAGAAAACACCTGCTTTATAGCTCCAGTTAGAGTTCAAGCTCCCGCTTGCTGAAACACCCGTGAAGTACTCTTTCGTAAACCATAAGTTATTTGTTAGATTGTTACGCTGTAATGTGTATAGTTTTTTCGATGATGTAGCACCATCCATAGTAAAGCCAGCACTTTGTTTTAGCACTTTAATTTTTAAGCTTTTACCATAAGTCCAAGCAACATAAGCATCAGTTAAACGTTTGTAAGTATCAGGAGCTTGATCATTGATATCAAGATCTGCTTCAACATTAAATGACCAGTTATCGGCTATTTGGCCTTTAAAACCAAAGCGTAAGCGGCGAAAGTTTGCATCTTCAAACTCGTCAGTTTTATTGCTGCCATTAGCTTCATCGGCTTCAAAGTGCGCAGCGTCAATATGCAAACGGCCACTAAGGGCTAGTTTTTGTAGACCGTTAGATTCTTTATTTTCATATAAATTAGCGTACGACCATACATTGTCATAGCCACTAGTATCTTCTTCTGCATGAACATTGCTGCTTGCCATTAACAATGCTGTTGATAGGCTAGTTAATAAAAATTTATTTGAAACATTAGTCATTGCTGACTCCTAAATTATTGTTAGTCAATTGTTAACTTCATCAATATAGCTTATTTTATTATTCGATGAAATTTATTATATAAGTTGATGTCGTACATAATACTGCGCAATTGTTACAGTTTTATTTCAGTACTTAAAAAGTTCATTATTTTTTAATAAATATTATTTTAGCCTTTGCCCTTTAAAAAAAATCAGTTAGCCCCACATATATTCCATACCAAGAAATACACCATAGTTGGTGCCATAAATTAGTTATTAGGAGATGTATTTTTATGTCTGATACAGGCCATAAAGAAGTTCACGGTTTTCAAACAGAAGTTAAGCAATTATTACAACTTATGATCCATTCTTTGTACTCAAACAAAGAGATCTTCCTTCGTGAATTAGTTTCTAACGCAGCTGATGCTGCCGATAAATTACGTTTTAAAGCGTTATCAGATAACGGCCTTTACGAAGGTGACGGTGATTTACGCGTACGTGTTTCAGTAAATAAAGACAACAATAGCATTACTATTTCAGATAATGGTATTGGTATGACGCGTGATGACGTTATCGCCCATTTAGGTACCATTGCTAAATCGGGTACTGCAGATTTCTTCTCTAAGTTATCAGGCGACCAAGCAAGTGACTCACAATTAATTGGTCAATTTGGTGTTGGTTTCTACTCTTCTTTCATTGTAGCTGAAACAGTTGTTGTACGTACTCGTGCTGCAGGTCATGATGCTAGTGAAGGTGTTGAATGGACATCAAAAGGTGAGGGCGACTTCAGTGTTGAAAGCATTGAAAAGAAAAATCGCGGTACCGACATTATCTTATTCTTAAAAGAAGAAGAAAAAGAGTTTTTAGACGATTGGCGTTTAAAATCAATTGTGACTAAGTACTCTGATCACATTTCTATTCCTGTACAAATGCAAACACCAGCAGTAGCTGAAGTACCTGAAAGTACGAATGAAGCGGGTGACGTTACTCCTGCCATTCCTGCACAACCTGCAGTTTGGGAAGGGGTTAACAAAGCTGAAGCGCTTTGGACTCGTGATAAATCAGACATCTCAGATGACGAATACCATGAGTTTTACAAGCACGTATCACACGATCACGCTGAACCATTATTATGGGCACATAACAAAGTTGAAGGTAGCACCGAGTATACTTCACTGCTTTATGTACCAAGCAAAGCACCATTTGATTTATACAACCGCGAACGTCAACAAGGTTTAAAACTATACATTCAACGTGTATTTGTTCTTGATGATGCCGAACAGTTTATGCCAACTTACTTACGTTTTGTTAAAGGCTTACTTGATTCAAACGATTTACCATTAAACGTTTCTCGTGAAATTTTACAAGACAACAAAGTAACGCAGGCAATGCGTAAAGGTTGTACTAAGCGTGTATTAACTATGCTTGATAAGCTTGGTAAAAAAGACGCTGAAAAATACCAAGGTTTTTGGGATGAGTTTGGGCAAGTATTAAAAGAAGGCCCAGCTGAAGATATGGCGAACAAAGAAGCTGTTGCTAAGCTACTGCGTTTTGCTTCTACTGAAAACGACTCATCTGTGCAAAATGTATCATTAAACGATTACATTGAGCGTATGAAAGAAGGCCAAGACAAAATTTACTTCGTGGTTGCTGACAGCTATGAAGCTGCGAAAAATAGTCCGCATTTAGAAGTTTTCCGCAAAAAAGGTATCGAAGTATTATTACTTAGCGACCGTATTGATGAGTGGTTAATGAGCCACTTAACTGACTTTGCTGAAAAACAACTGCAATCGGTAACTCGTGGTGGTTTAGATTTAGGTGATTTAGATGATGCTGAAACCAAAGAAGCGCAAGAAAAGCTTGAGAAAGAATTTGATTCAGTAGTCACTCGTTTAAAAACAACTCTTGGTGATAAAGTAAAAGATGTGCGAATTTCACATCGTTTAACTGACTCTCCAGTGTGTATTGTTACTGATGAAGATGACATGAGCTCGCAAATGGTTAAGCTAATGCAATCTGTTGGTCAAGAAGTACCTGAGAGCAAGCCAGTGTTTGAAATTAACGCTGAGCATGACTTAATTACTCATGTATCAAATGAGCAAGACGAAGCGAAATTTACTGAATGGACTGAGGTATTATTTGAACAAGCAATGCTTGCTGAACGCGGTAGCTTGAAAGATCCTGCATCTTTCGTTGCTCGTTTAAACAAATTAATGCTGAGCTTAACTAAGTAAGTATTAGCTATAAGCTACAAGGAAAAAAGCATCAAGCAGTAAGCTAGGTGCTTTTTTAAAGCCAAAGTGGGAGACGTATGTCTCTCATTTTTATTTTTTGTCACTTTAGTTACTGCATTAGTTACTTATATTAGTTCATTTTATTAGATTCATGGGATAATAAGTCTCGTAAATTACGGTCTTTACCACCAAGGTCTAGTAGTTTTTGTAGTAAGACGTGTAATAATACAAAAAAATAAACAACTATTACAGTTAACCACTTGTTTGCAAGTGTGATGGCAAGTATTATTGTCAATTAACAATTTTCTTAAACGACGACATTTTAGGGTCTTCTCTATGCGCATTATTTTATTAGGTGCTCCAGGCGCCGGTAAAGGTACACAAGCTCAATTTTTAATGGAAAAATTTGGTATTCCACAAATCTCTACTGGTGACATGTTGCGTTGTGCAATTAAAGCAGGCAGCGATTTAGGAAAAGAAGCAAAGCAAGTAATGGATGCTGGTCAACTTGTATCAGACGATCTTATCATCGGTCTTGTTAAAGAGCGTATCGCTCAAGACGACTGTAAAGCTGGTTTCTTACTTGATGGTTTTCCAAGAACAATTCCACAAGCTGATGCAATGAAAGAAAACGGCGTTAAAGTTGATTCTGTAATTGAATTTGATGTTGCTGATGAAGTTATTGTTGATCGCATGGGCGGCCGTCGCGTTCACCCTGGCTCTGGCCGTGTTTATCATTTAGTTTACAATCCACCAAAAGTGGAAGGTAAAGATGACGTAACTGGTGAAGACTTAGCAATTCGTCCAGATGACGAAGAAGCAACAGTACGTAAGCGTTTAGGCATTTACCATGACCAAACATTACCACTAGTAGCTTATTACCAAGCAGACGCTGAGTCTGGTAACTGTCAATATTTAACTATTGATGGCACACAAGCAGTAGAAACAGTAAGTGCTTTACTAGCTGAAAAACTTGCTTAATTAATACATAGATTTTCTTTGATTAATTAAACCAAAGGCTGCATTTGCAGCCTTTTTTGTTACCTAAAATCAAGGGGGTCAGATCAACTTGAAACTTTCAAGTTGATCTGACCCCCTTGATTTTTTTATTTAGAATATAGTGATGATATTGGCGACAGCTAATATAAGTAGGGTGATGAATGTGCCTACTGTGCCAGCAAAACGCTGCCATGATGTGCCAGTTGATGAGCTAAGGCCTATGGCGTGTAAAAAACGACAAGTCACTAATAAGCCGCCCATAGCATGTACAAACCAAGGTGCTGCACCATTTATTTCACTTATCGCTAATAGTGCCAAGCTAAGTGGTACATATTCTGTAAAGTTGCCGTGTACTCTTATCGCTTTAGCTAGTTCAGCGTTATCACCATCACCTATACCAATTTTATGTTGTTTTCTAAGACCGATAACTTTAAAAGATAATGCTAATAAAATAACGGCGAGTATACCGCCATAAAAGCCTGTGATAATCAGTGAGTGTAACATTTTGAGTTCTCTATAAATTTAGTTAAGTTTGTATTAGATATCTTAGAGTAAAGTTATGTGAACAACTAGCCTTTGTTTCAAGTTACTTTAAATTGCTTTTATGCACAGCCTTAGTATAAATTAATTATATTCATCTATACTTAATTCACATTTAGTACTTTAATAACAGGAAGTTGTTCACTGGTAAGGAGCTCAGTTGAAGTTTTTTATTTCAATTTTAATAGCTGCATTCATTTCTTTTGCATTATTTGCATTAATGGCTTCGCTTGTTGTGCAAGAAGAGAAATATATTGAAGAAGTGCCTGAATGGGCAATCGTCACTATTATTAATAAACCTGAAGATACAAAAATTCAACGAAAACATCGTATCCTAGATCCTCCCCCTAAACCTGCGACAATGCCTAGCGGAGTTATCAATGAAGATAAAGTTGAGAATAAAATTATCATTGATCAGGATATCAAGGTACCTAATGTTGAAATAAACATAGCCCTTGAACCACAAGAATTTGACTTGCAATTAATCCAAGATAATAACGCCCAGCCAATCTATCGCTCACTACCAAGGTACCCAGTAAAAGCCGCTCGTGATAAAATTAAGGGTTGGGTAAAGTTAAGTTTTTCAGTAAATCGTGATGGCAAGATTGAAGATATTCAAATTATCGATTCCGAACCCGAAGTTATTTTTGATCAAGCGGCTATTGATGCCTTAAATCGCTGGAAGTACAAACCTATGATTGAAAAAGGCAAAACCGTAAAGCAAGAAAACCTTTCTGTACGTTTAGATTTTGGTAAATGATGCCGAGCTAGGAGCAAGCTTTCTTCAAGTAATAACGGAGCAAGGAGTTAATGTAAAAGGTTAAAGGACAGATTGATTTCAAGTTGATTTGACCCTCTTGATTTAGGCCAGATTGATTTCAAGTTGATCTGACCCTCTTGATTTTAGCTAGGGCGGAGCATGTCGATGTGGGGGATGTCGTCTTCTAAATACATGTCTGACACACGGATGAAGTTGTGTTGGTTGTAGTATTTTTCAAGGTGTTCTTGGGCGCCGATTTTTATGTCGATGTTTGGCCAGCTTTGTGCACAAAGCTCAAGTGCTTTGTACATTAGTGGGTGGCCAATGCCTTTACCGCGATATGCTTGTGCGGTTGCAACCCTGCCTATACTTACGCAATCAGGGTAAGAAATATTCGGGGCTAAGAGTCTTAAATAAGCCACCAAAACGCCGTTATCATAGCCGAGTAAGTGGATGGTTTCGCTGTCGCGGTCTTTTTCATCAAGCTCTGGGTAGTAGCATGTTTGCTCTACTACAAAGACGTCAACACGGAGTTTCAGTGCTTCGTAGAGCTCGTCGGTAGTGAGCTCAACAAAGTGTTTTGCTTGCCAATTTATGTTTAATGTCATGTCGGTTTCTTGCTAGTTATAGGTTTAGACAATTAGTTACTTATGTCTTTGCTGTAATACTGCCATAACTTGGCTTAGACTGACATTTTGATCTTTTAGTAAAACCAAAGTGTGATAAAACAAGTCGGCACATTCACCAATAAACTCTTCTTTTTGATTGGTTGCCGCCGCAAGAGCAACTTCTACGCCTTCTTCACCAACTTTTTGCGCAACACGAGCTGTGCCTCTAGATAATAGGTGTGCGGTGTAACTGTCTTCAGGCTTTTCTTGGCTGCGTTGCTCGATAACTTGTTCAAGGTAGCTTAAGAAGTTTTGCTGTGAGCATTGCTCTTCTGGGAAACAAGAGTTAGTACCTAAATGACAAGTAGGGCCTTGTGGGCGACAGCTAATAAGTAATGAGTCATTGTCGCAGTCGGTAAGTACAGACTGTACATCTAGGAAGTTATTTGAGCTTTCGCCTTTAGTCCATAACCGTTGTTTTGAGCGTGAGAAAAACGTCGCTTTACCTGACGTAAGGGTTTGCGTTAATGCTTCGGTGTTCATATAACCTTGCATTAAAACGGCGCCGGTGTCGCTGTGCTGGATAATTGCTGGGATCATGTTATCCATTTTTTGCCACGCTAAACTGCTGATATTTTCTAATGTTACTTTCATTGTTATTCTCTTTAAATTTTTATCATGGAGCTAGTTGCTACTTTCTCATCGCGATATTCTGGCTGCGCAAGTAGCTTTTCAAATCTTGTATGTCGATGATGCCTTTGTGAAACACGCTTGCCGCTAGTGCGCCATCAACATCTGCTTGTTCAAATACGTCTTTAAAATGTGCCATAGTGCCGGCACCGCCGGACGCAATTAATGGGATGTTGCAGTGCTCGCGTACCATAGATAATTGTTCAATATCATAGCCTTGACGTACGCCGTCTTGGTTCATTACATTTAAAACAATTTCACCCGCGCCGCGCTGTTGTACTTCTTTAACCCAGTCAATGGTTTGCCAAGTGGTTTTTGCCGATTTTGCTTCATCACCGGTAAACTGATGTACTTGGTATAAACCCGTGTTGTCATCATAAAATGAATCAATGCCGATGACTACACATTGCTGACCAAATTGGCGAGTCAGGCGAGTGATCAAACTTGGATCTGATAAGGCTGGCGAGTTGATCGATAATTTATCGGCGCCCATTAATAATAAGGTTTGTGCGTCTTGTTCAGTTTTTATGCCGCCCGCAACACAAAAAGGAATGTCGATAACTTGTGCTATGCGTTCAACCCAACTTCTGTCTACTACACGGCCGTCTGAGCTAGCTGCAATGTCGTAAAATACCAGTTCGTCAGCACCTTCATCAGCATAACGCTGAGCAAGTGGGACTATATCGCCAATAATTTCATGATTGCGAAATTGTACGCCTTTTACTACTAAGCCGTCCTTTACATCCAAGCAAGGTATTATGCGTTTTGCCAGCATGTAATCGCCTCCTCTAAGGTAAATTTACCTTCTAATAAAGCGCGTCCCAAGATAATGCCATCGGCGCCAGATTGCGCAACAGAGGTTATATTATCTAAATTACCTATACCGCCTGATGCTTGCCAAGTAATGGCTGGAAATTGTTGTTTAAGCTCTTTGTAAAGGCCGTCATTACTGCCGGTTAAGGTACCGTCTTTAGATATATCGGTACAAAGTACATGTTGTACGCAGTCTTCACCATAAAAAGCGAGTAAGCTTTCTAAGGTCGTATCACTGGCATTGATCCAACCGTGGGTTGGTAGCAGTTTTTCACCGCTGGCGCTAATTTGCACATCAAGGGCGAGTACTATTTTTTCTTTGCCGTAAATGCCAAACCAAGATTTAACTAACTCTGGCTCTTTAATCGCTAGTGAGCCAATAACAACGCGAGCAGCGCCAAGGGCAAGTAAATCATCCACGTCTTGCTGGCAACGTACGCCGCCGCCAACTTGTACTGGCATTTTAGCCACCGAAATAATTTCTTGTAAGCGTTTAGTTTGGCGCTTACTGCTTTCTTTTGCGCCGTCTAAATCAACCAGATGCAGTATTTGCGCACCTTGTTCATAGTAGCTCGCAACAAGCTCTTCAGGTGTTTGCTGATAGTTGGTTTTTTGTTGGTAATCGCCTTGATATAAACGTACGGTTTTACCATCAATTAAGTCGATTGCAGGGATGATCATCAGCACAGCTCCATAAAATTACTAAGTAGTTTTGCGCCAGCTTTACCAGAGCGCTCAGGGTGAAATTGCACCCCGGAAAAATTGTTGTTTTGCAAACTTGCTGAAAACCTTTGACCGTAATCACATTGAGCAATGGTTGCGCTATTTATTGGCGCGCAGTAGGTGTGCACAAAATAAAAATAATCTTCACCGGTAATGCCGCTAAACAATGGCGAGTCACTAATGTTTTCTAAAGTGTTCCAACCCATGTGCGGTAAACGTAAGTTATGATCAGCATTTTCTGCGGTAATACGTTTAACTTCCCCTGGGATCAAATTTAAACAGGGGGTATCAATGTCATTTTCAATGGAATGCTCGGTCATTAACTGCATGCCCAAACAAATCCCTAATACCGGTTGTTTCAAGCTTTGTACAACGCCAACAAGGTTACGTTCATTAATGCTGTTCATGGCAAATTCAGCCGAGCCAACGCCAGGTAAAAACACTTTACTCGCGCTTTGTATTTGCGCTTTATCGGCAGAGACTAATATTTGATAGCCTAAGCGTTGAAGGGCAAATTTTAATGAGCTTATATTCGCGCAGCCAGTATCAATAATCACCGCATCAGCTGTTTGTGCATCTAGGGTCATAACACACCTTTTGAGCTTGGCATGGCGTCACCGCTAACCGTAATTGCTTGCCCAAGGGCGCGGCCAAATACTTTAAATAAGCTCTCGACTTGGTGGTGACAATTGCCTTTAGTGGTTGATAGGTGCAAAGTAACCGCCATTGCATCAGTAATACTTTTGAAAAAGTGACTGACCATTTGCGTTGACATGCCGCCAACACGGTTGTCGGTAAACTCACTGTTAAATTCTAAATGAGCGCGACCAGATAAATCCAAAGAACACTCAGCTTTACATTCATCCATAGGCAGCACAAAGCCAAAGCGAGCAATACCGCGTTTATTACCTAATGCTTGTTTTAATGCTTCACCAAGAGCAAGGGCGGTATCTTCAACGCTGTGGTGATCGTCAATGTGCAAATCGCCGTTAACGCTACATTGCATTGAAAATCCGCCGTGAGTGGCAATTTGATCTAACATATGGTCGAAAAAGCCAATGCCTGTTTCAATTTTGTTGCCGCCTTTTTTATCTAAATTAACAATAACATTGATGTCTGTTTCTTTAGTGGTACGAGTCACTTCTGCGACGCGCGGCGAGGTAAGTAATTTGTCGCTAATGTCATCCCAATTTAGGCTGTCACGATTATATTGCAGGGCAGGTAAGCCCATATTGGCAGCTAGTTGTACATCAGTTTCTCTGTCGCCAATGACGAACGAGTTAGCAAAATTAATGCGTTTTTGTTGCAAATAATCACTGACTAAACCCAGTTTAGGTTTACGACAGCTGCAGTTGTCTTCATCAAAATGTGGGCAAATTAATTGTTCGCTAAAGTGCACCCCTTGGCTGGCAAAGATCTCTATCATCTTATTTTGTGCTAAGTCAAAATCGGCTGTAGGGAAACTGTCAGTACCTAAACCATCTTGGTTTGATACCAATACTAGTTTGTAGCCAGCGGCAATTAGCTTTAATAGCACCGGGATCACTTGCGGTTCAAAGACTAACTTTTCTAAGCTATCAACTTGCTTATCAATTAATGGCTCTTCAATTAGGGTACCGTCACGGTCGATAAATAAAATGTTTTCTGCGCTCATAATGCTGGCTCTCTAATTGTTACTAGTTGATTGGTTAATCGATTGATTAAATGCTTGTACTGCATCGATAAACTGTTGTATTTCTTGTTCATTGCCTATGCTCACTCGTAAACAATTTTCAAGGCTTAATTGACTTGACTGATTGCGAATAAGTACGCCTTGCTCGGTTAGGAAGCTAAATAGCTGTGGCGCTAGCTCGGTGTTAAATAAAACATAGTTAGTGCTCGATTTAAAGCGTTTATTGAGCCAAGTTTGTTTATCTAAAAATTGCTCCACTTGGCTGCGCAATGCAATGGTGGTTTTAACTCGGTCAGTCATTACCGCTAAACCTTCACTTGTCAGCGCTGCACTTGCTATTGCGGCAACCGGTTGTGAAATAGGGTACGGGGCGATGATTTTACTCATCATGGTAATAATTTCTTTACTCGCTAAGGTGAAACCACAACGTAAACCTGCTAAAGCAAAGGCTTTTGATAATGTGCGCAGTACCACTAAATTAGGGTAGCTATTTATAAGCTCGGCAAAACTAAACTGTGGACAAAATTCAATATAAGCTTCATCAACTACCACTAAGGCAGAGTCTTTAAATAACTCTATAACGCTGATAATGTCTTCGCGCTTGAGCACATCGCCGGTTGGATTGTTTGGCGAACAGATAAAGACCACTTTGCAATTACCCACTTGCTTAGTTAACGCCGGAATATCTAATTGTAGATCGCTAGTTAAAGGTACTAAGCTGGTTTGACTGTTATGGCCTTTTGCACTTATGGCGTACATACCGTATGTTGGCGGACAAATAACGATATTATCCTGCGCACTGGTACAGAAGGTTCTAATTAATACTTCAATGCCTTCATCAGCACCGCGAGTTGCTAAAACTTGTTCAGTTGTTAGCTTGGCGTATTTGGCATAATTATTCACTAACTCGCTTGGTTGAAAGTCTGGGTAACGATTTAAATTGTCTAAACTAACATCCAGTTGATTATTACCGCCAGCCTCATTGGCATTTAACCAACAATTGCCTCCAGTTTGGCCTCGTCTGGCTGATTGATACGCGATCATATCTAGTACATCAGAGCGAACTAATTTATTTATTAAAGACTCAGACATGCTCTAGTCCTCTAACCGTACGGTTACGGCACGTTGGTGTGCATCAAGCCCTTCAGCATCGGTTAATTCAATAAGGGTTGGCGCTAAGCTTGCTAAACCTTGTTTGCTTAACTCTTGCACTGTATAGCGTCTTGAAAAATCAGCGAGTGATAATGACGACACCACTTTTGAATAACCATAAGTCGGTAATACGTGGTTAGTACCACTGGCGTAATCACCAGCCGATTCTGGCGAGTAGTCACCAACAAAAATAGAACCTGCATTACGTAAGCTTGGCAATAATTTATTTGGATTTTGGGTTTGTACAATTAAGTGTTCAGGACCATAAAGGTTAGATACTTGCACAGCTTGCGCTAAGTCGTCGGTTAAAATTAAGCGACTCGATTGCAGTGCTTGTTTGGCAATGTCCTTACGTGAAAGTAACTCAACTTGACTATCAAGCTCTTTCTGAACAGCGGTAATGAACTCTTTACTGTCACTTAATAAAATAACTTGTGAGTCAGTGCCGTGCTCTGCTTGTGAAAGTAAATCGGCAGCAGCAAACTTCGGAGTTGCACTATTGTCGGCAATAACTAACACCTCAGAAGGGCCTGCCGGCATATCAATTGCAAAGCCAGGCACTTGTTGTGATAGTTGTTTTTTGGCTTCTGTGACAAAGCGGTTGCCAGGGCCGAATACTTTATTTACCGCTTTTATAGTTTGAGTACCAAGAGCTAATGCGGCAACGGCTTGCGCACCGCCTATGGTGTAGATTTCATCAATGCCACAAATTTGCGCTGCGTAAATTATCTCGTCAGCAATTAAGCCATCTTTATTTGGTGGGCATACTAAAACAACGCGATCGCACTTAGCTATTTTAGCCGGCACGCCTAACATTAATACCGTTGACGGCAGAGGCGCTGAGCCTGCAGGAATATATAAACCGACACTTTCAATCGCTTCGGTCTTTAAGGTACAAACCACGCCTGGCATAGTTTCTACCACGATATCTGTTGCTACTTGCGCTTGGTGAAAACGCTCAATTTGCTGATAAGCAGTTACAATAGCCTGTTTACGGCTAGCACTTAAACGTTCACTTGCTTGTGCAAAGGCTGAGCTATTCAATGCTAAGTTTGCAAGCTTAACACCATCAAATTTTTCGGTAAGTTTGAATAACGCATCATCGCCATTTACCTTTACCGCACTGACAATATCGGCAACCGCAGTCGCTAAGCTGGCATTGTCAGCTATTGCTGGACGGGCAAGGGCATCAATTTGCTGTTGCTCTGTAAGGTTGGACCATGTAAGCATGTTGTTTACCCCATCATTTTTTCAGTTGAAGCCATTACCAGAGCTAAGTTAATAGCTGAGTTAATAGCTGAGTTAATAGCTAAGTCACAACCATAGTCATTAATTTGCTTAGTCATATTCACTTAACCCATCATTTTTTCAATCGGCATAACCAGTATTGAATTACAACCTAGATCGGTGAGTTGCTCCATGGTTTCCCAAAAGAAAGTTTCTGTACTTACCACGTGCACAGCAACACGATCATCACGATCAGCTAGAGGTAACACGGTTGGTGTTTCAGATCCCGGCATTAAGGCAACAACTTCATTTAACTTATCTTTTGGCGCGTGCAGCATGATGTATTTACTTTCACGGGCTTTTAATACTCCTTGAATACGCGGTAACAGGGTATTAAGTATGCTTTGTTTTTCATCAGATAAGCCATTGGTTCTTTTGATCAAGGCTGCTTTTGAACGGTAGATCTCGGCAACTTCTTTTAAGCCGTTTGCTTCAAGCGTTGCACCGGTAGAGACTAAATCACAAATACCATCAGCAAGGCCGACACGCGGCGCTACTTCAACTGAGCCATTGAGTTGGCACATTTCAAACTTAATGCAATTTTCTTCGGCGAAACGGTTAAGCAATCTAGGGTAGGTAGTTGCTAAGCGCAAACCATCTAAACTTTTAACTCCGCTGTATTCCATTTCTTCAGGTAGGGCGATAGATAATCGACAGCCACCAAACTTAAGAGAAAGGATTTTTTCATACTCGGCAGTTTCGCCTTTTAATAAACGCTCTAATTCGTGCTCTTCAAGCGTGTTGTCGCCAACAATACCTAAGTCACAAATACCATCCATTACTAAGCCAGGAATGTCTGAGCTGCGCACTAACATTAAATCGATAGGCATATTGGCTACATGAGAAAGTAGACGGCGGTCAGCTAAGTTTATCTTTAAACCACAGCCTTTTAGTAAGGCTTGTGACTCATCGCTTAATCTGCCTGATTTTTGAATCGCAATTCTAAGGCGTGTGCTGTCTGTGTTACTCATATACTATTCCTATACAACTTATTGTTTTGTGATTTATTGAATTTAAACGTAACTTGAAACTAAAAAGCCCCGAAAGTTGGACTTTTCGGGGCTTGCTTATATTGCACTGCACTGAAAGGTCCATAGCCCTTCAGCGAATAACCTGAGAGCTAATCGATAATTAAATGATGATGATGTAGTTTAAGGTTATTCATAATAAATTCGTCTAAATGTTTATATATATTAACCATATAGGTTTTAAGCGTATGTCGTCAAGCGAAAAGTATGAAATAAATATGACATTTTGGTTAACTTTAGTCGTAAAAGGAATAAGCATAGTTATTTAGTTTTATTGATTTATTATCTAGTGGCCTGGTTTTTAAAGTTTACCGCCTTAATATTGCAATATTGATTGAATCAATTTATTCTCAAAGGCATTAATTGCTCACATTGTAGTATTCATGACCTCAGTTGCTAAGGCCTTTGCCGAAGATGGCCTATTAGCCAAGATTATTCCCGGATTTAACCCCCGTAAAGCGCAAGTCGATATGGCGAGTAAAGTTGAATCGGTGATCCAATCGCAACAAACTTTAATCGTTGAAGCGGGTACCGGTACAGGTAAGACATTTGCCTACTTAATTCCCGCACTGCAAAGTGGCAAAAAAGTGGTGGTATCTACTGGTACCAAAAACTTACAAGAGCAGCTATTTCACAAAGATTTACCTTTAGTTAAAAAAGCCTTAAATAGTTCACAAAAAGTTGCGCTATTAAAAGGGCGTAGCAACTATTTATGTAACTTTCGTTTAGAAGAGAACTTTAATAGCTCTCCTCCCGCGCCGCAAAGAGGCAAACAACCGACACCGCGACATCAATTAGGGGCTACATTAGATGCTTCTACCTTAGCTGATTTAGTAAAAGTTAGGCAATGGTCGAGCATTACTCAATCGGGCGACATAGGTGAGCTTATTGATGTTGCTGAAGATTCGGCGATATTACCGCAAATTACTTCTACCACAGATAATTGTTTAGGACGTAATTGCCCTGATTATGAAAGCTGTTATTTAGTTAAAGCACGCGAGCGAGCAATCGAAGCAGATTTAGTTGTGGTTAATCACCATTTGTTTTTTGCTGATATGGCACTTAAAGATACCGGCTTTGGCGAATTAATCCCGCAATCTGAGGTAGTGATCTTTGATGAAGCTCATCAAATTGGTAATATTGCAAGTGAGTATTTCGGCCAAGCATTTTCTACTAGGCAAATTTTAGAGCTTGCCAGTGATGCCATCAGTCAATACCGCTCGGAGTTAGCCGATGTTAAACAGTTAGGCATTGCCGCTGAAAAGTTGCAAAAGGGGGCTGGTGATTTTCGCCTGTTATTCCCTTATGACAATGAGCGCGGTAATTGGCGTCATAAAATACAGCAACAGCAGTTTATGCAAGCGTTTGCGCAATTACATACCGATCTTAAATTCTTATTTGATGTGCTAAAAATGTGCGTATCGCGCACCGAAGTTATTGATAATTGCTTTGAACGAGCTACCGAATTATTAGCTAAATATGAGGTAATGAAAAACACCGAAGCTAAAGGCATGAGTCTGTGGTATGAAACCACTCGCCGGCATGTGGTGTTACATCAAACGCCTTTATCAATAGCTGAAAAATTTAGTGCTTATATGCAAGAGCATGATTCAGCTTGGATTTTTACCTCAGCAACTCTTGCGGTAAATGATAGCTTTGAGCATTTCGCAGAAGATTTAGGGCTAGGTAAGGCTGAGCAGTTATTACTCGCCAGTCCATTTGATTACCCGCAGCAGTCTAAGCTGTTAGTACCAAGGTATTTACCTGAAGCGAATGATTTTAATCGAGCCAGCTCGTTGGTAAATATTGCCTTACCGTTAATTAAGGCAAGTAAAGGCAGCTGTTTCTTTCTTTTTACATCTTATCGAGTGCTAAATCAGGTTGCGGAGTTATTGGCCGAACAAGTTGATAATCCATTGTTAGTTCAAGGACAAATGGCGAAAAGTGTCTTACTTGATCATTTTGTTGAAGATAAAAATGCGATATTATTAGCCACCGCTAGCTTTTGGGAAGGTGTTGATGTTCGAGGTGATAACCTCACTTGTGTTATTATTGATAAATTACCCTTTCGAGCGCCTGATGAACCTTTATTGCAAGCCAAAAGTGAGGACTTAAAGCGCCGAGGTGGCGACCCTTTTGGCCAGATCCAGTTACCTGATGCGGTCATTGCATTAAAGCAAGGTGTCGGCCGCTTAATACGTGATGTTAGTGATCGCGGTGTGTTAGTGATATGTGATAGCCGAATTGTCAATCGTCCTTATGGACAAGTGTTTTTAAGCAGTTTGCCGCCGATGACTAGAACTCGTGAGATTAATAGTGCGGTTAAGTTTTTGCAGGAGATAAAGGCAGGAACTACGGGGTAGGTTGGTCGAAAAGAACTAAAAGATAACGCCCTAGTTCGTCGAAGATAACGTCCGAATGAATTCGGACCAACGGAACTAAATTCTAGTTTTTTTTGGAATTTAAATAAATTAATAAATAAATTGAGTGAAAAGATGAATTATTTGGCCATAGATGCCTCCACAGAAGCTTGTTCAGTAGCCCTTGAGATTGCAGGACAAGTATACAGTCGTTATGAATTTAGCCCGCAGTCACATAGTCTATTACTATTGCCTATGGTTGATGAAGTGCTTAAAGAAGCGGGCGTAAAGCTTGCTCAACTTGATGGCTTAATTTATGGTCGCGGCCCTGGCAGTTTCACTGGTGTGCGTATTGGTGTTGGTGTGGCACAAGGTTTAGCTTATTCTGCAGATTTAAATGTGGTTGGTGTATCAACACTTCAAACCATGGCGCAACAAGCCTTTATTAAATCAGGTGATAAACACGTTATAGCTGCTATTGATGCTCGTATGAGTGAGGCATATTGTGGTTTGTTTGCTTTGGATGACAATGAACTAATGCAGCCACTAAAAGCTGAAGCGGTGATTAAGCCAGATACTGTTGCAGACTATATTACTAGCACAACTGAATCAGCATTGACTGGTGTTGGCAGTGCATGGGCTGCTTACTCGGAGCAACTTGCTAATACTCAGGCACAAGTTAGTGTTAATGCTGGGGTGTTATTTCCTAACGCAATCGCCATGCTTGCGCTAGGTAAAGCTGAATTTACTAAAGGTAATTCTGTTGCCCCTGAGCATGCCGAACCCGTTTATGTACGTGATACGGTTTCTTGGAAGAAATTGCCAGGTAGAGAGTAGCCGCTAGATACTAGATACTAGAGCTAGCAGGCGATAGGGCGAGGATAGATGGTTAAGGATAATGACTAAATGAATAATAAGCAGAGTGATTTTTTCTCGATGAAAGCACCGAATTTTTGGTTGTTATTAATCCTTGCTATTGCCCTTAAACAAATCCCCTATGTCACCATTCCATTTAACTGGTTAGAGAGCTATTTTCATGAAATAAGCCATGGCTTAGCTGCTGTTATTAGCGGTGGCCGCATAGTACAAATCCAATTATTTACTAATGGTGCCGGTCTGTGCACTACCTTAGGCGGCTCAGCTTTTTTAATTGCCTTTTCCGGCTATGCTGGCGCAGTAGCCTGGGGGGTATTAATTTATAAAATTGCCGATCTTAAATCCAGTTATAGCAAGTACTTTAGTTACTTTATATTGGCCTTGTTACTTATCTCTTGCGTGTTATGGGTTCGCGATTTTCTTACCTTGTTTATTTGTGCGCTGCTGATAGTCCTCTTTTTACTTAGCGTTAAAATTTCTCACTTTCAACTACTGCCTTTAGTCTTAAAAATCATTGCACTCATGGTTTTACTCAATAGCTTTCAGAGTCCGTTATATTTAATCGATGGCCGGGGGATTGGTGATGGCAGTGCGCTGTCAGAGATAACCTTTATACCTGAATTTATTTGGATTGCGCTTTGGACTGCACTTGGCGCGTTTAGCATTTATCGGTTAGGTGTTAAGGGGAAAGGCAGCAAGGTTAAAAAGAATTCAGGAAGTTAGGAATTAATGCTTACATTGCACTTTAAAGAAGAATTATATGCGTAATATTAGTTATGAGTTAACAGATAAAACCATTAGCGCTGTTGCTATTGGTGGGGAAGAACAGCCGGTGGTTTTATGCTTACACGGCTGGTTAGATAATGCCGCTAGCTTTTTTCCTTTATTTGAGCAGTTGCAACAAGACTTTCCTGAGTTATTAGAGCGCTATCAATTTATTGCCATCGATTGGCCTGGGCATGGTTTGTCTTCGCATCGCAGCCTTGATGCTCATTATCATTTTATTGATTGGTGTTATGATTTGCTGCAACTGTTTGAACAGCAGCAATGGCAAAAAGTCAGCATAATAGGGCACTCAATGGGGGGCATGGTTGCTAATGCATTTACTTCAGCCTTTAATGATAAAGTTGAAAAGTTAATGCTGATTGAAGCAATCGGTTTATTAACAGAGAGTGAAAACCCGAGCAAACAACTGCGCAAGGGCTTACAGAGCCGAATTAAAAATGCCCCTAAAAAGCTCAATGTACATAAGAATCTAGAAGCTGCTATTCAAGCGCGGGTAAATGTATCTGATTTACCCAATAGCGCCGCCAAATTAATTGTTGAACGTGGTGTTACTGCTGTTGAAAACGGTGTGTGCTGGCGCTCCGATCCACGTTTAAGAAATACATCTGCGCAACGCTTTTCATTAAAACAAGCCATTCAAGTGGTTGCGAATATTCATTGTCCTGTGACTTTGATTGTTGGCGATTCAGGCTTTGATATGATCCAAACGGGTATTAAAGTCTTTGCTGAGCATATTAATGATTTTAACTGTTTTACTCTTGCTGGTGGCCATCATCCGCATATGGAAAGTTCGATTAAAATGGCAGAACTGGTAAATAAATTTCTAAAATAAGGCGTTTTTTCTGGTCATACCTCTTGCAATTGTTTCTATCTATGAAATGATACATAACAATTTTCTGCAAGAGTTTTGCTGTTACGGTTACCAAATTGCGACAATATGTTGTTAAAAATTGACTATAATTGAAGATGTTTTGCTCAGAATAAATACAAAACCAATATAAAACAAAAAATATAATAAAAAGGCTGGTTTGCTTTAATGCCCTAACGGCTTAAACAAAACTGATCAAATGATAGATTTTTAGGAGATTTACCGTGGAAAAAGTGTGGCTTGAAAAGAGTTATCCACCAGGTGTTGCGCATGAAATTGATGCAGATAAGTATAGCTCAATAGCACAAATGTTTAGCAAATATGCACAAATGTATGCTGACAAAACCGCGTTCATTAATATGGATGTTAAAATAACCTATAAAGAGTTAGAGCAGCAAGCGCAAGACTTTGCCGCTTATCTTCAGCATGAACTAGGTCTTAAAAAAGGCGATAAACTAGCCATAATGGTACCTAATACCTTGCAATATCCTATTGCCTTGTTTGGTGGTTTATTAGCTGGTGTAACTATTGTTAACGTTAATCCTTTATACACGGCACGAGAATTAAAACATCAACTCAATGATGCAGAAGTGACAGCGATCCTGATCATTGAAAATTTTGCATCGACTCTTACCGAAGTGATCAAAGATACCCAGGTTAAACATGTCATTTTAACATCTCTTGGTGAACGTTTAGGTATGATCAAGGGCGCAATCGTTAATTTAGTGGTGCGTCATGTCAAAAAATTAGTACCAGCGTTTAAGCTTACAAATACCACATCATTTAATAAAGCATTAGCACTAGGCGCTAAGCATAGTTTTACACCGGTTGATATTTGCGGTGATGACTTAGCCTTTTTACAATATACCGGTGGTACTACAGGTGTATCAAAAGGGGCCATGCTTACCCACAGAAATATGGTTGCTAATATGCAACAAGCAAAAGCGGCGATTAGCCCTTTATTAAATGATGGTGAAGAGCTAGTCGTTACTGCTCTGCCGCTTTATCATATCTTTGCACTTACCGCGAATTGCTTAGTCTTTATCACCTTAGGTGGTAGTAACTTATTAATTACCAATCCTCGCGATATGCCTGGTTTTGTTAAAGAGTTAAGTAAATATAAATTTTCTGCCCTTACTGGCGTAAATACCTTATTCAATGGTTTATTAAATACTCCAGGATTTAAAGATTTAGACTTTAGTTCGTTAAAACTGGCCCTTGGCGGCGGTATGGCAGTACAAAAACCGGTAGCAGAACACTGGGAGCAAGTGACTAAAACCTATTTATTAGAAGGTTATGGTTTAACGGAATGTGCACCACTAGTTACGGTTAGCCCATACAATCAAAAAGGTTTTAATGGCACTATTGGTTTACCAGCACCATCAACTGATATTCGAATTGTCGCAGAAGATGGCAGTGAATGTGCTATTGGCGAACCGGGTGAGTTATATGTATTCGGCCCACAAGTGATGAAGGGCTACTACAAGCGAGAAGATGCAACCGCCGAAATTCTTAAAGATGGCTGGTTAGCAACAGGTGACATTGCAACCGTTGATGATAATGGCTTTGTGAAGATAGTTGATCGTAAAAAAGATATGATCATTGTATCTGGCTTTAATGTTTTTCCAAATGAAATTGAAGAAGTGTTAGTGATGCACCCCGATGTGCTTGAAGCTGCTGCTATTGGCATACCACATGACGTTAGTGGTGAAACGATAAAAGTATTTTTAGTAAGCACTAATCCTAATTTATCTGAAAAAGAGCTAATTAAACACTGTAAGAAAAATTTAACCAACTATAAAGTACCTAAGCTGTTTGAGTTTAAAGATGAGTTACCTAAATCGAACGTAGGTAAAATTCTGCGTAAAGAGTTACGTTAAACGCATTTTAAGCAGACAATAATTGCGATAAAGGCCGAAGTTGATGAAACTTCGGTTTTTTTATTTTGTTTCTAAGCTATACGTATTAGACTTGTCATACATCGAGTCATCATAAAATTATTATCAGGAAATAATGTGCAGTTTATCTACATTGAAACCCAACAAGCGTTAATCGATTATTGTCAGCAAGTAAGTCACGCCGACATATTAGCGGTTGATACTGAATTTGTTCGCACTCGTACCTTATTTCCAAACTTAGGCTTGATCCAAGCTTATGATGGCAAGCAATTAGCGTTAATTGATCCTGTTGCTTGTGAAGATTTATCAGCTTTTTGGCATCTACTTGAAGACGAATCTTTGTGTAAAATTATTCATTCTTGCTCGGAAGACTTAGAAGTGTTTTTACACAGCGGTAATTGCAAACCAAAGAATATGATAGATTCGCAAATTATCATGTCATTTTTAGGCCATGGTTTATCTATGGGCTATGCCGCGATGATCAAACACTTTCTTGATATTGACGTCGACAAGAGTGAATCAAGAACCGATTGGATGAAAAGACCATTATCGAGTAAACAACTCGATTATGCCGCCGCTGACGTACTTCATCTGCACCAAATAAGTGAAAGTTTACTATCTCAAGTGGAACAGGCGGGCTGGTTAGAGCAGGCTAAAGCTGAAACCAAACAGCAAATAGAGAAAAAATTTAAAAAGATTGATGTTGAGGCGCTGTATCTCGACTTTAAACAAGCGTGGAAGCTTACACCTGCCCAGTTACTACTGTTACAGCAATTACTTATTTGGCGCTACCAACAGGCGGTAAAACGTAATTTACCGCTTAGTTTTGTGGCCAAAGACCATACTTTATTTTTAATTGCACAACGTAACCCAGACAACCTCGGCGCTATGGCACATTACGATGGTATTGATATATTAGATATTCGCCATAAAGGTAAGGCTATGCTTGCGGTACTTCGTGAAGCAAATCAATTACCTAGCGAGCAGTATCCTGCCCATATTACTCGTTTGGATAACTACCCAGGTTATAAACAAATTTTTAAAGCATTTAAAACCTATGTAGCGAGTCTTGCGCAAGAGCAACAACTTGATATTTCTGTTATTGCAGGTAAAAAACAGCTTAATCAGTTTTTATCTTGGTTCTGGCAACTTAATGACCAACATAATCGCCCTGAGAATATTGAGTTACTTAATGGCTGGCGCGGCGAGTTATTTGCCGATAAGTTAAAAGCATTTGCTGAAAATGGCTTTGCTTAGCCTGAATACCTTTTGCCTATCTATACTTTGAAAACTAGGTTTGTTTAATAAATTTTTATATTTATTTATTCTAATAAACCTAGCGTTTACTCCCCATTCAAGTTTTTTTAACTTAAACGAATAAATCTCAATTTATTTGCAACCTCTGACAATTTTCTTTGTCATATCTTCTAGTAAGCCTAGGCGTTAAAGGGCGTGCATGATATATTTTAAGCAATGAAATCTAGTTAGTGATTAAAGCAATGTTGTGTGCAGTATATAAAAGCCCTAAAAAGGCAGAAACTTATCTTTACGTGATCAAAAGAGATGATTTTTCAGTGGTTCCTGAAGGTTTAATGACAACCTTTGGTACGCCAATGTTAGTGACGGTATTAAGCCTAGCTAAACGTGATAAATTGGCACTTGCTGATATTGATAAAGTAAAAAAGATGCTGTTAACGCAAGGTTATTACTTACAATTACCACCGCCTAGAGAAGATTTATTAAAAAACCATCGTAGTGAGAATAGCACTGCGGATGATGAATAGAAGTTTGAAGTTAAAATTAGAAGCTAGAAATTAGAAGCTAGCAACTAGTTACTCGAAATAAACACTTAATTAGTATTAATTAATAACTGGAGTTGAAAATGTTATTAAAGAAAAGCCTGGCCGCGGTATTACTGGCCAGTTCAGCAATGTTCTCCCTTTCTGTTTCTGCACAAGTTGCAGCGCAGCCTCACCAAGAGACTGAAATTAGCTTTGCAGATTATGTTGAAAATTTAAAAACTGAAGCCCTTGCGAAAGGATATTCAAAAGCCTTAATCGAAGATAGCTTCTCTAAAGTTCGCTACCATAAAAAAGCCGTTAAAGCTGATAGAAATCAGCCGGAAACAATTGAAACACTAGAGACGTATTTGCCCAAACGTGTACCAGATTGGAAGGTCGAGCGAGCGCAAGATATGATGGACAAATATCATGATGAGCTAGAAAGTGTAGGCAAACAGTTTGGCGTACAGCCTAGATTTATCGTGGCACTATGGGGGCTTGAGTCTAATTTTGGTAAAATAACGGGCAACTTTAATGTTGTTTCAGCGTTAACAACTTTAGCCTATGATGGTCGCCGTGAAGCGTTTTTCAAAAAACAACTTTGGGATGCGCTAACTATTTTAGAGCAAGGTCATATAACGAACGAAGATATGAAAGGCTCTTGGGCTGGCGCTATGGGTCATAACCAATTTATGCCAAGCTCATTTTTAGCTTATGCCGCTGATGGTGACTTTGATGGTAAAAAAGATATCTGGAATAATACTTCAGATGTGTTTGCCTCAATTGCCAATTACTTGAAGAAAGTAGGTTGGGACAACGACATTACTTGGGCAAGACAAGTAAAATTGCCAGAGAATTTTGACTATAAACTAGCGATCCCGCAAAACACAGGTGGTCGCTCGCCTTGGTTAAAGCAGTGGTCGAAAACTGAAATGAAACTGAGCGACTGGCAAAAAGCTGGTGTACGTAAGTTTGATGGTAGTGATTTACCGCAAGTAGATATTACTGCCGCACTTGTGTTTCCTGATGGCGAAGAAGGTAGAGCCTACTTAGCGTATGATAACTACAAGTCGTTGATGCATTGGAATTTATCTTATTATTTTGTCACCAGTGTTGGTCATTTAGCTGATAAGATCAAATTTTCAAAAGTAAACTAGACAAATAATGCCTATTTAATTAAATAGGCATTATCTATCAATAACACGTTTACGCTTAAAGCTGTTAAACTAAGGTTATTGGTATAACACCTTGTATGTAATAGCATACAAGGTGTTTTTATTTTTACAGCTTGTACAGGTTATAAAAGGTAATAGAACATTGACTCAGACATCAGCAGTGCCATTTTGGCAAAGTAAAACATTAGCGCAAATGAGTGAATCCGAATGGGAATCTCTTTGTGACGGTTGTGGTAAATGTTGTTTGCATAAATTTATTGATGACGCCGAAGATGAAGAAGTAGTCGACGATAATATTAGCGATGAAGAGTTGGCGTTATTACAACATGCGCCAACAGATTTTATTCGTGAGGGTGAAGTATTACTGTATACCAATATCGTTTGTCATTTACTTAATGATAAAACCTGTAATTGCAGTAAATATGCCGAGCGTACAAAATATGTACCTGATTGTGTAAAGCTTACCCAGGAAAATTTAGACGATATTTTCTTTATGCCTGAAAGCTGTACCTATCGCCGTTTACATGAAGGTCGTGGTGTACCAAGTTGGCATCCTTTGCTTAACAAAGGCAAAAAGTCGGCTATGCACAAAGCGGGTATGTCGGTACGTGGCAAAGTTGTAAAAGATAACCAAGTTGATACGAACGACTACGAAAATCACATTGTTACTTGGCCAGAAGCCGACATAGATTAGAAATGGATTAGCCAAATGAATTAGTTAATATTTTATTTGGTTATTTGGTTATTTGGTTATTTGGTTATTTGGTTATTTGGTTATTTGGTTATTTGGTGGTTAAAGATCACAAAGTCGATAACCCCAATTGACTACGAAAATCATATTCTTACTTATACCATAGCCAGAAGCCGACATAGATTAACACTTAGCCGACATAGATTAATTTATAGCAATTAATTAAGTACTATTTAAAAGATTATTACCATGCACGCTGTTCAACGCTTATTTTTATATCGTCAAAGTTTAAGTACTACAGAGTTTCGCGCCCGTGGATATAAAATCATCCGCTGTGAGGTTTGCCGTCTTGGCGTTGAAAACTGTATTTGTGCGTTGCGCCAACAAGCAAATAGCTCGTGTGCATTTGCTTTGATAATGTATGATAACGAAGTATTAAAGCCGAGTAATACTGGACGTTTAATTGCAGATGTTATTCCTGATACGCACGCCTTTTTGTGGCATAGAACCCAGCCAAGTGATGAGCTACAGCAGTTAATTACTAACCCTAAATATCAAGCGTTTTTAATCTTTCCTGGTGAGTATGCAAATGCACAGCAAGAAGTGCACGAGTGTAAACCAGTCGATTTTGATGAGTCTAAAACACCACTGTTTATTTTAATTGATGCTACTTGGCGACAAGCGAAAAAAATATTTCGTAAAAGTGACTATTTAGCCAAACTACCAATCGTTTCTATTCCTGCACTCGATCTAGAGGGGGAAGGCATCAAGGGTGAACAAGGTGATACAGAAGAACTTGCCGTCAAGGAAAGGCAAAGTGTTGATCCGCGCAATAGCGAACTTGTTTATAACTTTGACTCAAGATATCAAATGCGCAAAGCCGAGAAAGAAGGGCAGTTAGCTACAGCCGAAGTTGCTGCTAAAGTACTTAATATGTTTGATGATAAGCAAAGCGCTATTCATTTAGATTTATGGTTTGATGTATTTAGTTATCGCTACCAACAGTCCAAGTCACAGAAGAACCAGGCGAACTCTGGCGCTATTGCATTATATAAAGAATTTATCGCCAATAAGCTGTAATTCCGCCTTGATCTCTTGCCCCAATTTATTGCTTGCTCTAACGCTAATAATTGGTCAAAGTATGCCTATAAAAATAACTATATAGGTTTTCACATCGTGCTTAACTCAAAAATAAAAACAGCTATTAAACTGCTAATATCTTCATTTCTTCTAACAAACAGTGCGCAAAGTATTGCCGAAGATGAAGTTTATCTCGCTACTTTAAAACAAGATAAAGTAACGCAGGTAATAAATATTAGTAAACGTATAGGTTATGATAACCAACCACATTTTACCCCTGATAGCCAAGCGGTACTTTATAGTGCAATGTTTGTTGAAGGTATAAATGATAGTGCGCAAACTGATAGTATGCGTTTTGATATAAGCACAGGCGTAACCACTAACCTGACAAAATCTACAGCCAGCGAATATTCGCCTACAGTAATGCTTAATGGCGAAGACTTTTCTGTTATTTATGTTGGCGATGATGGACGACAACGTTTTTCAAGCTATCCGCTAGCGGGCGGCAAGGCCACTTCACTAGTGACACAGCTTGATAAAAACTTTGCCGATATTGGTTATCATGTCTGGTTAAATACTAGTGAGCTACTCATGTTTGTATTGGCAGAGCCAATGCAATTACAGCGAGTAAACTTAAGCACAGGTAAAAGCGACATTATTGATACCGATATAGGTAGAACGCTGCGTAAGGTGCCCAATAGCAAACTATTTAGTTACAACAAGGCCGTTGGCCAACAATGGCAAATGCAGCTGTTTGATCCAGAGAATAATAAAACCCAACAGAGCGTTACTCTACCAAAAGATAATATGTATTACGCATGGCATGTTGATGGCCGTCTTATCTCAGCTATTGGCGCTAAACTAGTCATTAACTCTGTACAAGCTAGTGATTCTAAATGGCAAGATTGGCACGACGTTACAAGTTATTGTAGTGGCAGTGTTACGCGCTTAACTATGTCGGCTGATAGCCAATATTTAGCATTTGTTTGTAACACCCCTGATTAGCTTTTTACGCTAGCTAAGCTGAGCTAAATTAAGTTAAGCTCAGCTAAATTAAGCTTGGATAACTTTACCTGTTAAACGGTATTTTTTACCGTTTTCAACATAATGATTTGCACCTTTAGCAAGTATGGCTTGATGCTCAGCGGTTAATTGTTTTACCACTTTACCTGGTGAGCCCAACACCATAGAGCCATCAGGTATAGTCACATTTTCAGGGATCAGCGTATTAGCGCCAATTAAACAACCTTTCCCTATTACCGCACCATTTAATACTACGGCGTTCATGCCGACTAAGCTGCCATCGCCAATAGTACAGCCATGTAACATCACTTTGTGACCAATAGTCACGTTTTTACCTACGGCTAGTGGCACACCAGTATCTACGTGTAATATACTGCCATCTTGGATATTAGAGTTTTCACCTATGGTAATAGTGTCATTATCGGCGCGAATAACCACATTAAACCAAACACTGGCATTGTGATGTATTTGTACGTCACCAATAAGAGTGGCATTCGGGGCTATGAAGCTGTCACCATGAAAAGTAGGGCGTTTATTGTCTATTTGATAAATCATAAATAATCCAAATGGTTAGAAATTTGTAAATTAATAGCGTTTGCTGTTATATTGACTTAAACAGGTTCAAGATAAAAGGAATAATAATGTCGAGCCCAGAACAAGAAATCATTGACCGCCGTCAAAACTTCCGTATTGATATGGAAAATGAAGCCGTTGATTTGCTTTGGCGTGACGCTGAAGGTCAATCTCATAAAGTAACAAGCATTTGCGCAGACTTTTCCCGCAGCGGTTTACGTATCGAACATGAATTTGCCATAGTTGCAGATACACAAGTAAATTTTAGATTCCAAGCCGAACACCCAGATAGCAAGCCATTAACTGCTAAAGTAGTCCGTTGTGTTGAATTACCAACAGGTAAATTTTCAATCGGATTTCAAATGATCTAAACCGGATGGTTAGAACATTAGTAGTTCAAAGAATAATGAAAGGAAGTAAAGATGATATTGTTAGTTGGTGGTGAAAAAGGTGGTAGCGGTAAAAGTTGCCTAGCCCAAAATATAGCCGTTTATTTTGCAAACGAAAAACACGCAACAGTGTTGATTGCCGATTGTGATCCACAGCGTACTACTTCTGATTGGATACAAGCGCGAAACAATGATCCTAAATTGGTGACCATTAATTGTATTCAGTTATACGGTAAAATTCGTAATGACTTATTAAGCTTAAATGAACATTACGACTACGTTATTGTCGATTGTGGTGGCCAAGATAATTTAGCTTTACGTGCGTCAATGTCTGTTGCCGATCATGTACTTATCCCGATGCGTCCTAAGCGCCGAGATATAAAAACTGCGCCACATATGGAAGATATGTTGAGTACTTGTAAGATGGTGAATCCTAAAATGATCGCTTCTTTTGTTATTACTCAATGTCCATCTCTACCAAACCAAGCTTCTCGTATAATTGAAGCTAAAGAGGTTTGTGCATCGTTTGGTATTAATGTTCTTGATTCTATTACTTATGCTCGTAATATTTACGATGATAGTGAAGAAAAGGGTGCATCTGTTATGGAAACTGATTCGGACGGCAAAGCTGCTAATGAAATCCGCGCTATTGCCGATGAGATGTTAGCAATAAAACAGGAACTAAGTTATGAGTTTGGCTGATCTTAAGAAGCAAAATTATAATGATGTAAAGCGTAATTTTACGGTTGATGAATTTATCGATGATGCGACGAATTATGCAGCTGGTCGACCTGAAATTGTCAGTGCTGATTTAAAGGCGCAGACTAAAAAGTTGACTGAAACAATCGCTAAGTCGGTTCAGCATGTAGAACATGATAATGATAAACCATTTAAACATGCCACGTTTACATTAAGCACTGAAGTAATACAGCAATTAAATGAGTTATCAGAAAAAACATCGATACCAAAATCACGTTTATTACGTATTTTAGTGAATGATTTTTATTATGAAGAAAATCCAAGCACACTGCAGCAGTCGAACATAAAATGAAAGGGCTAACTTAATTGTCTTATTAATTTTTTGACTCGTGCAAAATAGTCAGTAGAAAAGGTATTTTAATGATAAAATGCCTTTTTTTATGCCCCAAATTTATTGGTAGAAGAGATTTAAAGTGTTATGCGTTTAGATAAATATATATGCCGTTGTACCGAGTTAACACGCAGTGATGCTAAAAAGTACTTAAAACGTGGTGCGGTTATGGTCAATGATGAAATGATCAAAGACCCAGGTCATCAAGTTTATGAAGAATCAAAAGTAACACTTAGCGGCAATTTATTAAGTTTTGCCAGCGCTCGCTATATTATGTTGCATAAACCTGCTGACTGTATTTGCTCGAATGTAGATGAGCTGTATCCATCGGTATTACACTTAGTTGAAGTTGATAGAGCTTTTGATTTACATATTGCTGGTCGACTTGATGCCGATACAACTGGCTTAGTGTTAATTACTGATGACGGCCAATGGTCGCATAAAATCACTTCGCCAAAGAAAGCCTGTAATAAGCGCTACCGTGTGCAGCTCTCAAGACCAATTAGAGAAGATGCCGTGCAATTAATGGCTGATGGTGTGCAATTACAAAACGAGCCTAAATTAACCCGACCAGCTAAGCTTGAAGTTATATCAGAGCAAGAGGTGCTATTGACCATCTCGGAAGGTAAATATCATCAGGTTAAACGTATGTTTGCAGCCATTGGTAATCGAGTAGTTGGTTTACACCGTGAACAAATTGGTGAAATTGAACTTGATGATGAGTTAGAACTGGGACAGTGGCGTTACCTGACCGAAGCTGAAGTTAATTCGATAGGTTAAGAAAAGCGAGGAGCTAGAAAGCTCCTCTTTATTTAATTATCTTGATTATTTCTTTAAAGTCTTGCCCTTCAGACGTGCCTAACAGCTCAAATAAGGCCATTTCGGTACTCGTTAGCTGTATGCCAAGATTTTGCATTTTCATTAAAGCTATTTGTTTATTAGAGTGCGTTCGTGAAGATACTGCATCACTAAGTACTTCAACTTCAAAGCCAGCTTTATGTAAATCGACAACCGTTTGATAAACACACACGTGAGATTCAATACCTGCCACTAAAATTTGCTTACAGTGCGTATCAGCTAGCGCTTGTTTAAACTCTTCATTTTGATAAGCACTAAACGTCATCTTACTGATGGGAGTTTGGTTCTCGAGTAAATTAGCGATGACAGGCACCGTCGGGCCTATACCTTGTGGGTTTTGTTCTAACCAAATGATAGGTACATTAAGTACCTTTAGCGAGCGGATCAGCTTTTGCACATTACAATATAAATTGTGTTTATCGTGCATTAACCCCGCTAAATTACCTTGTATATCCACGAGTACTAGCGCGGTATTGTTTCTGTTTAGCATAGATGTCTCTTAGTAATTTTTATTATTATTTTCTTCTGACTCTATTTCTTTTACAAAGAATAATACTTGGTCTTTAGTTTCTAGTTCCTAGTTCCTAGTTTTCTAGCCCTAGTTCCTACCTTACTTCTTATTGAGCTGGGCAAATTTTGCTAATTGCTCTTCGGTTGCAGGTAGCTGATGATTTGCTTTCCATTCGCTGTATGGCATACCATAAACTTGTTGTTGTGCGGTGCTAATATCAACACTCACACCTAACTTTTCGGCTTCAGCTACTGTCCATTTTGAAAAACAGTTACGACAAAAACCAGCTAAATTCATTAACTCAATATTTTGTACATCTTTACGCTCGTCTAAGTGCTTGAGCAAGCGACGAAATACTGCTGCTTCTATTTCTGTTTGTTTATCTGTACTCATTTTTATCTCTTTAATCGGTTTTAATTATAGTTTTAATTATAGTTTTAACTAATTTATCGTTTGTGAATTAGAATTGCTAGGCTCGATGATGTCTTCATCATTCGGCTCTACAAGCTCGGCCTCAATTTCTGCTTCTGGCTCAGGACGTTGGTGACGTCTAATTTGCACTATCATACCCATATAAGGATGATCAAAATAATGGATTTCACCACTGATCACTCGGCGGTTTTGTTTAAACGGGACGAGTAATGATTTTGCGTTACTTGTTGGCGTATCTTGAATTTGGCTAAAGACATTAAATTCACTATTGATATATAAGTAATGGTCTAAATGTACGTTGAATAAACCATCAATAAACCAACCGGGTTTTACCCCATTTTCATCAACAACTTTTACGGTCTCTGTTTTAGCAATAATAGGTTGTATATCGCCACGTTCTATTTCTGCAATTATGCTTGTTGTATCAATAGTTGCGCTATCTATATTGGCAGAGCCAATAGTTGCTGTAGTGATATCAGCGTTCGCTATATCGCTAACTTCTAGCTCGGCTAATTGCAACGTATCAACGATGCTCTCGATGTGTTGTTTAATTAATATATCTTCTTGCTGCGCTTGCGTTAATTCAACTATTTCAGAATCAGCCTCAGAGTCATCTACAGCTAAAGATAAATCTACTATGCTTTCTTGTTCGTTAACTACTTGGGTTAAAAACTCTTCACTTTTTACCGGTGTACTTTGTTGTTTAAGAGCAAAGTTGTCACCAGCAATGAGCTTAACTGGCACGGCTTCAGTGCGAGCAACTACCGCTTGTCGCCAAGCTAGATGCAGTAAAGGGCGAAATTCTTTTGAACTCTTTAGTGATTTGACAATATAGCTAAGTTGTAAATGTTCTTCTGCAATTAAGTAAGGGGTATTTGCATATAAGTCTTCAACACCATCGAGTGTCCTTGGTACTGCACTAAGTTGCTCACTAACAGGATCAATAAAATCACTTTTTTGGTATGGGGTACAAGTGATGTTTTCAGCTACCTCTGATATTTGCTGTTGCAATGACTCACTAGTTACTTCAATTGTACCTTTGCTCGTTATTGGCTTATCTAAAGCTGAGCTGTCACAACTGGTTAATTGCTGTTTATAGGTAAGAATGTTTTTAAGCTGGCGATTGATTAAGTCGATACTTTTAGTTTTATTTTTATGGGCGCTTTCAACGGAAAAATCTTCGTTGTAACGATCTTTTTCCATTAGTTGTTCAACTAAAATAATTTCAATTTCAAACCAACGCTCTTCTGGTTGTGCTTGTGCTTGCTTTTGCTCAAAGCTTTGGGCAGTAAAAGACAAGCTTGATGTCAATACTAAACTAGCAAGAGCCAAGTAAACCTTTCTTAGCTTGTTCGGTGGAGTCATTTTGTTTTTGTATAGGTGTTGAACCATAGTTTACTCTTTATTTGTAATTTTACTTGGCAGTGCATGCACTACCTAGAAGCTCTGGTCACTATTCATCTTATAAATAATAGTGTATTGATACAGCCCTAGCTTATTTATATTGTTTTGATTTAAGCGTTTAACGAGTTAAGCGCTTAAATCTTTCATCATTTGTTTTACCAAAGTAAATCGTGCTTTATGATCCGCACTTGGGATAGCAAATTTAAGTTTGCTGGCCCCATCCATCTTAAAAATTCTTGGCTGTTGCTGCATTAAGCCAATGATCACCATAGGGTTAATTTTAGTGTCATTACTAAATTCAAACATACCGCCTTTATCACTCACATCGATGCGTGTGATCCCCAAAGACTCTGCTTGGATGCGCAGTTTGGCCATATAAAATATATTCTTAGTCGCAGGCGGTAATAGGCCAAAACGGTCGATTAACTCTACTTGTATATCGTCTAATTCATTATCAGTGTCGCAACTTGCGATGCGTTTGTAAAATGATAATCGTATACTGACATCAAAGATATAGTCATCTGGCAATAGCGCAGGTACTTTTAAATCAACTTCAGTGTGTTTACTGGTTAAGTCTTCCAAGCTTGGCTGCTTACCTTCTTTAAGTGCCGCTACAGCTTGGTCTAGCATTTCCATATATAAGCTAAAACCTATACTTGCCATTTGTCCTGATTGATCTTCACCAAGTAATTCACCAGCACCACGTATTTCTAAATCGTGAGTTGCCAATGCGAAACCAGCACCTAAGTCTTCTAATTGGGCGATTGCATCAAGACGTTTCGCCGCATCTTTGGTCATACGCTTAGGATGTGGAGTTAACAAATACGCGTAAGCTTGATGGTGCGAGCGACCAACTCGGCCTCTTAATTGATGTAATTGCGCCAAACCTAAATGATCGGCTCTGTCCATAATGATGGTATTAGCACTAGGGATATCGATACCATTTTCAATTATAGTCGTACACAATAATACGTTGTAACGCTGATGATAAAAATCACTCATTATACGTTCAAGATCGCGTTCACCCATTTGCCCATGGGCGGTAATTATTTTTGCTTCTGGTACTAATTCTTGTAATTCTTCGGCAGTTTTTTCTATGGTCTTAACATTGTTATGCAGGAAGTAAACCTGACCACCACGCATAATTTCACGCAAAATTGACTCTCTAATTAATGCGTTTTCTCTTTCTCTTACAAATGTTTTTACCGCTAAGCGTTTTGCTGGAGGGGTGGCGATAATTGATAAATCGCGCATGCCGCCAATTGCCATATTTAAAGTACGAGGAATAGGTGTTGCTGTGAGTGTTAAAATATCAACGTTAGCACGCAGTTGTTTGATTCTTTCTTTTTGTTTCACCCCGAATCTGTGTTCTTCATCAACCACTAATAAACCTAGGTCGTGATATTTGATGCTGTCGTTAAGTAAACGATGCGTCCCAATTAAGATATCGATATGACCCGAGCCAACTTTACTGATAATTTCTTTTTGCTGTTTAGCGGTTTTAAAGCGTGATAATACTTCAACGTTTAACGGCCAGTTAGCGAATCTGTCTTTAAAGTTTTCATAATGTTGCTGGGCGAGTAGGGTTGTTGGCACTAAAATAACCACTTGCTTGTTATCATTAGCTGCAATAAAAGCCGCGCGCATGGCCACTTCGGTTTTACCAAAACCAACATCACCACAAACCAATCGGTCCATAGGTTTATGATCTAGCATGTCTGCAATAACATTAGTTATGGCATTACGCTGGTCTTGTGTTTCTTCAAAGCCAAAGCTTTCTGAGAAATTTTGGTAATCGAGTTTATCGCGTTTAAAAGCATAACCGTGGCATTGTTCACGCTTGGCAAATATATCTAATAATTCTGCTGCTACATCTTTAATTTTTTCAGCGGCTTTTTTCTTGGCTTTACTCCAAGAGTCGGTACCCAATTTATTTAATGGTGCATTGTCACCGGCATTACCTGAGTAACGAGAAATAAGGTGCAGTGATGATACCGGTACATATAACTTGGCGTCATTGGCGTAACTTAACATTAAAAATTCGGTTTTAATGCCCGCATTTTCAATGGTTTGTAAGCCTTGATAGCGGCCAACACCATGCTCTATATGAACCACAGGTTGGTCGATACTAAGCTCAGTTAAGTTTTTGAAAATAGCTTCTGTATTGCTTTCTTGAGCTTTATTTCTGCGTCTTGCTTGTTTTACTCTGTCGGTAAATAAGTCATCTTCGGTAATTAAGGCAAAGCTTTGTTTATCATTAACAATAAAGCCATGCGTTAAGGCATTTACGGTTATGGCAATGTCACATTTTCGTTCGATAAAATCGGAAATATTATCGACATTTTCTGGACGTATTGATTCTCGAGCAAGTAATTCTAATAAGGTTTCTCGACGCCCTTGGCTTTCAGCAATAAATAGTATTTTTTGCTTGTTGTCACTGGCATTACTTAAGAAACCACAAACTGCAGATAGCGGCTGCTTTAATTGATGATTTACCGCGATGTTCGGTAATTTTTCGGTATTGTAATTACATACCCCTGGTTTTTCTGAGCGAGGGTCTTTGTCTATATTAACTCGGTCGAGTAACTTTAATTTGGCAAATAAGTTTTCTCGAGAAATGAATAATTTATCAGGGGCTAGTAAAGGTCTATTGGGATCATAACGACGGTCCTCAAAGCGATAATTTATATCAAGCCAAAACTGCTCTAAGTTTTTATCGATATTACCAATGATCATCGCCTGAGTATCATCAGGTAAGTAATCGAATAAACTGGCTGTTTCTTGGAAAAATAACGGCAAATAGTATTCAATACCGGCCGGCATTATGCCTTGAGTTACCCTGTGGTAAATCGATTCTTTGTCAGGGTTAACTTTAAATTCTTCACGATATTGACTGCGGAATAAGTTAATCGCGTCTTTGTCGGTAGGGAATTCATGCGCGGGTAATAACTCAATTGCGTTAATTTTATCTGTTGAGCGTTGATTATCGACATCAAAGGTACGAATTGAGTCGATTTCATCATCAAAAAAATCCAGTCTAAACGGTAAGCTTGAACCCATAGGAAATAGATCTAGAATTGCCCCTCGGGCACAAAACTCACCATGCTCCATAACTTGTTCAACGGCTCTGTAGCCAGAAGACTCAAGCTCTCGACGTAATTCTTGTAAATCTTTTTTATCACCGTTTTTTACAACTAAGCTGTTCGCTTCTAAGTACTGTTTAGGTGGTAGACGGTGTACTAAGGTATGTGCAGGAACAATAACAATACCTGTGTGCATACGCGATAACTGATATAGCGTAGATAAGCGCTGAGAAATTATATCTTGGTGCGGCGAAAAACTATCGTACGGCAAGGTTTCCCAGTCAGGAAACAAACAAATATCGAGTTGTTCTTCATTAATACTATTAAGCTCATGCTCTAAGTGCAGGGCGCTGGCAGTATCAGGAGTTACTATGAGGGTTAGAGAGTGCGCATTTAAAGCACCATGGTAAATGGCTAAGGTTGCACTGCTGCCGGCTAAGTTAGACCAGTACTTTTTATCTTTAGTTTTGGCATTAACTTTACTAGAGGCTAAAACGGGCGAAAAAATATTGCTAGTTTGACTCATTGTTTCGACTTATTCCTGACACTGAAATTTAAATTATTTAAGACCGTTTGTTAGCTTAAATACAGAGATTGATATAATAGCCACTTTTCATACGTTTAGATAGCATACAACATGGTCGGCAAAGAAAATAATTACAATTTAAATGCGAATTTATCAGTATCTAACTTGTACTTAACTAAGCAAGCTTTTATCATCGTCATACTTTCTCTATAAAATTATAATTATAAATGTTTCAACCGGTTAGTCTCTTTATTGGGTTACGCTATTCTCGCAGCCAAAAACGTTCAGGTTTTGTCTCTTTTATTACCTTTTTTTCGATCGCCGGTATTTTACTAGGCGTGGCTTCTTTAGTTACTGTAGTGTCTGTTATGAATGGCTTTGAAGGCCAGTTAAAACAACGCATTTTAGGTTTAGTGCCACACGTGGTTATTGAATCAGAACAACAGCACATAGACAATTGGCCAGAATTATTGGCTCAACTTAAAAATATTGAACACGTTGACTCCGCGACCCCTTATATTGAAAGCGATGCTTTAGTGCAATCGCCTACGCAATTACGCGGCGTGTTAATGCAAGGTGTTTATCCCGAGTTTGAACTAGGCTCATCGACGATTGCCAAAAATATGCAAACCGGTGAGTTTAATGATTTAGTAGCGGGCAAATATAAAATGATCATGGGGGTTAAGTTAGCCCGCCAAATGGGGGTAAGAATTGGCTCTAAAGTTCGTTTAGTTCTGCCAACCAAAACCATATTTACTCCTATGGGGCGAGTACCTGTGCAAAGGACCTTTACCTTAACTGGCGTATTTGATATTGGCTCTCAGGTTGACGATCAAATGATCATTATTCATGGCCAAGACGCTGCTAAGTTGCTGCGCCGAAAGGGCGATGGTGTTGATAAAATTCGCCTTTATCTTGATGACGCGTTTAATGCACAAACAGTCGCTACAGGTTTATCTTTAGATAAGCGTCTTAATGCACTTACCATGCATACTTGGAATACCAGTCAAGGTAGCTTATTTCAAGCGGTACAAATTGAAAAAAACATGATGTGGTTAATGCTGAGTTTAATTATCGCGGTGGCGGCATTTAATATCGTTTCAGCCTTGGTTATGGTGGTGATAGATAAACAAGGTGAAATAGGTATATTACAAACACTAGGAATGAACCCGTTTGGCATTTTAAAAATATTTATTACCCAAGGTATGGTTAATGGCTTGTGGGGGACATTTTTGGGTGCTCTTGTTGGCGTTATATTTACCTTAAATATTAATTCATTGTTGTCGTTATTTGGCGTTAATATTTTAGGCTCTGGTTTTGTTATGCAAAGCTTGCCAATTGATTTACAAGTATCACAAGTGTTTATTATTATCGGATCTGCGTTAGTGATGAGTTTTTCCGCAACTTTATACCCTGCGTATCGAGCGTCGAAAACGCAACCTGCTGAGGTGTTAAGAAATGAATAATAATGGCAATAGTGTATTAGTCTGCCAACAATTGGTTAAACAGTGCCAACATTATTCTCGGATCTGCGTTAGTGATGAGTTTTTCCGCAACGCTATAACCTTGAATCCGGCGTATCGAGCGTCGAAAACGCAACCTGCTGAGGTGTTAAGAAATGAATAGTAATGGTAATAATGTATTGGTGTGTCAACAGTTGGTAAAACAGTACCAACAAGGGCCGCAATTAACATCGGTACTTACCGGATTAGATTTAGAAGTTAAATCTGGCGAACTCTTAGCTATTGTTGGTAGCTCAGGCTGTGGTAAGAGTACATTTTTGCATTTAGCTGGTGCACTTGATACCCCGTCAAGTGGTCAGGTAGCCATTGATGGTGTTGATATTTATGCATTATCAGATAATGAACGAGCTAAATTTCGTAATAAACATCTAGGCTTTATTTATCAGTTTCATCATTTGATGATGGAATTTAGTGCTGAAGAAAACGTTGCTATGCCACTGCTTATTCGTGGTGACAAACCAAGCGATGCGTCAAAAGCAGCGAAAGCCATGCTAACTAAAGTTGGTCTAGAACATAGAATGCATCACCGTCCGAGTGAATTATCAGGCGGCGAACGCCAACGTGTTGCCATTGCTAGAGCACTAGTGAGTAAACCATCACTGGTACTAGCGGATGAGCCAACCGGTAATTTAGACTTTGATACCGCAGAGCAAATATTTCAGTTATTGAAAGAGCTTAACCAATCGGAAGGTACCAGTTTTGTGGTGGTTACCCATGATTTAACTTTAGCGGCACGTATGGATAGACAATTAAAATTAGATCATGGCAAGTTGGTGGCAATTTAATGTTTCGACCACTAAGTGTTTTCTTAGGCTTGCGCTATGTGCGAGCTCGTCAAGGTAATGGTTTTGCTTCCTTTATTTCAGCATCTTCTACCTTAGGCATCGGCTTAGGCGTGATGGTGTTAATTTTAGTGCTGTCGGCAATGAATGGTTTCGAGAGAGAGCTAACCTCGCGTTTATTATCCGTTGTGCCTCATGGTGAATTTATTGCGGTGAGTAAGCCCATTGAAAATTGGCAAAAACAGGTTAGCGATATAGAAAAACATCCTCATGTTACTGCTGCCGCGCCCCTAATTAAATTAGATGCGTTATTACAAAAAGGCGATAACGTTAAAGGCCTGGAAGTTCGTGCGGTAGAGCCAAGCTTAGAAATGAAAGTATCGTCTATTGCTGATTATGTCCAGCAGGGCAGTTGGCAATCATTAAACGATAACTCTTTAGTGGTTGGTGCCGGTATCGCGAAGAAACTCAAATTACAAGTCGGTGATACGGTGCAATTATTATTACCACGTAAAAGCAGTGGTAATAGTTTGCAATTTGCCGCTCCTATTAAGCGTAATATGATCATTGGCGGCATTTTTAAGTTCGGTGGTGCTATAGATGAAACCTCCGCTTTTATGTCTATGCAACAAGGGGCAACATTAGCTGGCATTGGTACTGGCGTGCATGGCCTGCGTCTACAAGTTGATGATGTTTATCAAGCCCGTAAAATTGTTCGAGAGATTGGTGTCGAACTTGATGCTTATGTCTATATGAATGATTGGACTCGCAGTCAAGGCCATTTATTTAACGATATTCAATTAGTACGCACAGTGATGTTTGTGGTGATGTTGTTGGTAATTGCGGTGGCCAGTTTTAATATTGTGTCGAGCTTGTTTATGGCAGTTAATGATAAAAAGAGCGACATTGCTATTTTAAAAACCATGGGTGCTAAATCATCTACCATTATGATGAGCTTTGTCTATCAAGGCATAGTAAATGGTATTTTAGGTTGTATATCAGGTGCGCTGTTAGGCATTTATTTATCGAATTATCTAACGGCTATCATTCGTAACATTGAAGATTTTTTCAACGTTAAGTTTTTATCTGGTGACATCTATTTTATTGATTTTTTACCAACCCAATTAGATATGCGCGATGTGATCTTTACCGTTGTTTCTGCTTTTGTTCTAAGCTTGCTAGCAACGCTTTATCCCGCTTGGCGCGCGACTAAGATAGATCCTGCGCAAGTGTTGGGCCAAGGCGGTTAGAAAAACACTTTTATTACAGACACTGTACACTGGTGGAGGTCCTGCATCTCGCTAGTGCTCGTGACAGGATGACGGAGTAAATTTTCTACTTCCGTTGATGGCGTACTGTGGCTTTTAGAAAAAAACTTTTATTAAAGATACTGTGCACTGGTGGAGGTCCTGCATCTCGCTAGTGCTCGTGACAGGATGACGGAGTAAATTTTCTACTTCCGTTGATGGTGTGTGTGGCTTTTGAAAAACACTTCTATTACAGGCACGGTACACTGGTGGAGGTCCTGCATCTCGCTAGTGCTCGTGACAGGATGACGGAGTTATTTTTCTATTTCTGTTGATGGCACTGCTTTCTCTACTGTGCCATTTTTTACATCCACCACTAATTCATTATCTTAGCGATGTTCGCGTTTTTTCCAGCTACGAGATACTGATACTCGCCATAAAATATTAATGCCAAAGTAACCGACAATAGAAAAGAATACCGCACAAACACCTGAACCAAATAGGAATGGTCCACTTACAGTGCCTAAACTTGATACTACCCAATCCCAAGTTAACTCAAAAACAAACTCTTGTTCAGGCACGCCGAGTAAAATTGTGCCAAGCTTATAACAGGCATAAAATATTGGCGGTATAGTAAGTGGGTTGCTGATCCACACTAATGCCACCGATAACGGTAAGTTTGCTCGAAAAAATATTGCGCTACCCGCAGCTAACATCATTTGAAATGGCACAGGAATAAAAGCAAAAAATAAGCCTATCGCAAATGCTTTAGACGCAGAACGACGGTTAAGATGCCATAGGTTGGCATCATGCAATACATCACCAAAAATTTGCAGATGTTTATTCGATTTAATGGTGTGCTGGTCGGGCAACCATCGTTTAATTAATTTTTTGGGCATAAATAAAACTTAATGTATGAGTCACTTAAGTCAAGCTGAATAATTTCAGTACTAAATACTCCCCATTTAAGGGAATAAAGGATAAACACTATGGATCGGTGCTTGCTTTTTTTTATTGTTGGAACTCTGGCGTCACTATTTTTACCAATTGTACCACCATTATTCTATATTTTGTTGTTAGCCTTGTCTTGTTTTTATCTGCACTTTTTTGTGTATCTGCGTAAATTAATTCCATTTATGCTCGGTTTTAGCTATTTATTATTTTGTGCTCACCTGCATTTCTCATGGACAGCAAATAATAAATTAGCGATTGAGCATTTGAATTTGCAAGCTCACACCATTAAAGGCCAGGTAAATAGCTTAGTTGCAGAGGGGCAAAATCCTATTCGTTTTAATTTTTTGGTAAAAGAATTAAATAATAGCGCATTATTACAACCTTTCATTGTGCGCCTAACTTGGCAAAAGGCAAACTTGATTATTAAGCAAGGCAATGAATTACAGTTACAAGTAAAGCTTAAACCTGCTCATGGCTTAGCTAATGGTGGCTCCTTTTCTTACCAGCGTTGGTTATTGCAAAAGCGTATCGTTGCCACAGGTTATGTAAAATCATCCGCGATTAATAAAGTCATTAGTGCTGAAAACTCTATCCGTCAACGTATGTATCAAGGTTTACAAACGCTTAGTGGTAGCCAACTTAAGCCGCTATTTATTGCTTTAGCCATAGGCGATAAGTCAGCAATTAGCCAAGAGCAATGGCAAGTTCTTAGCGCTACAGGAACACAACATTTAATTGCTATTTCAGGCTTACATTTAGGCCTTATAGCCTTGTTCGGTTTGTATTTAGCTAGGGGAGTTGTGTATCTACTACCTGCGAGCCAGCTTTCTCAGCGTTACTTATTTTATTTTCCCATTATATTTAGTTTAGCATTAGCGTGTTTTTATGCTTACTTAGCCGGTTTCGCCACACCAACAATTCGCGCTTTAGTTATGCTGTTAGTTTACTGGGGAATTCGCTTAAGCCAACAAAAAGTGAGTTACATTCGTTGGCTACTAATATCTGTTTGCGTAATTATAGTCATTGAGCCGTTCGCCATAATTGATGCCAGCTTTTATTTGTCACTTGCTGCCGTGGTAAGTATTTTATTTGTGCTGTGGCGCTTTGGCTATCGTCTTAAAAAGTTGAATCGTATAACAAAATTTATTTACAGTTTGTTGTTAATACAGCTAGCGATCAATGTACTGCTATTGCCTTTGACCATGATGATGTTCTCTCAAGTTTCGTTATTGAGCCCTTTAGCCAATGTTATTGTGGTGCCTTTATTGAGCTTTACTGCAATACCTTTATCGTTAATGGCGGCAATAGTTTCATGGATATCTCTTGATGCGGCTGAATACTTATTGCTACTGGCATTATTTTTTCTCGATATTAGTTGGCAGTATTTACTGTGGCTAAGTCAATTTAAACAGTTAGTTTTAACGCCTAATTTCGCGAATGTAACTTTAGTTATATTGTTACCTATGGTGTTGCTTTTAATGTCATTTCGTTTATTTAATAGCAAGCTATTAGCTAGTTTAGTGGTTATTTTTTGCTTGTTTAGTGTGTCTACGCATTACTTAATTAATTATCTATTACAAAAACCAAATCACTGGCAGTTAGTGGTTTTTGATGTTGGCCAAGGTTTATCTGTATTACTACAAAAACAAGGAAAAGCTGTGCTTTATGATACAGGACCAGCTTACCCTTCAGGCTTTAATATGGTCGATACGGTAATATCACCTTACTTACAGCAACAGTTTATAAAGCAGTTAGATTTTGCCGTGATCAGCCATAGCGACAACGACCATGCCGGAGGTTTAAAACAATTAAAAGCCAATAAATTAGCAAAAAAATATTATTACAACCTCAGCAATAAGCAACACCTGCAATGTAAGGCCGGTATGGGGTTTGACTGGCAAGGTCTTGAATTTAAATTTATTTGGCCAAATCATCAGGGCGTTTCTGAAAATGATGATTCGTGTGTGTTGTTGATCAATGACGGTGTTAATAAAATATTATTACCCGGCGACATTAGTAAAGTGGTTGAGCAGAGATTAGTTGCCAGTAACGCTGTAGCTAAAATAAATTTACTTATCTCACCCCATCATGGCTCAAATACTTCGTCATCATCTTCATTTTTAGAGGTTTTGTCGCCTGACTATGTGGTGCACAGTAGTGGCTTTTATAATCGCTGGCAGTTTCCAAAAAAAGCTGTTGTTAATAATTATAAAAAAATAAATTCCCAGCAATTTAATACTGCTGAAACGGGTATGCTAATATTTGATATAAATGAAAAGGGCGTGAAGGTGCGCTCTTATCGACAAAATATGCTGCCTTTTTGGCCTTGGTGGCAAGTTTCTGTTGAAAATTAGCTATATATCTAATCTATTTGCCATTCTATTTGCTATTATATTTTGTATATCAGTGAATTAGCGTTAAAATAGTTGTGAAATTTTAGCATGTGAAATTTATCATTAGAGAGTTTTATGCAGTCATCATTAGAAGCAACAACCTGGCAAAATTTTAAACGACTTTTCAAATATACCCGAGGTTTAAGATTCGGGATGTTTTTTGCCATTATAGGTATGTTGGGTTATGCCGCTATTGATACGCTAGTTTTCTCGCAGCTCCAGCCTTTAATTGATGAAGGTTTAACCGATACAAATCCAAATATTATGAAATATGCGCCTGTCTTTGTGATTGGAGCTTTTCTTATTCGTGGTATTTCTCACTTTACCGCAACGTATTGTTTAGCTTGGATGGGTAACCATGTGGTTATGCGCTTGAGACAGCAATTATTTGAACACATTGTTGCTATGCCTGTGCCTTTTCATGACAGTGAATCTACTGGTAATCTTATTTCTAAGATTACTTACGACACTCAGCAACTATTAAATGCTGTATCGAAAGCATTACTGACTTTGATCAGAGAAGGGGCCTTTGTAGTTGGTTTGATTGCTTTAATGTTTTATAACAGTTGGCAACTTTCAGCTATATTCCTGCTTATTATTCCTATCATCGCCGCTATTGTTGTGTTTGTATCTAAACGATTCCGCGAGGTGAGTAAACGCATTCAAGGTATGATGGGCAAGGTTACTAGCGCGACAGAGCAAACATTCAATGGTCATAAGGTGGTATTGTCTTTTGGTGGACAGCAGCGAGAAGCCGATCGTTTTTCAAAAATAAATAATCAAAATCGTCAGCAATTAATGAAAATGGTGGCGACTAAATCCTCAAGTGTGCCAATTATTCAAATTATTGCTTCATTTGGTTTAGCCTTTGTTCTATATGTTGCCAGCCTCGATGATGTTATTGGTGACTTATCTCCCGGTGCTTTTACTACAGTACTTACTGCTATGGTGATGATGCTGCGCCCATTAAAATTACTTACTACGGTAAATAGTGAATTTCAAAAAGGTATGGCCGCTTGTTCTAGCGTTTTTGCTGTACTTGATCAAAGTATCGAAGAAGATACAGGCACAATGGATATTGAGCGCGCCCGCGGTGAAATCGAATTTAAAGATGTGAGTTTTAGCTATCAAAACAGCGAGAATCTCGCGCTTAAGAATTTATCTTTTAAAGTTGAACCAGGCAAGTCTTTAGCTTTAGTAGGGCGCTCGGGTAGCGGTAAATCAACGATTAGCTCATTGTTATTACGTTTTTATATTGCGAGCAAAGGTAGTGTTTGTATCGATGGTAAAGATATTAGAGATTATAAATTAAGCCAATTACGTCAGCAATTTGCCTATGTTTCCCAACAAGTTGTTTTATTTAATGACACCATTGCCAATAACATCGCTTATGGCAGACCTGATGCAAGCAGAGAGCAAATAGAAGAAGCTGCCAGATGTGCACATGTACTTGAGTTTGTACAAAACCTACCTGAAGGTCTAGATACCCAAGTTGGTGAAAATGGCTCTGCGCTCAGCGGTGGCCAACGTCAACGTTTAGCTATCGCTAGGGCGTTACTTTGTGATGCTCCTATTTTGATTTTAGATGAAGCTACCAGTGCTTTAGATACCGAGTCAGAACGTCATATTCAAGATGCATTGAGTTACTTACAACAAAACAGAACCTGTATTGTCATTGCCCATCGACTATCGACTATAGAAAGCTCTGATGCTATTGCGGTTATGGAGCAAGGTCAGTTACTTGAATTAGGTAACCATGCACAATTGCTCGAAAAAAATGGTGCTTATGCACAGCTTCATAACTTCCAGTTTGGTGAGACCTAAGCTTATGGCTAATCAACTAGTACGTTCAATATTATCTGCTAAAAAGGTATTGTTGTGCGCTTAATAGAACGTGCGTGGTATCAAAACCACCCAGTTAAATGGTTATTGCTACCTCTAAATTTTTTGTTTTGGTTGTTGTCTGCTTTACGCCGAGTGTTATTTAAACTTGGGGTGTTAAAGCAAGAAAAATTAAATGTGCCTGTTGTTATCGTTGGTAACATTGGCGTCGGTGGTAATGGTAAAACACCTATGGTGATTTATTTAATTGAGCAGCTAAGTAAAAAAGGTTTAAATGTTGGCGTTATAAGCCGTGGTTATGGTGGTAGCAAGCATGAAGAGCCTTTACTCGTCACTGATGACACTACTGCTGTACAAGCTGGAGACGAACCAGTATTAATTTATCAGCGCTGTAAAGTGCCAGTTATGGTATCTAGTGATAGGGTGAGTAGCGTTAAAAAATTAATGGCGCTTGGCTGTAACATTATTATTAGTGACGATGGCCTACAGCACTATAAATTGAAACGTGATGTTGAATTAGTTATTGTTGATGGTAAACGCCGTTTTGGCAATGGTTGGCTAATGCCTGCAGGGCCTTTAAGAGAAGGCTTGTGGCGCTTGAAAACGGTGGATAAAATCATTGTTAATGGCGGTTTAGCAGGTGTTGGTGAAGATTTAATGACTTTACAGGGTAGTGAGTTAATCAACATAAATAGCCAGCAACGAATTGAGATCAAGGACTTTTTAGAATCACCTTCAAACAGCAAAATAAATGCTTTGGCAGGTATTGGTAATCCTGAGCGTTTCTTTGTAAGTTTAAATGACTTAGGCTTTAGCCTAAACAAAAAAGTTGGTTTTGTTGACCATCATAAATATAACGCTGATGACTTTGCTGATTTTGAGCAAGATATGGCGTTATTAATGACAGAGAAAGATGCGGTTAAATGCCGTGGGTTGGTAAATGACAACACATGGTATTTACCGGTTAATGCTCACTTTGAACTTCAACAAGGTGAGCAAATAATAGATTTAATTATGACGAGAAGTAAAAGTTATGGCCTTTGATATAAAATTAATCGATATTCTCGCTTGTCCTGTGTGTAAAGGTAAGCTTGAATTTTCAAAAGATAAAAATGAATTGATTTGTAAGTTTGATCGCTTAGTTTATCCGATAGAAAAAGATATTCCTGTGCTATTAGAAACAGAAGCACGTGCACTTACCGAAGAAGAACGCAGCTAATGAAATTTACAGTGGTGATCCCAGCACGTTTTCAATCATCACGTTTACCAGGCAAGGTTCTTGCCGATATTAATGGTAAACCTATGATCCAGTGGGTTGTTGAAAAAGCACAATTAAGTGGTGCGCAGCGCGTTATTGTTGCCACCGACAATGATGATGTTGCCAATACGGTGACGGCATTTGGTGGTGAAGTGTGTAAAACCAGAGCGGATCACCAATCGGGGACTGAGCGTTTAGCTGAGGTGGTTGAACACTATCAGTTTGCGGATGATGAGATCATTGTTAATGTGCAAGGCGATGAGCCGTTTATTCCAAGCACTAACATTGCGCAAGTAGCAAGTAACTTAGCCGGGCAAACAAAAGCTCGTATGTCGACTTTAGCGGTAAATATCGATAGTGTTGAAGAAGCCTTGAATCCTAATGCGGTAAAAGTACTCTGTGATAAAGATGGTTACGCTCTCTATTTCTCTAGGGCTACTATCCCGTACGATAGAGAGCGTTTTTTAAATAAAACCGATATCGATCAAGTAGGGGATTTCTACTTACGTCATATTGGCATTTATGCGTATCGCGCCGGCTTTATTAAAGATTATGTTAATTGGCCAAGTAGTGCTCTTGAGCACATAGAAGCGTTAGAGCAGCTTAGAGTCTTATGGCAAGGTGAACGTATTCATGTAGAAGTTGCGCAGTCGCATTTGCCTGTTGAAGGGGTTGATACTCCTGAAGATTTGCAAAAAGCTAGGGCCTACGCGAAGACGTTATAGAATCTAGGTGCTAAGTAACTAGAATCTAGATTCTAAAATCTAGGGACTAGGTATTAGGGCTAGGAAACTAGAGGCTAGAAAGCTTGCAGCTAAAAAACAGACATTAAAAAAGGAGCCTTAGCTCCTTTTTTGTTATTTATAGCTTGCTATAAAATTGACTATTCAACTGAGCGAAGTAATTCGTTGATACCAGTTTTAGCTAATGTTTTAGCATCTACTTTTTTCACGATAATTGCTGCGTATAAACTACAAGTACCACACTTTGATGGTAAGTTACCTGGAACAACTACTGAGCCAGCAGGTACGCGGCCGTAATGAACTTCACCTGTTTCACGATCAAAAATCTTTGTCGATTGACCTATGTATACGCCCATAGAAATTACTGAGCCTTCTTCAACAACTACGCCTTCAACGATTTCAGAGCGAGCACCGATGAAACAGTTATCTTCGATAATTGTAGGGCCAGCTTGAAGTGGTTCTAAAACACCACCAATACCAACGCCACCAGATAGATGTACATTTTTACCTATTTGTGCACAAGAGCCAACGGTTGCCCAAGTATCAACCATACAGCCTTCATCAACAAATGCGCCAATGTTAACAAATGAAGGCATAACGACAACGTTCTTACCAATGAAACTACCGGTTCTTACTGAAGCGCCAGGTACAACTCGAACGCCATCGGCTTCAAAGTTAGCTTTATCGTAGCCAGTGTATTTTAATGGTACTTTATCGAAGAAAGTGCTTTCTGCACCGTCAATTACTTCATTGTCGTAAATGCGGAAAGATAATAAAACAGCTTTTTTAAGCCATTGATTAACTACCCATTGTCCATCAACTTTTTCAGCAACACGAGCTTCGCCCTTATTTAAAAGATCTAAAGCCGTTAATACAGCTTCTTTGATTGCTGGTTCAACACTTGCTGGTGAGATGTTAGCTCGGTTTTCAAATGCTGATTCAATGATATCTTGTAACGCGTTCATTTAAATTTCCTGTTTATGTTTCAATTTTAGTTTCTAGATTATTCAATCTTTCTAGTTTATTTTTAATTCTTCTGGTGTGCCATGGCTACATAGCAGTGATTCTAACTGATCTTGCTCACTTTGGGATAGCGGTAAATCATTTTTATTTGAGATTATAAATACATCTTCTGCACGTTCACCATAGGTGGTGATTTTCGCCATGTGAACATTTAATTGTTGCTCTTGGAATACGGAGCTGAATTCAGCGAGTAAACCTGGTCGATCTGTTGCAACAATTTCAAGAGCCGTTACTTTCTTATTACTATGCTTTATAAAGCTTACTTTAGTTGGAAAGCTAAATTGCTTTAACTTTTGCGGTACCGGTTTAAGTACAACTTCGATCTCTTCTTTTTGATCTAATACCGCCGACAAATGCTGTTTTATTTCATCCATCACATAGAGATCTTTTATCGGTTGGTTTTTTGCATCTAACACCACAAAGGTATTTAAGGTATAGCCATCTTTTGATGTTAGAACTTTAGCGTCATGGATCGACAACCTTCTCATACCTAAAAAGGCTATGGTTGTTGCAAAAATATTGGCCCTTTCTTTGGTATAAACAAATACTTCAGTGCCACCTCGATAAGGTTTATCACTAACCAGTACTAATGACTTGGTTTTATCATGACAAATAATATGACGGCTATGCCAAGATATTTGTTCTGGTGTATAGCGTAAGAAATAATCTAGTTTATGTTGTTGCCATAGTGGTTGTACGCTCTGAGGTGTTATATTTTTAGAGTCTAAAACTTGTAGCGCTTTTTGTTTGTTTTCTCGTATTTTAGAGCGTAACTCTACTGGCTTTTCAAGACCATGACGGAAAGCGCGTTTAGTGGCAAAGTATAAGTCATTTAGTAAATTTGCTTTCCAGCTATTCCACAAACTTTCATTGGTTGCGCGCATATCAGCAACGGTAAGACAATATAAGTAATCAAGATGGTCTTCATCACGGACTATCTCACCAAACTTTTGAATTACCGCAGGGTCGGAAATATCTTTACGCTGGGCTGTAACCGACATTAATAAGTGCCATTTTACTAACCAAGAAATCATCCGATAATCTGGTGCCGGTAAATTATGCATTTTACCAAATGCCAAAGCATCAATAGCACCTAATTCGCTATGACTACCACCACGACCCTTAGCGATATCATGAAAAACACCACCTAAATATAACAGCTCAGGTTTACGGATTTTTTGCATTATTTTACTAGCTAACGGGAATTCATGATTATGCTCAGGCAAACTAAAACGATATAAATTTTTAATTAATCGGTAGCTGTGTTCATCAACCGAATAAGCATGAAATAAGTCAAACTGCATTTGACCAACGATATTGCGCCACTCCGGCAAATAACTGCCTAAGACTTCATGTTTATGCATTAAATTAAATGCTCGACCTAAGCCGTTAGGGTGTTTCATTATTTCAATAAATAGACGACGACACTCTGCATAGTCATTTAAACCTGCGATTAAACGACGGCGCGTGTTACGCAACAAGCGGATGGTTTTGGAATGTATGCCCCTTATTTTAGGGTTTTGGGCGATAACTAAAAATAGTTTCATCATGATTTCAGGACGCGTAAATGCTCGCTCATGCCTTACCTGAATTAAATTACCTATCAAGATGAAGTCTTTATCTATATCGGTTTGGATCTGCTTTTTAGGGTCATTTATAATCGCTTGATCAAAATGTTGTAATAACATTTGATTAAGCTCACTAACGTAGTTAATCACCCTGAAAAAGCGTTTCATCATGCGTTCTATCGGCGCTTTACCATCTTCGCCAAAGCCCATCATTTTGGCAACTTTACCTTGATGATCGAACAATAATCGGTTTTCACTTCTACCAGCGACAATATGCAATGCAAAACGCATCCGCCACAAATAATCCTGACACTCGATTAGCTCAAAATACTCATTACGTGTAAGGTATTGATGAGCGACTAAATCTTCTAAATTATCGGCTTTAAAGTAGCGTAGTGCTACCCAACTGATGTTCTGAATATCACGCAGACCACCGGGATTCGCTTTTAAGTTAGGCTCTAGCGTGTAAGCTGCCCCTTTATATTGAGAATGGCGTTTGGTTTGCTCATCTCGTTTAGCAATAAAGAATTTTTCAGTCGGCCAAAAACTGCTTTTATTAAGGTGCGGTTGTAATTGATCTGCCAGCAATTCGTTACCGCAAATCAATCTTGATTCAAGGAGGTTGGTGGCAATAGTGACATCTTTAATTGCTTGCTTAATGCATTCTTTAACGCTGCGTACGCTGTGACCAATATCAAAGCGTACATCCCATAATTCGGTTATAAAGCTACCAATATATTGCTCTAATTCTTTGCTAATCTTATCTTGGGTGAGAATTAATATATCGACGTCTGATTGTGGGTGTAATTGCCCGCGGCCATAACCGCCAACGGCAAGTAAAGATATTTGATGTTCGTCGAGGTGGTGTTGGCACCATATTTTTTGCAATACGTTATCAACGTAATCTGCTCTAGCGCGCACTAACTGGTCAACTTCATATTGATTAAAGTTTTGTTTTAACCAAAGGTGAAATTCTTCACCAAGCTCTACTATTTCTTTAGTGGAAAGTGGTGCGGCAGCGGTAGCCAACTTATTTGTAAATGAGCAGGGTAATATAGGATTTGATAACACGACGTTGATACTTCCTTTATAGTTATTAGCTTAAAGAAGTTAACATTAATAGGGCAGACATTTCTAGTGTTTTAACTCT
>JAQWHD010000039.1 GCA_029237915.1 Thalassotalea sp. | reverse complement strand
TTGGTGTTAATTTTTACGCGACAGATAATTTACTGTTTAATGTTAACGTAGACGGTAAAGATGAATATTATTTCTCTGATAGCCATGAAGATAAGTCTGACTCATTAGATTTATTAAATGCATCTGTAACGTATTTGCAAGACAACTGGCAAGTTAAAGTATGGGGACGTAATATAACCGATGAAGATTATCAAACGCGTGGTTTTTACTTCGGTAATGATCCGCGTGACGGTTATACAGCAAAAGGTTATCAACAAATGGGCGCACCAGCTGAGTTTGGTGTTACCTTAGATTATCAATTTTAACCCACCTTACTCAACGTTATATACTAAGTAATAAGCAAAGTAAGTTGTTATTGATAACAACTTACTTCAATCTTAAAAAGAGAAATTTATGCAAGCATCAATAGAGATCAGTTTATACCCACTAGCCGAAGATCAATTTAAAGCCGAAGTGTGGTCTTTTATTCGTAAACTACGCGCTGTAGAGCAATTAACTGTTGTTACCAACGGTATGAGCACACAAGTGTTTGGCGAATATGATTTAACCGTGACTACGGTAATGCAAGCGATTAAAGAAGTTCATCAAGCACTTGGTAGTGCTGTTTTTGTCTGTAAATTTATTGGTGGTGATTGCCGAGAGCCAGAAGCTGAAATTTAAGTAAAAAGGCTACACCTATGCAAGATATTATTAATTACTTTTTAAACCTACCATTTTGGGAATTAACTGCGGTTATGTTATCCATAGCCTACGTAATTTTAGTGGCTAGAAATAATCGTTGGTGTTGGCCTGCAGCTTTTATAAGTACATTAATTTTCACCATCATCTTTTATGATGTGTCACTGTTAATGGAAAGCTTACTCAATCTTTATTACATGGCGATGGCAATATATGGCTGGTACCGCTGGCAAAACTCAAAAGTGCTAACGGCGAATAATCAATTGCCTATTGCTACTTGGTCCTATAGCAAACACCTTAAGCTAATCTCTTTATTATCGATATTAAGTGTGTTGTTAGGCTTTGTTATGGATAACTACACTTCAGCTGATTTCGCTTACCTTGATACCTTTACCACTGTCTTTGCGGTGGCAACAACGTATTTAGTCACCATAAAGTTATATGAAAACTGGTTTTACTGGATAGTGATAAATAGTGTTTCGGTCTATTTGTATATGCAAAAAGGTTTAGAGCCTACCGCATTTTTAGCAGGTTTTAATATCTTAATGTGTTTCGTTGGTTTAGTTAATTGGCATAAAATTTATAAACAAGAGCGTCTAAACTCTACCCAAGCTAGCAAGCCGCTAACTGAAATGACAGGTTAATTACTTTGGATGCTATCGCAGCACTACAAGCTATAAAATTTTTACAGCCAATTTCGGATGTTGAGCCAATAGAGTCAGGCTTAAGCCATCATTGCTTTAAAGTAACTGCACATTCAAACAGTTACTTTGTAAAGGTTTATAAGACAGCAACTAATGCCTCCTTTACTGAACAAATTAAAATAGAACAACTTACCGGCGAGCAGGGCTTAAGCCCCAAGGTAATTGATTATTGTCGGCTCGGCTCATATTGTGTTTATCAATATGTTGCAGGCGAAACATTATTAGAAAGTGATGCTAGCAACAGCGACAAAAACACTATGCTTATTGATTTATTAGTAACTTGCCATGCGATACAACATAAGCCAATCCCATTAGATATCAAGCAAAGCATTAAGAGCTTAATACAGCGAATCAAACTAGCACATAGTACAAAGTCCAAGATCATCGATAAGGTTAGTACTTGTCTACAAGCACTGGCTTTAAATAAAGATGAGCTTGTCCTGTGTCATGGCGATTTGAACTATTCAAATGTGCTAATAGCAGATAATAAACCTATTCTCGTTGATTGGGAGTATGGCTGTTTAGCTGAAAAGGAATATGATATTGCTATGATGTTAGCCATTAATAATGTTCCAGCAGAGCGATACTCGGCTATTATTGATGAATATAATTTAAAAGCACAATCAACTCCTGCCAAGCTAAGCAAGGTCATACAATACCTTAGCCTATGTGAATTATTAAATACGCTTTGGTTTATGCAATCTAATAACATCAGTAAAATAACTGATGCAAATATTGCCCAGGCATTAAAGCCATTCGTTTAATGTTTATGCGGTTTTAATTAGACAAACCACCAAAATAGAGTTTATTTGAGATAAAAGGCGTATTCGCTAGGATCAGTAACAGTGTCTTGGTTTTATGATTCAGCCATACTTATTAGTAGTTAACAAATTATTAATATCCGAGTTTATTTTGAAGTGGCAAGAATTTATAGAAAACAGAAATCGACTTTTTTGGCTGTTGCACATTGGCGGCTGGGTAGGCTTTGCCTTAGTTAATTACTTTGGCTCATTAATTCATGATTTAAGAGATTTATTCACTTGGATGATAGTTTTAAGTGCTTACGCAGGGGCGCTTTTATCACTACCATTAAGATATATTTATCAAAAAGCTTGGAATTTCTCCCCCCTTAAACTCGCTCTAGTCGTTATTGTATCGTCTTATTCCGCGGGCCTGTTATGGCAAGTTGTTAAAAACGTGACCCACTGGGAGATATATAAACACGGTTTTAGACCAGATTTTTGGCTCTATTATGCGCAAAATAGTGTTTGGTCATTTTCTATCATGCTTAGTTGGAGTGGCTTGTATTTTGGGGTTAAATACTACCAAATGCTGCAACAAGAGCGTCAAAAGGTACTATTTGCTAATAACTTAGCAAACCAAGCTCAGTTAAAAATGCTGCGCTATCAGCTTAACCCGCATTTTTTGTTTAATACACTTAATGCAATTTCAACCTTGATACTGATCAACGAAACTAAAACCGCCAATGGCATGGTTACTCGTTTAAGCGAGTTTTTAAGATATTCTCTGGATATGGATCCGATGAAAAAGGTGACTTTAACGCAAGAGTTAAAGGCACTTAAATTATACTTAGATATTGAAAAGGTGCGTTTTGAAGAAAAATTAACCTTAAGTTATGAAGTACAAAACAAATGTAATAATGCACTAGTTCCAAGTATGATTTTACAGCCAATTGTTGAAAATTCGATAAAACATGCAATCGCCACGCAACAATCAGGGGGTAGCATTAACGTTAAAATATCTAGGTTTGCCAATGACTTACAGCTTGAGGTTAGTGATAATGGTCCAGGGGCTACCATAGTAAATGGTAACTTATCTAGAGAGCATGGCGTAGGGCTTGCCAACACGCGCGAGCGCTTATCAACACTCTATGCTGAAAATTATTCTCTTGTAGCTAGTGACAATATCCCATCAGGCGTTAAAATAAGTATTCGGATCCCATTCCAACTTGATGAATAATAATGAATTCTAAGCTTAGTACGATAATTGTTGACGATGAAGCTCTAGCCCGTAAAGGTTTAGAGGTTAGGTTAAATGATTTTGTTGATATTGAAGTCGTTGCAACCTGCACCAATGGCAGCGAAGCTATAGCTTGTATTAGTAAGTTGCAACCCGATCTGGTGTTTTTAGATATACAAATGCCAGGGTTAAATGGCTTTCAAGTAGTGGAAGAGCTCAGCACCAGCGGTTGTGTTATGCCGCAAATTGTATTTGTGACGGCATTTGATCAATATGCGATCAAAGCCTTTGATATACACGCTATAGATTATTTACTAAAACCTGTAGATAGTGAACGGTTAGCGCTGGCGATAGAAAAAGTTAAACACTATAAGGCCCATGCCAAAGACACAGCTCACAAAGCTAAACTCGTTAAATTGGTGAGTGAAGTAACCGGTAACGAACCTGCACAAATATTAGCAGAGCTTGCTAACAATTCTCCGGTATCAATGAGTACTTATTCAGATGTGTTGGCGATCAAAGATGTTGGCGAAACCACGTTAGTGGCAACGAAAGAAATATTATGTATCGATGCTGCAGGTGACTATATGTGTGTCCATACCAGCTCAGGTACGCACATATTAAGAAAAACCATGAAAGAGTTAGAAGAAATTTTAGATCCTAAACTATTCTTACGAATTCATCGCTCGAGTATAGTAAATAAAACCTTCATTGATAAATTTGGTAACCATGCTAATGGCGAATATTACCTTATTTTAACTACTGCTAAAGAGTTAAAAGTTAGCCGTAGTTATAAAGATAAAGTCAAACAAGCTATTCTAGGTTAGGGGAGTTTCACCCAGTTAGCCACTAGTGTAGTTGCTCAGTACTAGAGTTGCTCAGTACTTGCCTAGTCTTAAATTTTATTTAATTGAGCGAGCTCGGCAATGTCTAAAATTGAATTTTGTGCATTAAGTAAAGCTGCATTTACTTGTTTCTTATGTTTAACCGCTAACTGAATGGGCACTTCACATATTTGCCCAGATGTTTCACCAATCATTATCATATCTTTATTAGCTCTAACGGCTTCTATGGCAGCGACACCAAGTTTGGTTGCTAGTATCCTATCCTTAGCAACCGGATCGCCACCACGCTGAATATAACCTAATACACAAGGCGTACAAGTAATGTTGGCGTATGCTTGCAAGTCTGAACACAACTTTGTAACCCCTTCAGGCCATAAATTTTCAGCAGCAACAATAAGGTAACTTGATTGACCGCGCTCGTCTTTACATTGTTTAATATGGTTAGCAATGTTTTGTAATTCTAAACCTGGATTCTGAAAACTTTCAAAAGTTAATACTTGTTCAGCGGCGCATGCAATACCAACGTTAAGTGCTAAAAATCCACTATGTCTGCCCATCACTTCAACCACAAAAACCCGATCAAACGCATCGGCGGTATCACGAATTTTATCAATTGCCTCAATGGCGGTATTAACCGCGGTAGCAAAACCAATAGTGTGATCGGTGCCATCAATATCATTATCGATAGTGCCAGGAATACCAATGAGTTGCCCTTGATAAAAGCCTTTAAGCGCCAACATGCCGTTAAATGAACCATCGCCGCCAATAACAACTAATGCGCTTACCCCTAGGTGATTGAGGTTGTCAGCAGCTTGCTTTTGGCCTGCAGTCGTCATGAATTGAGGACTACGAGCACTTTTTAAAATAGTACCGCCGCGGTGGATGATATCGCGCACACTGGCCTCGTCAAGCGTACAAAAGTCGCTATTTATTAGACCATTAAAGCCATAATTGAAGCCGATAACGTCAAATTTGTAATGTAACGCTGCCAATACAAGGCTACGAATTGCAGCATTCATTCCCGGAGCATCACCGCCGCTGGTTAAAATTGCAATTTTATTGTTGTTCTTTAACATACCAATACCCACCATATTCTCTATTAAAATAATAGCTTAGGTTAGCTTAGCATGCGATAAGTATTTAATGAAAGGGCTTGGTTAGTTAACGGGCTAAAAGCAAAAAGGCCAGCACATGGCTGACCTTATATATAGATTTAGATAGTTCTTACTGAACAGTTAAAATCTTAATCGTGTTTGAAGCACCAACAGTTTCCATAGTATCACCGTGAGTAAAGATAACTTTATCACCACTTACTAAGTCAGATTCAATTTGTGCACTAACTGCAGCTAAAACTTCTTTGTTTAACTCAGCATCAGATGTTTCAGTTGAATCAAAGTGTACAGGGTATACACCACGGTAAATTGCAGACTTACTTAACGTTTTCACATGACGTGATAATGAGAAAATAGGTAAACCTGAAGTAATACGTGACATGATTTTTGCTGTCATACCCGATTCAGTTAATGAAACTATCGCTTTAACACCTTTAAGGTGATTAGCAGCATACATAGCTGATAAAGCTACGGTTTCAGAAACGCCATCAAACATTTTATCTAAACGATGCTTAGAAATATTTACTGAACGTTGCTTTTCAGCGCCGATACAAACAGAAGCCATTGCTTTAACTGTTTCAACAGGGTATTTACCAGCAGCAGTTTCTGCACTTAACATTACCGCATCAGTACCATCTAAAACTGCATTCGCTACATCCATAACTTCTGCACGAGTAGGCATAGGGTGTGTGATCATGGTTTCCATCATTTGTGTTGCAGTTATAACAACACGGTTTAACTGACGAGAGCGAGCAATAATGTGTTTTTGCTTACCAACAAGAGCAGCATCACCAATTTCAACACCTAAATCACCACGGGCAACCATGACAACATCAGATGCTAAGATAATTTGGTCTAATACTTCATTATCATTTACTGCTTCAGCACGTTCTATTTTAGATACTAGGCGAGCATTACAGCCAGCTTCTTGAGCTAATAAACGAGCTTCACGCATATCAGCAGCATCTCTTGGGAAGGATACCGCTAAGAAATCTGCATCTAGCTCTGCAGCTAAGATAATATCTCTTTTATCTTTTTCTGTTAATGCAGCAGCGGTTAAACCACCACCTTGACGGTTAATACCTTTGTTATTAGATAAAGGTCCGCCAACACTTGTTGTAGTGAAAACTTTAGTACCTTCAACTTTATCAACGATAAGTTGCACACGGCCATCATCTAATAATAAAACATCGCCAGCACTTACATCGTTTGGTAATTCTTTGTAGTCAATACCAACGCTTTCTTGAGTACCTGCATTTGTATCTAATGCGGCATCTAAAATAAATGCATCACCAATAGCCAGATTGATAGGGCCATCTTTAAATTTAGACACTCGAATTTTAGGACCTTGTAAATCGCCTAAAACAGCAACATAGGTGTTTAATTCTTTTGCAATAGCACGAACATTTTCAGCACGAGTAATATGATCTTGTGGAATACCGTGAGAAAAGTTTAAGCGAACTACGTTAACGCCGGCTTTAATTAAATCACGTAATACATTGATGTCATCTGTAGCTGGACCTAGTGTAGCTACTATTTTCGTTCTTCTTGGCATGTTAAAGGGAACCTTTTTTAAATATTAATTAAAATTTTAAGCTTAAAACTGAAACTTGAAATTATTCTCTGCGCTCAAATCGAGAGCTGCGTAAACTGTCTTTAACCTTTTTCAGGTTGTCTCTGAATTTTGAACCACGACGTAATGTAAAGCCTGTAGCTAAAACATCTACTAGGGTTAATTGTGCAATACGTGATGCCATCGGCATGTATAAGTCTGTATCTTCAGCAACGGTTGGGGATAAAACAATATTACATTCTTTAGCAAGCGGGGTGCCTGCATCTGTGATACCAATAACAATGGCATCATTTTCACGAGCTATATGTGCAACCTCTACCAGAGGTTTAGTACGGCCAGTATGAGATATAACAACAACAACATCGCCTTGCGAGCTATTGATACTGCTCATACGTTGCATTAAAATGTCATCAAAATAAATAACAGGCACATTAAATCTAAAGAATTTATTCTGGGCATCATGTGCAACAACAGCTGAAGCACCTAAGCCAAAAAATGAAATTTTATTTGCTTGCGTTAGAACATCTACAGCGCGATTGATCATACTTGTATCTAAACTTTTACGCGCCATTTCAAGGTTGGCAAGAGTCGAATCGAATATCTTTGTAGTATACTCTTCTGCAGAATCGTTCTCGTCAACGTGGCGGTTAACGTACGGTGTTCCATTTGCTAAACTTTGAGCAAGATGCAGTTTAAAGTCAGGGTAGCCTTTAGTGTCTAATCGTCTACAGAACCTATTAACTGTTGGTTCACTAATGTTTGCCTGTTTGGCAAGTGACGCGATACTGGCGTGGATAACTGTAGCAGGTGAGGTAAGGATCACTTCAGCGACCTTACGCTCTGACTTACTGAAAGAATCAAATTCGTTGGTGATTTTTTCTAATATGTTCATTAACAGACCTCATGTTGAATTGCTGTTACTGTAAATTATTTTTATGAAATAAAACAGCTTTTATGTAAATTTATTTCACATTTGTTGACAAATATTAACCGAATTTCAGAAAGTTTGAAACATTTTAACGTTATTTTTGCCCTATTATTAAGCAACCCCTCTAAATACAGGCTTTGTCTTGATGTAATTTAATTACAATTAGTGCTTTACCTGAAACCGTTATCAGTTTAAATTAGTATGAAATGTAATTTATTTTCATTGTTTTGAGAGATTAAGTGTATGTCTGTACAAACTCCAGAAAGAGCAGAGCAAATAGTTTTATTTGGCGCTGCAGGTGATTTATCTAAGCGAAAATTATTCGCTGCTTTATACCAGTTAGAATGTGAAAACTTATTAACCGAAACTACCAAGATTATTGGTGTGGCGCGTAATGAGTTTACCCTCGAAGAATTTAAAGCTTTTGTAGTTGAGAACTTAACTACGTTTGTTAAAACAGGTCTGGTAGATGCCGACTTAGAGCGCTTTGTTGCCAGATTTGAGTATTTAAAACTTGAGTTGAGTGATAAAGAAAGCTTTAAACAATTAGCTGACCTTTTAAGTCCTGATGTAATGACTCTTCATTACTTAGCTACGCCGCCATCAATTTATGGTCTTATCACTGAAGGGCTTAATGCTCACGGTCTTGATAACGCTAACGCTCGCGTAGTTATGGAAAAACCAATTGGTTATGACCTTGAGTCATCTAAAGTAATTAACAATAAGGTCAGCAGATTCTTCGAAGAATCGCAAATTTACCGAATAGATCATTATTTAGGTAAAGAGACTGTATTGAACTTAATTTCATTACGATTTGCCAATTCGTTATTTAGTACCAACTGGGATCATAGCAGTATTGATCACGTACAAATAACGGTTGCAGAAAGTGTTGGTATTGAAGGTCGTTGGGGTTTTTATGACCAAACCGGGCAAATGCGTGACATGGTTCAAAACCATCTTTTACAAATCTTATCGTATTTAGCTATGGAGCCGCCTACGGATTTATCAGCTGAAAGTGTTCGCGATGAAAAATTAAAGGTTTTAAAAGCGCTTCGTCCAATAAATAAAAGCAATATCCACGAAAAAACAGTACGTGGACAATATGCGAAAGGCCACCTTAATGGTTTACCTGTACCAGGTTACCTTGAAGAGGATGGCGCAAATAAAGGCAGTAAAACTGAAACGTTTGTTGCGATTAAAGCTGAAATTGATAATTGGCGCTGGGCTGGTGTACCGTTCTACTTAAGAACCGGTAAACGCATGGCCTGTAAGCATTCTGAAGTTGTTATTAACTTCAAACATCAGCCACATAATATTTTCAGTGAAAGTTACTCTCAATTACCTGCTAACAAGCTTACCATTCGTTTACAGCCTGATGAAGGTGTTGAATTAACGGTAATGAATAAAGTCCCGGGTATTAACAGTAAATTAGAAATTCGTGAAACAAAATTAGATCTAAGCTTCTCTGATTTTAATGATAACGAACGTGTGATTGATGCCTACGAACGACTAATTTTAAGTGCCATCATTGGTAACCAATCATTATTTATTCGCCGTGATGAAGTTGAAGCAGCATGGACATGGGCCGACAGTATCATTGGCGCTTGGAACTCTTCGAATGAGCCACCAAAACCATATGCTGCTGGTTCTTGGGGACCTGTATCTTCAGTTTCCTTAATAGCACGTGACGATAGAAACTGGGACGAATAATGCAAAAATTAATTACATATAACAGCCGTGAATTACTTGACCAAAAATTCGCTGCTAAGGTTGCTAAGCAACTAAGACAAGCCATTGAAACTAATGGTCGAGCGAGTATTGCTTTCTCTGGTGGTAGTACACCTAAAGGTTTCTTTAACGCCTTATCTCAACAAACACTTGAGTGGGATAAAGTAACGGTAACTTTAGCCGATGATCGCTGGGTTGATGTCGAAGATAACGATAGCAACGACAAGCTAATCAGAGAAAACCTATTAGTAAACAAAGCAAGCGCAGCTACTTTGTTTTCATTAAAGCAAGCTGGCACGTTTGATCAAGACTACCTTAGTGCTCTAACTAAACAAGCACAAGAGCAGGTTTTACCTTTAGATATTGTTGTTTTAGGTATGGGAGAAGATGGTCATACAGCGTCTATTTTCCCTTGTAGTGAACAAGTAAATGAAGGCTTAAGTACAACGGCTGAACCAGCTTTAATTAAAGTTATCCCAACCACAGCTCCTTATGAACGCATTACGTTTAATTTCAATGCGTTAATTGGCTGTTCTCATCTTTATTTACATATCGTAGGTCAATCTAAGCAAGATGTTTTAAACCAAGCTATTGCTAATGACAATGCTGTTGAAATGCCGATTCGCGCATTTTTACATAACAGCGAAAAGACTTGTGAAATCATCTGGGCGGAATAGAAATAATGTCAAAAATTAAAATGAATGAAAATGTAGTTGCAATTACTAATCGTATAATTGAACGTAGTAAAGTAACAAGAGCGAGTTACCTTGCTAAAATTGATGCAGCTAAATCATCTAAAGTACATCGCTCAAGCCTATCATGTGGCAACTTAGCACACGGCTTTGCCGCTTGTGGTAAAGAAGATAAATCAATTTTAAAACAATTAAACCATAGTGATGTAGCGATTGTTTCTGCTTATAACGACATGTTATCTGCACATCAACCATACGAAACCTATCCACAAATTATTAAACAAGCCGTTCGCGATACTGGCGGCGTAGCACAATTTGCTGGTGGCGTACCGGCAATGTGTGATGGTGTTACTCAGGGTCAACCGGGTATGGATTTAAGCTTAATGAGCCGTGACGTTATTGCGATGTCATCAGCTGTTGCTTTATCGCATAACATGTTTGACGGTACCTTAATGCTAGGTATATGTGACAAAATCGTTCCTGGCTTACTTATTGCTGCTATGACATTTGGTCATTTACCAACAGTTTTCGTACCAGCAGGTCCTATGCCTTCAGGTATTCCAAACAAAGAAAAAGCTCGTGTTCGTCAACAATTTGCTAAAGGCGAAGTAGGCGAAGATGAATTACTTGAAGCAGAATCTGCTTCATACCATAGCCCTGGTACTTGTACCTTCTTTGGTACAGCTAACTCAAATCAGTTAGTTGTTGAAGTAATGGGCTTACATTTACCAGGTGCGTCATTTGTTGCTCCTAATACACAACTACGTGAAGAATTAACGAAAGCCGCTGCTCGTCAAGTTACTCGTTTAACTCAACAATCAGGTAACTATGTTCCTGTTGGTAAAATGGTTGATGAAAAATCAATTGTTAACTCAATCGTTGCTTTATTAGCAACAGGTGGTTCAACCAACTTAACAATGCACATCATCGCTTATGCTCGTGCTGCTGGTATTATTATCAACTGGGACGACTTCGCTGATCTTTCTGATGCAGTTCCATTAATTACTCGCATTTACCCTAACGGTTTTGCTGATATTAACCAATTCCAAGATGCTGGTGGTATGGCGTTATTATTCCGCGAATTAATCGATGCAGGTTTAGTACATGAAGATGTAGATACTATCTGTGGTCGCGGTTTAGAGCGTTACACTAAAGTGCCAACCTTAGAGAACGGTGAACTCGTATGGGTTGATGGTGCAACACAATCTGGCGATACAGAAATTATTACCACACCAGCCAAACCATTTAAAGCTGATGGCGGTTTAAAATTACTTAAAGGTAACTTAGGTCGTTCTGTTCTTAAAACATCATCACTGCGCCCTGGACAAGAAGTTATTCAAGCTCCAGCGGTTGTTTTTGAAGATCAACATGAGCTAGATGCAGCATTCCAATCAGGCTCACTTGATAAAGACTTCGTTGCTGTTGTTCGCTTCCAAGGACCAAAAGCACGTGGTATGCCTGAGTGTCACAAACTAACGCCTCCTTTAGGTGTTCTTCAAGACAAAGGCTTTAATGTTGCACTAATCACTGACGGTCGTATGTCAGGTGCGTCAGGTAAAGTTCCAGCAGCTATACATTTAGTTCCGGAAGCTCTTGATGGCGGCTTGATCGCAAAAGTACAAACTGGCGATATGATCTTAGTGAATGGTTTAACTGGTGAACTTACATTAATGGTTGATGAAGCGGAATTAGCTGCTCGTCCATTAGCAAAATTTGCAGCTCAACATGAACACCAAGGTATGGGCCGTGAAATCTTTGGCTTTATGCGCAATAACCTTAGTGGTGCAGAACTAGGCGCCTGTTCTTTATTTTCAGAGGACATTTAAACAATGAATTTACCTGTAATTAATATTGTTGCTGATATTGGTGGAACTAACTTACGAGTTGGCGTTGTACAACCTGATGGTAGTGTAGCTAACTTAGAGTTATTTCAATGTGAAGAATACTCAAGCTTAAAAAGTGTTTTGGAATTGTATTTAAGCAACCAAAACATTGATAGCACAGCAAACAAAGTCAATGCTTGTTTAGCAATTGCATGCCCTGTTGATCAAGATTTGATTAGCATGACTAACTTACCTTGGAATTTTTCAAAGTCAGAGTTAAAAGCAGATCTCAATTTAAACCACTTATATATGATCAATGATTACACTGCGATTGCTTGGTCAATAAACAGTTTATCGGATAGTCAAAAAGTTAAGATTGGTGGTGGTGAGTCTGTACCACATACGCCAATGGCTATATGTGGACCAGGTACTGGTTTAGGCGTTGCTAATGTTATTTGGGGTAACGACCAATGGATCAGTGTTGGCGGCGAGGGTGGTCATGCCGACTTTGCTCCAGTTGATGATACCGAGATTGAAATCTTAAAGTATTTACAAACTAAATACCCAAGAGTGTCGTATGAGCAAGTATTATCTGGTTTAGGTATTGAGCAGATTTACCAAGCAATATGTGCAATCAACAATGTGCAAGCACAAAATTATCAAGCCAAAGATATTTCAGGTAAAGCATTAGATAACAGCTGTCCGCTTTGTTTAAAGGCATTACAACAGTTTTGTAAAATTTTAGGTAGTTTTGCTGGTAACTTAGCATTAACTACCTCTGCTTTTGGTGGTGTTTACATCGCTGGTGGCATAGTTCCAAGGTTTATTGAGTTTTTTGAAAACAGTGACTTTAGAGCTCGTTTTATCGCTAAAAATCGTTTCACTGAATTTAATTCAAACATTCCAACTTATGTAATTACAGAAGCGCAACCTGGTATTTTAGGTGCCAGCGCTTACTTAATTCAACAAAACAATAATGAGGCATTATGTCGTTAAGTAACAATTGGCAAATTCAGCCAGCAGAACTTTTTGCAATGGGACCAGTTGTTCCTGTTTTAGTCATTGAAAACGTAGAAGATGCAGTGCCTATCGCACAAGCTTTGATCGCTGGAGGCATTAAAGTATTAGAAGTAACTTTACGTACTGCCAATGCTTTAGCCGTTATCAAGGAAATCGCATCAAAAGTTCCAGAAGCTATGGTTGGCTCAGGCACAGTAACTAACCCTGAAACTCTGCAACAGTCAATTGATGCAGGTGCAAAATTTGCACTAAGCCCAGGTATGACTACTGAATTATTAGCTGCAGCCAAAAAGTCTTCAATCCCATTGATCCCAGGTATTTCTTCAATATCTGAATTAATGGAAGGTATTGATGCCGGTTTTGATCACTTTAAGTTTTTCCCAGCAGAAGCTGCTGGTGGCGCAAAGACAATAAAGTCTGTATCAGGCCCATTCCCTAACGTTCGTTTTTGCCCAACTGGTGGTATTAACCTTGGCAATATGGGCAACTACCTAAGCCTTAGCAATGTAAGTTGTATTGGTGGTTCTTGGTTAGTTCCTGACGAAGCTGTTAAGAACAAAGACTGGGCTGCAATTACAGAAATCACTAAAAAAGCTGTAGCTGCTGCAAAGCAAGGCAACTTATAGTTATCTAAACAACTTTAAGTACCCTAAAGAAGCCATTAGATTTAATCTAGTGGCTTTTTTATTGCAAAAATAAACGACCAAATGCTAATTAATAATAAGAAATACTATTGTTTCCATGTTTAAACATGGGATATTTACTTATTCTTTGAATATCAAGAAATTAAAAGTTAAAGTATTGTTAATAAAAATAATTAATGGAAAGTCTAATATAATAAATAAGGACTTTTTCCATCTAAGAAGCTGTTATACGAAAAGGGAAATTCATTATGCGAGGGATTCTACTATTAGTTCCGCTAATCTATCTTCAAGGTTGCGTTAGCTGTACGGGGACATGTGCTGCCGTGCAAGGTGGAGCGATGATTGCTGATACTCTTATTTCAGAACCTGAAGGTCAGAATTGCTCTGAAATGACCGGTGAACGTCGAGCAAAGTGTATTAAACAAGTAGACTCAATCAAGCAGTCTATTGCTAATGCAAAAAGTAACTAATTCGTATAACAAGGCGCTCAATTGGACAATTAACACTGTCACAGTTTTTGCAAACAACGCAAATATCATTGCTAGTATAATTCGCCTCTTAGCTAGGCGTTAGCTTTCTGAGTATTCAATCAACATGGAGTTTATACCGTGAATAATTTACAAAAAATAGGGGGCGTTTCAGCTCTTTTAGAATCCGTTATTTACGTGTCAGCTTTTGTTTTCTTTGGTGCAATTTGGAATTTCCCTGCTGATGCTGATTCTGTGAAACAATTTGCATTTCTAGCAGAAAATCAGGTTATCCTGTCAATCGTAAATCTTATCATGTATGTATTATTTGGAATTCTTTTGGCTGTATTAGTGTTGGCACTTCATGAACGCTTGAAGGTGAATAGCCCAATTCTTTCCCAAATAGCTTCTGTTTTTGGGGTTGTTTGGGTGGGTTTAGTCATTGCTAGTGGAATGATTGCAAATATAGGTTTAGCTACCGTCTTAGAGCTATCAGCTAAGGATCCCGAACAAGCTATGACAGTCTGGCGTGCCATCTACTCTGTAGTTGAAGGGTTAGGAGGTGGGAACGAAGTTGTTGGAGGTCTATGGGTTCTGTTGTTAAGTTTTGCTGCTTTAAAGGGTAATGAGCTTCCTAAAATACTTAACTATTTTGGCCTGTTCGTTGGCATTGTTGGTATTCTCACTATTTATCCAGCTGAAGTAATCACAGAAGTTTTTGGTATAAGCCAAATTGTATGGTTTTCTTGGTTGGGAATAGCCATGTTCTCGAGTAGTAAAAGCTAACAAGGGTTTTCAAGTAGGACAAATAACAGTTGGCTTTTTGTTCACTGCGTTCTCTTATTTTTGCCTGTTAATTAGGTGCTAGAGAGCAATGATAATTTTGAGTCTAGGCAGAGCATGATAAATAAACTTGATAATTCAAATACAGTAGTTGCAAAACAAATTTTCACAACATTTCAAAACTCTTATAAAATTGAAGCACAACTTATAGGTACTCTTGATTTCCATCCATTATCTAGAAGCGTTAGAGATATAGAAAATTCAACAACACTATTCTACGGTTTTATTGAAGGAGAGACGCTTGCTGCAGTTATTGAAGTTGTTATAAACGGAGATTACTTAGACATTAATAGTTTAACTGTTGATCCATGTTATTTCAGAAAAGGTATCGCAGATAAACTGATAAGCTATGTTTTACATCAATTTAATTTCTCAATAGCAATTGTTGAAACAGCTGTCGTAAATACTCCAGCAATCAATTTATACAAGAAGCATGGTTTCATTGAATTTAAGCGCTGGACGCCATCACATGGTATTGAAAAGCTGGCAATGTCAGTTAAAAAGGCTCTCTAAAAAGATATTCGATCAGGAAAATTTACAGTTACCTGTTTTCACTGCATTCAACATTTTAGCCAACTATAAATTTCCTCTTAATGATACATTAGGCTTAGTTTAATTTTTTCCTGTTATGGTCTAATCTAAAAATAATTAATTAAAGCACAGGATAAAACAAATGAGTAAAGAATTGACAATTGTAGCGAGAATTGAGGCAAATCCCGACAAAGTCGAGTTGGTTAAAGGTGAACTGATAAAGCTAGTTGAGCCAACATTGAAAGAGGTTGGTTGTATTGGGTATGATTTACATCAGGATAATGAAAATCCAGCAGTGTTTATTTTCTATGAAAATTGGGAGAACCGCGAACTTTGGCAAAAGCATATGAATAATTCCCACCTCGCTGACTATATGAAGGCAACACAAGGAGCGGTCGCGTCTTTTATATTAAATGAAATGACTAAAATTTAAAAAGCCGAAAAGCCATTAAAGTAGAAAAAATAACGCGTCTTGTTTTTTGTAAATAAGCAAAATCAATACCAATATCATTTGCCTTGTAGTGGGGCTTTGGTAGCAAATCAGCACCGCAATTAATCAGAGAGTTTACTATGTGGGATAAAGAATACGATAGAGAAGAATATGTATATGGAAAATTACCTAATGATTTTCTAAAAAGTCATTACCAAGCAATACCAAAAGGAAAAGTGCTATTGCTTGCCGAAGGTGAAGGACGAAATGCAGTTTTTCTTGCTAAATTAGGCTACAACGTAACAGCTGTAGATATCTCAAGTGTAGGATTAAAGAAAGCAGAAAAGCTTGCTAAAGAAAATGATGTGGTCATCGAAACCATATGTGCTGATCTTGCCACATTTGATCTTGGTGATAATAAATGGGACGGTATTGTTTCTATATATTGCCATCTACCGCTAGCACTTAGGCAATCTTTATATAAACGCATTGAACGGGCAATTAAACCCTCAGGTGTTTTTTTCCTGGAAGGTTATACACCAGAACAGTTAAATTATAAAACGGGTGGGCCTCCAGTTGCATCTATGATGATCACTAAAGAAACGTTAGTAAATGAACTTCCCAATTTGGTGTTCAGTCATCTAGAAACTCTCGAGCGAGTCGTAAATGAAGGTATTAATCACAATGGGTTAGGGGCTGTAATTCAAGCAATTGGCAAACTTAAATAGCCTTATAATTTAGAAATCAGGATAATTTAGAGTTGGCTGTTTCTGCTCGCGCAATATTACTTTTCAATATAGCCAACCTCATAACGCCCTGTAAAGGGCGTTATGAACACAGAGAATGATGGCTATATTGCTAGACTCAAGGACAATTTAAGCTTGGCCTTATCTTTTTTTTGTTCGTGATCTATTTGTATTCTTCACATTTTTCTTTTTCTTTTTTTTGTCTAGTTTAGGCGCTTTTGAAAACTCTTTATGGAAAGGCTGGTCTGTAACAACAGGAATGACTTGGCCTATACTATTTTCAATATTATTTAACTGCCTCATATCATTTTCTACAGCAAATGAAATGGCCATTCCACTTTTCCCCGCACGAGCCGTTCGCCCTATACGGTGTATGTAGTTTCTTGGATCTTCAGGAAGGTTATAGTTAATGACTAACGTAATATTATCAACATCAATTCCGCGAGCAGCAACATCTGTTGCAACTAATACTCTTAAAGAAGACTCTTTGAAGTTTTGTAAGGCTTCCTCTCTAACCGCTTGTGTTTTACCACTGTGCAGGCTTGCAGCTGTTATTGATTCTTTTTCTAGGGCTTTAACAATGATATCAGCGCCAAACTTTGTTTTACAAAAGATGAGAACTTTTTCATAGTCAGAGTTTTCTAAGATATTAAATAACAATGGTACTTTATTCGTTTTTTCAAGGTGGTAGACACTTTGATTAACCAAGTCGATAGTAACCGTTTGTGCAGTAATTTGAATCTTTGTTGGTTCTGTTAATATTCCTTGGGCAAGTATCTCGATTTCAGCAGGCATAGTAGCTGAAAACAACAGTGTTTGGCGCTTCTTTGGCAATTTAGATATGATGGTTTGAACATCTTTAAAGAACCCCATATCAAGCATTGTGTCGGCTTCGTCTAAGACAAATACCTCTAATGCCTGAAAATTTACATCGCCCGTTTCAATTAAATCCAATAACCTTCCAGGGGTGGCCACTAATATATCAAGTCCAAGTGCGATAGTGTCAACTTGGTTTTGTCTTCCTACACCACCATAAACAACCTTAGTTTTAAGACCTAAGCCATCTGAATAGTCATCAATATTTTGCATTATTTGTGAGGCAAGCTCTCTTGTGGGCGTTAATATCAACGACCGTGTGCTCTTTGCTTTGATATCAATTTTATTTCGGCCAAAATTATTGATAATAGGTAATGAAAAGGCCGCAGTTTTTCCGGTTCCTGTTTGCGCTATACCAAGAAGATCGTTGCCATTAATAAGTGCAGGGATACATTCGTTTTGGATCGGGGTGGGCTGTTTATAGCCTTTGAGACTAACGCGGTCAATAATTGACTCTAAAAGTGAAAATTCTTTAAATCCTGACATGCTGCCTCGGTAATATTTAATCAATAGCCTATTATTCTAACAGAATGCTTTAACTTAATTAAGGCGTATTCAATATAGCTGTTTAGCACGACCTCCTTAAAATATCTTAAAATATAGTTCAGTAATCAAATACACTGTTTTATTGAATTACAAAATTTAAATTACAGAGAAATTGTTGTTAATAGTAGAAGCTTAGAACAGTTAAATACTCTATTAACTGCACAGATAAAAACACAATTAATACGCCGATTAATATTAAATGGAGCCGATTCGTTGTAATATAATTGTTCTCACTTTAAAAAATTAAGTTGTTATCATGATAGTTGATCTAAACAGCCGTTACGGCTTAAACCCTGCGCACAGTGAAGTAGTAGAAGTATGCAAAGTTATTGAGCCATGTAAAACGTTAGATATGGGGTGTTCGAATGGACGTAATGCAGTGTACTTTGGCCAGCAAGGTTTTAACGTTACCGCTATAGACAATAATCCAGGCGCTGTTGATATGCTGCAAAGTATTATTACAGCAGAGAATATCAATAATGTTACGGCTCATGTCTACGATATTAACAACGCCAACCTTGAACAAGACTATGGCTTAATTTCTTGTACCGTAACCTTAATGTTTATCAATCCAGATCGTGTTGATACTATTATTGCCGATATGCAAAAAAGTACTCTTGCGGGTGGTTACAATTTGATTGTTTGCGCCATGAGCACCGAAGAGCACCCATGCCCAGTACCGTTTCCTTTTACCCTAAAGACTGGACAGTTGCGTGAGGCTTATAACAAGTGGGATGTGATTAAGTACAATGAAGATGTAGGCACTATGCACAACGGCGCGAAATTACAGTTTGCGACTATATTGGCGCGCAAACCTCTCTGAAGTAACAACCAAGCAGCCACATCACGCTCCTATAGGTATGGAAGAAAATGGTGCTATGTGGTTTTCACATCTATGGTCAATACGTAATTGGTGTTCCTGAAGTAAATTTCACGCAAAAAAATACCCCGCATTTGCGAGGCATTCTGATCAGAACAAGCTAGTCGTTTAACTTAGCTCACTTCTTTTAATACAGCTACGTCATATGCAAACATATGCTCAGCTAAATCTAATACTTTGTTTGAATAACCCATCTCATTGTCATACCAAGAAACAAGTTTTACAAATTTATCTGTCATTGCAATACCAGCTGCTGCATCAAATACGCTAGTACAAGATTCACCAATAAAGTCATTAGATACTACAGCTTCGTCAGTGTAATCTAAAATACCTTTCATTTCGCCTTCAGCTGCTTCTTTTACTTTTGCACAAATTTCTTCGTATGTAGCCGCTGTTTTTAAGTTAACAGTTAAATCAACTACAGAAACGTTTGCTGTAGGTACACGAAAAGCCATACCAGTTAGTTTGCCGTTTAATGCAGGGATAACTTTACCTACGGCTTTAGCTGCGCCTGTTGATGAAGGGATAATGTTTTGACTTGCGCCACGACCACCACGCCAATCTTTAGCACTTGGGCTATCAACAGTTTTCTGTGTAGACGTTGTTGCGTGTACCGTTGTCATTAAGCCACTTTCAATACCAAAGTTATCGTTGATTACTTTAGCAAGAGGGGCTAAACAGTTAGTTGTACAAGATGCATTTGAAACGATTGCTTGGCCTTGGTACTCATCAAAGTTAACACCAGCAACAAACATAGGCGTAGCATCTTTAGAAGGTGCAGACATAATTACTTTTTTAGCGCCGGCATCGATATGCTTTTGCGCAGTTTCTTGTGTTAAGAATAAACCAGTAGACTCAACCACAATATCTGCGCCAACTTCATCCCATTTTAAATCAGCAGGGTTACGTTCAGCAGAAACTCTTACTTTCTTACCATTTACAACTAAGTAACCATCAACAACATCAACAGTGCCTTTAAAGCGACCATGAGTAGAGTCAAATTTCAACATGTAAGCCATGTAATCAATGTCGATTAGATCATTTATAGCAACTACCTCTAAATTATCGCGTTCCATTGCAGCGCGAAATACTAGACGACCTATGCGACCAAAACCATTAATTGCTATCTTTTTCATGTCTAAACCTTTTGAGAAATTATGTATAAAAATATAATGTAGTAAAATTACAACATTTGACGGTTTTATCAAGCTTTTTCTTGTTTTTTCTGTTCTTTTATTAGATTAAGTAACTTTTTTTTTATAAAGTTACATAAAAGCACAGTTTTATGGCAAAATACGCGCCATAAAATTATGCATCTCAAAATAACACCTAAAGACACTGCGATGTTTGGGTGAAACTGGAAAATTATACATGTCTGAAAACTTAAATAAATGTGACATCGGCTTTGTTGGCCTTGGTGTAATGGGTAAGAATTTAGTATTAAACCTTGCTGACAATGGCTATAAAATTGCAGCATTTGATCTTGACCTAGAAAAAGTCTCTGCTGTTATCGAACAAGACGGCAATGAAACTAATCAAGGGGAACCTCGCGTAGTAGGTTGTTCTTCATATACTGAGTTACTTTCTCAATTAAAAGCACCGCATTTAATCGTTCTTTCTGTTCCTGCTGGCGATATTGTTGATCAAGTTTGCCAAAACCTAATAGGTGCAGGTATTCAACGTGATGACATAGTTATAGATACTGGTAATAGTCTTTGGACCCATACAGTTGAACGTGAAGCTAAATATAAAGATGATTTTCTGTTTTTCTCGTCAGCGGTCTCTGGTGGTGAAGTCGGTGCTCGTTTTGGTCCAGCTTTAATGCCAAGTGGCTCTCCTTATGCTTGGACACGCGTTAAACCAATCTGGAGTGCTATTGCTGCAAAAGTTGACCCTGCTACCGGCAAGCCTTTAGAAAGAACTCAGCCTGGTCAAACTATTGAAAATGGCGATCCATGTGCTGACTATATTGGTCCAGCCGGTGCTGGCCATTACGTTAAAATGGTTCATAACGGTATTGAATATGCTGATATGCAACTTATTTGTGAAGCTTACCACGTGCTTCGTGAAGGTCTTAAATTAGACTGTGAAGAAATTGCCACAATATTTGAAGGCTGGAATCAAGGTGTACTTGATAGCTACTTAATGGAAATTTCGGTTGAAGTACTTCGCCATAAAGACGTAGAAACACAAACACACTTAGTTGATCTTATTTTAGATAAAGCCGGGCAAAAAGGTACTGGTCTATGGACTGCGGTAAGTTCACTTGAAGTAGGTTGTCCATCTCCAACGATTTCACAAGCGGTTTATGCTCGTTCTATTTCTTCTTTTAAAGAGCTTAGAGCGCATACATCAACCGTGCTTTCTGCTCCTGAATTTACGCCTTTGTCTGAATCAGAAAAAGAAACATTTATAGAGCAATTACATGATGCGTTATATTGTTCTAAAATATGTACGTACGCACAAGGTTTTCAATTAATGAAACTTGCTTCAGTTGAGCATAACTGGAAGTTAAACTTTGCTTCAATTGCCAAAATTTGGCGCGCTGGCTGTATTATTAGAGCGGCATTTTTACAATCGATCACGGATGCATTTGAGCGTGAACAAGACTTAGAAAATTTACTGGTTGATAGTTTCTTTAGCGGTCAACTTAGCAGCTATCAGCAAAACTGGCGTAAAGCCGTTGCTCAGTGTACATTAATGGGTATTCCAATTGGCGCAATTTCAGCTTCATTAAGTTATTACGACTCAATGCGCTGCGCGACATTACCTGCTAATTTATTACAAGGTCAACGTGATTACTTCGGTGCTCACACATTTGAACGCCTAGACAAACCAGCAGGTCAAAAATTCCATGTGGAGTGGACATCAGCTGACAGACCTATTATCAAGGTTTAAATTACTATCTAACTAACTGGAGATCTTATGAGTAAACAAGATGACGACAAGTATAAACAACTGTTATCTGAAGATGCTTATAAGGTTTGCCGGTTAGCGGCAACTGAAGCACCATTTACTGGTGTTTATAATGAGCATTGGCAGCAGGGCACTTATACGTGTGCTTGTTGTCAGTGCTCTTTGTTTTTAAGTACTGCGAAATTTCAAGCAGGTTGCGGTTGGCCTAGCTTTAATTCGTCAATTAAAGACGCAATAGAGTACCTACCTGATCATTCTCTTGCCATGTCTCGAGTTGAAATCCGTTGTAACAACTGCCAGTCACACCTTGGTCATGTTTTTGATGATGGGCCAGCTCCAACATTTAAACGTTATTGTGTAAATTCCCTCAGCCTAAACTTCAAGCCGACACCTTAGCCCGTTATTCTTCTGTCTTTACACTAAACTGATGATCTTGTTTAGGCGCTTTATACTGTAAATTTTCTAATACTAAAGAATGTTAATTTTTTTAGTTTTATGGTTTGTAAGTGGTAGAGAATTATTACAAGTTCAATTACAATAACCATGATTTTTACAATCAAGCTAATTATTTACCTACTAACTATAACAATAATTAGATTTTTCATAACTTATAAAATATATAAAGGTTTACGAAATGACTTCTCATAATGAAGAGATTTATCAAAAAAGCTGGCAAGAGCGTCAAGATATAGCAGAAAGAATGCAACCGATTATTGGTCAATTATACCGTAATTTCGGTGTTGAAATTTCTGTGTATGGTCGTCCTTTAGTTAATGCCTCAGCCATTGATATCATTAAAGCACATAAATCAGTTGGTATTCACGAGAGTACTAAATTGCGTTTACGTGAGAGTTTTCCATTCGTAGAAGCTTTAAGTAAAATGGCGTTAAAACCTGCAAACATTGACGTTGGTAAGCTTGCTTATCGTTACTTATTTTTAGGTGAAGCGAACGGCTTAACCATTGAGCAATATCTACAACAAGAAATGGCTCCTTTAAATGAGCAAGACAATGTTGAAGGCCCGCAAGATGTTGTACTTTATGGCTTCGGTCGTATCGGCCGTATATTAGCGCGTTTATTAATTGAACGTACTGGCCCAATGTCTAACTTAAGCCTACGCGCGATTGTTATTCGTCCAGGTAAAGACGGCGACCTTGAGAAACGTGCCTCTTTATTGCGTCGTGATTCAATTCATGGTGCATTCAACGGAAGTATTAGTGTTGATGAAGAAGCGTCTGCAATTAAAGCAAACGGTGCTTACATCAAAGTGATTTACGCTAAATCACCAAGCGACATTGATTACACCCAATACGGCATTAACAATGCGCTAGTTGTTGATAACACAGGTATTTGGACTGATGAAGAAAGTCTGGGTCAACATTTACAATCTAAAGGTGTTGCTAAAGTTCTGTTAACAGCCCCTGCTAAAGGTGAGATTAAAAACGTTGTTTATGGTGTAAACCACAATGATATTTTACCTGAAGACAAAATGATCTCTGCAGCAAGTTGTACAACCAATGCAATAACGCCGGTATTAAAAGCGTTAAACGATGAATACGGCATTAAAAACGGTCACGTTGAAACCGTTCACTCGTACACCAATGACCAGAACTTAATTGATAACTATCACTCATCTGATCGCCGCGGTCGAAGTGCTCCACTTAATATGGTTATTACTTCTACCGGTGCAGCAAAAGCAGTTGCTAAAGCGTTGCCTGAACTAAAAGGTCTTTTAACTGGTAATGCTATACGCGTTCCTACGCCAAATGTTTCAATGGCAATCATGAATTTGAACCTTAAAAAGAAAACAGATCGTGATGAGTTAAATAACTTCTTACGTGGCGTATCGTTAAAATCTGATTTACGTGAGCAAGTTGACTACACGGCCTCAACTGAAATTGTATCTTGTGATTTAGTTGGTTCTCGTTTTGCAGGTGTTGTTGATTCGCAAGCGACTATTGCTGAAGAAGATCGCGCCGTTTTATATGTATGGTATGACAATGAGTTTGGCTATAGCTGTCAAGTGGTTAAAGTGATGCATAAAATGGCAGGTGTTAATTTATTAAGCTTGCCTAAAGGTTAAGTTGTTTAACTAACACACTAAAATGTACACTCTAAAAGTCAGTAACTGTTGTTACTGACTTTTTACTTTCAGGGATGAAAGTAAGGAAATCACCAAGGACGGTTTTAGATTTTTTACTTTCAGGGACGAAAGTAAGCAAATCAGCGTATATGACGGTAAATTTGAAAAAATTACTGTATTGCTGTCATTATATTGCACTTATCAGGTCTTTATATATAGACCATTAAAACTAGGAAGTAGAGTTGAAAAGTTTTCTTATACAGGTAATTGTCGTGGTGTTGATATTCAACGGCGTTTCAATGCTAAAAGAATCGAGCATGCTTTCTTCATGGCAGCAAGAACATGCTCCTGAGTTTTTGTTACCCGATCTTCATAATGAACCCGTTGAACTTGCAAACCCCAATAAGAAAACCTTAGTTTATTTTTTTGCGCCATGGTGTTCGGTTTGTCGGGTCAGTATTTCTAACTTAGAAATGCTATATAAATATAACCCCGACATAGATATTAAAGCGGTCGTTCTAGATTATCAGAGCATTGCAGAGGTGGAGCAGTTTGCCAAAAATTTAGATCTTACATTCCCTATCTTGTTAGGAAATCAAAATGTAAAACAAGCATTTAAAGTATCGGCCTATCCAAGTTATTACGTATTAGATAAAAATGGTGCTATTGAACACCGCTCTCTGGGCTACTCAACAGCTCTTGGTTTATATTTAAGAAGCCTATAAATACCAACATTAGTCAGCAAAGCTTTACAGTTAAATGATAAATTGCCAAGCGAATTACTTCTGATCCACGCCTTGATTGTGTACACTTAAGCTAATTTTATTAGATAACAAAGTAGACACTATGCAAATTAGTTCAAATTTCGACAGCGGTAACATCCGTGTCATCTCAGCAGCATCAGCTAATGATATTCAACTTGAAATTAAACATGATAATGAATCTGACTTTTATCAGTGGTTTCACTTTAAATTACACAATACTGACCATTGTGAGCACACTTTAAACATTACTAATGCCGGTAAATCAGCTTATGTAGAAGGTTGGGTTGACTATCAAGCCGTAGCTTCGTACGACCGTATTACTTGGTTTAGAGTACCTACATCGTTTGATGGTGAAAATTTAACAATTAAAGTGACTCCTGAGTGTGACTCAATGTACTTTGCTTATTTCGTTCCTTACAGCTATGAGCGTCATCAAGATCTGATCCATATGGCACAACTTGACGCTGATTGTCAGTTAGAAGTGTTAGGGCAAACTCTAGATGGCCGTGATATGTCGTTATTAAGAGTTGGCCAACCTGCAGAAGGTAAAGCCAATATTTGGTTAACTGCTCGTCAGCACCCTGGCGAAACTATGGCTGAATGGTTTATGGAAGGTTTCATCGAACGATTACTCGATGAAGATGACGGCTTAGCTCGTACCTTAATTGATAATGCAGTGTTCTATCTTGTGCCAAACATGAACCCAGATGGTAGCGTAAGAGGGCATTTACGCACGAATGCCGCTGGTGTTAATTTGAACCGCGAATGGCAGTCTCCGTCATTAGAAAAAAGCCCGGAAGTATTCTTAGTTCGTGAAAAAATGCAAGAAGTCGGCGTTGATCTGCATTTAGATATTCACGGAGATGAAGCATTACCAGTGAATTTTGTTGCTGGTTGTGAAGGTATTCCGTCGTATGATCCAAGACATAAAGCATTAGAAGATAAGTTTAAAGATATCTTAATAGCGATCACCCCTGAATTTCAAGATACTCGCGGTTATGATAAAGACGAACCAGGCAAAGCTAACCTTACAGTTGGCTCTGCATGGGTAGGTGAAGAATTTAATTGTTTAGCGTTTACTGTTGAAATGCCATTTAAAGATAACGATTTACTGCCAGATCCAATCGTTGGCTGGAATGATGCTCGTAGTAGTATTTTAGGCCGCGATACATTAACGGCTATTTATCATGTATTAGATGACTTAAGATAAGTTTTATCGTACATTGATATTAAGTACTTTAAGTACCACCAATAAGGGACCGTAAGGTCCTTTATTTTATATGTTTTACACCGCAGGCTGAGGTTAGCCTTTGGTTCGTTAATTATAATAAAAATAGAGGTTTGTTTTGATAGAAACTATTGATTATCTAAATAGTATTATTTGGAGTTCGTGGCTAATTTACTTGTGTTTAGGCGCGGGTGTTTTCTTCTCCATAATGACACGTTTTGCGCAAGTGAGACATTTTCGCGAAATGGTTCGCTTGTTACTTTCAGGTAAGAGTTCAAACGAAGGTATTTCATCTTTTCAAGCATTAGCCGTTTCTTTATCTGGCCGTGTTGGTACAGGTAACATCGCTGGTGTAGCTGCCGCTATTGGTTTCGGTGGTCCTGGTGCGGTGTTTTGGATGTGGATTGTTGCTTTCTTTGGCGCGGCAACCGCGTACGTAGAATCTACAAATGCGCAAATATATAAAGAAGTAGACGAGGAAGGTACTTACCGTGGTGGTCCAGCGTACTACATTGAAAAAGCATTAGGACAAAAATGGTATGCATGGATATTCGCAATATCGACTATTTTAGCTTGTGGTTTATTATTACCAGTTGTGCAGTCAAATGGTATTGGTGACGCATTTGTAAATGTATTCGGTACAGGCGATTCAGTTGATTCATTCTTAGGTGAATTAGCCATGACTAAAGTATATGCTGCTACAGGTATCGTACTTTTACTTGGTTTTATCATTTTTGGCGGTGTAAAGCGTATCGCTAACTTTACTCAAATTGTGGTGCCATTTATGGCTCTTGCTTACATCATTATTGCTTGTAGTATGATCGCTTTACATATTGATATGTTACCTTCAATATTTATGTCGATTATTAGTGATGCATTCACGCCAATGGCTGGATTTGGTGCAGCTATTGGTTGGGGTGTTAAACGTGGTGTTTACTCGAACGAAGCTGGTCAAGGTACTGGCCCACATGCAGCCGCTGCTGCAGAAGTTGATCATCCAGCACAGCAAGGTTTAGTACAGGCATTCTCAGTATATATAGATACGTTATTTGTATGTTCTGCAACCGCGTTTATGATCTTGATCACTAACTCATATAATGTAATGCCTGAAGGCTCAACGACCTTTGTTGCGCAAAACCTAGCTGCTGATGTGGTTATGAATGGCCCAGCATTTACCCAAATAGCAGTTGATAGTGTTTTTAAAGGTTTTGGTAAGCCATTTATCGCAGTTGCGTTATTCTTCTTCGCTTTTACTACAGTATTAGCGTATTACTTTATTGCCGAAAATAACGTAACTTACATTAATAAAACGATTAAAATGCCTGCCTTAAGGTTTGTGTTAAAACTTGCCATTATGTGTGCGGTATTTTATGGAACCGTTGCTCAACCAAGTTCAGCTTGGGGCTTAGGTGATATTGGTGTTGGTTTAATGGCTTGGTTAAATATTATTGCCATACTAATTATCTTTGCAACGGCAAAACCGGCTATTAAAGCATTACGCGACTACGAGCGCCAACAAAAAGCTGGTGTAAGCAAATACACCTTCGATCCTGAAAAATTAGGCATCAAAAACGCTGATTTATGGAAAGATAAACTTTAATAGAGTCAGCAAAGACATTTAAAGTAAAAAAAATCGTAAAAATGTAAAAAAACACCCGCAGGGTGTTTTTTTTTCGGGTAAAATTATCAATATATTTATATGACCAATTTAGTGATATTCTCCTGTTTGAGAAATTATAACACTTGGTAGCGGAGGTATTTATGGCACTAATTAATTGTCCAAGTTGTTCAACACGAATTTCATCTAAAGCAGCAGTATGCAATAAATGCTCTACTGTGCTTGGCGAGATGAGTGAAGAGCAACGCATAAATTTGAAACAAATAACTATGATTGAAAAGTCATCAAAACTGATGAATGAGTCGATGATCGCAATGTTATTGTTTTGCGGTGGTTTTGGATTTATGTTTTGGGGTGAGCCAGCACCAAGTTCTTGGCAATACACAATAGCCGTAGGCTCGTCTGTACTAGGTTTTTGCTGGTATATTATAAACCGTGTTCGCCTTATTTTATTAAAAAAGAAGTAATTATATGAATTTATTAGCTGCTGTTGAAAATATGACGTTTGAGATGTACGAACGTTTAAAGTTTGCTGCTGAAACAGGCAAGTGGCCTGAAGGTGTCGTAGTAGAACAAGCGCAAAGGGAATCTGCATTGCAGTTATCTATGGCTTATCAAGCAAGACATCTTAACAGTGACGATAATATGACTATTGGCGCGAATGGCGAAATAGTACAAAAAACTAAATCAGAGCTAAAAAAACAATTCAAACAAGCATCCGTAGATAGTTTAGATAATAACAACTCAGAAGACATTGCTAGGTTCACCAATTTATGATTTTAACTAAGTTTTTTAAGCCGAAATGGCAACATCAAGATGCGCCGGTGCGCATCACTGCTTTAAATTCACTGTCAGTTAGTGATAGTGAACACCTTGCCATAATTACAAACTTGGTAGCAACTGATCCTAGTGAGTTAGTACGTCGTGCAGCTTTGCTTAAACTTGATAGTTATCAGTACTGGCTTGAGGCAAGTAAAAATAATACAAATGCCGCAATTAAAGCCTTTGCAACATCTAAAGTACACGCTCTAATGCTTGATCAATCTTCGGAAAAGCTTGCTGTTGATGTTAAAAAAGAATTTATTGAGCAATGCGATAAAACTGCATTTCTTGAGCAATGCCTATTAGTTGAACAAGAGCTGTCTTTAGTTGAGTTGTTGCTAACAAAAGTCAACAAGCCGCATTTACTGATGCAGTTTTTTATTAACTGCAAAAATGAAGACTTACAATTATCTTTACTGGCAAGGTTTGAGACTGTTGAACTACTTGAAAAGCTTGCTAAGAAAATTAATGCTGGCAACGTAGCTGACGCAATAAATGAAAAGCTTAGTGCTCTGCAAGATGCAATTGAGAAGCCAATAAAGTTAAAAAAACAATGTCAGTTAGCCTTATCTAAGTTACTGGCACTGAAAGACTTGCATGACTACATAGATATGCGTGAGCGTAAATTAGCTTTAGAGCAAGAGTGGCAAAACCTTGGCCAAGATTTTAGTTGTTTATCTACCGGTGATGTTGATGAGTTGGTAAATAAATACGATTCAATAAGTAAACAATTATCAAAAAGCTTTGCGGTACAAGAAGAAGCATATCAACACCAACAATTTATTGCTGAGCAAGCAGAGAAAAAGATCCAACAACTTAACAGCCTGAAAGATAAAGTTAAGCTGATCTCACAACAAATAACTCAAGCAGTTTTTGAAAATATCAGCATAGATGAACATAAGCTTGAAGCTGAGTTAGTTGTGGTTAAAGAGCAAACCCTTAGCTCAGACTTAGATCAACAAGAGCAAAAGTCATTGTTTAATCAATTGACTAAATTAGAAAGTAAACTTAAACAATTACCACATGTTGCACAATGCGTTAGCGATGCCACGTCTTTGATATCTAAGTTATCTACTTTAGCGTTACCTACCAATATTGAAGAGCTTAACTTACGCCAACCTATTTTTAACGAGTGGACGCAGCAATGGCGACGTATCGATAATTTAGTCGATGATATTTTACCTGAGTCAATTGTTTCAGCCAGACGTGAGCTTGAACTAACATGGCAGCAAGCATTAAAGCCACTGATAAAAGAGCAAGCAAGTTCATTTAATCTAGTGAGTAAAAAAATATCTGAATTAAAACGTCTGATCTCATTTGGTAAATACAAATCAGCATTTGGTCTGCATAAAAAATTAACTTTTATGATGGAGTCGCTTGCAGCTGATCAGCAAGAGAAACTAGACAAAGATTTTACTATGGTTTCAGATAAAATTACTGAACTGCATGAGTTAGAGTCATTTATTGTTACCCCTAAAAAACAGCAAACATTAGATGACATATTAAAGCTTATCAACTCGCCATTAGATAATCCGCTTGAGCAAGCAAAAGAAATAAAACGCTTTAGGAAGTACTGGAACAATTTAGGCCGCGCTGACGAAACAATGGAAGCCGATCTTAATAACAAATTTAATGAACTAATTGAGTTAGCTTTTGCACCTTGTCGTCAATTCTATGCAGAACAAGCGACTATAAGGTCTGCAAACTTAAAAGCGAAGCAAGAGGTTATTGCAAATTTACAGAAACTGCACACAGAACTTAGTGACGCTGATGTTAACTGGCGCCAAATTGATACACGCTTGCATAAACTTATCTTAGCTTGGCGAGATATTGGTGAAGTGGATAGAGAGCAGCACCAGATCGTCAGCAAACAGTTTTCAGCGTTAGTCGACCCAATACGTGATGGCGTGAACAAATTTCAAGAAGCTAATGCCACAGAAAAAACGCGATTAATTGAAAAAGCCAAGCTTGAATTGGAAAACGAAGATGTATTTGCTGCAATTAATAACTTAAAAGCACTGCAAAAACAGTGGAGTGGTATCGAGTACGCTGGCAATAATAAAGAAAATCAGTTGTGGCAAGCGTTTAGAAAAATAAATGACCAGGTGTTTAGTCGCCGTGACGAAGTTAAAGAAACAGAGCAAAAACAAAGAGCAGAACAGTCATCGCAATTAGAGCAAGAGTGTGCAGAGTTACTGGCAAAGCTTACAGATGCCGCCGATATTTCAGCGTTAACTAGCCTCAAGCAAGAACTAACAGCCTTTGCTGCTAAATTATCGCAACAAACGCCAGTTCATAAAGGCTCAGTTAATAAAGGTTCAGTTAATAAAGTTAACCGTGCACTTGATGATATCGCTCAGCAATTAAAATCTCTTGAGACTGAGAAGGTTAAATCTGGATTTGTTAACTTATTTACCGTGATTGAAAATATTTCATCGGCTAAATTATCTAAAGACAATTTAGCCGACGATGCTGAATTCTTACAATTATCTAAGCAATGGCAAAAGCTAATTAGCACTAGTTGTGAATTAGAAACAGATTTAAGCAAGCAAAGGATTATTACTCTCGAGCTTGAAATTTTAGCTGATGTAGCTTCGCCAGCAGAATTAATGAACGAGCGCATGCAGGTACAAGTAAATATGTTAGCGGATAAACTTAAATCGGGGCAGGCTATGTCACTTAACTCTAAGTTAGAGAGTTGGATAGCGTGTGGTTTAAATTCAAAAGAGTTAACCAGTTATATTGCTAGGGTTAAAGCCATTTTTATCTAAGCTTGTTAATTGTTTAGCAATAAAAAATGCGAGTACATCTATCCGGTGTACTCGCATTTTAGTTTTAGCATTTAATTTTAGCATTAACGTTCGCAAGGGCTCCAAGCTTATAGAGTTAATTCACCACGTAAATTTTGCCCCATTTGCACTCGTATTTCAGCTGCAGAAAAGCCTTTACTCAATAAGTAATGTAATTTTGTAAGCGCCGCTTCTAACGTCATATCTAAGCCGCTCGTTACATTACACTTACTCAAGGCATCACCCGTGGCATAGCCGCCCATATTAACCTTACCTTTAACGCATTGAGTACAGTTCACAATTACAATGCCTCTATCGGTCGCATCTTTAAGCAAAGCTAGAAGCTCAGGCTGTTGTGGGGCATTACCAACACCATAACTAAGTACTATCAAAGCTTTTACCGGCTGTTTAATTACGTTAGCTATTAGTGTGGTAGAAATCCCAGGGTACAAATGGACAACACCAATAGGTTGCTCGGTTATATTACTTACCGTTAAAGTATTATTATGACTGGTGGCAATTGCACCAGCTAATACCTTAATATTGATACCTGCTTCAAGCAATGGCGGCATATTCGGTGAGTCAAACGCTTTAAAGCCATCTGCATATGCCTTAATGCAACGATTACCACGATAAAGATTATTATTAAAGAATAATGACACTTCATTAATTGGATAATTAGCGGCTATATATAAAGAGTTAAGTAAGTTTTCTTGACCATCAGAGCGCAGTTGGGCAAGTGGGATCTGCGAACCAGTTACTATGACAGGCTTGGTTAAGTCTTCAAGCATGAATGACAAGGCAGAGCTAGTGTAAGCCATGGTATCAGTACCATGGAGAACCACAAACGCATCGTAATATTCATAGTTAGCTTTGATATCATCAGCGATTAACTGCCAATCGGCAGGGGTCATATTTGACGAGTCAATTAATGGTGAATATTCATTTATGGTAAATAAAGGCATCTCTTCACGGTGAAAGTCGGGCATATTAGCTACCGACTCAGTTAAATGGCCTTTAACCGGAATAAAGCCATTATTACTTGCTTTCATACCAATAGTGCCGCCGGTATAAGCTATGTATATATTTTTTCGCATACAATATTCAACTCAAAATCAAGAGGGTCAGATCAACTTGAAAACCAAGCAAAGTAAATGTTGCATTAGACAATACATTTACCCAAATAAAAAAGCCCCAGAAAACTGGGGCTATAGTATCAAGTTAAACTGTAAATTTAACTAATTAATTAACTTCACAGGTTAAACAAACTGAATACATACCGCGAGGATCATTCAACTGATTAATCTTTTCATATTCGTTGACTAGATCAGCAACCATTTTTTGTAAAGCAGGGTTGTTAAGGGTGCCAGTGTTAAATGAATCGCTTGGCATATAAGCTTTAGCTTGATCGATTAAACCTCGTAAGAAGATATCTTTAGCTGAAATTTCTTGCTCAATTAATAGCGTATCGTAATGCTTTAAGCCTGCACTGTCGGCAGCCGCAACAATGGCTTTATCTAAACCACCGAGCTTATCGACTAAGCCAATTTCTTGTGCTTTAGCTCCAGTCCAAACCCGACCTTGAGCGATTTTGTCTACATCTTCAACTGTCATATTGCGATTTTCTGCAACTAAGGTAATAAAGTTTTTATAACCTCGGTTAATGCTTGCTTGAATGATATGACCAACATCTTCATTAAGCGGACGAGTAACACCTAAACCGGCGATATCAGTAGTGCCGACTCCATCAGTATGAATGCCTAATTTATCTAATGCTTTTTCAAATGTCATGAACATGCCAAAAATACCAATAGAGCCTGTGATGGTATTTGGTGATGCCCAGATCTCATTTGCAGGAGCTGAAATCCAGTAACCACCTGATGCTGCATATTGGCCCATAGAGGCAATAACCGGTTTACCGGCAGCTTTTATTAATTCAATTTCTTGACGAATAATTTCAGATGCATAAGCGCTACCACCTGGACTATCAACACGTAAGACAACGGCTTTTACTTTGCCATTTAAACGTGCTTTTCGTAGCAATACGGCTGTACTGTCACCACCTATGGTGCCGGGCTTTTGATGACCATTTAAAATAGTACCTTTAGCAATAATCACCGCAACTTTATCAGTTAACGGGTTAACCATAGGGTAAGGCTGCTTAGTTGCTCTTGCGTAGTCTTTAAAATGGATTTGATTATAACCACTGCCTTTGTCTGCTTTACCGACTTTAGATATCATATCTAAACGAATATCTTCACGAGTACGCAACTCATCAATTAAGCCAGAGGCTTTTGCATATTGGCCAAAACTGCCATCAGCAAGTTTAATTTTAGCTAATAAGCCTGAAGCGGTTTCATCGAAATCATCAGTGGTAAGGTTTCGTGCTTGTGCAATATCGAATTTATAGCTGTTCCATAACGACGACAACCATGCCTTATTGGCTTCTTTAGCCGGCTCAGACATGTCATCACGAATATAAGGTTCAATAGCTGATTTATAAGTGCCAACTTTAAAGATATGTTGAGTTATATTGAGTTTATCTAATGCTGCTTTGTAATAGGTTCTGTAACGGCCATAACCTTCAAGTATTACAGCGCCTTCAGGATTCATCCACACTTTGTCTGCATGCGCAGCAAGGTAGTATTGATCTTGGCTAAAGTAGTCGCCGTAAGCTATTACTTCTTTGCCGCTTTCTTTGAAGTCATTAATTGATACAGCAATTTCTTGTAAATGAGTAAGGCCTGCACGTCGTAAGTTTTGCGGGTAAATAACTAAGGTAGTGATCCTTTTGTCATCTTTGGCTGTGGCAAGAACTTCTTTAATATCAGCAAGCAATATTTCAGGATTTTCTTCTTCTTTGCCTAACGCTTCAGACATTATGGCGTCGGCTGGGTCTATTTGTTTTTTCTGTTCAACAATATCGCCTTTAAGATCTAAAATTAAAGCGGTTTTATTTGGAACAACAATTTTATCTGAATCATCAAATAGTGCGCCGAATATGGCAAACACAATAATAAAGAAGACTAAATTAAGAACTAATTTTCGGGTAGTGTTTATGAGCATCCATAATTTTTTGAAAACTCTTTTAATAATGCTTGGTTTATCAGACATATATCCTCACGTCTTAATGTTAACAATATGATAATCATACAATGCAATAGCCAAAAAATCTTTGTTTGATCGCCTATTTTAATGAATAGTTACAATTAACTTTGTTTTTGCTCATTTAAAAAGCTAAGTCGATGAAATTAAATATGAACTACAATGTTCTAATAAGTAATTACTAATTCTATAGGGACAATCATGAATATAATTTCACTTGTTAATACCACGATTGCGAAATTGCTCAAAGGCGATGCTTTACCAGCTATCCTTCTTCGACTTTACTTAGCGCCTGTATTTATTATTGCTGGCTATAATAAGATGCAATTTTCAAATTCAGAGTTAAATTTTGTAGAACAGCTTTTTGCAAACCCTGACATAGTTGCTTGGTTTGGTAATAGCGAGTGGGGACTAGGTATGCCTTTCCCTGAGTTACTGGCAAACTTAGCCGCTTGGACTGAATTTTTTGGTGGTTGGTTAATTTTAGTTGGTTTAGCCACACGCCTGATTAGTATCCCGTTGATGTTCACTATGATCATCGCTGCCACGTCTGTCCACCTAGACAATGGTTGGTATGCCATAACACCAACGAATTCAGATACAAGCTCTGCTAAAGTGTTTTCATGGTTAGGTTTTGAAACTGCCGAGGCAAGCTTAGCAAATAGTGATAAAGCCGCAGTAAGGATTGCAAAGATAAAAGATATTGTTAGCGATAATGGCAATCCAGATTGGTTATACGAAACAGGTAATGTTGTTTTGCTTAATAACGGTATTGAATTTGCCGCCACATATTTCATTATGCTGTTAGCTTTATTTTTTATTGGTGCAGGGCGGTTTGTTAGTATCGATTATTGGTTATTTAAAAGTGAACCCGATGAAGTTCCTGAACGTATAGATAAATAAGTAATGACATTTACTTAGTTAACTTTCCTTTTATCCCAACTAATGTTGGGATTTTTTTTGATTAAAAACAGTTATGACTATTTACGCTTATATTTTTATGTTAGTTTTCTCTTAACTTTTTCACTCCAGTGTAAACAAATATTACTGTTATGACTCCTATACAATTTATTTTAAATCGCCAATCTTGTGCTGCGTTATCCGCTCCTGCACCTAATGATGAACAACTGTCTGCAATTTTAGCTGCAGCTATGACATCTCCTGATCACGCAGGTCTAGCGCCTTATCACTTTCATGTTGTTACTGGCTCAGGTTTAGATAAATTAACGCAGGTGTATCAAAAGGCTGTAAAAGCCAATACCAACAATGAAAGTAAAATAGCGAAAGCAAGTAAAATGGCCTATCGTGCGCCTATGACCATAGTGGTTTCAACAAAATTTCAAGAGCACGCTAAGGTACCAGTACAAGAGCAATTAATTACTGCAGGTTGCGCAACACTAGCTATGCAAATGGCTTGTATTGCCTTAGGTTATGGCGCTATGTGGCGCAGTGGTGATTTAGCTTATAGTGATATAGTTAAACAAGAGCTAGGCATTAAACTTGATGACGAAATTGTCGGCTTTTTATATATAGGGACAGCAACAAAAGCATGTGCACAAAAGAGTCGAAGACCGGCTGAAAGTCATACGACTTACTGGCGATAATTTATTTTAATTAATTTTAGTAGGCTGAACCCGATTCTGTGCAAAATTTTAACGGGGTAAGGGTATCTGTTTACTAGTATTAAATACGACTGAGCTGAAAACAAAAAACGCTACTCGAAGGTAGCGTTTTTTATGCAATAAACGTTTTAGTTAATAAACTAAATTAGAATGCCGCATTGTTTGGTGTACGTGGGAATGGGATCACGTCACGTACGTTACCCATACCTGTAGCATAGGCAACTAAACGTTCAAAACCTAAACCAAAACCTGCATGAGGCACTGTACCGTAGCGACGTAAGTCACGGTACCAAGAGTAATCTTCTTGGTCTAAGCCCATTTCTTCTAAACGCATATCTAATACGTCTAAACGTTCTTCACGTTGAGCGCCGCCAATGATTTCACCAATACCTGGCGCTAATACATCCATTGCTGCAACTGTTTTGCCGTCATCATTTAAACGCATGTAGAATGCTTTGATGTCTTTAGGGTAGTTCATAAGAACCAATGGTCCTTTAACATGTTCTTCCGCTAAGTAACGTTCGTGCTCAGAGTTTAAATCTACACCCCATTCAACTTTGTTTTCAAATTTCTTGCCACAGTTTAATAAGATTTCAATTGCGTCGGTATATTCCATACGCACGAAATCAGAATTAACTACAGACGTTAAACGGTCAATAACGGTTTTATCAACACGTTGTTGGAAGAAAGCCATGTCATCAGCGCGCTCTTCTAATACCGCTTTAAATACGTAACGTAACATATCTTCAGCAAGGGTTGCTGCATCAGATAAATCAGCAAAAGCGATTTCAGGCTCCATCATCCAAAACTCAGCTAAGTGACGAGTTGTGTTTGAGTTTTCAGCGCGGAAAGTAGGGCCGAAGGTATAAACTTTAGACATCGCACAAGCTAATGTTTCAGCGTTTAACTGACCTGATACGGTTAAGAATGTTTCTTTACCGAAGAAGTCTTGTTTGTAATCAACAGCGCCTTTGTCATCAAGTGGTAAGTTTTCCATATCTAACGTACTTACGCGGAACATTTCGCCAGCACCTTCAGTATCACTACCAGTAATTAATGGTGTGCTGATCCAGTTGTAACCTTGGCCGTGCATAAAGCGATGAATAGCTTGCGCTAAACAGTTACGAACACGAGTTACCGCGCCGCCAATGTTAGTACGGTTACGCAGGTGAGCGTGTTCACGTAAAAATTCAATGCTGTGACGTTTCGCGGCCATAGGGTAAGTATCAGGGTCTTCAACAAAACCTAATACTTCAACCTTAGTTGCTTGAATTTCAAAAGACTGACCTTTACCTTGCGATTCAACCAATATACCGGTTACCGCAACAGATGCGCCAGTAGTTACTTTTAAAACTTCTTCGTTATAATTTTCAAGATCGCTTGGAACAACTGCTTGAATAGGATCAAAACATGAACCATCGTGTACGGCTAAAAATGAAATTCCGGCTTTAGAATCTCGACGCGTTCTTATCCAACCCTTAACTGTTACTGTTTCGTTTACAGTAAATTTTCCAGCTAGGACATCAGTAATTGGAGCAACTGACATTAGTGACCTCGTTTATTATAAAAAATGTATGGTTGATCATCTGTGATCATGACAGGCTATTTTACCTACAGGGGAAATAGACTCAAGTATTTCTTAGCGTTAAAGCCGCTAATATGAATAATAATTACGACTTTATACAGATATTGTTCAAAAATTGGTAAATTTGAGTAAAAATAAAGCTATATGCCCAATTTAACCTTTATCGAATACCTCATCACAATCAACAATTTCGGAAAGCACGCTTGTTAACTTTGATAATTCTTCAGGTGATATTACAAATGGAGGCATAATGTAGATAAGTTTACCAAACGGTCTGATCCAAACGCCATTTTCTACAAACATCTTTTGAATCAATGCCATATTTACAGAGTGTTTGGCTTCAATAACACCAATGGCACCTAAAACACGAACATCTTGCACGTTTTTATTTAGTTTAAGAGAGCTTAGCTCTAATGTTAACTGCTGTTCTATAGTTGCAACCTGGCTATGCCAATCATTATCAATTAATAGTTTTAAGCTAGCATTGGCTGCTGCACAAGCGAGTGGGTTACCCATAAACGTAGGGCCGTGCATAAATACACCAGCTTCACCTTTACTAATCGTTTCAGCAACATCGGTTGTACAAAGGGTCGCGGCTAATGTCATATAGCCGCCGGTTAGTGCTTTGCCTACACATAAGATGTCAGGTGTAATACTTGCGTGTTCACAAGCAAATAGTTTACCTGTTCGGCCAAAACCTGTAGCAATTTCATCAGCAATTAATAACACATCATATTGGTCGCACAAGTCTCTACAGGCTTTTAAGTAATCTTGATGATAAAAACGCATACCGCCTGCACCTTGAACAATAGGCTCAAGTATTAAGGCTGCAATATTCTGATGATGTAAACTAAATTGCTCTTTTAAGCTATGTAAGTCGCTTTCATCAAAATCTTCGGCAAAGGAGATTTGCGGCGCATCAGCAAAATAGTTTTCGGTCATAAAACCACTAAACAACTGGTGCATACCATTAACTGGGTCACATACCGACATGGCAGCAAAGGTATCACCATGATAGCCATTTTTAATGGTTAACAAACGATTTTTATCGGTTTTGCCTTTACTGTGTTGATATTGCAGCGCCATCTTTATAGCAACTTCAACAGCAACTGAACCGCTGTCGGCTAAAAAAACTTTCTCTAAGCCTTGTGGAGTCAGTTCAACTAAGGTTTTACATAGGTTTATTGCCGGTTCATGGGTTAAACCGCCAAACATAACATGACTAAACGTATCGACTTGCTGCTTAATTGCATCATTCAATACCGGGTTATTATAACCGTGAACAACCGACCACCAAGAAGACATACCATCAATGACTTTTTCGCCACTCGCGAGCTTTAAATAAACCCCTTGTGCAGATTCAACCATGTATGAAGGCAGTGGCTTGGTCATTGAAGTATAAGGGTGCCAAATATGATCTTGGTCATATTGCAATAAATCTGTACAATTATTAATCATTAGTTAACTATTCTATTTGTGTTACGTTGACAGCAATGTTGATGTCGCTAGACTAACCGTAAAATTAATTTGATGCAATACAACAACACTATCGGTTTACATGCAGCATGCATAAACGGATATAAAAATTAGGTAATACTTTGCTATGACTACACCAATAACTATAAAAACTGATTTTCCAGTACGTAACAACTGGACAGTAGCGCAAGTACAAGCGTTATTCGATTTACCATTTAATGATTTAATGTTTAAGGCACAAACAGCACACCGTGAAAACTTCAATCCTAACGAAGTACAAGTAAGTACCTTGCTTTCCATCAAAACAGGCGCATGTCCTGAAGATTGTAAGTACTGTTCACAAAGTGCGCGTTATAACACTGACGTTGAAAAAGAAAAGTTAATGGAAGTTGAGAATGTATTAGAGGCTGCGCAAAAAGCTAAAGATCAAGGCTCTACTCGCTTTTGTATGGGTGCTGGTTGGAGAAACCCGAAAGCCCGAGACATGCCACATATCGTTAAAATGGTTGAAGGTGTTCGTGAGCTTGGCTTAGAAACGTGTATGACACTAGGTATGTTAGATGAACAGCAAGCGAATACATTACAAGAAGCTGGCCTTGATTATTACAATCACAACTTAGATACCTCGCCAGAGCATTACAATCAAATTATCACTACCCGTACTTATCAAGACCGTTTAGATACATTAACTAATGTTCGCAGTGCTGGTATGAAAGTGTGTAGTGGCGGCATTATGGGACTTGGTGAGAGTAGTACTGATCGGGCATCATTATTAGTGCAATTAGCTAATCTTGATAAGCAACCAGAAAGTGTTCCTATGAACATGCTAGTAAAAATAGACGGCACACCACTTGAGAATGTTGAAGATCTTGAGCATTTTGATTTTATTCGTTGTATTGCCGTGGCTCGAATTATGATGCCACAATCGCATGTTCGCCTTTCTGCTGGTCGCGATGCAATGAACGAGCAAATGCAAGCAATGTGCTTTTTAGCGGGTGCTAACTCAATCTTCTATGGTTGTAAGTTACTTACTACTGATAATCCTGAAGCTGACTCAGACATGATGTTATTTAAAAAGTTAGGCATTAATACCGAACGTTTGAATGCGACTTCTGAACAGCAAGCTCAAATTGAAGCTAACTCATTACGTACAGCGATTGTAAATAATGAGAATAAAGACTTATTTTATGACGCAAGTGCCAGCTAGTTTAATTAGCTGAAACTAAGTGTAGGAAAACTAATGTCGTTTACATTTATTGATGAGCAATTAGCACAGCAAAAAGCGAACAATCTTGATCGTAACCGCGTTGTGCTAAGCCAGTCTACCGGGCGTTTGTTAACATTTGATGGGGTTGAGTATATCAACTTTTCATCTAATGATTACTTAGGCCTGGCAGGACATGAGGCTATTAAGACGAGCTATATCAATGGTATTGCGCAATACGGCAGCAGTTCTTGCTCATCACCGCTAATTACTGGTTACACTAAAGCTCATCAACAATTAGAAGAAAACTTAGCCGATTGGTTAAATGCAGAGCGTTGTCTGTTATTTTCTAGTGGCTTTAGTGCTAATTGTGGCGTGTTAAATACCTTGGGCCAAGACGCTTCGGTAGGCTTTCATTTAGATAAGCTTGCGCACGCATCTCTAATTGACGGTGCTTTTAATTCGAAAGCTAAAGCAAAACGCTTTCGTCATAATGATGTATCACATTTAGAGAAACAACTAAAGAGTACGGCTTGTACAAGTAATTTAGTTGTTACTGAAGGCGTTTACAGTATGGACGGTGACTGTGCACCATTGTCTGCCATCAAACAAATAAGTGATGCAAATGATGCTTGGCTTTATATAGATGACGCTCATGGAATAGGGGTGTTAGGTGATGATGGCAGCGGTACAGCAAAAGCCCAAGATTTAGCCATAGATAACAAGGTTATTCAAATGGCTACTTTTGGTAAAGCAATTGCCACTAACGGGGCGGTCGTTGCTGGCAATGAAGAATTGATTGAGTACTTTATTAATCGCAATCGTGAATACATTTACTCAACCGCAATTTCTCCGGCACTCGCCTTAGCGACAAATGCAAGTATTGAGTTATGTAAACGTGATACTTGGCGCCGTGAAAAAATACAAAAATTAACCGAGTTATTTATAAATAAACTCGATAATTCAATTGCAGTAACAGCAACTCAGTCATCTATTATCGGCGTAATAGTCGGTAGCGAAATTGATACCTTGTATTGTGCACAACATTTAAAAGAATTAGGCTTTTGGCTTACAGCGATACGACCTCCAACGGTTGAAACCGGCAAATCAAGGTTACGCGTAACCATAACATCAAATCATAATGACAATGATATCAGCACCTTAGCTGAATCAATCAATGAGGTCATAGGCAAATGCCTACAGAACAATTAAAAGCAAAAATTGCTGATACGTTTGGTGCTGCATCAAATTCTTACGACGTATCAGCCCGTTTACAACGTCAAAGTGGCAATATTATTTTGTCATATTTGCAAGATAATATGTTATCTACGACAGATCCAATCGTTGTTGATTTAGGCACGGGCACCGGTTACTTTGCTGATGTTTTAAAGACCGATCACCACAATGTTATCGGCTTAGATTTATCTAAGTCAATGTTGAATTACGCACGTGAGCAACGTCATAATGATATTAATTGGCTAGCAGCAGATATCCATCAATTGCCATTTACTGATAACAGCATCGACATCATCTATTCAAATTTAGTGATTCAATGGTGCGATCCACTGAGCGATGCATTTAAAGAAATTGAAAGGGTACTGAAACCTGGTGGCACATTTGTGTTTACTACATTACTCGATGGTACATTATCTGAGTTAAAGCAAAGCTGGGCTAATGTTAATGATGATCAACATGTTATTGATTTTAAAAGCTTAACTGATGTTGAACAAGATATTAAAACAACCAATTTTAATATTGAGTTACTCGAGCAACAGCCGATAGTACTTGATTATATTAGTGTAAAACATTTAGCCAATGAGCTTAAAAGTTTAGGCGCGAGCCATTTACCGAACAAGGTTAATAAAGGCTTGTCAGGTAAGGGCAGTTGGCAAAAAATGACAAAAGCTTATCAAGAGTTTCAATCTGACTCAGGTTGTTATCCGGCTACCTATCAGTTATGTACTGGTAAATTAGTTAAAGCCAATAATAAATAACAGTAGATCTAATTTTATGAAAAACTATTTTATAACCGCAACCGATACCGATGCAGGCAAAACCCTTGTGGCTTCAAGCCTTACTGCTGCTTTGGTTAGCACTGGTAAAAAGGTTGCTGTATATAAACCTATATCTGCTGGCTGTGAAAACATTGATGGAAAGTTAGTCAATGGCGATGCCTTAGCTCTGCAACAACAAGCAAACAGCGAACAAAGCATTGAACAAATAAACCCAATTGCCTATGAAGAGCCAATTGCACCGCACATTGCCGCGCTAAAACATAATAAAAGTATTACCTGTGATTTAATTAGTAAAGGATTTACTCAAATACAGTCATTAAATGCTGACATAACTATTACTGAAGGTGCTGGTGGCTGGCGTTTACCGCTTGGTAATGGCGAATATTTATCTGAATTTGTAAAACAACAAAATCTTAATGTGATCTTAGTGGTACACATGAAGCTTGGCTGTTTAAATCATGCAATATTAACTTACGAATCAATCATTAACGATGGTTTGAAGGTTATTGCTTGGGTGGCCAACTTCCCTGAAGAAATGCCGTATTTAGAAGAGAATATAGATTATTTACAAAGCGCTATAACTGCACCGTTAATTGCTAAGATTGATAAAGTTAATTCAATAGATCAAGCTGTAGAAAAAATTGACCTATCTTGGTTATAAGCAAACAAACTTATTTAGGTTTTGATTGCGGATCCGACACTCATATAAGCTGCAAATTTGGGCATTTTATTAACGTATTTATGCTCATTCCACTCTATAGAAAAACCTGACGCTTCAATACTTTGGGTAACATTGCGGTTTAAGTTACAACCACCGAATATTTTACCCCATAAAGGATTTAACCTATTTTGCCATTTCTCGATTGAACTATGTGGCGATAAGCCATGCTCGCAATACAAGAGTTTACCATGTGGTTTTAACACTCTGTGCATCTGTTGCATAGCAGCACGCCAATCAGGAATAGTACAAAGAGTATAAGTTAATACAATACAATCAACAGAGTTATCAGCAAGGGGAATTTTTTCGCCAGGTAAGTCTAGCCAATCAACCTTAATATTAGATCGGTTTAGATTTTTCTCAGCACGTTTACGCATGCCTATTGAAGGCTCTAATCCCCAAACTTTATTAACTTTTGAAGTATTATATAAAGGTAAATTTAAGGCAGAGCCCATGCCAACTTCTAAAACATCACCATACGCTAGAGGCACAACCTTTGAACGTAAATCCATAATTGCAGGTGTTGAACATCCGCAGTTTATGATGTGCGGTAAGATCTTTTCGTCATAGAAGCTCATCGTTAATTACATCTCTCGTGTTAAAATTTTAAAACCAAGGCTATTCCTACCTAAATAAGAATAACCTCTGATACTACAATAAATAACTCAAATCGGTGTCGGTGCTGATCACTTGTTTATTACGGTTTAAAAATACATATCCAACATCAGGGCCGACCAAACCTAACTTATTATCTTTAAGTTTTAACGCTGTACCTTCTACAATACCAACAATGTGGGTTTCAGGGTTTAGTACCATGAACTCTGTTAAGCGTTGCTCACGTGTTTCGCCATTGTGTCCTGGAGGGTTGAAATCTGTGTAGTGGGGGTTTAATTGTACTGGCACTAAGTTTAATGCGTCAAAACTTTGCGGCTGAATAATTGGCATATCATTGGTTGTTCTTATACTCATGCCTGCAATGTTAGAACCCGCGCTCCAACCGATATATGGTGTACCTTGATTAACTTTGTTCTGAATAGCCGTAATAAGATTGTTTTCATATAACTGATGCAATAAATGAAACGTATTACCACCGCCAACTAAAATGGCTTTAGCATTATTTATTGCAGCGACAGGATCGGCAAAACTGTGAATACCAACAACCTTTACGTTTATATCTGCTAATGCATCAGCAACCATAGTGGTGTAATCATCGTAGTTTACCGAAACACCAGCGTAGGGAATAAAGACCACTTCATCGACAGTATCTAAATGTTCACTGATCATTGATTTTGCATGTTCTAAATAAGCAGTGTCGCCAACACGCGAGCTGCTCAGTAGTAATAATTTTTTATTCATTTTATTTCTTAGTTAGTTTTCCTGTAGGCATTATACCAACAGTAATTTAATGATGCTAAATAGATTTGCCATTAATCAAATTTGTAATTACTTTCTGCTTAACTCATTAATTGCAGCATGAGCTATAAAACCAGAGCGTGTTTTATGGTTAGGATCTACTGCAACTAAGTCATCAATTTTTTTTATTAATAGCTCAGGAAGGGTGACATTTATTTTGTGACTCTTGCCAAGAAAAGGGGTGATATCTAAATCGACAACCGCCCAAACTCCACCTCTAAATTCCATCTTAGAAACATGCGTTTCAAAAGTAGATGCAACAGGAATATCTTCTCCATACTCAGCTAATAATGAAAGGTGAGATTCTATCACTGCAATGATTTCATTAAGGGCGTCATCCATGGATTTTGCTCTGCACGAACAGCCCGCAAGATCAGGAACTGTTACTTTGTAATCACTCGATTCAGGGTTAAATAATAGGACAATAGGAAAGCGCATATCTATATTCTCAAGTTATTTTAATTGAAATTATAGATAACTCTAACAACTCTAAACCATAAAATCAACAAGACCCTGGTAACTCCGCGCAGTGTATCGGCATAGACTCTGGTAACCCTGACCTACAAGGGCGTGTAGACCCCAATAACCCCACCTTTATATGTGTGAATACTCACCTACTGCAAAGTTATCTACAAATATGGTTTTATATTTTTGGTCAATGATAATAATGGTTTAGAGAAGTTTTTAATTTATTTATACCGTAATTATCCACAGAAAATTAGCAACTCTAAATGACAGGGTTATTAGGTGGCTTAAGTGGTATTTAAGATAATTAATTATTTTTGTGTTTGGGTTATATATCTGCAACTAGATTATCGAATATTGAAGTGTAATTAAGTTGAGATTTGTAACGACTGATTTGGGATGGGTAACTGCTGAGTGACAAAATTTTTGACAGGTATAGACTAGCTTATATCTTTAACAGTAAATAATAATGCCACTAAATAAGGCTCAGTGACATTGTTATTACTGTCGTATTATTAAGGCATAGCCTTCATAAATTGTTGGTATTTTTCTTGGCTTCTGATCACCCAAGAAGCTGCTGATTTACCTATGCCATCCACAACTAAACTTGGGTGCATTTTGATTACTCTTAATAGTTTATTTTCTTGCACTTCATCAGCATCAATAAAAAGCAAATGTTGACCTTTGTTCAGTAGTTCTTGAAAGCGGCTAAATTCACTGTTGGGTTTTTGAATACCAATAAATCCACCTTCCCAGGTGCAAAATCCTAACACTACAATTGCTAAGAATATAAATGGCATCCAACCGGCAGCTCCTGAAGTCCATGCAAGTAGGTAAGCGGTAAGTAATACAAGTGATGCACCTACAGCACCGACAAGGGCACCAATAGTAGTAGAATGAACGACATCTTGTTTTAAAACTGACTCGACTTCATTGAGTTCAAGCTTTTGAACTTGTGCATCGTCTTCACTGAGCACATGTATTTGTGGGATGGAAAATCCGTTTGTGAGTAACTCTTCTTCAACAACCTTTAATTCCTTTAGGTTATTACTTAAATAGTAATGACGAACCATGATAGCTCTCCTAAGGTCTATGCATAATTTACATAGGTATTTAATTATAGCAGTTTGCTAAAATTTTGATTTTTACAAGATGTTATACGTAGCAGAGGTCAATATGGTTCAATAGAGTAAGGATTAAATGTGTATTTGTAGTTTGAATGGTCGGGATGACAAGATTCGAACTTGTGACCTCACGCCCCCCAGGCGCGCGCGCTACCAAGCTGCGCTACACCCCGACACAGGGTTACAATGTTATGGAACTAACGTTATGGATTAATATTGTTAAAGATATTGGCATGGAATGCAACGAATTAATATGCTTATTAGAGTATTTGCTTATTAATTCGCTGCTTTATCGATGTGTTTATTTGGTTTTTGGGGTGTTATCTTTACTAAATTTGCTGATGTATTGCACACCATCAATAAGTAGAGGGAAGTTTGAGCTTTCAGAAATTAAAGTTTCTAAATGTATTGAATAGCTCTCAAAGTTTCCTTGTTGATCAATAAAAACCGTTTTATCTTTTTTAAAAACCATTAAGCCCGAATCCATAGTGTTAGCAAGGATCCTGTCATCACGTAAACGGAATAAGTTTTTACCACTGCTGTAGGTGCTATAACTCATTTTACACTTAAGCCAATCTTTCATTATCGTTGGCTGCAAGTCCATTGGGCTTGATAACTCGGTAATTTTTTCGGATTTTTTACCCGGCCAAATTAATAAAGAAGGTTTATTTTGAAAAGTACTTTCTTTGCTTAAATTACCAATAGAACTTATTAAGATAATATCTTTCATTTGTTTTTTCTGTTGCGCAAGTAATAACGCATTTACGAACAACTCATATTGATAGTCTGATTTACCAGAAAAATAATATACTTGTAAGCCCGCTTTATAACCATTGAGTTTCTCAGCGAATACAAATTCAGAAATGTCTTTATGTTGTTGCGATTCAGTAAATATCTGCTCTATATTCTCTGGGATTGGATGAACATCGTCTTCACCAATAAAGCTAACTAATGAAGTTTTCATTTGCAATGCATTTAACTTTTGCATTAGCACAGGCTCTTTGCCTTGATTATAAATACCGTGCTTATAAATTGTAGGTAATGAGTAAAACAAATTAAACCAAGCATCGTTATTATCTGCACTATCCATATGATTAAACAATTGCGTTGGCTTTACCGAAGAGCGTGCTTTAAATTGTTTTATCTGATTACCTGTAAGTGTTTTTTCGTTAAGAACCAAAATAACTGATTGCAGAGGTTTGTCGATTTCTTGGCACTGCTCAGTAATTACAGGGTAAGTAGGAATATTTAAATTAAAGCTAATTGGGCTGTTTTTTCGTTGTTCATAGTCGCCCTGGTTAAATAAACCATATTTGGTTAATAATGTTTTAGCCGTTGTAGGATATGAATAAGGCAAAACGGTATCTTGGCGTAGCACGCTATATTCTAGTTTGGCATCAGCCCAGACATGAATAAAGTGGCTTACGAAAAACGAAGCGATTAAACCAAACACAAAGAAACGGGGAAAACGTTTGTTTTTTAACTCACGTAAATGTCGCCAAGCATAATTACTGACCAGTAATTCATAGATTAAAATTGCAATGAATGAAAATATAGCAACGCCAGAAAATGACATACTATTATTACGCATTTGCTCTTTTAATAAATTTACAATTTGGCCAGTAGATGAAATATTGAGGTGATAACCAAGTTGTGAGTAGGTGAAACCATCAAGCACTAATATGGTAAGGGCCGCTGTAAATATGACAGATGCAGCCCCCCGTATAAACTTTGTTCGTGGGAATAATAAGGTTAGTGGGAATACCGTTAATACAAAGCAAATAAAGGTCAGAAAAGCCATGTGACTAAACCAGTTAAGCAACATATAAACCTTGCCAAGTATATCATCGGGTATACCTTCAGCATCTAAAAATATGATTGCAATCAAGATTGCTGCAATAATATTAAAAAAGGTAAACCAATGACCCCAGCTGATCAAATGTAATAAACGCTTACTGTAAGAACTATTTTCGTTACTAACCATTATTTATTATCGCAAATATGTTATTTTGTTTTTATTGAACGCTGTAAAGCGCTTGCAAATGATTTTCCGATAGCTTCTCTTTGGCTTTCTGGAACTTGATTATTTATAATGGTGGAAATTGTATTTCCAAGGCACATAAGTGCTAAATCCGTAGACGCTTCTTCATTAACAAGAATATCAAGTAAATCTTGTATGATTTTTTCTACACGTTCGTTAGAATATTTTGAGACAATAGGCATTATTTTTTAAAAAGATCCTGTAAGTAGGTTAACGATTATCACTAACCAATTATAAATTATCCGTTAGTTTATCAAAAGCTTGCACAATATAAAACTGAACATTAATTACTATTATAACCCTTATCCACAATAAATAAGAAAAACTGACAAATTATTATGAGTTTAATTATACATAACATCGATCTGCACTACTTAACTAAAGCAGAAAATGCCCCTACAGTAACGCTTAAAGCCAGTACTGGTCCTATTGAAGTGACCAGCAAGATGGAAGGTTTTGTAGAATCTTTGCATAACATATATAACAGCAAGGCAAGTAAGGCCTTTGGTGGCTTTAAAGTTGAGCCTATGGAAGGTTATGACAAGCCATTTGATCATCTGCTTGAAGATTATTTACAAAATGAGGCTGATTTCATTCCATTTTCAAATCAAGCTAGCCTACGTTTGAAAAATGAATTGGAAAAATACGAACTAGCGGAAACGGGTTACTTAGTAACATGCCATTATGAAATGCTTGGCGGTAAGTTCCTTATTGTTGCACTTTTACCTATCACAGAGCATTACTTTGTTGATGGCGAGCTAAATATTTCAGCCGATCAACACATTGATACCTCGAAGGTACAGTTAGCTGCACGTATTGATTTGTTTGCCTATAGAGATAATAAAGACAGTGGTCGTTATATTTCATTTATTAAAGGCCGTGCAGGACGTAAAGTATCAGACTTTTTCTTAGACTTTTTAAACTGTGAAGAAGGGGTTAACCCAAAACAGCAGTCTGAAGTTCTAGTGCAAGCAGTAGAAGATTTTGTCAGTGTTAATCAACTGAACCCTGAAGAAAAGCAAACGACACGTAAAGAATTGCTGTCTTACTGTAAAGAGCAGCAACAAACGGGTAGAGAAGTTGATTTAAAAGAATTATCTCAAGCAATACCTCACGAAGAGAATGGTGAAGAATTTTTCAATTTCTGTAAGCAAAATGATTATGAAATAGAAGAGTCGTTTCCCCATGATCAAACAGTAATAAACAAAGTGACTAAATATGCCGGTTATGGAGCCGGTATAAGTGTAAGTTTTGAGCGCTCTCATTTTGGTACAGATGTTACCTATAACCCAGTTAAGGGCTCAATAACTATTCATAAAGTACCACCAAATTTAAAAGATCAGTTATTGAAACTTCTTGCTAGCGAAGAGACAGAAGATTAATTAACAATATCTTAGTTATAACGAGTGTATCTCTTGCCTTGTAGACTAGCTACAGGTAGGATCTCGTTATATTTAACACCCAATTTTTACACTTCAATGAGTGGTCGGCAGATAATTTCTGCCGATAGGCAAAGACAAGGCACATTATGACGACTTTAACGATTACTCGCCCAGATGACTGGCATGTACATTTACGTGACGGCGAACTTTTAAAAGATACAGTAAATGACATTGGCAGATATTTTGGCCGAGCGATCATTATGCCAAACCTTGTGCCACCGGTTATGAATGCAGAGCAAGCGCAATCATATTACGACAGAATTCAAGCGGTAAATACGCACAAGCAATTTGAACCTCTTATGGTGTTATACCTTACGGATAATACTACAGTAGCCGATATAGCTGAGGTTATGGCTTCTGGTATCGTTTACGCTGCAAAGCTCTATCCTGCCGGTGCAACAACCAATTCGGATTCTGGTGTTACTGATATTAAAAACATTTATCCTGTATTAGAAGCTATGCAAGACGCTGGCTTACCTTTGTTATTACATGGTGAAGTGACAGATAACGATATTGATATTTTTGACCGAGAAAAAGTTTATATCGATCGAATTTTAACGCCTGTAGTTAAAGACTTTCCAAACTTAAGAATTGTACTAGAGCATATCACTACTAAAGATGCTGTAGATTTTGTAATGAGTGCAGGTAAAAATGTAGCAGCGACTATTACGGCTCATCATTTATTATTTAACCGTAATCACATGTTAGTTGGCGGTATTCGCCCACATTACTTCTGTTTACCAATATTAAAACGTAATACTCATCAGCAAGCGTTAATAACTGCAGCAACGAGTGGTAACTCTAAATTTTTCTTAGGCACAGATTCAGCGCCGCACATTAAAGACAACAAAGAAAATGCTTGTGGTTGTGCCGGCTCTTATACTGCTCATGCTGCAATTGAGTTATATGCAGAAGTGTTTGAACAAGAGAACGCATTAGATAAGTTAGAAGCCTTTGCCAGTCATAATGGTCCTGATTTTTATCAATTACCACGCCATCAGGATACCATTACTCTGACTAAACAAAGTTGGGATGTGCCTGAAACTATGCCTCTAGGCAACGATGTTGTTGTGCCAATTAGAGCTGGTGAACAAATTTTATGGCAAGTTAAATAGGTCCATTGATGAAAAACATGCAATTGTTTGTAAATGATTTAACGGTTATCGATTTCTCGTATCTGTGTAGTGAAAGGGGAGTTGTTGGTGAAAGTTGGATAGTTGATGTGCTACTTTCTGGTGATTTAAACGCTGAAAGTATGGTACTTGATTTTGGTATTGTAAAAAAACAAATCAAAGCAATTATCGACGAAGCTGTTGACCACAAATTAGTCTTGCCAATGCAAAATACTGATTTGCAAGTGACTAAATCTAACCGTGAAAATCATCTATACGTTGATTTCGATATTGCAGGTAATGAATTGTACTTACAATCTCCAGGCCAAGCATTTGCGCAAATAGATACTGATGTAATAACCGAAGAATCAGTTACGCGTTACCTTGAAGTTGTTATAAAACAACAACTTCCTGAAAATGTACAAGGGCTATCATTAACATTGCGTCCTGAAAGAATTGCAGGCTCTTACTATCATTACACTCATGGTTTAAAGAAACATGACGGTAATTGTCAGCGAATTGCTCATGGCCATAGATCAACAATCACCATTTTTGAAAACGATATACGCTCAATTGAGTTAGAGCAAAAATGGTGTAAACGTTGGCAAGATATTTATATCGCCAGTGATGTTGATACTATCGAGTTAAACCAAGTTGAGTTATCTGCTCAGGCAAAAGCTAATTTGCAACCCGATCACCATTTCTTTTCATACTATGCACCGCAAGGTCGATTTGATATTGCCGTACGCAGTAAAAAATTAGAAATTGTTGATTGTGATTCAACTGTAGAATTACTTGCCGACTATATAGCTAGACAGCTTAAGCAAGAGAATTTAAATAATACCTATAAAGTCGTGGCCTTTGAAGGCGTAGGTAAAGGAGCTATTGCAAGTGCTTAACAAAAAAACAATTACCAATATCTTAGCGACCATTTCATTACTAGCACTTAGTAATGTTAGCTATGCAAAAGTAGACTTCAAATTAGAAGGTGAAGTAATTCAAGGTAGCTTGCTTGTTGGTCAAACAACCCCAGGTAGCCAAGTGTATTATGATGAAGCTCCGTTAAAGCTGTCACGTCACGGTTATTTTACTTTTGGTTTTTCTCGTGACGATGTCGAAACACATAAACTTTACATCAAAACGAAAACTGGTGAGCAATTAACTCAGTATTTAACGCCTAAGACACGTGAATACAATATTCAAAAAGTTGAAGGCATAGATAAAAAAATCATGCAGCCAAGTCCTGAAGCATTAGAGCGAATAGGACAAGATTCAATTCAAATACGAGCAGCAAGAGCTGTTTCATCAGATAACATTGATTTTGCCCATGGTTTTAAAGCGCCTGCAAAAGGTCGTATTACCGGAGTATATGGCAGCCAGCGTTTTTATAATGGCATACCAAAAAATCCACATTTCGGTTTAGATTATGCGGGTCCAGAAGGTACTTTGGTTAAATCTCCTGCTGCAGGCATTGTGACTTTATGGGTACCTGATATGTTTTATTCAGGTGGTACATTAATCATTGATCATGGCCATGGCATAACATCAACCTTTTTGCACTTAAGTGGCTCGAAAGTTAAAGTTGGCGAACGAGTAAAACAAGGGCAAAATGTCGCCATGATAGGAACAACAGGGCGCTCAACTGGTCCTCATTTAGACTGGCGTGTAAATTGGCATAATGTGCGTTTAGACCCAGCATTTGCATTAAAACTACCTAATTTCCATACCTATAAAAAGTAATTAATACATAGAGTTACAGTCATGTACAGTGTAAAAATGACGGTAACTCTTTAATTTCTATCGGCTTTCTATTATACGTTTCTTACCGGATTTAGCTCGCTCTAGATGATCCGATTGTACATACACTCTATCTGTTGTGCCCATACTTGCATGGCCAAGTTCATCCGCCATATGCTTAAGTGGCCTGGAATCTATATCCATTGACGCACCTGTATGCCTTAACCAATGAGTAGTTGCTTCTTTTAATGTTTGTGCTTCATCTGTGAAACCTTCACGGACCATTTGCTCATAAGCAAAATCAAAAGCCTGCTGTACAATTCTGCGTAATTGTCTGGAAGTCATGCCACCAGAGCCTTTAAGTTTATGAATAAGAGGATCGGTTTCACTGGATAAAGGATAACCAGTCAAGCCACGAGTCGCACGATAGCGAGTTAGATAACCAATATAAGAGTCGGGCACTGATACATCACGTTGCTTAGAGCCTTTACCAAAGACCTTAAACCAATAGTTTTTGTCTTTATCTTGCCAAAAGTTGCCCATAACGGGTGACCAGTTAGTACGCTCTGAAAGTTCAGAAATACGTAAATATAAGGTTTTTAAGCTGGCAATAAGAAATAACGTTCGCTCATGATCTGAATTTTCATTAGCCATTTTAATGCTAGATTCAAGAATATAGTCCCATTGTAGGGATGATAATCGGCGAACTTCATTAAACGAGCTGTCTTTGATCAAGTACGGACAGTCTTTTTTTACTGAGGAAATCGCATTCCCAAAGGCATAATCTTCAGTAACCAGGTAATCGTAGTATACGTTTAAGACTGAAAATGTCGCTTTCAACGTATCTTGTGAACATTGGTAGTTGAGCTTTTTCTGTTTGTAATCAATATCATCCAAACGTTGGGCTTTAGGAATTTTGACTGTGAAAGGACGCCAATTTTCATTTATTGAACGTACGCCGTTTTTATTTTCAAAGCGTGCACAGACGTTACTAGAAATCCAAGCATGTGGTGGTTTATGAATGAAATCAATGTAGCTTTCTAAATCACGGCGCTTAAGTTGCACCACAGATTTTTTCGAAATTAACCAGGACCATAATAAAAACTTTTCAGTTTCACCGCGAAATAAATTATAGGTCGCTTCGTTACGACGTCCTTTAGATTGTAAGAACTCTTTGCTGAATTTAAAATCTTGTTCAGCATCTTCAACAGAACCAGTAACGTCTGCAATAAACTTTTCGACGTTAGGGTTATCATCAGTGAACAACTGATTTTTACCAAGTTGTAAAAAGTAACGATGAGAATCAAATAAAGGTTCAGCATTAAATTGATCGGACATATAAAAGCACCAGGTTGTTATTTTTATAAAGTGATGTATAAGTTATGGATTCGTTTAAAGAATCACATAATACAGCCATAACGCTATAATAACTGCCCAATACCGATATGTCCACTAATTAACATTAACGGACATTTAAGCAAGTGATAAGTGCCCTCAAATACAAATGACAATCCATTACCCAGAAACCTCAATATCTAGAAACCTCAATCGGTTATTTGAATTGCTAATTCTCAGCTAACTTGAATAAGCTTTAACAATTAACGATGAAAGCAAACACAAATGAAATTTAGTTGACAAATTGCATTTACTACGCGCTTCTACGTAAATAAATCAGTGTTATGCCCCTAAAATATATATAGAATTGACGTAGCGTCACCTGCTTTTTATGGCTAAACGGCTCGCATCCCTTTAAAAACAAAGGATTCAGTGGTTTTATGTTGCATTTAAACAACTTGCATTTATAGCCATTTAACAAGATTTTAGGCAAAAAACTAAAAAGCCCACTAAATCTGTACAGATCCAATGAGCTTTGAATAATTAGCCTTAATTAAAATGCCAAATTACTTGGTTAGTGTTGGTGACCATTTTAACCAGCTTTGTTCTGCTTCATCATTTAATTTTACTGTGGCAAGATTTTCTAATTTAGTTGCGGTCGAGCTTTGTGTCGAAAATGCAATGCCTCCAGCTAAAATAGATTCTAGTGATTCAGTGTTAACTTTCATCCCTGAAAATAAACCTGCTTCAACGGCAATACCGCTTACGTTATAAAATTTAGTTGAAGTGTTAAGTAAATGCCTAAACTGCTCTTCTATATTTATGTAGATCAAGACACCATCGGCATTAGAATTTAAACTTGAACCTAACACTTTACCAACCTTAATCTGCCTATAATATATTGGGCTTTCTGGTTGTAAGCTGCCTCTAGCATTACTGGTTAAAGTTAAATTTAAACCACTAGGTAATTCGGTATTTGCTGGAGTAAATGTTTGTCCAATAAAATATCTTCTATCATTACCAGTACCAGGTTTTACGCCTAAATAGTTTCCGGTAAAAAATGCCTTGGTATTCGCAACTCGTGCCGGGCTAACTTCAGGTTTAATATGCCAAAACTGAGTAGTCTCTTTGGCTAAGTTTATATAATCTTTATTTAAACTTACCTGTAAAAAGGTTTTAGTTAACTGCGGATTAAGTTGTACTTTTTTAACATGGCCAACAATATGACTATTAAATTGTACTGTAGCATCTTCTTTAATATCAATAACTTGGTTAAAAGTTATATTAATATCTTTACCTGTTTCAAGCATATCTTGATAACTTTCATGTAAGGTAAAAGTCGTTAATTCATCTACAGGTTTATATAAGTTTGCTCTATGGTTATCAAGTGCGATACCACCGCGGAAAATACTTTGGATACTTTCTGTTTGCACTGTCATGCCTGTCATATCTGCGCTTACTCTAAAGCCACTCGCGAGATAAAAGCTTGACCCTTCGGCTATCAAATAACGAAACTGTTCTTCTATAGTAACAAACACGTCAATACTTAACTTGTCATCACTAAAATCAATTGTTTCAATTTGTCCAATATACATCTTTTTATAAGTAATTGGTGAACCTACGTTTATTGAACCCGCATGCTGAGCATTTAATCTGAGTTGTAATCCTTCATCCTCAGCAAGCTTACGTGGTGCTTTTCTTAACAAATTAAATTTAGATTTAGCTGCCCCACTGCCTTGTTTTACCTGTAAAAAAGAGCCCGTAAGTAGCGCATTAAAACCTGCTACATTACCACTAGAAAGAGTTGGTTCAACAATCCAAACTTGGCTATTTTCTTTAAAAGCATTTTTAAAGTCAGATTGATATCCTACAGTTACAATAGCAGTTCTTAGATCTGGCGATGGCTTAACATCACGCACTAAGCCGATTTGTTTGTCCCCAAGAAATAACTTAGTAATACCTGGTATTATGTCAAATTTATCATCTGCAACTACGGTTATAGTTTCGGTATTTAATGCATCTTCTAAGTTACTATTTAAGGCAAACTCATGACCATTTTCAACGGTCTTACCATTGTCAAAGTCAACCGTTTGAAATGCTAAACCACCTGCTAACATTGCTTGCATAGGGGCCGTTTTAATTGAAAATGACTGTAATATGGAGCCCGACATTTCGATGCCACCTTGTTCATAAAAGACCGTAGTCGAATTAACTAAATCCATGAATTCAGGATTAATAAATATATGCACATTAAAGCGACGTTTATCTTGGGTTAATTGGTGATCTTGGACGCTACCTACTTTCAAATTTTTATAAAAAATTGGAGCGCCAAAAGACAATGAATCAACGCTATCGGCAATAATATTTAAATGTAAACCTGGTTGGTCGTATTTCATTGGTGGAGCTGTTGGTAAAACATCAAACTCTCTAGTAGGCTCACCACCACCGAGTCTAAAAGATATATAAGAACCACTGAGCAACCTATCTACATTTGAAATTCCAGCTAAACTGATAGATGGTTTGACTAGCCAAAACTCCATTTCAGCAAGCAAATATGATTCTAATCTAGGGTCAAATGATACATTAGCTGTTACGCCACCTCGCTCTTTATTATAAACAAAATCTTCAACTAAACCGACTTCTACACCTTCAAATATAACCTTGGTGATGCCAGCTCTGATGCCACTATCTTTAGGGAAGTGCATGATTACATTAATACCCGCTCTAGCTTCATCAAAACCTTCAAAAAGAGGATACTCGGTAAAGTTCTGAACTTTTGTAGTCGTATCACCTATTTCAGGTGTATAAAATGCAATGCCGCCACCCACTATAGACGCAAAAGATTGGGTACGCACTTTAAAACCAGACAAATCCCCCGTCAATTCTACGCCACTAGCATTCCAAAAACGTGTATTTAACTTAACTAAATTTTTGTATTCTTCATCAATTAATAGCTTAATTTCTATGTGCTGTTTATCAGCCGAAAAATCATAAGCATAAACTTCACCAACAACGATTTGTTTGTAATATATGTTTGTTCCATGAGTTATTGAACCTAACTCTTTAGAGTGTAAGGTTAAATGTAATCCTGGAGAATCTTCAGATTTTGGCGGTGGCTTACTTAGAGCTTCGAATTTACGAACATTTTGCTTACCAAGCTCAGGTAACATTTCAAAATAATTACCGGTAATAACGGTATCCAAACCGGATACTCCAGATAAACTAATTTCAGGTTTAACCAACCAAATAAGACTGTTCTCTGTTAAATACTTATCGGTATTACGATTCATTTCAACGGTAACGTCAACGTAGTTTAGATCGTCAGTAAAGTTTAAGTCGGTGACAAGACCTAAAGGAAAGCCTTTATAGCGAACTTCGGTTTTACCTATTGTTATTCCATCAGCACTATCGACACGAATAGTAATGTCTATACCTGAATCATTAAACGCTTGAAATAATAACCAGAGTCCTATCAATGCAGCAATAACTGGCAATAACCAAATGGACGAAATAGGTGATTTTTTTTCAACTAATGCCTGTTGTACTGGCATATCATTATTATTATCTTGGTTCATCAACAGGATCCTTGTCCCAAAGTAAGCGTGGATCAAAACTATCAGCAGCGAAAATAGTTAATATAACCATTATTCCAAAAGCAGTAGCTCCTGGACCTGCGACAATCTCTACAATTGAGCCGATTTCAACCAGCGCAACAAGTAAAGCAACGACAAATACATCGAGCATTGACCAACGGCCAAAAAACTCAATAAATCGATATAACTTGGTTCTTTTTTGTTTTGTTAAGTTACCCTTCTTTTTTAAAGAATAAAGTAACACATACAAACCGACAATTTTTGCTAAAGGTATAACAAAACTGGCGATAAAGACGATAGCAGCAATAGGATACATGCCAAATTTCAATAATAAGACAATACCAGACAGTATAGTGTCTGGTTGGCCTTTGCCGAAATATAAAATAGTCATGATTGGGAAAGCATTCGCTGGTATGAAAGCTATGGTTGAACATATTGTCCACGCCCAACAGCGCTGTAATGAATTTTGGAAACGCTGCTCTAACTTTTCTTCACAACGCGGGCAGTAACTCTCACCCTGGTCATTAACCTTTGAGACTAAGTGGCAAACTGAACAAAGCGCTAATCCCTTATCTTTAGCCGTAACCACATCCATATCTTCATCTATCATTGTCAATTGCATCCCATATAAACGGTTTATCTAGAGTTACTTTTAATGCAATAACACATAGCATTAACGCGGCAAAACACAGTAAACCTATATTAAGAGACAAATCAGCCATGCCATTAAGTTTAAAAATTGACACTAAAATACCGACCATGAACACTTCTAACATCTCCCAAGAATCAACTTTATGGTAAAAGAGTAGCAATTGTTTATACCATGAGTCTTTCTGATAGTTCATCTTCAAGCCAAAGCAAATTATAAAGGCAGACAATAGTTTGATAAATGGTGTAAAAATGCAAAAGACAAAGACTAAGGAAGCAACTAAATACAATTCACTTTTCCATAAAGCTAGCATACCAGTAAATAAACTTGCGGAACTTTCTATAGAGAGTATTTGCATTGACATTAAAGGATAAAATGTCGCGGGTAAAAATAGTAATAAGCCAGATGCGCTAATTGCTATCGTGCGATTAATAGAGTTAACTTTACGATGAAGTATGTGATGATGACAACGCGGACACGATGCAACATGACCAGACGGGATATCATCTATTTGGATTAAATAATCACATTCATTACAAGCAAATACAGTTTGCTGCACCAATACATCCCTAATTAAACAAAAATAATATCATTACTTTATTGTGGGAAAAATTGAATCGTTAGGCAAGGTTTATCTTTGTTTCTTTTATGTTTTAAGCATAATGAGCAGGAAAAATGCTAATTGATTGATAAAAATGGTTAAAATCCTTGTTTACAACAATTAATTTTACTGTAAATAAACTGTTGTTTAAATTTTAATCTATTTAATGTTTTCAGTTACATAGATATAGCAAGATCATGATTTATTTGTAAAAAAGTGTAATAAATGAGCTATTTTCTTGCATCATTAACATTTAAGTCTAATAATGAATGTACAAATGATTTTACAATAACAAATAACTTGCAGTGCACAGCTGTTTTTTGTCTTAAAGGAAATATAATATGAAAAAATGATTAGCAACAACATTACTACTAGCTTCAGGCACAGCATTTGCTGGCGGCTCTGGTGCACTTTCAAGCGTAGATGCTGCTGATGCAGCACCTGAGGCTACGAAAGAAGAGCAAGTTCAAGCAAAAAAAGATGATTGGACATCTGGTTTCCACGGTATGGTTGGTGTAGCAGCGATTAACACACCTACGTATGCAGGTGTTGATGACCAAGAGACAATTGGTGCTCCATTAATCAATGTTCATTGGAAAGATACCGTTTACTTTGAATACAACAAGATCGGTGGCTGGTTATTTAAAAGCGATGACAAAACATTCCGCGTAGGCCTTGTTGCTCGTTCACGTAAAGGTTGTGACAGAGGTGATTGTAACATTGCCGGTCAAGAAGTTGATGATTACGGTGTAGCTGGTATTCGTGCAAAATGGCGTAATGGCCGTTTTAGTATTGATGCTTCTGTATTAGGTGCATCTGAAGAAGATAGTGGCGGCGAAGCAGAATTTATCGCTAAATATACTTTCTTAGCAAACAAGCAAATGACTTTAACTGCGATGGCTAAATTTGAAATGTTATCTGAAGATGCTGTAGATTACTTATACTACGCTGATACTGATGCAAACATTGACGCTGTAACTAATGTTTCATTAGGTGTTATTGGTACTTATAACTTAAGCGCTAATTGGACTATGATTGGTGCAGTATTAGCAACAAGTTACGGTGACGATCTTTCTGATGCACCAGGTGTAACTGAAGATTCAGGTACTACTGCATTATTAGGTGCTACTTACCGCTTCTAATAGTTGATAATTTATTATCGATGTAAACAAGGTCTCTTTTGAGGCCTTTTTTATTGGTAAAAATTTACCTGATCAGAATGTATATTATTTAGTGAACTACCCAACAACTAAAGATCACTAGGTTTTCTCGACAATTTTAGATAAACAGAAATAAAGCCTTAAGATTACAATATAAGCAATGTAGTTTATTAATTTGGTGATCGGTCTTTATAATTTACCAAGCCAATATTTAACGTTACGCTTAGTACCTTACACTTGTATTGACTAGGCTCTTGCTTTACCAGCTCTAACCTTTATCTATAAAAAAAGGAGCTAAGTAGCTCCTTTAATCAATTCAATTGTTGAGATCTTAAAACAAGATATCGTGTATGTTCTTTAAATCTGATTTACCCGCAATGATTTCGTCAGGTGTTAAGCCTGATAATTCATGTGGGAATACTAACCATTCATCTGATTCGTGTATGAAGTAATCTGGTACGATATCAACTTTGTTATTTTGCGGCTTATACCAAGGACAAGCAACTCGGATATCTTTTGGCAAGTTTAAACGCATTTGCTCTGATATTTGTTCAATAAGAGCTTTAACACTGCGGCCAGAATCGAAAACATCATCAACGATTAATAAACCATCTTCAGCATTTGCATTCTCGATTAGGTAATGTAATCCATGAACCTTGATCTCTTTCGCTTGTTGATTAATTCCATAATAAGATGAAGTACGAACAGCAATGTGATCTGTTTCAACTTCTTTATAATCGAAATACTCTTGTACTGCGATACCAATAGGTGCACCACCACGCCAAATTCCGATAATAAATTGTGGTCTAAAGCCGTCTTCGTAAACTTTTGCAGCTACTCTGAAAGAGTCTTCTAGAAGCTCTTGAGCTGTGATGAATTTTTTATCCATTGATAAATCCCAATTATGATTACTGTCATGTGCCTTAGAGAAGGCGTAACAATATTAAGTAATAAAAATGTTATTATAACTTAGTTTGTTATTAATTCGTATTACTTAGCCGTTACATTTAGTTAAATTTCGTTATCTATCAAAGTAATTAATGATTTCATTGACGCAAATACTTTTCCATAGAAGTTTATATCTACCTTGTCATAACTATCGGTTGGTTTATGATAATGTTTATGGTTTTCGCCAGTGATAAATAAATACCCAATGCCAATCTTAGCAAACTCATAATGATCACTGGCTTTAGCTAAATCAATTCGCCTTCTCGAAATACTAGAACGATCGCTAGCAAGGTAACGCTTAGACTTGAGGGTCACATTTGAATCAATCTGGTGGTACTTATTTAATATCTTATCTAAAGCTAAGTCGGCAGACTTTTTATGAACATATAAATACTTTTTCCTATATCCGTGAGCAACCATATCTAGGTTTATATTTAAGATAATATTTTTGTCGATAATATAATTAGATTGCACTAGTGCCCTGCTCCCAGCAAGATCATCTTCTTCGGCATCGGTCGCTACAAATAACAATGAATATTTAGTTTTCTTATTTTTAAAAAATTGTTGTAACCCTAGCATTATTGCAGTGCCTGAAGCATTGTCATCGGCACCAAGGAAAACCTTTCTACCTTGCTTGCCTAAATGATCGTAGTGCGCGGTTATGACAATGAGTTTATTTGGGTAAATTGTTCCTATCTTATGAAAAATGATATTAGTGCCAAGCTTAGTTTGAAAGTTTTTATGATAGGTGAAGTTGTGCAGAACTATTTTATCTGATGATTTTTCATCTGAATTAAACACGCTAACAATATATTGTTGAGCTTGTTTATGCCCAGAAGTACCAGGTTCACGACCAGTGAACTCTACTGAAGATAGACGCTGTAAAGATTTTTGCGCCAAGGTAAAAGGCTCTGCTGAATTTGAAGTACTACAGCAAACAAAGGTAAGAACATAAAAAACAATGACACTAGGGTTACGCAAGCTTATAGCCTGGTTAGTAAGCTAAGTTTAGTTTGGTATTTATCTTCAATATCTTTAAATGGAGCATGATGTTTTGCTTTAACCAAGTAAGACTGTGATTTTTTAAACTTTCCTAACTTATAGTATGCTTTTGCCAAACCAAAATAAAACTCGTGCTCAAGGGGATTCATTCGCTTGGCTTTGTTGTAATGAACGATTGATTGCTCAAAATCGCCTCGGTAGAATGCCTCTTCACCAAGTAGCCCATGGTAAAACGGGTTACCCAAGCGGACTTCATCTAAATATTCATAAATAGCATTAGCTTGGCTCATTTGCTCGGTGGATTTATATAAAATAGCCAAGTTATTCCAAGCATTATGATTTTTTTGATTGAGATTTATTGCAAATTTATAAGCTGACTCGGCTACGCTATAGTGACCAACACTTTTATATAGCAGCCCTAAATTAGCCCAAGCAGAACTATATTCAGCATCAACCTGCGTAGCTTTTTTGAAATAGGCATAAGCCAGATCATATTCATTATTAACAATAGCCTGCGCCCCTCTATTGTTATAGAACATTGCAGTAACACGCTCTTTAGAGATTACTTTTTTAGTAAAGTAATGACGAGATGCGTAAGGATCAAAATCAATAAGTAAATCATTATTACCCCAAATCACAATAAAAGGAGATTTTTTATCACCGGTCACCCTGAGGTTAACGTGACCGGTAAGCATATTGTATGAACCTTCCCTAACCCAGTATTCAGGTATCTCAACTTGTTGAAACTTAACAACCAAGTTAGCTTCATCGGCTAAAGTGTACGCGAGAATGGTCAATGATAAACAGTTAGCTGTTTGTTGATGATACGCATCTATTGCGGTTAAGTTTGCTCCTTTGTTATAACGAAGCGTGCTTGCAGAGTCATTGAATAATTTGGTGAGTAGCGCTTTTGCTCGCAAGTATGGGTCGTCAATACGTGACAATTTAGTATCGACAAACTCTATCATCTCGGCATCTAAAGCAAAGATATCTTTCGGTTCAACGAGTTTATGTTCTTGGTATGTAGGAAATACGTCATCTATTAATAGTTGCTGAGGCTGACTAATATTTTGAGATATGTTTGGTGATGTAGCAGTATTACTACAACTAAAGCAAAAGATACTTATTGCTAATACTGCAAATAAATTTCGATTAACCATAACCACTCCGACTTGCCATGCCTTATTTAAATATAACCAATATTTGGTGTTTTTGTATGATTATTAGCTAAATGAAATATTAACTTACAAAGTAAGTGTTACCGGAAGAAGAAAAAGCGAAAGCATAAGCCCGCACAATGTGCGGGCTTTATAGTATATGGCGGTTAACTTCATGGATGAAGTTATGTGGTTTTCACAAGGATGTTTACTAGACTCTGGATGAATTAAGGAGGTTCCACCCAAAAGCACGGTGGAATGACGGTTTATTTTTAAATCGTATAGAAAGCAAAAAGCCCGCACAATGTGCGGGCTTTTTAGTATATGGCGGTGAGATAGAGATTTGAACTCTAGATGGGCTACAAACCCATGCCGGTTTTCAAGACCGGTGCTTTCGACCACTCAGCCATCTCACCAATGACGCGAATTTTAAAGACTGAATCACCACTTGTAAAGCCCTAAAGTTAAGTTTTTCCAGTTTTTTAATAAATAACTGTTCGTTTGTAGAAAAAACGAGCAAAAATAACAATAACTTTATTAATTCAATCAACAATAATACGTTTGGTTCTTAATGGCATACGAGTTAATGCTTCATAACCTATGGTACTAGCATGTAAGGCGACGTCATTAACCGGAAGCTCCGCTCCCCATAAAATCACCTCATCGCCTATGCTTACATCGGCAATATCGGTTACATCTATGGTGATCATATCCATAGAAACTCTTCCCGCTAATGGAGCTATCACACCATTAACTAAAGTCGGCGTACCATTTTTAGCTATTCGAGGATAACCATCACCGTAACCTATGGCAACAGTGGCTATTTGACTGTCTCTTGCTGCAGTCCAATTACTTCCATAGCCAACTTTTTGACCCGATTTTACTTCTCGCAAAGATATAACCTCGGATTTTAAAGTCATAACAGGTTTAAGCTGTAAACCATTGTCGGTAACTCTATCTAGTGGTGAATTACCATAAAGCATAAAACCAGGTCGATTCCAGTCTCGATGAGCTTTTGGCCAATCAAGTATTCCTGCTGAGTTAGCCATACTAGTCGACACTAACGTATCGCTAGCTAAGCTAGTTCTTAAAGTTGCGGTTAACTGATTGAATAACGTTATCTGAGTTTCGGTACTAGGATTGTTGCCCTCATCCGCGCTAGCAAAGTGTGTTGTTAAAATAATATCATTATCAACGTTATCGCTTGCTAATAGTTGCTGATAAAAATCATTCACTTGCTCTGGTTGTACACCTAGACGGTGCATACCTGTATCGACTTTAAGCCAGACTTTTAATGGCTTTGAGCATTGCGCGGTTAATATCCAATCAAGTTGGCGTTGATTATCAAGCATAGTCCAAAAATTCATCTTAGCGGCGATGGCGACTTCTTCTTTTGAAAAGAAGCCTTCGAGTAATAAGATAGGTTTGTTTATGCCGGCAACACGAAGTTCTAGAGCTTCTTCAATACAAGCTACGCCAAAAGCTTGAACAACTGGTTCAAGAATTTGAGCGACCGCAACAGCACCATGGCCATAAGCATTGGCTTTGATTATTGCTACATTATTAGAATTTGGGGCAAGCTGCTGCGCCACATTGTAATTGTGAAGCAGTGCGCTTTTACTAATAAGTGCTTTAGTAGGCCTAGCCATTAGTAGTTATATTTACCAGCACTGTAAAGAGCTTGTGCTTTTAACCACACATCACCTATTTTACCGTCAGCGACTGGTTTACCGTTAAATTCAACAACTGGAGCAACTTCTTTGCTTGAACTTGTAACCCAGATCTCATCTGCATCAGCTACTTCATCCATGGTCACAATGCGTTCTTCAACTTTTAAGCTACCGTCTTTCGCTAGGATATCTAGTAATATAAGGCGGGTAATACCAGGTAATATTTGATTATCCAGAGGTGGAGTGGCAATAACACCATCTTTAACAATATAGGCATTACAGGCACTAGCTTCAGTTAATTCATTATTACTATTAAATAATAATGTTTCATTACAACCATCAGCAAAACCGTGCTGGAAATGCATTACATTACCAAGCAATGCAGTAGATTTAATATGGCAGCGTTTCCAACGTAAATCTTCCGTTGAGTTAACTTTATAAGTTTTAGCAATTGCTTTATCAGCAACATTAGCCGGTGGAATTTCAAATGCAAAGGCATACACAGTAGGTGCAACATTATCAGGGTAAGCATGGAAACGTTTGTTATCAGTACCGCGACTTACATGTAAATAGATACCTAAATTACCACCACCATTTTTCTCAATAAGTGCATTAACCACTTGAGACCATTTAGCATGGTCCCAATCAAGCTGAATACCAATGAGTTCCATGCCTTCTTGCATACGATCAATATGAGGGCCGAAACCAACTAATTTATTGTCATATGAAGGGATAACTTCGTAAATACCGTCACCAAATAAGAAACCTCTATCCATAGGTGAAATCTTTGCTTCTTCCATTGGCATGAAAGCGTCATTTAAAAATACAATGCTCATAATGTTCTCTTAAAATTTTTATATAAAGTTTGTTAATTTTCTTAAATCTAGGATCAGCTCATGACCAGCAGCTACTGGTAAGCTATCTTCTGTTAATGTGTTTTCACGAGTAACGCCGTCAACGCTACCTCGCTCAGATATATATTGTAATACACCTAAAGAATCGACTTGAGCTAATAAATCTTTTTTAGCCCATAATGCTAAGAAAGCGATAATGCCATAGGCTGCCCAGTTAGAAACATCGGCAATGAGTAACTCATCACATTTTGTCGCAGCAGGGATAATATTTAACTTGCTGATCGCATCTTTAATATTACCCATTCCAATTTCATTACCACCATCACCAATTGCTATCGTTGGGCAGCTAGCTTCAAGTAAGAAGTAATCAAAACAGGCACAGCGAGCACTAATATCTTCACCGCGCATATTAAAGTATCCACCTTGCTCAGATAAACCTGGGCGCTCAATAGATATAACCGCATCTGGTTTTAATAAGTTTAACCCATCTATCGCTTCTTGCTTAGCTTGTTGTAAATCACCTACAGCAAGCTTGTGGACTCTGAATTCATTTTTAATGGCGGATGCAAACGGATCACCACAAACAAGTATAGGATGTGCTCCTATCGCTTCTAATGCATTATATAATGCTATAGCGCCCACTGGGCCGTCAGTTTCGAAAGTATCAGCAACAGGAAACCCAGTACCAATTAAAATCGTCCCCGTAAGTCCTTGCAATGTCTGCGCTGCTCGTAAGTAGTAACCTGGAGCAAGCGAGCTTTGTACGTCTTTCATGCCTCGAGGATTACGGGCAACCATTAAATCTTCAATGCGTTTACTGAGCTCAAGCTCAGTTATATTTAATTCTGTCACTTTCTGCTCGTTAATTTAGTAATTTTTCAATTGGCTCAACTGAATTTAATTCAATATTGGCTTGCTCTAAATGGAGAAGGTTATGCGCATCTTCCATCGTTATTTGTGCAAACTTGATGGAGGCACCTTGTCCACATTGAGCTAGTTTAGCTAAGTCAATAGAGAGCACTGAACCAATTTTTGGATAACCGCCTATGGTTTGTCGGTCATTCATTAAAATGATTGGCTGACCATTAGCAGGTATTTGAATTGCTCCTAAGCAAATCCCTTCAGATAATATGCCATCGATACTTGGTTTGATTGCCTGACCTTGAAGCCTATAACCCATGCGGTCGAAACTTTCTGACACTTGATACTCACTTGAGAAAAAATGTCGTTTTTGCACCTGAGTAAAAGCATCTTGCTGATAACCCAAAATAACTCTTAAAGTAATAGCACTGTCATAGCTAGGTACATGAGAGGCTTTAAGTTGCATACATTCGTCATGCGAAGAACACTCTAATAGCTGTCCTTGCTTTAATTTTGCACCATCTATGCCACCAATACCTTCGCGAGTAACGGTACTGGTACTGCCAAACATAGGCGTTACATTAAAACCACCTTTAACGGCTAAATATGCTCTTAAGCCTGAACTAACAAAACCAAAGGCGATATGATCGCCTTGTTTAATGGCGATGGTCTGCCACTGGGGGTGTTCAATACCATTAATAGTGAAAGGGAGCGCAGCACCAGTAACACTAATAACAGTGTCAATTTGGCTTATTAACTCTAAGCCCCCTACTGTTATTTCAATTGCACTGTCATTTAAACTGTTTTGACAAAGCTTATTGGCTGTTTTAAATGCGTGCGGATCAAGAGGGCCGCCAGTAGTTAAACCAATATTGTGTTGGCCAAAACGACCAAGGTCATGAATAAGACTAAGCATGCCTGGTTTTTCGACCACCATTCCAAGAGGTTTAGCACTGTTCGTTAAGTTACTCATAGCTCACCACCGAGTGAGAAAAATTGCTCTCGGTCAATTGCTTTAAACTTAACGATATCACCAACTTCAACTGGCATTGATGGTTGTGCATCCGCGTCAAACATTGACATTGGGCAAGAGCCAATAAGATTCCAACCACCTGGTGACTGTGCAGGGTAAATAGCAGTTTGTCTGTCTGCAATTGCAACAGCACCTTTAGGAACTTTTAACCTAGGCGATGATAGCCTTGGCGCTGCTATACGCTCATCAACTTCACCTAGATAGGCGAAACCAGGAGCAAAGCCAATAGCATAAACTCGGTATTCACCTTGTTGATGAATATCGATAACTTCATTTATCGATAAGTTAGCTCGCTTAGCTAATTCGGCTAAATCAGCTCCTGATTCTTCTGAGTAATAAACTGGTAAAGTAACTAGTTTTCCTGACGTATTCTGACTATTACTTAAATTAGATAGTGATGCGTTAATTTTATGCTGTACATGAGAACCATCAGTTTGCATTGGGTTATAAATAACTAACAATGATGCATACGATGGTATTAAATCAATTAACACATTACCTAAAGACTCTTTTAACAGCGTACAAGCTTGCTGTACTTGCGCGGATACTTCTGCACAAGCGTGATCAGCAAAATAAATAATAAAGGAATTTTCTCCTGCAACAGATACCTTCATTATGAAATAAGCTCTCGAATAGACTCTATCGCATTTACGCCTTCAAGGTTATCACCATGAACACATAAAGAATCAGCATGAATTGCTAAAATGTTACCACTTACCGTTGTCACGCTGCCCTGCTCTTTAAGTTGTAGAACTTGAGCTAACATTTTTTCACGATTGTGCACTGCCCCGGCTTTAGTTCGCGCCAGTAACTTACCATCATCGTCATAACAACGATCAGCAAAGGCTTCAAACCAAAGCTTGATATTTAATTCTTTGGCTTCAGCCTGATGAATTGTGTGTGCGGGTGTTGCTTGTAGCATTAGAACTAATGGCTGCGGAAAATCGGCAATAGCTTGCATGATTGCTTTGCGGACCTCGATATTTGCCATCATATCATTATATAAAGCCCCGTGTGGTTTAACGTATTCAAGCGTTAAACCTTGCGCTTTAGCCATACCGCTCATAGCTGCAATTTGGTAATGCATAAAGGCAATTATTTCGGCGGAAGAGCACTTCATGGAACGTCGTCCAAACCCAACTAGATCTGGATAGCCAGGGTGTGCACCAACAGTCACATTATGCTGTTTTGCTAACGCTAAGGTTTGTTGCATAACTAAAGGGTCACCAGCATGAAAACCACAGGCAATATTTGCTTGGTCAATATGAGGCATAACTGCAGCGTCTAAGCCCATGGTCCAAGAACCGTAACTTTCACCTAGATCGCAATTTAATCGTAAAGACATAGTCATCTCTTTAAATTTATAAGTGTTTGTAGATTACATCACAGCTAATTTGCTGTTTGGCAAATCTGTAACTAGCATGCAGCCAGGGCTGTGAGTAATACAAAATGGTGGTTTTGCTTGCTCTAATGCAACTTGTGGGGTTACCCCGCAAGCCCAAAAAACAGGTTGCTCACCCTCTTTAATGGTAACCGCATCACCGTAGTCAGTAGAGTTTATATCGTCTATACCAATCATTTTAGGATCACCAAAATGAATTGGCGCGCCATGTACCGAAGGAAAGCGAGTACAAATTTGAATAGCACGAATGGCATCGCTAGGATTAAATGGTCGCATACTTACCACCATATTACCTTTAAAAGGGCCGGCAGGTTTACATGCAATATTAGTGCGATACATAGGCACATTAACATTTTCAGTAACATTACGAACTTCGAGGCCGTCAGCTATTAGGCTTTCTTCAAAAGAAAATGAACAGCCAAGCGCAAAAGTCACAAGATCATCACGCCAGTAATCGGTAATGTCTGAGACTTCATCAGTCAACTTTCCGTCTTTAAATATACGATAACTTGGTATGTCTGTTCGTAAGTCTAGATCTGCAGCTATATCGTTTAAGCCAATATCACCTGGATTTTCAGATACCGCAATAAGCGGACAAGGCTTTTGATTTAATTGACAAAATTTTAAGAAGTCTGCTGCCCAATCTTTTGGTAGCATAACTAAATTACACTGTACAAAACCTTGACAATAACCCGATGTATTACCGCCATGCTCACCTGAGCGGATCTGAAGTCGCAATTGTGATGGACTGATATTAGTCGTCATGAAATGCTCTATTATTTTTGTAATGAAACTCTTAGTGTTTAAGTAAACTTTAAGAGTGTGATTTTGAGTTACTATTGTAAATTAAATATGTAAATCTCGAAACATAATTTAGTGTGTTTGAAAAATAGAATTTAATATTTTTACTTTGATTGTTCGAAGCTAAGTAAATAATAACTAAAACTAACTCTGGCCATATAAAAAGTAATGGTTATATAAGCTGGGTTACAAGGTAAAGTAATCTATTAATGCAAAATTAATATCTCACACATTTGTGAGCAATTAACAGGCATAAAAAAAGCCGCTAATTAGCGACTTTTTACTATCAACATTTAAGTTTGTTGATTAAACGTTCACAGCATCTTTTAATGCTTTACCAGCTTTAAAGCTAGGAACTTTAGCTGCTTTGATTTGGATCTCAGCACCAGTTTGTGGGTTACGGCCAGTACGTGCAGCACGGTCGCTAACTTTGTAAGTACCAAAACCAACTAATGAAACTTCACCACCACCAGCTAATTCTGCAGTAACTGTAGAAATTAGGCTATCAAGAGCACGGCCAGCAGAAGCTTTAGAAAGGTCAGCGCCTTCAGCGATTTTGTTAATTAATTCACTTTTGTTCATTATATATATCCCTTAAATTTATTTGTTTTATTAAGTTGTTTTTATTGTCGAAATCCATACTAAGAAAGAAATACAGCGGGATCAAGCAAAAAATCACACTTTTTGCGTTTTTTTATCTAAAAAGCCAAAAAACCGCATGAAAACAGGCTTTGTAGCTATTTTTTAGACAAATGATAATTATTTTTGATGTGCTCAACAAGATTACACGAGCACTTGATTGTTCATTTATTAAACACAAGTGTATGTTTTTTCAAATAGATTCATCAATAAAACTTACAAATAATAATTTTTTCAGAATTATGGCGGTTAACTTCATAGATGAAGTTATGTCGTTTTTACACGAAAGTATTAAAAACCTGGAGATAAAGCAAGCCAGAAAGCAAAAAGCCTGCTTAGATAAGCAGCCTTTTTAGTATATGGCGGTTAACTTCAGGGATGAAGTTATGTGGTTTTCACATGGAAGTATTAAAAACCTGGAGATAGAGATTTGAACTCACTAAATATGAACTGGCTACAAACCCTGGGTTTCCATCCTAAAACGAAAAAACCCAACCTTACGGCTGGGTTTTATCTAAATATGGCGGTGAGATAGAGATTTGAACTCTAGATGGGCTACAAACCCATGCCGGTTTTCAAGACCGGTGCTTTCGACCACTCAGCCATCTCACCAATGCCGCGAATAATAAAGATTCAGTATGGTCTTGTAAAGCATTATTTTATTAATAAAAACTGTTTGCTAAAAAAACATACAAATCGAATGTTTTACCTGCAAAAAAAATCATGGCGTCGACAATTTATAATCATCTAACTTATGGTTCTCGTTCGAAAAGCTTTACTAATAACTGATTTGATAATTATTCTTTATCTGCAATAGATTTACTGTTCGTTAATGTTGAGTACATTTTTTAATGGCGCTAAATACGGTTCAAAGTGTCGCCATTGTTCCGTCGCTGATTTATATATTGGTTGGCGAACCTGCTCTGAACTTGGTGTTTTTATACTACGTTTGGTTTTATGAAAATCAACACACGATTGTTCAAATTCTAATCCACAAAAATCAAGCATTCGTCTTACTTGCTTTTCTAAATCATCTACTACATCTTCATGATTCACTTTTAACACATAGCCTGGTAGTACATCATCCCAATGGTCCATCAATTTAAGATAAGCTTGGTAATAGCGCCCTATATCTTCAAGGTTGTAACTAAACTCTTGGCCCTCAGCAAATAATTGTTTAAAGCCACTAAAACAACAAGCCATCGCTGGACGTCTGGCATCAATAATTTTAGCATTTGGTAGTATTAAGCGGATCAAACCTATGTGTAGAAAATTATTGGGCATTTTATCAATGAAAAGCGGAGCTTGCTGTCGATACACACGTGTTTCATCAATAAACTGTTGACCAAAGCGGTTAAAATATTCTTCATTTATTGTACTTAGATTTTTGGGGTATTGATTTTCATGGTTACTTTCTGAACTCGGCTTATTGTTGCGTCCTTGTAACCTTGAGGCTAAACCTAAAACATTGTGCAACTCCATAGTGCCATCTATTTGGCTATGTGAAGCAAGTATTTGTTCAAGTAAGGTGGAGCCTGCTCGTGGTAGACCAACAATAAAAATAGGATCGGGTGAATCTAATCCCAAATGTCCACGTTTATCAAATAACTCTGCGCTACAATATTTTATTTGCTCAGCAACCTGCTGCTCTATTTTATTGATGTTAAAACCACTATGAGCATGTTGTAAGTTATTTCCTTGTAGATATGATTCAAACGCTTTGCCATAGTCTTGACGATCTTCAAATGCCTTACCTGTAGCAAAATAAAGCTGAACTTTATCAATTAATGCCAAGTCAGCGTTATCTAGTTGTCGTTGCATTTTAGATATTTCTTCATCGCTAAAACGATAAGTTTTAGTATTTGCCAAACTCCAAAAGGCATCACCATAACTTGGATTTAATTGATAGGCCTTTTGATAAGCAGCAACCGCTTTGCTCATTTCTCCCTGAGCTTTAAGGGCATGTCCTAGCTGTAAATGAAAGCCTGCAACGTTATCATCTTGTGCTATAACTTGTTCAAATAGACTAATGGCTTGCTCTATCTCTCCCAGGCCATTTAATACAGTAGCCTTTGCAAGTTTAAAACTTAGGTTATCTGGTTGCGCAGTAAGTAATATTTTAGCTTGTTGCTCTGCTGCTTTGTATTTACCCAAACGAGTAAGTAAATTAAGGTATTGTGAACGAGCTTGTATGTGACTAGGTTCAAGTTGAATAGCACTTGCAAGTAAAAACTCCGCATCGTCATAAATTTTTAGCTCAACACCTATTTCAGCGAGTAAACACATGCCATCAACATGGCGTTTATTATTCTGTAAAAAGTGTCGACAAATTTGTTCCGCTTTTAATAATTTACCTTCATACATTAATTCTGTAACCGCGAGTAAAGCTGGAGGTAATTTTTTTAGTCTAGCTAAATTATTCGCAGCTTGTTGCACACCTTCCTGGTTTTTCTCTTCTCTATACAGTTCAATCAACTCTTGCCAGCTGGCGACTAAGCTGGGATTGAGTTTTATCGCATGTTCAAATGAGATGGTTGCCTGCTTTGGCTGTTTTAAGGCAAGGTAATTATAACCTTGCTCTTGATGAGCCCTACTATGAGCTGCATCCTGTTGGAGTAATTCATTAATGCTATTTAATGCATTGTTACAATCTTTGCTATAGCGCTGCGCAACAGCGATTAAATACCATAATTCTATTTTTTGATGTGTATCGACAGCTTGCTCAAGTAAATGCTGGCTTTGTGTGATGGCATCACTTAATTTTGCCGATTGGATCAATTGTTGAATTGACCTTAATTGTGCTTCAAATGAGATAGGTGGTGTATCCAACGACTTGGCTCCAAGAAATGCTAATATATTATTTTTATTTTAAAGACTAAAGCCGACAGTTTGGAACGACTTAGGGTATGCGAATACTGTATCAATAAAAAGCCGCTTGATACAGGTATCAAACGGCTTTATTTGGTTTTATCTACTTATTATCGTTTATAGATCTTAATAAAAATCGTACGAGAATCTAAAGCCTACAGTACGTGGTCTATTCGTTACAACTTTCGGTGTAAACTGCTGTGTATCAACATACAATACGGCACTTTCGTCAGTAACATTGTCAATAAATAGTTCAGCTTTCCACTCATCGTTGGTTACACCAAAACTCAAATTAGCTAAAACGTAACTATCTTGCACATAACGACCACCAGCAAAGGTTTCGCCGTTACTATCTTGATAGTTAACACCACTGTATACGTCAGCTTCTTTTTCAATACTTAAACCTGAGCCAGTACCATAGACTAAATTAGTCGTATCTTCTAACACATAAGCATCCATGGTCATACTAGCTAGTCTTTCGCCGGTATAACTGACAGAGCCATTAATATAACCTGTCATATCTTTTTTGATAGGGAAGAAGTATTGAGCTTGTAAGTTACCAGAAAACTCAGCTGAATAAGGTAATCGACTACCTACTGCAGGAGCAATCCCGTCGAGCTCAGCATTAACTGATGTTAACTCTGTATCAATAAAGCTAAATGCACCCGATATAATTAAATTTTGCGATACTGACCAGCTAAAGTCACCATCTATACCTTTAATTTCAGCATCTCCAACGTTATCAGTAAATACCAGAAAGCTGATATTAGTTGGGTCAAATCGAGATGTTTGTAGATCAGATATTTCCGAATAGTACGCAGTAGCATTAAAGCGTAAGGTTTGATCAAACAAAGTTGATTTAAAACCTAATTCAACGTTATCTAAGCTATCAGTCGTTGAATACACTGGAATACGGAAACCGTCAAAAGCCCCTTCTTGATTTTTAGCCTGACCACCACCAACACGGTTAGTTACAGGGGGTCTAAAACCCTCTGAATATGCAGTAAACACCATCAATTCATCAGATACTTTCCAATCAAGAGATACTTTGATTATCGTATCGTCAACGGTTAACGTACCATCATCATCAAGCAAGCTAGTTTCTAATTGCCCACTAGCAATTGCCTCTTGAATGGCAGCAGCTTCATCAGCACCAAAGAACTCTGTTAGAGCTTCATCACTACCATCACCAAAGGCTTGCAATCGACCACTAACATCAACGGTTGTTGTAGCGCCTTTAAATGAATCTTCAATTTCATACCAACGGGCGCCAAAACCCGCAGTAATTGTGTCAGTTATATCAAACTCTAACTGACCAAATACAGCAATTTGATCTATGGTGTGCGTAACATCATTAACAAAACTAATTTCAGAAGAAAAAGGACCGCCATCACTGTTAATACCATCAGTGCCAGCAAGAGTTCTTTGTAAATCAGTAAAATAAGGTAGTTGAGTATTACCTAATTGAAATTGTCCAACAGTTTCAAGTTCTTGCGAGTCATAGAAAACACCTGCCGTTACACGCCAGCGATTTTCTGCTGAAGTATTCATACGAAGTTCGTGCGTAACTCGAGAAGTATCAGTTTGTTCCTTGTAAAACTTAGTTGGGTCAACACATTCTTGTGTTTCCGGTGCTCCGGCGTAATTACAAGCATAATAAGCTGCAAAAGAACCACCATTGGTATAACCGGTGTAATCTATAGTCGAATTGATTTCTCGATCTAGATAACCGCCAGTATAAACGATATCAAGTTGAGCAAGGCGCCCTTCTAATGTCCATGTAGTTAATCCAAAATCATCGTTATTATTTTCAGGAACAAAACGATTAGTAGAAGATTCACCATCGAGGTTAGGATCATAAGCAAATACACCTTCAGTATCTAGCGACTGCTGAGTATGCTGAACTAAAAGGCTCCATTCATCATTGATTAAATAAGACAAACCAAAGCGAGCACCAGCGTAATTTGCAGTGTTAAAGTCATCTTCAACCAAAGCATCATTTTTTGGTGCAGTAACAGGAACATTTACAGGGTCGGCTAAAGCATCACCAGAAATCCTACTAATAACTTCTGCACTGCCGTTATAACCACCTTCGCCAGGAACATTTAATATGTTGTCTATCCAACCACCTTGGTGGTCATTATAAGAAGCAACACGTACAGCAAGATTGTCCGTTAACGACATATTGAAATAAGCTTCAACAGAGTTGCTCATATCGCCACCCTTAGTCGAGCTAGCGCTGGTATCAAACCCTGCGGCAAATCCATCATGAGTTGGCTTGTTAGTAATTAAGCGAACTGTACCTGATTGCGAGCTTGCACCAAAAAGTGTGCCTTGAGGACCTGGTAAAACTTCTATACGTTCAACATCCGAGGCGTAAACATCTAAGTTACGTCCCTGCATTGATACTGGTTGTTCATCTAAATAAAAGGCAACTGATGGTTGTAAGGCTTGTACAGATGAAACAGCAATACTGGTTTGAGAGGTTGCTGCACCACGAATATATATTTCATTTTGCCCAGGACCGGTACCTTGGAAAACGACATTAGGTAAGAACTCTATGTATTCATCAAAATTTGCAACACCGAGTCTCTCTAGGCTGTCACCAGTTAATGCCGTGACGGTTACTGGAACGTCCTGTATAGATTCAGCACGTTTTGTAGAAGTAACTTCTATAACTTCTATCCTTGATTTTTCTTGTTTATTTTCTTCCTGAGCATAGACAGAACTTGATGCAGCTATGGCCGTTAATACAGCACAATGCAGCTTAGTGAATTTCATATTTTAATCCCTTGGGTTTTTATTATTGTAGGGTGAATATAATTAGTACTCTAACTATAATCATCCTGAGTTTACCTTAACATTAAATGTAAAATTATCAATGAATTCTGTTAATATATTGTTAATAGGAATTTTTATTGATAGTAACAAGATCCATTTGTTACAGTTTGGTCTAAGAAAATGTAATATCATTACAGTTAAATCTATGAAAATTCTTTGATTTTAATTATTTGAGTACACAATAATCCGTTAAATTGAATAATTGTTTTGCTTGGTCTGCACATCTTTAATTAAAATTTTATGTAACTATAATTAATATCAATACAAACTATGTAGGGGAATGCTTTGACTTCATCAGTTAAGAGTCAATTAAATAAAAAGGTCTTTCTAAGTGCCTCTTCGATAATTATAGCGCTGTTACTTTATACAGGCGCACTACCTAAGCAAGCACAATCCTTATTTAATGTCATACAAGCAAGCATTGTTGATAACGGTAGTTGGTTTTATGTACTTACTGTGGCATTTATCTTCTTCTTTGTAATTTTCTTAGGATTATCTCGTTATGGCGATATTCGTTTAGGGCCTGATCATTCAACTCCCGACTATTCAGTTGCTAGTTGGCTTTCTATGCTTTTTGCCGCAGGTATGGGAATTGGCTTGATGTTCTTTGGTGTGGCAGAGCCATTAATGCATTATTTATCCCCTCCAACTGCTGACACAGGTACAGTTGCTGCAGTTCAAGAAGCGATGAAGATGACTTTCTTCCATTGGGGGCTACATGCTTGGGCGATATACGCCATTGTTGCATTAGTGTTGGCGTATTTTAGCTACCGTCACAATTTACCACTTACCTTACGTTCAGCTTTATACCCATTAATTGGTGAAAAAATTTATAAATGGCCTGGTCATTTGGTTGATATTTTTGCCGTGGTGAGTACTGTTTTTGGTATCGCTACATCGCTTGGTTTAGGTGCATCACAAGTTAATGCCGGTTTCGGATATTTGTTCGATATAGATGTATCTACTACCAATCAAATTATCATTATGTGTGTAATTACAGCCCTTGCTGTTGTATCGGTTGCCACAGGTTTAGATAAAGGTATTAAAATACTGTCTGAAACAAATATGATTTTAGCAGTTGTGTTATTACTACTGATTTTTGTGCTTGGTCCAACGGTATTTTTACTTAAAGCTTACTTACAGAATGTTGGGGTTTATTTAACTGACATAGTACACAACACCTTTAATTTGTTCGCCTATAAAAAGACTAACTGGATCGGTGGTTGGACGATATTCTACTGGGGCTGGTGGCTTGCGTGGGCACCTTTTGTTGGTATCTTTATCGCCAGAATATCTAGAGGTCGTACTATTCGAGAGTTTATTTTAGGTGTAATGTTACTGCCTACTGTATTTACTTTATTGTGGATGACAATTTTTGGTAATAGCGCAATAGACTTGGTTCATACTCAAGGCGTTGCATCTTTAGGCGAGATGGTAAGCCAAGATTCATCTGTGGCATTATTTGTTTTCCTTGAGAACTTCCCATTGAGTACCGTACTTTCTTTTATTAGTGTATTAATGATAGTGATATTCTTTGTTACCTCATGTGATTCTGGCGCTATGGTTGTTGATATGCTTTGTTCTCATGGCAAAAATGACACACCACTGTGGCAACGTGTTTATTGGGCTGTAGGAATATTTATAGTTGCGGCCATATTACTGTTGGTTGGTGGCCTTAACGCTCTACAAACGATGACGATTGCAAGTGCATTGCCATTTGCCATTGTATTAATACTCGCTATTATTGGCTTGATTAAAGCATTAAGGATTGAAGCGGTTAAGCAAGACAGCCAGTTAATTTCAGCAGTACCGCATTCAACCAGCGATTATAATAGTTGGCAAATGCGATTAAAAAATGTTGTAGATTTTCCAAATAAAACCAATGTAAATAAATTCATTAATCAAACTGTTCGCCCTGCTTTTGAGTCAGTATCTAAAGAGCTAGAAGAAAATCAAATCAATGTTGAATTAACACATGAAAACGGTTTGTGTTTGATTGTAAGACATGGAGAGCAACAAGAGTTTGTGTATCGAGTATTTGCTTGTAAATATTCACAACCTGACTTTGTTAATGAAGACGATGATGATGAACAAAGTTACTACCGAGCTGAAGTGCATTTAGTGGAAGGTGGTCAAGATTATGACATCATGGGTTGGTCAGAAGCTGCGGTGATCAATAATATTATTGATCAATACCACAAACATCTGCACTTTTTACATTTAATGCGCTAATTTTCACACTAGGTAATTACCTAGGTTTTAGGAGTGTCAGTATTTGCTTTAATAGCACTGCTGGCGCTCATCGCATTTAGTTCTAACAATGGTGCTGCGTCAATTTCATTGGCGTTCATCATATCAGCAAGACGTTCTATTGAAGATAATAATTGAGACTGCTCCCACTGAGCTAAATTTGAAAAATTTTCAATAAAGTGTTGCTGCAATGGTTGCGGGGCACTATCTAGAAGAGTCTTGCCATTATCAGTTAAATACAAGCCTACTTTACGTTTATCTTTTGTATCGCGTACTCTTGAAATAAGACCTTTATTTTCCAAGCGATCAAGGATATTTGTCACCGTTGCAGCACTCAAGTTAACAACCTTTGCCACCTGGCTAGAGTTGACACCAGATACTCTATCTATTTCCAACATAATCAATAACTGCGGGCTAGTTAAACCAGAAGTTTTACTCAGCTGCTTTGAATGTAAATCGATAGCACGAATTACTTTTCTTAATGAAATTAATAGTTCTTGATGTTTTTCCATTTCGGCATACTTTAAATTTTAATTATGTTTAGTTTAATCAAAATCAAATGTGGTGCATACAAAAATTATTGTTTAAAAGTCCAACAGCAAGGTTTTTATTTAAAGAACATGCCAGAAAGCAAAAAGCACGCACAAACGTCAAGCCGATTATCTAATGCGGATTTTTCAGTGGTTTAATACTCTAAAGGTTATATATTTTATGCATTTAGGCTTTTTATTTTGAGAAAGATATCTTTCCAGGAATGCTGAGTTCCATGTCTGTTTAGAGCAATTTTTTGCAATACAATATTAGAAAGAACATTCCGTCATTCCACCGTACTTTTGGGTGGAATATCATGCAGTTTGAAGGTGACTCGAACGAGAATTTTGTACCATGAACCGCCTGTCAGAGCTTATACTAACTCGTCAAGTGAAGCTCAAGTTTCATCTGTTGATGAAGAACTCTAACCACTAAAATATCACTTTTTCTTTGTTTAAAGAATAAACTATGTTTTCTATATAAATATCGAAAATAACCTAACCTGATATCACTAATGTTATGGGCTAATTCAGGTTCAGCAGATAATAATTGAAGGCAATCATTAACACCTAGCAAATAACTTTCCGCCTGAGGTTCGCCAAATTCAATTGTTGTATATTGATATATTTTTTCTATATCTCTCTGAGCCCTTATTGAAAGAGTATATGTTTTCATCGTTGTGAATATGATTTTTGCTGTCTGATAATATCTAAGACTGATAATTCACTTTCACCACTTAACTCGCCTTCAACTAGAGCCATTCTAATAGCGTCTTTTTCACTTTGGTTATGGCGTATTAAATCTCGAATATAATCACTTGCATTAGCAAAACGACCTGATTCAATTTGTTTATCTATCCAAGTTCTCATTTCGTCTGGAAGAGAAATATTTAGTGTTCCCATGAGAAACCTCTCATATTTAAAAGTAATAAAATTATGGCATATATTGGCAAAGATTGCCAAAGCAACCTACGAAATAGACGAAATGTGCCAGGAGGCGTCATACGAAATTAGAAAAAGTACTCCGTCATCCTCGAAGAGCCCAAGCGATATCGGGGACCTCCTTGAGCGTATCGTGGCTATGCAAATATCCACTTCCTGAACTTGTTTCAGGATCCATCAATCCGGTAATTCAGTGCCACAAACGGAAGTAGTGAAAGTACACCGTCATCCTGTACGAGCCAAAGCGAGATACGGGACCTCCTTGAACGTGCTGATGGTCTGAAAAGTGCCAAACTGAGACGGTCGGTATTTACTTAACCACGTTGCCTTGAGAGCCTAGTTAACTTTTACTTCAATATTCCAAATTGGAGCATAAACATAACGATAAGTAACGGAACTGCTAATGAAAAATGTATCATCAATAGCACCTGAATCCACCTAACACTTAGCTCTCCCCATTCTCGTGGATTAAAGTAAAAGTTCACCTTTACTAATATGTTTTTAGAGCTCTGTTTTTTAAATTTAAAGTGTTTTAGATATATGTTTTCATCACTGAATTTTACTGATAGTTGTATGACAATTTGGATTGCAACAACAACAAAACCAACAATCATCAATATAGGTACGCCATAAACTGTGGGAAATATCATTAGTAGTTACTACCTTTGTTCTTGTTACATTTTAATGTAAGACTACTTCTACTTATCATTACAGACTGTTTAAGTTCATTAATTTCATGCACTTATTTATTCTCCTTACAATAATATTCAGTGTATGCATATTTCTCTATTGGTAAACCTAGGCATTCTTTAAGTTTACTGAAGCGTATCTGCTTTTCATTATAAATATTTATAGTTATAGAATCGACTGATTCAGATATTAAGTCCCACTCAAACCAATCATCCTGTTCATCGATACTCTCTAATGGTGTATATGTTGTTTTATTTTTCCTGAAAACATACGACATAGCTTTATTTGAATTTAAGCTGTTTAAAACTTTTTGTGGTAAGGCTTTACCTGATTGCTCGATAGTGTATGTCGTATTTAAAACCCATACGCCTTCTAAATACTCTGAAGAACTAGCGTTAGCTTTGAATACTAAGAAAAGGCAATATATTAGAAAAGCTGCCTTTAATGGTTTTATTATCATCCTAAATCTCTACCCTTCCTTGATTTACTATTATTGTTCTACGGTTGCAATTCTCATAACAGCCCGTCGGCTTTTGATTACATTACGTTATATTGTAATCGGTCTCAAGTGTGCTATGACACCTTAGTATCTGGTTATAAGCGTCTCAGTTATAGAGGCGGCATTAATAAAATAGGTAAAATGACCATTGCAGGTAAGAATACAATCAAAGTTGTAATGAATATACGCCTCATAGTAATGCTCAGTGACGTCAATTCAGGATCGTTCAATGAAGTCCATTCTTTCTTAAATAAATAACGCATAAATGCAACGTTTGTAGATAATGTATTATTTTTAGATAAGTGTGGCTCGCCCATATCCTGAAACTTATCAGGATGATTTTGCTCAATTAAGTTAAACAATTTAGTGACAAGTAAAAACCAAACTAGAACAACAAAACCCATAGCACCAAAAAACACAAAAAATATAACTTCTATAGTTCCCACATTGATTCCTTTCTATATATTAAAGCCCAATTTATACATGGCTCATAACAACATAATGAAGTGGATAAAGTCCATGTTATAACACGGACTTTGTCCACCGATTTAATCGAAAACGCTGATTTTACTTAACTAGATAATGTCCGTTAATCGCTCACAACGGCCTGTGAGTTTTTGATTACATTACGTTAATTCGCTGAACGGTTCAACAGTCGCCATAACCCACCAGCCATAGCATTACTTAACTTAATTTTTTAACTCTATATTCTTTAGCTAAAACAAAGCAAAACACGAAGAAGAAACTAAGAGCAAAGCCAATAGAAAGGTACATTGATTCAGATGCTCGATTTGATAATGTTGCATTTACATCTTTTAGCTTTAAATTAGTCTGATTACGTTCTTTATAGAATTCAACATCCTCTTTATCAGGAGTATATTTAATAAACTCATCTTTACCATCGCGGTAATATATGGACTCACCATATTCCCTATAAATATATTTAGCCCCAAAATTCCTTTTTGATGCTTCAGGATTATCCAACAACTGTAATAGTAGAGGGGTTGTTTTATTATCCGATGGTACCAATACACTCTGCACAACTTTTATTCCTGAGTTTACAGTTATTGGACTTACGAGCTGCATTAAACTCATGAGTAAAAATAAAATAGGAAAAGAAATACCTTCCTCTTGTTTATTGTTTAAAACTGACTTGGCAAATCCAAAGGGTAATAAAATAGCAAGAATGGCATAGGATGGATATTGGATATACCAAACACCAAATAACTCAGGTATAAGTTGTTTTCCGAAAAAGGGAATTGTAAATAAGACAGCACAGGTGTTGAAAAGGCTTTTCATGTTATATAGCTAACTTCCATGTTATTAATGTTTTGTGAGAATAATTAAATGTATCAACGTTTGTCTGCTTCTCGCTCATCGGAGACCGTGAGCTTTTGATTACATTACGTTAATTCATTGAACGGTTCAACAGTGCCATTAGGCGTCATTCGTATAAATATCAACTATTTTTCTTTTTGAATAAATTGATTTAACACCTTTAACACCAACGCTGTAGGATTTATTCTTATTTAGTTGCTTGAATAACCCCTCCTCTATAGAAAAGTTTTCATCTTTACTTTTTACTGAATATATTGAAACTTTCTGGCATGGACGAACTTTACAACTTAAAGATTCCTGTTTTATTTTCTTAGAAGATATTGTTATGTTGATTACCTTTAGACTATTTTCGTACAATTTGAATGCAGCGAAACCGAATAAAAATATTAAAGAAAATATAATTAAGCTAGTTCTTATAAAATGTTTGTCATTCATTTGCACAACCTTGTCCTTTTAAACACTTAATACTCCCTATCGCTGCATACATAAAGAAAATAAAGATAAGTTCATAATAACTAATTGAAGCATTACCTTCTGTAACTATCATTTCAATTATTTTATAGCTTATATAAATAATCATTAACGAATAAGCAGACCAGAGAAACTCTTTAAAAATTAGCCAGCCTAAAAATGCGAATAATGACCACACCAAATACCCACCAATAATCATGGTTAAATCCCCATCAACTACAGATAATAATTCTTCTGCAAACAATAAATGAAGTAAAAGCACTCCAATTAATGGAAGTAAGCAAATAGCGAATATTATTTTTAGTATAATTTTTGCGTGAGTTGGATTATTTATTTTATTCGAACAAAGAGTGGTAAAAAAATTTTGAGTCATGGTTTTATTATTTTTATATATGTAAAAAGAAAAATTCTATATGTCGCTTTATCGCTCATCAGAGCCGTTCGTTATCAATAAGTTACGCCTATATACTGTGACCATGCAAATTGTGCAAATAGCAGCCTGTTAGGAAGTTCGAGTAAAGATTTTAAATGACATCAAATCCTTTAAGATAACTTAGTACAATCCCTAATATTGAAATTATAATTAGCAGTTCAATGCGAGTTATTCTAAAGGGCTCTTTACTTTTCTGCTCATTGCTTTTTTTCTCAATAAATATTCCTTTGATGAGGAGATCATAAGCAGTAGTGTAGTCGATTACCTGCTCAGCTAAATAAATATCTATAGCTCCAGCTCCTATAGCGGCTTCTTTAATACACCTCTTTTCAATGCCAGTGTACCCACCTTCATCAAGACCTTCGAGACAAATTAATACATTTGGTTTAACCCATTTTCTTACAGTCAAATTTTGCATAACCTGTTTAATATCTTGCTCAAGATGAAAGTAATCACCCGCTAGGGTTCTTGGGTGAGTAGATCTTCGTTTAATAGTTGACACTTTTCGAGTGATTAAATTTTCACCCGTTAATTCATAAGGTGAAAGTTTCATTTGATATGCTTGTTTAAGCATGGGGAGTTTGGAAATTATTTTTATTATATCCATATGTTTCTTTTAATTAATGACGGTCGCCTAATCGCTCTTAGCGGAAGTAGAACAACCACTTACTTAACTCCATCCTAAGGATTATTAGTAGGATGTAAACCTATAGTATTAAAAAACACTAGTTTAGGTACTTAATATAGTGCTTTTAGCAGTTCCACGTTTGGTAATCGGCTTGTACAAACGAGCAGGCTTTTTAGTATATGGCGGTTAACTTCAGGGATGAAGTTATGTGGTTTTCACAGGGATGTGATAAAAACCAGGAGATAGAACAAGCCAGAAAGCAAAATGCCCGCACAATGTGCGGGCTTTTTAGTATATGGCGGTGAGATAGAGATTTGAACTCTAGATGGGCTACAAACCCATGCCGGTTTTCAAGACCGGTGCTTTCGACCACTCAGCCATCTCACCAATGCCGCGAATATTAAAGATTCATAATCGTCTTGTAAAGTATTAATTTCAATATATAGTTTGTTTGATACTTATTTGAGCAGTTAGTTTAATCTTTCAACTATTTGAATGGTTATATGGAGTAAAGTTATGTCGAAATGCCGTTGCCCATGGCTAGATCTAAGCAAACCCGATTATGTCGAATATCATGACAAAGAATGGGGAGTTCCAGTTAAAGACGACCGGACAATGTTTGAGTATTTAACCCTTGAATGCGCACAAGCAGGATTGAGTTGGTATACCGTGCTTAAAAAGCGTGAAAATTACCGAACATTGTTTGCCAATTTTGATGTTAATAAAGTGGCTAATTTTTCTGATGAAAAAATTGAAGAGTTATTATTAAACCCTGGGATTATTCGTAATCGCCTAAAAGTTAAATCTACTGTTACCAATGCACAGCATTACATTGAAATTCAAAAAGAGTTTGGTAGCTTTTGTAATTATATTTGGGGCTTTGTTGATCATAAGCCTATTATAAATAATTGGGAGCTTATCTCTGACTACCCCGTTACCACTGAGATATCTGATAAATTAAGTAAAGACCTGAAAAAGCGTGGTTTTAAATTTGTTGGGTCAACTATCATCTATGCCCACATGCAAGCCTGTGGAATGGTCAATGATCATAGTAAAGATTGCTTTCGAAAAAATGAAATAGTTTATGATTAAGCTAATTGATTTGGAATTATTAAAAACCTTGTGCCATAATATGTCGAGTTTTTGTTTACCAAAGGCTTTGTTTAAGTTATAAATACTATAGATGGTTGTTTAATTTGTAAAATTCATTTAATTAAATTGAATTATTTGCAAATGCCCCCATCTAATAACTAGTAATCAAATTTTCAAAGGAAATTTTATGCAATCTCAAATGGGATTTAATACAGCAAGCCAAAGCTCTGCTATCGAAATAAATAAGGTATTACGTAATACCTACATGCTTTTAAGTATGACCTTAGCATTCAGTGCAGTTACAGCTGGTATCTCAATGGCTATGGGTCTTCCTCATGGCGCAGCTCTTATAATGATGTTAGTTTCTTTCGGTTTATTGTTTGTTGTTCACAAACAAGCAGATAAAGCTAACGGTATTTACTGGATTTTCGCATTTACTGGTTTAATGGGTGCATCTTTAGGTCCAATGCTTAATGCTTACGCTTCAATGCCTGGTGGCGGCGCGTTAATTATGCAAGCCCTTGGTGGAACAGCATTAATATTCTTCGCATTATCAGCATACGCATTAACGTCTAAGAAAGACTTCTCATTTATGGGTGGCTTCTTAATGGTTGGTTTAATTGTTGCTGTTATCGCATCAATTGCTAATATCTTCTTAGGTATCCCTGCTCTTTCTTTAGCGGTAAGCGCAGCAATTATCATGGTAATGTCTGGTTTAATCTTATTTGATACAAGCCGCATTATTCACGGTGGTGAAACTAACTACATTCGTGCAACAGTTTCTTTATACTTAAATATTTATAATATTTTTGTACATTTACTGCACCTATTAGCAGTATTATCTGGTAATGATGATTAATAAATCATAAAAAATACATTATACTTAAGGCTCCTTATTGGAGCCTTTTTTATATATAAATGAATAGGATAAGCTTTGACTACCTTTGCTTTAATTGTATCGACACCACCGACAGATAATAAAACCTCTACGGCACTCAAGTTTGCTCAAACACTTGTATCTCAAGGTCATAACATAACAGGCGTGTTTTTTTATCAAGATGGTGTAATTAATGCTAATCACTTGGTCCAAACTCCTAGTGATGAATTAAACTTAATGTCTGCATGGCAAGGGTTCAATAAAGAGTCAGGTACCCCACTTCATTTATGTATTACGGCTGCAGAGCGCCGTGGTTTAACTGATAGCCTTGATAACGATCTAAATCCTAATGTTGCTGAGAACTTTACCATATCAGGCTTAGGCGAACTCGTGGTGTTAACTAGCCAAGCGGATAAGGTAGTACAGCTATGAGCCATAGAGTAAAGAGTTATGCAATAATCAATACCTCGGCTAGCTTTGACAGTTTAAAGGGTAAAGAGTCGTTAGATGCAGCGCTTATTTTGGCAAGTTACGAAATGCCAGTGTCTTTGTTCTTTATTGGTGATGGTGTTTACCAAACAATTAACGCACAAAGCGCCGAAACAATTCAAGCCAAAGATTATATCGCTACCTTTAAAGCGTTAGGCTTCTACGACATCGAAGATATTTACGTATGTAACGATTCACTAGATGCAAGAAATATAGCAACCACATCGGTTTTAGCTGATGCACAGTGCTGTGATAAACACCTGATCAAAAGTAAATTAGAACATTGTGACGTTGTTTTAACGTTTTAGGATTGATGATGAAGCCCTTACCCCCAACGATACATTTAATTAGAACATCAGCGTTTGCAGACAATAAATTACAGCTTTGTATAGACACTCTTGGTGTTAATGATGAATTGTTTTTATTAGATGATGGAACCTATAACGTTAACCATGCATTACTGACAAACCTTTCTAATCCGGTTTACGTTTTAGATGAGCATTTAACCTCGAGAGCTGTTTCAGCCGCTGAGTTTGAAGTCATTAATTATGTAGATCTTGTACAAGCAACGGTAAAAGCAGGAAAAGTTATCACATGGCAATAAGTTTTAATGGCCAAGAAATAGCCACAGATAAACAAGGTTATTTACTTAACGTATCTGACTGGAATGAAGAACTCGCCGCAATCTTAGCAAGCGATGAAAATTTAACACTATCTGAAGAACATTGGCAGGTAGTAAATTTTGTACGAAACTTTTATTTAGAATATAAAACATCACCGGCGATCAGAGCTCTCACTAAAGCTCTTAAAGCTGAGTACGGTGAAGCAAAAGCCAGTAGTCGCTATCTTTATCGCTTATTTCCAAAAGGCCCAGCCAAGCAAGCAACTAAAATTGCCGGTTTACCAAAACCAGCTCGCTGTATTTAGTCGTATTTAACAACGACAGCCCTGTTAAAATGCAAACTTATTTTTATGCACTGTGGTTCAAGGTATTAGCATAACCGACAATAGGTTTACTTAAGAGACTCGGCAGTTGCGACAATTCAACACGATCCAGTAAATTTTTCACCGCTAGCCCTAAATCGACATCACCTTCGATTAATAATTTACGTTTAAAAAATAACGTATCTGGGTCTATGGTTTGTGACGCCATTAAAACAAATGAATTAAATTCACCACTAATCACAACATCACTTGTGGTTACTGTCGAATTAACCACAATCTGTTCGTCAACAACAGTAAACACCCAACTTTTATTTAAATCGGTAACTTTAATTTCTAATAGTTTTTCCTCCAAAAAATCTAATTCACCATCAATTAACGGCTCACTAAGAACATTGTTAATAGCGAGTGTAATTATTTTATTCTGGATTAAACTTGGCACTACATGACTAGATATGTGCGCAATCTTAGGTAAAATAGCAGTGAAATTATTAAGTAAAAACATCAAATAACTCTTTAAAGTAACGATATATGTAAAGTATCAAATTTAATTACTTGGTTGTTTAATCCAAATCAAATTTATTCATAAACAAAACATTAAGATATGCCCAATAAAAATAATTGTAGAGATTTTTTATGGAATTACTTTGCCCTGCAGGAAGTTTACCTGCGGTAAAAGCAGCACTCGAACATGGTGCTGATGCTATTTTCATTGGTATGAACAATGAAACCAACGCTCGCCACTTTACCGGTTTAAACTTCAACGATAAGCGCATACAACAAGCCGCGAATCTTATTCAGCAACAAAATAAAGATTTACATATAGCCATTAACACATTTGCTAAACCAGGCGAATTTGCTGCGTGGCAGTATGCCGTTGATAAAGCGGTTGATATTGGCGCTAAAGCATTGATCATTGCCGATATGGCGGTATTAGATTACGCCAGCGAGAAATATCCCGACGCAGAAATCCATTTATCAGTACAAGCCTCTGCCACCAATAAAGCAGCAATAGATTTTTACCGTAATAACTTTAATGTTTCGCGCGTGGTGTTGCCTAGAGTATTGTCTTTACAGCAAGTTAAACAATTATCAAGACAAACAGATATAGAGCTGGAGGTATTTGCATTTGGTAGTCTGTGCATTATGGCCGAGGGCCGTTGTTACCTATCATCCTATTTAACCGGTGAAAGTCCAAATACTGTAGGAGCTTGTTCTCCGGCTAAGTTTGTAGAATGGGAACAAACAGAACAAGGCCTAGAGTCACGTTTAAATAATATTGTTATCGACCGTTATAAAGACGATGAAAATGCTGGTTACCCTACTCTTTGTAAAGGTAAGTTTAAAGTTGACGATAATCTTTATCATGCACTTGAAGAGCCAACCAGCTTAAACACAATCGATATAATTCCTGAACTAGCAAAAGCCAATATTGCATCAGTAAAAATTGAAGGCAGACAACGAAGCCCGGCTTATGTAGCAACTGTCACAAGATTATGGCGTAAAGCCATTGATAGTTATTATCAAGACCCTGAAAACTTTCGTGCAGATCCTGCCTGGATGCGAGAGCTTGGTAATATTTCAGAGGGTTCACAAACAACTCTCGGTGCTTACCACCGCGATTGGCAATAAGGATCTATTATGAAATTTTCATTAGGCGCAAATCAATATTACTGGCCAAAGCAAAAAACAGCTGATTTTTACCAACAAGCAGCACAGTCGAATGCTGATATTATCTATCTTGGCGAAACTGTTTGTTCTAAGCGCCGTGAATTACGCCAACCACAATGGTTAGAATTAGCTCGAGAGCTCGCAAAGTCAAACAAGCAAGTTGTACTTTCAACCATGGCATTATTAGAAGCGCCATCGGAAGTCTCTCTATTAAAAAAATATTGTGACAACGGCGAGTTTATTATTGAAGCCAATGATGTTGGCGCAATTGAACTGTGTCATCAAAATAAAGTTGAGTTTGTTTGTGGCCAAGCCATTAATGCTTATAACAGCCCTGCTTTAAAGAGCTTGTTAAAGTTAGGCATGCAACGTTGGGTAACACCGGTTGAACTTAGTAAAGATTTGATCAGCGCAATTTTAACTGAAATGGATGGCTTTAATCTAAGAGATAAGTTTGAAGTCGAAACCCAAGCGTATGGTCATTTACCATTAGCCTACTCAGCTCGTTGCTTTACAGCTAGAAGTGAAAACAGAAGCAAAGATGACTGCGAGTTATGCTGCATAAAGTATCCAAGTGGACGCACTGCAGATAGCCAAGATGACAAACAACTGTTTGTGCTTAACGGCATTCAAACTATGTCAGGCTATTGTTATGATTTACGTAATGATTTGGCAAGCATGAAGGGGTTAATTGATATTATTAGAATTAGTCCTCAAGCCGAAGAAACATTTTCTATCTTAAATAGTTTTATTGAACAGTATCAACAGCCAACGTTTAAAAAATTAGCCGATAATCATTCAAATGGTTATTGGCATCAAATTGCTGGCATGCTGTCGGCTTAGTTGTTTAATTGTTTAGTTGTTAATAGTAGTAAGACGAACAGCTTTGAGTGATAACTGGTCAATTGAAGCTGTTTAAGTCAATACAAGCAATGTGCACCTACTGCACATTGCTATGCCACCGAAAGCACAATTTCCTACGTTCCCAATAGACTTTAAACCGTCATCTGACTTTAAACCGTCATCCTGAACTTGATTCAGGATCTTTCTTTATGTCTCTGAAGTGCCAAACAGAAGAGTTCGGCTTATCGATCATTCAAGGTAAAGTAATATTATTCGTAATTACGTTGACGCTTTGTTTTGATCACAGCTATGTAAGCATGCCAACTTGCTAAACCTAGAATAGGCATAGTGATGATGAACCCAAAACCTAAAGTCAACACACTAAAAGAGATCATAGTGACAATAATCATTGCCCAAATTAACATAGGAACAGCATTAGCACTCACTGCTTTAATTGACGTTGTTAATGCAGTCATAATATCTACTCGTCGTTCTACCATAATCTGTGGTGTAAAAGCAGATAATGAAAATACAACAACTGAAATTATTGCCCCTGCTGATATTCCCATTGCTAGAAAACTGATCAGCTCTTCAATGGTTGGGTCTATGCTGCTTGGGTAAAGAACATGTATAAGTGTGGCGATACGCATCCACGCTATCATAATAATAACGAGTAACAATGCAAATCCCCATTCACCTACGGGGTTACGAAACATTGACATAAAACTATGTTTAAATGTTGGACTATGACCTTTTTCTAACTCCCAAGCTACGTCATATAAGCCTGTAGCAAATGCAGGTCCAATTATCGAAAATGCGACGATAGAAGGGAGTATATATAAATGGTTATTAGTCGATAGGACTAAAAAACAAATTGCCACTGGAATTATACTAAATACTAATCCATAACTTACAGCAATCAGAGGTGAGTTAATTAAGTCTTTGAATGCTAAACCCAACCAATGAAATGGGGCTGAAATTGATACAGTATTGACATCAAGGGAGCGGCTAAATTCTCTTTTTTTAATTCGTTGATGCTTATTTGCTTTATTTTCGATATGTGAAGAAGCCATATAAATCACCTCATAAAAATTTGAATGTATTATAAAATACGCTAGAAAGACTCTCTTGGATCAATGTTACTCATATTAACTATTTATGAATAAAAGAGTGGTGATAAATATGAAAGTATTTTTGCTTGATTATTAATGCTCATTTAAAGTAAATAAAATAATCTCCTGCCAAATGAATGTCGGTTGTTCATTATTAACTGCCCGTAGGCTTTTGATTACATTGCATTAATTCACTGAATTCATTAACCTCAATACCAAGGTATAGAACTGTACGCTCAAACTTATTATTACCAAGTCGAATTTGAATGACCAAAGCTGACGTTGCTAACTTAAATACTCCTTCAACAAATGTTAATTACAGTAGGTATATTATTTAGTGAGTGAGTGAGTGAGTGAGTGAGAATATTGGCGTCTAAGGATTATCCCTAATTTACCGGCCTATCCCGATGAATTTATTAAAGCAATATAAATAAATTTAATGATTTCTTTCCTTAATTCGTTTTCATCCTATGATTTAATAGCACTTTTTTGTAAACATCATGTATATTTAAATACAAAGAATGCGTACAAGGATAAAGCATGAGTAAGACAATAGTAATAAATGGTGTTGAGCACCCTATCGATGTTGATGAAAATATGCCGCTACTGTGGTTTTTAAGAGATCGTTTAGAATTTACTGGCACCAAATTTGGTTGCGGTAGTGGTTTATGTGGCGCTTGTACTGTTCATGTCGAAGGCCAAGCCACTCGTTCTTGTATCATACCTGTTAGTGCCCTTGCTGGTAAGTCGATTACCACCATTGAAGGTTTATCTGAAAATGGCGACCATCCTCTACAAAAAGCATGGCTTGAAAATAACGTGCCGCAGTGTGGCTATTGCCAAGCAGGCCAAATAATGAATGCGGCTAGCTTTCTTGCTACAAATGACAAACCAAGCGATGCCGATATAGACAATGCTATGCAAGGCAATATCTGTCGTTGCGGTACCTATCAACGCATTAAAAAAGCTATCAAGTCGGTTGCTTATGACTTAGCGAAGGAGGTGTAAGATGAACGAACATGTATTACACGCCATGAATCAATGGAAGCAACGTCAGCAACAAGATAAAACGTCTGTTGATACGAAAATCAATACATCAATGTCGCGTCGCGGCTTTTTAAAGACGGTATCCTTAGCCTCTGGCGGTTTAGCGCTAGGCTTTACTATCCCTGCTTGTTCAACAACAGAAACTGCTAAAATTGCCAGCGCTGATGTTAAATTCAACCCAAGTGGCTTTATCCATTTAAGTGAAAACGGTGATTTACTGCTTTACTGTGGTCGCTGTGAAATGGGACAAGGTATTAGTACTGCCCTACCTGCTGCGGTTGCTGATGAAATGGAAGCTGATTGGTCTAGAGTCACCATAAAACAAGCTGATGGCAATGAAGAATTATACGGCCCGCAGAATACTGGTGGTTCGGCAAGTATCCGCAAAATGTACCAACCTATGCGCGAAGCTGGTGCTGCCGCCAAAGAAATGCTTATTATCGCTGGCGCAAAAGTATTTAAGACTAGCGTTGATAATTGTTATGCCGAGAATCATTTTGTTATTAATAAAAACAACCAAGAAAAACTCAGTTTTGGCGAGTTAGCATCCCTTGCGGCTAACTCTGCAATTCCTGAATCACCAACATTAAAAACTAAAGACCAATTTAAGTACATAGGTAAGGCACTTGATAGACATGATCAAGGATTAGTTGTTGAAGGTAAACGAACCTACGGTGTTGATACCAAGTTACCTGGTATGAAGTATGCGGCGATCAGCCACTGCCCTGTACTGGGAGGTACGCTAAAGAGTTTAGATAAAGCAGCTGTATTAAAAATGAAAGGCGTGATTGACGTTGTAGAAATAGCGCCAATTAAACATCCATTTAGCTCTATTGGCGGCGTTGCCGTTGTAGCAGATAACTCATGGACAGCGCAAAGAGCACTGCAGCAATTAAACATTGAATGGGATCTAGGTCCCAATACGGTTTACAACACTAAAGAATATAAACAGCAATTAGTTAAAAATGTAGAAAAACCAGCTGAGCTCATAACCGAACGCGGTAATTTAGACAAAGCATTTAATGACTCAGCGGCTAAGGTAAGTGCCACTTACACTGGTGGGCATTTATGCCATGCACCGATGGAGCCTAATGCAAGTGTGGTATGGGTACAAAAGGATAGCTGTGAAGTATGGGCTTCGACACAAAGCCCTGCTGATATTCAAACTGTATTAGCGCAATACTTAAAACGTGAAGCTAAAGATATCACCGTGCATGTAATGATGGCTGGTGGTGCATTTGGTCGGAAATTTAAATGTGACTATGTGCACGAAGCGGCAGTAATATCTGAGCAAATCAACGCGCCAGTGCAACTTATTTGGTCGCGTGAAGAAGATATGCGTACCGGCTTTTATCATTCGATTAACGCCCAACATATTGAAGCATCTCTTGATGCCCAAGGTAACGTCACGGGTTGGTTACATCGCGCTGCATTTCCATCAATTAATTCCCTATTTCAAGAGGGCTTAGACAGAGCTCCTAAAGGCGCAATTGGCGATATAGATAACCACCCTTTTGCTATAAATAATTTTAGGAGTGAAAGTGGAGAAGCCCCGGCTCATACTAGAATTGGTTGGTATCGTGCGGTTTATGCAATATTTTATGGTTTTGCTTTTGGTACATTTGCCGATGAGCTAGCCTATAAAGCAGGCAAAGATCCGGTTAAATTCTTAAATGATGTGTACGACAACAATCAAAACCCTGAACAAGCAGACCAAGTGAAACGTTCTAAAGCTGTGTTAGCACTTGCAGCTAAACATTCAGGAATCGGTAAAGAGTTACCTAAAGGTGAAGGGATCGGAATTGCCGTGCATTACAGCTTTAATAGTTATGTTGCTATGGCTGTGCATGTAAAAGTTGATGGTGACAATATCAAAGTACTTAATGTTGATTGTGCCATAGATTGTGGACAGATACTTAATACTGATGGCGCTACCGCGCAAATGGAAGGCGCCGTTGTTATGGGTATGTCATTGTCTTTATATACTGAAATATCCTTCACAGATGGTGCTGTTGTAAACTCTAACTTCCACGACTATCCTGTTATGCGCATATCTGACATGCCCAATGTGCGAGTGCATATTGTTGACTCTGATGAAAAGCCAACCGGTCTTGGTGAGCCAGGTGTTGCACCATTTGCGCCGGCATTAAGTAATGCTATCTTTGCCGCTTCGGGTACGCGTTACCGTGATTTACCAATAAAGCCACTTAGCGTGTAGCTTTGCTATATTAATATTACAGACAATAAAAAAGGCGCTTAAGCGCCTTTTTTTTATTAGAAAACAATCAGTTAAATAAGCTTGATAGCTTTTAATGATTTAGCCGATTTGAGTAATGCCACCCATGTAAGGTTTTAACACTTCAGGAACCGCAATGCTGCCATCTGCTTGTTGATAGTTTTCTAAAATCGCTACTAAAGTACGACCTACTGCTAAACCTGAGCCATTTAAGGTGTGTAATAATTCAGTTTTGTTTTCGCCAGTTCTATAACGAGCTTGCATACGACGAGCTTGGAAGTCACCCATGTTTGAACAAGATGATATCTCACGATAAGTACCTTGCGCTGGTAACCACACTTCAATATCAAATGTCTTAGTTGCACTAAAGCCGATATCACCAGTACATAAGTTAACTGTTCTGTATGGTAACTCTAAAAGCTCTAAGACTTTTTCAGCACACTTAGTTAAACCTTCAAGAGCTGCAAATGAATCTTCTGGTTTAACGATTTGTACTAATTCAACTTTATCGAATTGGTGTTGACGAATTAAACCACGAATATCACGGCCTGATGAACCAGCTTCGCTACGGAAACAACAAGATAGAGCCGTCATCTTAATTGGCAGCTCTGCTTCTTCAATGATTTCATCTCGTACTAAGTTAGTTAAAGGTACTTCTGCTGTAGGAATTAAAGAGAATTTTTTGTTACCAAGGTCAGTATGGAATAAGTCTTCACCAAACTTAGGTAATTGACCCGTACCGAATAATGAATCGTGATTCACTAACAGTGGTACGTTCATTTCTTGATAGCCATGCTGCTCAGTATGTAGATCAAGCATAAACTGACCAACAGCACGATTTAAGCGCGCTATTTGACCACGCATAACAACAAAACGCGTACCAGATAATTTAGCGCCGCTTTCAAAGTCTAAACCTTTGCCTAAAGCAGTTGCTAAATCGACATGATCTTTGACGTCAAAATCAAATTCTTTTGGCGTGCCCCAACGGCGTACTTCAACGTTATCATCTTCTGATAAACCATGCGGTACTGACTCATGCGGTAAGTTAGGAATTGCCGATACAATGGCATCAATTTTCGCTAATAATGTTGCTAGCTCTTCTTTAGCTAAGTCTAACTTAGCACCAAGTTGACCCACTTCAGCAAGTAAAGGTTGGATGTCTTCACCGCGAGCTTTGGCTTGGCCAATGGATTTTGAACGGGTATTACGTTGACTTTGTAATTCTTGAGTGCGAACTTGCAACTCTTTACGTTCATCTTCTAGCGCATTAATTGTCGCTGTATCTAAGGTAAAGCCGCGTTTAGCTAACTGCGCTGCAACTTCGTCTAAATCTGATCTAAGTAGTTTTGAATCAAGCATGTTTTGTCACTTGTGGTTTAATTTAAAATTAATTATTTATTAGTTACTAAAAACATTCCTAAACCTGCCGCCATGACACACAGCAGCACATTTAAAAGAACATTTAATAATGCTTTCATTATATCGCCTTGTTGCAACAACAACAAAGTATCTAATGAAAACGTTGAAAACGTTGTAAAAGCGCCCAAGAAGCCTATACCTACTAGTGTTCGGTATAAAACCACCTCAATTGAGCCCTGTTCGATAAGGCCATATAATACACCCATTATCAATGAGCCGGAAATATTAACGATCAATGTGGCAAAAGGGAAACCTTTTCCGAGAAAATTGAAAACTATTTGCATTATAAAGAATCGTAAACAAGCACCAGAGGCGCCGCCGATCGCAATAAACAGGTACATTTGTAAGGTATTAATACGTTTTTCTCCCTGTATTGCTATCTAACATAGCTAAATAATCCATTTTTTCTTTGAGCTTTTTTTCCAAACCGCGATCGGTTGGATGATAAAAAGACATGCCATCAATGTATTCTGGCAAATAGGTTTGCCCTGCTGCATAGGCGCCTTCTTCATCGTGTGCATAGCGATAACCTTTGCCATGACCCATTTCTTGAGTAAGCTTTGACGTGGCATTGCGCAGGTGTATAGGCACTTCTAAATGACCGGTATCTTTGGCTAATGCGCGTGCCGCTTTAAATGCAGTATAAACAGCATTTGATTTTGGCGCTAATGCCATATAAACAGTAGCTTGTGCAATGGCTCGTTCACCTTCCGATGGACCAACACGATGATAAGTATCCCAAGCATTTATTGCTAATTGCATCGCTCTTGGGTCGGCGTTACCGATATCTTCACTAGCAATGGCAAGCAATCTTCGACCGACATATAAAGGGTCGCCACCGCCTTCTAGTATACGAGCATACCAATACAAAGCAGCATCAGGATTTGAACCACGAACCGATTTATGAAAAGCACTGATTAGATCATAAAAGTGATCGCCACCTTTATCGTACAAAGCCTGCTTTTCACCAGCAACTAAATTAACTGTTTCTAATGAAATAGCAAGTTTGCCATCAAGCTGCGTACTTATATCGACGCAGTTTTCTAATAAATTAAGTAAACGCCTAGCATCACCATTGGCAAGTGCTAACAGTGACTCCTGGGCCTTGGGCTCAAGTTCAATGGATAAATCACCATATCCAAGCTCTTTATCGGCTAATGCCCGGTTTAAAACTAATGTAAGCTCGTCATCTGAAAACTTCTGCAGTAAATAGACTCTGGCTCTAGATAGTAATGCTTGGTTTAATTCAAAAGCAGGGTTTTCTGTTGTCGCGCCAATAAAGGTTATCGTGCCATCTTCAATAAAAGGTAAAAAGGCATCTTGTTGCGATTTATTAAAACGGTGTACTTCATCAACAAACAGTATGGTACGCCTGCCTTTGACTTGTTCGTTTAGTTTGGCTTTATCTATCGCCGCGCGTATTTCTTTAACACCAGATGTAACTGCAGAAATACGTTCGAAATCGGCATCCGCATATTTGGCAATGAGCTCGGCAAGCGTTGTTTTACCTGTACCTGGCGGACCCCAAAATATTAACGAATGACATAATCCTTGCTCAATAGCGATTTTTAAAGGTTTGCCTGCACTTAATAAATGCTGCTGACCGATATAATCATCAAGGTTTTGCGGCCTTAGTCTTGCAGCTAAAGGCGCAAAAGCAAGGCTGCTGCTTGCTTTTGTGTTATTGTCTTGGCCATCATCAAAATCTAATGAGAAGGTTTGGTTATCTTTGGTCATCAAAGTCGACGTTAGCGGGTAAAGTAAATTTAAAAATGTCTTTGCTTGGCGTTGGTGTTGTAACCATGTTAGATAATCTAAAGTGACTTAACTGGCCTGTGGCATCAACAATGGTGAACATTGCCAGTTGGTTACCAGAAAAAACTAAATTAAGGCTCTTAACTTGCGCTTCCATATCAAGTGATTTAATACTGTATTCGTTTTCCGATTGTTGACTTACTTGATAGTCTTGCCAAGTATCGGTAGAAGTATCACTTAATAATAAAATTGGCGTGTTAACCACGGCATTACTAACATTGAATGCAGATACTTGTTCAACAAAGGGGTTATAAAACCATAAAGTTGTGCCATCACTAATCACCAGTGTTTCATCTGGCTCTAATGTTTCCCAATAAATAAGATTTGGGCGCTTAACGACAAGCTTACCTTTTGATGTTTGTAATGCATTACCTTCAGCATCAATAACATCTTGTTGAAAGTTAGCGCTAAAGCCATTAAATGTTTCTAATTTCGTTTTTAATGCATGCTTAATTTGAGCATCTTTCTCAGCTCTAAATTGTGCTTGTTGCTGTTGCTCTGCAGTTAAACTCTGCGGGGTTACTACTTGAGGCTCTTGTGCATAAGCAGAAGAAAAGCTTAAAGTCAGTAATGCTACTGACAAAGTATTTTTTAAAGCCATACTATTTTTATCTCTCTTAATTCTTAACTGGTGGCGGCGCTAACACTTCACGATTACCGTTATGGCCTGGACTACTTACTACGCCAGACGCTTCCATTTGTTCTATAATTCGCGCTGCACGATTATAACCTATACGGAACTTACGTTGTACACCTGAAATCGATGCCCTTCTTGATTCCGTTACAAATGCTAAAGCTTCATCGTATAACACGTCCATTTCTTGGTCTTCAGACTCTGCAACTTCACCAGGCAATAAAGTATCTTCAGTACCAGCACCAGAAAGTATTTCTTCGATATATCTAGGCTTACCACGAGCTTTCCAATCATTTACAACGGCATGTACTTCATGATCGTCAACAAATGCCCCCTGCGCACGTAGTGGTACACTCGTACCTTGCGGAAGGAATAACATGTCACCATTACCAAGTAACTGCTCAGCACCTTGTTGATCAAGAATGGTACGTGAATCGATTCGAGATTGTACCGTTAGCGCCATACGTGTTGGAATATTGGCTTTGATTAAACCGGTAATAACATCTACCGAAGGTCTTTGTGTTGCTAAGATCAGGTGAATACCAGCAGCTCGTGCTTTTTGGGCGATACGGGCAATAAGCTCTTCAACTTTCTTACCTACTATCATGATCATATCAGCAAATTCATCAACCACAACGACAATACTTGGTAAGCGCTCTAACTCTGGTGCGGTTTCTAACATGTTATCACCTGGCTTCCAAATAGGGTCAAGTATTGGATTACCTTCTGCGATCGCCGCTGATATTTTCTGGTTATAACCGGTTAGGTTACGAACGCCGAGTGCTGACATTAACTTGTAACGTCTTTCCATCTCACCAACACACCAACGCAGTGCATTAGCCGCATCTTTCATATCAGTTACAACTTCTGAAAGTAAATGCGGGATACCTTCGTATACAGACAATTCCAACATTTTTGGATCGATCATGATAAAGCGTACTTCATCAGGCGTCGATTTATACAACATACTGACGATCATCACGTTAACGACGACCGATTTACCTGAGCCAGTGGTACCAGCTACCAGTAAGTGTGGCATTTTGGCTAAATCAGCTATGATAGGGTCGCCGGCAATATCTTTACCTAACACCATAGTTAACGCTGATTTAGAGTTTTTAAACACGTCACTTTCGATAACTTCGCTTAATTTCACCATTTCACGATGTTTATTTGGTATTTCAATTCCGATAACCGATTTACCAGGAATAACTTCTACAACTCGAACACTTGCTGCCGATAAAGCTCGCGCTAAATCTTTTGATAAATTAGTAATTTTACTTACTTTAACACCTGGCGCTAAATCAAGCTCAAAACGAGTAATAACAGGGCCAGGGAATACATCGACAACTTCGGCAATTACGCCGTAATCTAATAATTTAGTTTCTACCAAGCGACTTACTTGGTCTAACTCTTCTTGTGAGATTGGGTTTTTAGTTCTATTAGGTTTGTCTAATAAATCTATGGTTGGCATGCCTTTGTAGCGTTCAAATGGACTTTCGCCGGCTTTTACTGGCTTAGTAGCGGGTTTAGTTTCTGCGTCATCCGTAAGCTCAGTAGCATCAAAATTTATGTCATCATCGGCAACGTCTATTTTTTCAACATCAGAGAAAACAACATCAAGCTCTTGCTCACTAATATCATCATTAATACTAAATTCAATATCGTCATCATCAATAAGGTCATCAATAGCAACAAACCCGTCATCTTCAATAACAGGTTCAGCCTTACTTGTACTAGTTGCTTCGTGCTTGTCTATACTGCCAAATAGTTTTTCAGCTAGGTCATCATCCGTATTGGTATTAACCGCAGGTGCTGCTTTAACCGCAGGCGACTTGATGCTAGGCGATTTAGCTACAGGCTTGTTAGTATCTTCAACGGCTGAATCGATAGCATCTATTGCAACCTCATTAACCACACTTGCTTGTGCTGTTGGTGATGAAGAAAATTTGTCTTTAACGATTGGTACTAAATTTTTAATAAAAAGCGATACGGCAATGGCTTTCTCACCAATAAAATCAATCATGGTTAACCATGAAACACCGGTAACTAAAACAAAACCGCTACAAGTTAGTAATAAAAATAATAAGCTACAACCGGCAAAATTTAAGTAAGGCAATAAAGACAAGGAAATATAATCACCGACTACCCCACCAGCAGAAAATTCATATACATCATCAAAATTCATACTCGCAATGGAGGTGATGCCAACGAGAAATATAACAAAACCAATACACTTTAAGCCAAGCGTAAAAAAATCAATTTCCAACAACACATGAATTTTTTGAAAAACCAGCCAGCCTAACGCTGCAAAAATAAAAGGTAAAAAATAGGCTACAGAGCCAAAAGCAAAAAAGAAAATATCAGAAAGATAAGCACCAATAGCTCCACCTGAGTTATTAACACTCGTATGGTAAGCCGTTTGTGACCAACCTGGATCTGCTGGGTCAAAGCTTAATAAGGAAATAATTAAGTAAATAGAAAATAGAGTGGTAAAAATGAGCCCAGCTTCGAGTAAACGCTGAGTCCCAGTTAATTTTGTTGATTCAGTAGTTGGCAAAGTAGAATCCATGAAAATAATTTATTATTAATATTATGAACTCCCAAAATAACAGAAATTCAGCCCGGTTAAAATATCAAAGCGTAGATAATTACGCTGTAATGTCTTTTTAGGTAAATATAAAGCGTATTCTTATAGAATACGGGGGATTTAGAAGCCTTATAACCTCCCTTTTATCTATCTAATTGGTAATTTATTGCCTGTTTTAACCTCTTCCATAACCACATAGGTTCTACTCTCACTTACCGATGGCAAGGTAAGCAAAGTATCTCCAAGCAAATTTCGATAGGCTTGCATATCTGATACTCGTGTTTTTAGCAGAAAATCAAAATTACCTGAAACCAAATGACATTCTTGGATCACACCGACATCCATAACCGCCTTAGAGAACTCTTCAAATACATCAGGAGCTGTTCTCGTTAATGTTATTTCTACGAATACTAGCAAGGCTGCATCTAAGTATTTAGGGTTGAGATCTGCGCTGTAGCCAGTGATTACATTATCTTGTTCAAGTTTCTTTACTCGCTCTAAACAAGGTGTTGGACTTAGACCAACCCGTTTAGATAATTCTACATTTGATATACGGCCATCATTTTGGAGTTCATTAAGAATGTTTCTATCAATTCGATCAAAAGCTTTACTCATTAGTATACCCTTTAGATTTAATAACTAACAAAACCGCATTTTACGAGTTAAAAAACTACAAATCACAAATATACGATACGTTATTCTGCATACAAGTATATATACTAGCGACATATAAAAACAAATTATTTACAACAAATAACACAACTAGAGAACAAAATTATGATTATTGGCGTACCTAAAGAAATTAAAAACCATGAATACCGTGTTGGTATGGTGCCAGCAAGTGTTCGTGAATTAATTAATCACGGCCACAAAGTCTTAGTCGAAACGAATGCCGCAAATGACATTGGCTTTACAGATGCTGACTATGTAGCAGCTGGTGCAGAAATATTATCTACGGCTGCAGAAGTTTTCGCGCAAGCAGAAATGATTGTTAAAGTAAAAGAGCCGCAAGCAGTTGAACGTGCAATGTTACGTGAAGGACAAATTTTGTTCACTTACCTACATCTAGCACCTGATTTAGCGCAAACAGAAGACTTAGTAAAATCGAAAGCCATTTGTATTGCTTACGAAACAGTAACTGATAGCAATGGCGGCCTACCGTTATTAGCACCTATGTCAGAAGTAGCAGGACGTATGTCGATTCAAGCTGGCGCACAAGCACTAGAGAAATCTAATGCGGGTCGCGGTATGTTACTTGGCGGCGTTCCTGGTGTTGAGCCTGCTAAAGTTGTTGTTATTGGTGGTGGTATGGTTGGTAACAATGCTGCGCAAATGGCAATTGGTATGGGTGCTGAAGTAGTTATTTTAGATAGAAACATCAATGTACTTCGCCGTTTAGATGCACAATTTGGCAATAAGGTTAAAGCGATATATTCAACTACTGATGCCCTTGAAAAACATGTATTAGAAGCGGATCTAGTTATTGGCGGTGTGTTAATTCCTGGTGCAGCCGCTCCTAAATTAGTAACAGCAGAGCACATTAAAAATATGAAGCCTGGCTCAGCAATTGTAGATGTTGCAATTGACCAAGGTGGTTGTATTGAAACGTCACGTGCAACTACACATGCAGAGCCAACGTTTATCGTTGACGAAGTTGTTCATTACTGTGTTGCTAATATGCCAGGCGCTGTGCCTCGTACTTCAACATTTGCTCTTAACAACGCAACATTACCTTTCATCATTAACTTAGCCAACAAAGGTTATAAAGATGCACTACTGTCAGATCAACATTTCTTAAATGGTTTAAATGTTGTCGACGGTAAAGTTACTGTGCGTGAAGTTGCTGAAAACTTAGGGTTTGAATTTTTCGAACCAAAAGTTGCATTAAGTTAAGTCCAAACACAACTTAAAGTACCACTTAGTTTACAAAAACTGAGTATTTAACTAAGAATTAAATAGCGCAACCATCATTGGTTGCGTTTTTTTTGTTGTCGCCCTTGTGTTTTTTACATAGAATCCCAATCACTAGTTATATCAATTTATTTAATCAAATTTAAAGCGCTAACGCGTTTCATCAAACACTTGGAGTTTTTCATGAGTGATGTAAGACATTGCCCTCTTCTTATCCTAGGCTCGGGACCTGCTGGTTACACAGCTGCAGTTTACGCCGCACGAGCTAACTTAAAGCCAGTAATGATCACTGGTATGCAACAAGGTGGTCAATTAACGACTACGACTGAAGTTGAAAACTGGCCAGGTGATGCTGATGATCTTACCGGTCCAGCATTAATGGAGCGCATGCAAAAGCACGCTGAAAAATTTGAAACTGAAATTATTTTCGATCACATTGATGATGTAGACTTATCTGCAAAACCTTACCGTTTAAAAGGCAGCTCAGGTGAATACACTTGTGATGCTTTAATTATTTGTACAGGCGCTTCAGCTCAATACTTAGGATTAGAGTCTGAAACTGCATTTATGGGCAAAGGTATATCAGCATGTGCTACCTGTGATGGTTTCTTCTACCGCAATCAAAAAGTTGCTGTTGTTGGTGGTGGTAACACTGCTGTTGAAGAAGCTCTTTATTTAGCCAACATAGCGTCTGAAGTTCATCTTATTCACCGCCGTGACACGTTCCGCAGTGAAAAAATTCTAACCAAACGTTTAATGGACAAAGTAGCAAACGGTAATATCGTTTTACATACTGACCGTACATTAGATGAAGTATTAGGCGATAACATGGGCGTAACGGGTTTACGTCTTAAAGAAACAAATTCTGATAAAACAGAAGAAATCGACGTAACCGGTTGTTTTATTGCTATTGGTCATAAGCCAAATACTGATATTTTTGCCGGCCAGCTAGATATGAAAGATGGCTACCTAACCATTAATAGTGGTACTGAAGGCGGCGCAACTCAAACTAGTGTAGAAGGTGTTTTTGCTGCTGGCGATGTAGCTGACCACATTTACCGTCAAGCAATTACATCAGCTGGTGCTGGTTGTATGGCAGCCCTTGATGCAGAACGTTACTTAGACGCTCTATAAACTATAGAAATCGTTTATTAAGACGTTTATATGAAACAGATCCTCGTAAATTTAACAGATGAGGATCTGTCTTTCCCCAACCCTCATACCGCTTTAACCGAGCCGAATGGTTTATTAGCTGTCGGTGGTGATTTACAAATACAGCGTTTAATTAATGCTTACACACAAGGCATCTTTCCTTGGTTTTCAGAAGATGATCCTTACCTTTGGTGGTCACCAGATCCGCGTACCATTATTAATGTCGACGAAATAAACATTAATCGCACATTAAAAAAGTTTTTAAAAAAATCTCCTTATACCGTATCAATTAATAAAGCATTCTCACAAGTTATTGCTTTGTGTGCAGATGCGCCATTTCGTAATGACGATACCTGGATTTTGGATGATATGCTCATCGCCTACACTGACTTACATCATGCAGGTTTTGCCCACTCCATTGAAGTGTGGCAAGACGAGAAATTAGTTGGTGGTTTATATGGCGTAGCGATTAATGGCTTATTTAGTGGTGAGTCGATGTTTTATCTCAAAGATAATGCATCTAAAGTTGCTTTGCTTGCCTTAAGTGATTTACTTAAACAACAAGGCATCAGTTTTATTGACTGCCAATTACAAAACCCATTTTTACAGGCTATGGGGGCAATTGAAATACCTAGAACCGTATTCTTAAATCGCAAAAACGCCGAGTTAAAGATTCAACTGCCAACTGATTTTTGGCAAGCTAGGACGTTACAAGCTGATGAGTGATGATAAATTATATTTCCAATTTGGTTTAACGAAAGCCTTTGCATGCAATTATCTTGCGCAGCAACAAGAACGTTTAATTGTTATCACTAATAGTGAATTACTAAACGATGAAAACTACCAGCGTCTGCTCGCTTCAGGCTTCAGACGTAGCGGTGACCAAGTCTATAAACCACATTGCGAACAGTGTAACGCCTGTGAATCGATTCGTTTGCCGGTAAAAGACTTTAAACCATCAAAAAGTCAGAAAAGAATAATAGCGACGAACAAGGATTTATCTTTACAGTTAAGTCATGAAGCTAAACCGGAATATTTTGATCTTTATAAACGCTATATTGATACTGTGCATCAAGACGGCACTATGTTTCCAGCAAATAAAGAGCAATACCAAGGCTTTATCTTTAGCAGTAAAATATCACAATTATTTATTGAAATTTATTTAGAAGATAAATTGGTTTCAGTAGCAGTCTGCGATAGCCTACCTAATGCCCTCTCCGCTTTGTACACCTTCTACGATCCGACATTAGCCAAACGCTCTTTAGGTAAGTTTTCCATTATTAAGCAAATTGAAATTTGTCAGTTACTCAGTAAAGATCTTTTATATTTGGGTTATCAAATAGATGAATGTGACAAAATGAATTACAAAAAACAATACAAACCCCATCAGCGACTCAATAACGATTTATGGGTATCAACAAATAAATAGCATTTACGGCGTAATTCTCTTTACAAATAGCTCATATTTCGGCATTATCTCGGCAGAATTTTATAAAATATCAATTTGTTTATTACAACATTGAACTTATTTATATGATTTATTAAAACTATATTAATAAATTCAATAAGTTAAACGATTTGTTACCACACTTATTTAGAGGTTTAACGCCCAATGGCGAAAGAAGAAAATATTGAAATGCAAGGTACAGTATTAGATACATTACCTAATACTATGTTTCGTGTTGAATTAGAAAACGGACACGTTGTAACAGCACACATCTCTGGCAAAATGCGTAAGAACTACATTCGTATTTTAACTGGTGATAAAGTAACTGTTGAGTTAACACCTTACGACTTATCTAAAGGTCGCATTATTTTCCGTGCTCGATAAGATAAATATTAAGGTGATCGGGTAACAATTCCCGCTTACTTAAAAGAATTAAAAAACCTCGCAATGCGAGGTTTTTTTATGTCTGTTGAAACGAACTTAGTCTTTTGTTTGGATCTAAAAAATTAACCCTACTTAACCAATACTGACGCCTTAAATGCATGATTTTTCCAAAGTAGATAAAACGGTATAACCATCAACATTAAAATACTGATTTGTAAAACTTCACTGATCGGTAATAACTGAATTAAACCAACAATAAGTGCTGAGCCACTCATTTGCATAAAACCTAATAAAGCAGACGCTGTGCCTGCCCTTGTTGCAAAAGGCTCTAGTGCTTGTCCTGCGCATGTGCCCATTAGCAATGAAAAACCAATTGAGCTAAATATTATCGGCAACATAAAGTTAATTGCGCTTGCTTCGTACTGCAGAGCTAACATTAATGCGCCGGCAAATATCAAAATAACTAAGCCACTGCTAATTAAAATGCTGGCACCATATCGTTGTAAAAGTTTAGGGGCGACAATACAGGCGGTAATATTAAAAAGCGCATTTAAGCTAAACCAGAATATAAACTCGTCACTGCTTAAACCAAGTTTAACCATCAGCCAACTTGGCGAGCTTGTTACGTAAGCAATAATAACTGCCATAGAAATCATAACTAGTGCAGAATGAAACAAAAACTGTGGCGTACGCACAATACTCAGATATATTTTAAAAGGTATTTTAGCTATTTCTACGCTGCTATCACCAGGGTGACTCTCTTTTAGAAAGCTAATAATTAATAGACCCGCAAGCACACCATAGATAGCCATAAATTGAAAATTACTATGCCAACCAAATTGCTCGGTAAGCCAGCCACCAAGTAACGGGGCAAGAGCTGGTATACAACAAATAACGCCATTCAAATAACTATACATAGCGCCACTTTCAAGTGCATTGTACTTGTCTCGAACAATGGCAAAAGCAGACACGACAATAGCACAAGTACCAAAGCCTTGGATCAAACGAGATGCAAGGTGTGAAATAAGACCATCAGCATATACACAAGCAAGTGACGCTAAAATATATAAAACGATACCGACCAATGCGATTGGCTTTCTACCATATCTGTCGGTTAAAGGGCCGGTAAATAACTGCCCTAACCCCATGCTAAATAAAAATACTGTGATGCTTAACTGCATATCAACAAGTGACGCACCAAGATCTTTAGCCATTAAAGGCAATGCAGGAAGAAATATATCAATTGCTAGCGGGCTAAAAACCACCATTAGCATCAACATAGGTAACATTTGTTTTTTTGTCATGAAGATTCTATTAAAGAGCTGATGTATTAATTATACCTATTAAATACTTAGCAAATAGAACAATTTTGTAATTTATTAAACTTGCTATAACTCAAATTAAACGAATAAAGGTATACTTACCCTATTTATTCGTTATCACAGTTGCTTAATTGAGTGCTGACGACAATTTACTTCTAGGCGAAATTCTTTGAATAAACAGCAAGCAAAAAACGTTAACAAAACGGCTAAACCGATAAGTAAAAAGTTGCATAAGCGCAATTTACATAACAAGGGTTACGATTTTGACAAACTCATTGCAAGTTACCCGCTATTAAAGAAATTTATCAAACCTAATGCTTATGGTAATACCTCAATTGATTATTCAGATCCTGAGGGCGTTAAAACGCTAAATGCGGCGTTGTTATATACATACTACGGCATTAATCATTGGACATTGCCTAAAGGTGCTCTTTGCCCTCCTATCCCCGGACGAGTTGATTATATTCATTACATCGCCGACTTACTTGCAGTTTCAGGGGGGAATTCAACTAAAGCGACGACTTTACTAGATATTGGTACGGGTGCCAGTGGAATATACCCACTACTTGCCTGTCAAATTTATGGCTGGAACTGCGTTGCTACGGATATAAGTGCTGAGTCTCTTAAAAATGTTAAAACCATTGTCGCTAATAACCCGAACATTAAAGGTGGTTTAGAGTTAAGAAAACAAAACGATAAAAACCACATATTTATCGGCGTAATTAAAACAGATGATTTTTTTGATGTTACGGTATGTAATCCACCTTTTCATGCATCATTAAAGGATGCAATGAAAGGCAGTACACGTAAAACAAATAATTTGGCGCGAAATCGTGGTGAAAAAATTGATAATAACAAGGCGCAAGCTACGCTAAATTTTGGTGGTCAAGGTGCTGAATTATGGTGCGATGGTGGTGAGCAATCGTTTCTTAAAAAAATGATAAATGAAAGCAAACTATTTGCCAACCAGTGTCGATGGTTTACCAGCTTAGTATCAAAAAATGACAATGTACAACCAGCCAAAAAGCAATTAGCTAAGCTTGGTGTTGTTGATGTTAAAGTCATTAATATGGAGCAGGGAAATAAAACGACTAGAGTGTTAGCTTGGACCTTCATACCAAATAACTAGCTATACCTTTCAATAAAAGCAACCGGTTGTATTTCCTTTATGTAAGCTGAAAAAGATAATTTATTGTTAAAACAAAAAACCTATTCAAAAGAATAGGTTTTTTATTTTTGGCTATTTAAATTTGCATTTACTCACAATGAACACCTTCTGGCGCTTCTGGATAAATGGAGCGCTGTTCGTAAGTATAGGTGCAGGTTACATTTACACCTTCTTCATCTGTCATTTTAACGTGCATCAGTAGATTTTCATAGAAGTGGCCATCTTTATCACCTATCGGACCTGTCGGCCAAGTATCGAAAACATACTGTCTATTTTTCTCAAGATACGCCATATCAACATCAACAGAGATCCTAGTGATAATCAGACCAAATTCTGCCATCTTTAATTTCATTCGCTCAAGCACATCTTCATTAGCGCCCAGCCCAGAAAAGTCTTCTGTTGCAGGTGAAAAATCAAAAGCTTCGGGATCGGTAAAAACGTGTTCAACTAACTCAATAGCGCCATCAACCGGTACTTTAGGCACTTCTTTTGCATTCGTTTCTGTATTATTGACAATATTACGACTGGCAAGTGAATTATAACTATCATGAAAATCTTTTATTGCTAGTCCCTCTGGCAGAGAGTGTAATAAATTATCTTGAACAGTCCCTTCATAAGAGTCCCAGAGCATCAGCTCTGTTGCTAATGTTTCAATACCATCATTAACTTCGCCGTTATGATAAAAGGAATTGTTTTTGATCGTTACTTTATCAACTGTGTTTAATCCAAGCCCGGTTTTACCATTAAATACCATTAAGTTATCAGTAAAGCTGGCGGTGCCATGAAAACTCTTCTCGCGGTTTTGTAAATGTAGACCATTACCTTCATCGATAGTTAAATCAACCATTCCTTTAGTAAATACATGAGAAATAATTAAAGATCCATTTGCATAAACTAAATTACCTTCAACAGTATATTTATTCTCACCCGGTGTTTCTGCAGAATCATCAGTCCCTATTTTTGAGTTATTAAAACCATGTGTTCCCGATGTAGACCACCAACCATTGTTAAAGATAATATTATCTTTAAATACAACATGCTCACTATAGGTATTAGTTAATGCTGCACCATTAAAGTCATGAATTATATTATTACGAACCGTTGTATGTTTAGAATCATTATTTATTATCGCCGCAGAAGTAATCAAATAAGCATCACGTCCATCTGCCCACCAAAGAGCTAAGGCATCATCAAATGTGAAATCTTGAATTGTTCCCTCTAATTCTAGGTTTTCAATAATAAAGTGTTCACTATGGCTTACAATGCTAATTACATTTACATCTGAAACGAGTTTAGGGTACTCATTTCCTAATGCTTTAATAACATTTGGGTAAGCCTCAGTCCCTACTTCACTAGTAAACCGTACCATGTAAGAACTACGGTCACCTAACGGCTCCCCAAACTCAGGGTGAACATAGATACCACCACGTATTAATAGGGTAAAACCACCATTAACATTTGGATTCGCTTTTATATACTTAGCTGCCGCACTTAAAGTTAAGAAAGGAGCGCTTGGCGTGCCATCCGCTGTTTGATCATTACCATTTTCTGATACATAAATACCTTCAGGGTCAGCTTGACCTACACCTTCAACCACCAAATTAAAAGTAGTAATTTCTGCACCGGCTGTTGTTACTGTAATGTCATATGAAGTATTACCTTGATGTGAAAGAGGTGTCCAATGAATCACCCCCGATCTAGGCTGTATACGCATTCCGTCTGGAGCATTGATTAGATCAAAGTCATTGTTAAAGTCAGTACTGGTGATAAATTTACATTCATAACCAACGCCAGTTAAAACAGTATCTGTACAATCATTATAAGCACTCGGTACCTCAACTGGTGGCACTTCTGGTACTTCTGGTACTTCTGGTACTTCCGGTACTTCCGGTACTTCTGGTACTTCTGGCACTTCAATCGGGGGTTGCGTTATAGGCGGATTGTTCACCTCATCACTTTTATCTTTATCATCATCTCCACAACCAGTAAGAAATACTGACAACATGAGTGTTAACAATAATGTTTTAAAAGAAGTATTAATATTTTTCATATATGGGCAGATACCTAAACTAAGAATGAATTGCTGAAGTGATGGTCAGCTCTAGATCCGATTTATAGCACACACAGTAAATCCGAAACATAGCTATTAACAATTTAGTACACAAGTCATTAACAACAATAACATTGTCAATCTACCCTGATAAGTATGGTTAAAGCTTATAAAAATGAGTTTAAAAATAATTAACACTCTAGGTAGGATAACTAGTGTATAGATGGAATATCTATTAATAATTTGGTTTATAGGCTTAAGGTATTACCTAAAAAGGGAAAGTATCACGAGTAAAGGCCAATACAGTGACAAAAGTGACAGCTCGATATTATCAGCAAAAAAAAACCTTAAAGTAATTAGCTTTAAGGTTCTTTATCGTAGGTTCTATTTTATTTATGTTTACTAAGAAACTAATTCAGCTTTTTTCTCATAAGTTAAAACCAAACAATCTTTTTTATTATTAGCATCAACCTTAGCAACACCGCCTTGCATTAACTCGCCAAAGAGTAATTCATTGGCCAGAGGTTTTTTCAACTGCTCTTGTATCAACCTTGCCATTGGGCGGGCCCCCATAGCTTTATCATAACCGTGCTTAGCTAACCATGCTCGAGCTTTGGTTGATAACTCTAACGATACACCTTTGTTATCAAGCTGAGCTTGTAGTTCAACAATGAATTTATCAACCACTTGCTCAATAATTTGACTGTCCAAGTTGTTAAACCAGACAATTGAGTCTAATCGATTTCTAAATTCAGGAGAGAAAGTTCGATTAATTTCGCTCATCGCATCATGAGTATGGTCTTGTTGTTGAAAACCAATAGATTTACGCGTGGTTTCATAAACCCCGGCGTTGGTGGTTAATACCAAGATAACGTTTCTAAAATCGGCTTTTCTACCGTTATTGTCAGTAAGCGTACCGTGATCCATAACTTGTAATAAGATATTAAAAATATCGCTGTGCGCTTTTTCAATCTCATCTAATAAAATAACTGAGTGTGGGTGTTTAATTACAGCATCCGTTAATAAACCACCTTGTTCATAACCAACATATCCTGGAGGAGCACCTATCAAACGACTTACCGCGTGTTTTTCCATGTACTCAGACATATCGAAACGTTGCAGCTCAACACCTAGCTGTTTAGCTAACTGTTGGGTAACTTCTGTTTTACCTACACCTGTTGGACCAGAGAATAAGAAAGAACCGATTGGCTTCTCTTCATGACCAAGTCCAGCTCTACTTAAGCGAATAGTTGCCGTTAAACTATCAATAGCTTTATCTTGACCAAAGACCACCATCTTAAGATTTCGGTCAATATTCATTAGGCTGTCTTTTTCTGTCGATGATACTGATTTTTCCGGAATACGAGCTATGTTAGCGACTACCGTTTCAATATCACCAATGTTAATGACTTTCTTACGTTTAGAAGCTGCTACAAGTTGCTGTTTAGCCCCAGCTTCATCGATCACATCAATAGCTTTGTCAGGTAAGAACCTGTCATTAATGTACTTAGCAGACAGTTCTGCGGCTGCGTGCAGGGCTTTATTAGTGTACTTAACATTATGGTGTGACTCGTAACGCTCTTTTAAGCCATGTAATATTTTGGTTGTTTCATCAACACTTGGTTCATGCACATCAATTTTTTGGAAACGACGAGCAAGTGCACGATCTTTCTCAAAAATAGTTTTAAATTCCTGGAAAGTGGTAGAGCCCATACAGCGCAACTTACCTGAAGAAAGTAATGGCTTAATTAAATTGGATGCATCCATCATGCCGCCAGATGCTGCGCCGGCGCCAATGATGGTATGAATTTCATCAATAAATAAAATAGCGTGCTTGTCTTTTTCCAATTCTTTTAATAGATTTTTAAAGCGTTTTTCAAAATCGCCACGGTATTTGGTACCGGCAAGTAATGCACCTAAATCTAAAGAGTATATCGTTGCATCGGCTAATACTTCTGGTGCTTTGTTCTCAACGATAAGTTTAGCTAAACCTTCTGCTAGTGCAGTTTTACCAACGCCGGCTTCACCGACAAATAATGGATTGTTTTTACGGCGACGGCTTAATACTTGAATTGCACGATTGAGTTCTAAAGTGCGACCGATCATAGGATCTATCTCACCTTTTTGGGCAAGCACGTTTAAGTTATCCGCATAAGTATCAAGGCTAGTTTGCGTTTCGGCTACTTCAGGGCTTTCTTCTAGCCCAGGAACTTCATCACTACCCGCTGGCGATTTAGAAATACCATGAGAGATGAAATTAACGATATCTAAACGGGTAATATCAGATTTCTTTAACAAATATGCTGCTTGTGATTCTTGTTCACTAAAGATAGCCACTAACACGTTAGCGCCATTTACTTCTGTTTTACCTGATGACTGCACATGAAAAACGGCACGTTGTAAAACTCTCTGAAACCCTAATGTAGGCTGAGTTTCTTTATCTGCTTCAGCTGATGGGATCATCGGTGTGGTTTCACCAATGAAGTTTAATAATTCAATTTTTAATTTCGATAAGTCCCCGCCACATGCATTAATTGCATCTAGGGCTTCAGGGTTTTCAAGTAGCGCTAGTAATAAGTGCTCAACCGTCATAAATTCATGGCGAGAGTCTTTAGCTTGACGGAAAGCTAAATTTAAGGAAATTTCTAAGTCTTTATTTAACATAAGCGCTCCTGGAGATTATTACTGCATTGGTTAAAAATCATTAACCATTACCTCGTATGACAATTTACTTTTATACTTGTTCCATCGTACACATTAAAGGATGTTGGTGTTCTTGTGCAAAACGAATTACCTGATCAACTTTAGTTTCTGCGACGTCTGCGGTAAAAACACCACAACTCGCTTTTCCTTTATAATGTATTGTTAGCATAGTTTCGGTTGCATTATCACTATCCATGTGAAAAATATTGCATAAAACTTCAATTACAAAGTCCATTGGCGTGTAATCGTCATTTAATAGTACAACTTTATACATAGATGGGCGTTTTATTTTTGCCCTAGCGTCCTGCTCAACTTGATTTTCACTATCAATCACGTCTTTTATATTACCCATACTTAAAATATAGCCTCATTTTAGCTCGGAGAGAAAACTTTTTTGTAAATTTTTTGTAAAAAAAACCAAGGATTTAACTTGACTATTCACAGAAATTATCTAAATTTTATAAGTGATTAAAATTTAATCACACTTGTTTCACTATTTTATCAAATTTAGTGAGGCATAAACATAAAGAAGTTAATTCTTTACTAAAAGTAAAAATAATAAATATAAATACCGATTCAAAAGAAGGATTTAGAAGTATGGCTAACGGTACGGTAAAATGGTTTAACAACGCGAAAGGCTTCGGCTTTATTCGACCAGAAGAAGGTGGTGATGATATTTTTGCACACTACTCAACAATTCAAATGGAAGGATACCGCACATTAAAAGCTGGGCAACCGGTTGATTATGAATTAAACGATGGCCCTAAAGGTCAAAATGCTGCAAGTATAAAACCAACAGATATTGAGTAATATTTAATTATTATTTAGGTGTAGCAAAATAGTATTTTTATAATAGCTATTTTGTTGCACTGATCTGCCCTTCTCAACTTCACCTTTATATTGTCGATAAAATCTAAGACTCAATCCATTAAACGCTTTTTACCAATTAAAATGTTATTAATTCAATGCTCTAGTAGAGTTTCAACATTATAGCTTTATGAAATTTTGGCAAAAAAAAGCCACATACAAATGTACATGGCCTTGTTAGCTAGTTAACTAAGTTAAACTTAATAAAAATTAAGCTGATAACGCAGTTAAAATAGTATTTAACGTTGCACTTGGACGCATCGCTGTAGCGGCTAATTCTTCATTGGCTTGATAATAACCACCAAGTTCATTAGCAACACCTTGTGCTGAGTTTAACTCATCAACAATTTTTGCTTCGTTAGCAGTTAAGCTTGCAGCAATCTCTGTAAACTTAGCTTTTAATTCTGCATCAGCTGTTTGTGCAGCTAGTTCTTGAGCCCAGTAAAGTGCTAGGTAGAAGTGAGAACCACGGTTATCAATTTGGCCTACGCGACGTGCTGGAGATTTGTTTTCAGCTAAGAAAGTTGCTGTAGCCGAATCTAACGTATCTGCTAATACTTGTGCTTTCGGGTTGTTAGCAAAGCCACTTAAGTGCTCAAGAGAAGCTGCTAACGCTAAGAACTCACCTAGAGAATCCCAACGTAAGTAGTTTTCTTTTTCAAACTGTTGAACGTGCTTAGGCGCTGAACCACCAGCACCAGTTTCAAATAAACCACCGCCATTCATTAGAGGTACTACTGAAAGCATTTTCGCTGACGTACCAAGCTCTAAAATTGGGAATAAATCTGTTAAGTAATCACGTAATACGTTACCCGTTACAGAAATAGTATCTTTACCTTCTAAAATACGCTCTAGTGAGAACGTAGTCGCTGCTTCCATAGGAAGAATACGAATATCTAAACCATTAGTGTCGTGGTTAGGTAAGTAAGCTTCAACTTTCTTAATGATTTGTGCATCGTGAGCACGGTTAGCATCTAACCAGAATACTGCAGGGTTACCTGTAGCACGAGCGCGATTAACAGCAAGTTTAACCCAATCTTGGATTGGTGCGTCTTTAACCTGACACATTCTCCAGATATCGCCAGCTTCAACGTCGTGTTGCATTAAGACAGTACCTGCCGCATCAACTACGCGAACAGTACCGTTAGCTGCGATTTCAAATGTTTTATCATGAGAACCGTATTCTTCAGCTTTTTGCGCCATAAGACCAACGTTTGGAACACTACCCATAGTTTTAGGGTCGAATGCACCGTGTTTCTTACAGAAATCAATTGTTACTTGGTAAACACCGGCGTAACAACGATCAGGAATTACCGCAACAGTATCTTGTAGTGCGTCGTTCTTATTCCACATCATACCTGATGAGCGGATCATTGCCGGCATAGAAGCATCAATAATTACGTCTGAAGGTACGTGTAAGTTAGTAATACCTTTATCAGAGTTAACCATTGCCATATCTGGGCTGTTTGCATAAACATCAGAGAATGCAGCGTTAATTTCTTCTTGCTTGTCAGCAGGAAGGTTAGCTATTTTCGCGTAAACGTCACCAATACCATTTTTAGTATCAACACCTAACTCTTCAAATAACTCGCCGTACTTAGCAAAAACGTCTGCGTAGAATACTTGTACACAGTGACCAAAGATAATTGGGTCAGAAACCTTCATCATTGTCGCTTTCATGTGTAGTGAGAATAAGATGCCTTGTGCTTTTGCACTAGCAATTTGCTCAGCTAAGAAAGTACGTAACTTACTTACTGTCATACATGAAGAGTCAATTACTTCGCCATCTAAAAGCGCTAAGCCTTGCTTAAGAACTGTAACGTTACCAGCAGCATCAGTATGTTCAATGTTTACTGTAGTTGCTTTTTCAATCGTTACTGATTGCTCGCTACCGTAGAAGTCACCCTCTGTCATGCTAGCAACGTGAGATTTTGAATCAGCTGACCACGCGCCCATTGAATGTGGGTTGTTACGAGCATATTGCTTAACAGAACCAGGTGCACGACGGTCTGAGTTACCTTCACGTAATACAGGGTTTACCGCACTACCTAATACTTTTGCGTATTGCGCTTTAATTTTTTGTTCTGCTTCAGTTTTAGCTTCTTCTGGGTAATCAGGTAAAGCATAACCGTGAGACTGTAGCTCTTTAATACAAGCTTGTAACTGTGGAATAGAAGCACTTACATTAGGAAGCTTAATAATGTTCGCTTCAGGCGTTTTAGCTAGGTCGCCAAGTTCACTTAATGCATCTGGAATACGTTGTTCAGCAGTTAAGAACTCAGATAAGTTAGCGATGATACGGCCAGCTAGGGAAATATCTTTTTTCTCAATGTCGATATTTGCAGGAGCAGTAAATGCTTGAACAATTGGTAAAAAAGAGTGAGTAGCTAAAGCTGGTGCTTCATCTGTGATTGTGTAGATAATTTTAGATGTCATATAAAATCCTGTTTCTGCTTATTTAATTCTCTTCATCAAATGGAAGATGAATGAGATTTTTTTGATAACTACTGAATTCTTCAATAGTTATATTTATTAGGTAGTTATTTACTATTTGTCGCCATTAAATTTAGAACAAATAGTCTAATCGGGCGGTAGTATATCAGCAGTTAATTGATTAAAATAGAGCGTAACGGCACTCTTTATACTAACTTTGTTTATAGTCATTATACATTTGATGAATGTATAGGCATCTGCAAGTTATACATTAACTATTGGAACTTATATTGCGATCTCGTCAAGCACCACCCGCTAATAAGAAATTTAACAAAACAAGACCTACATCTAGTAATAGACGTGGTAAACCAGTTGTAAACAAGGTTAAACACGATACCGGACCAACTAAAGTTGTGCTTTTTAATAAGCCCTTTGACGTATTAACGCAATTTACTGATGATCAAAACCGTAAAACCCTAAAAGATTATATCGATATCGAAAATGTTTATGCTGCAGGTCGTTTAGATAAAGACTCGGAAGGTTTACTATTACTGACTAATGACGGCAAGTTAATTCATCAGTTAGCTAATCCAGAAAATGGCAAAGAAAAGATATACTGGGTACAAGTTGAAGGTGAGCCAGAAATTGATGCAATAAACCAGTTAATAAATGGTGTTGAATTAAAAGATGGTATGACTAAGCCGGCTAAAGTTAAGGTCATGACTGAGCCAAAAATATGGCCTAGAACGCCACCAATTCGAGAGCGTAAAAATATACCAACCACTTGGCTTGAAGTTATCATTACGGAAGGTAAAAACAGGCAGGTTAGACGAATGACAGCCCACATTGGCCATCCGACCCTACGTTTAATACGTTATGCTATTGGTAAATACAGTTTAGATGAGTTACAACCTGGTAAGTGTAAAGTTTTAGATTAATACAGATAAATCAATGCGTTAACTAAAAAGCAAGCAGTTACGCGTTACTATAAATAGATTATAAAGAGAGTTTTAAGTGACTGAACAATTCAAACCCAATGCCACTGTTGCAGCAATTATTCATCACCAAGGTAAATTTCTCATTGTTGAAGAAATTGACTCAGGAAAGGTGGTTTATAATCAACCTGCGGGTCATATTGAAGCAAACGAAAACATCATCACCGCGCTAAAAAGAGAAGTAAAAGAAGAGACGGGGTTAACCGTTGAACCACAAAGTTTGAGCGGTATTTATTATCATTTTAGAGAAGACATAAACCTTTACTATTTAAGGTTTTGCTTTGTCTGTGAATTAGACCACTTCGCCACAACGGCTCCTGAGGATTCTGACATCATCCAAGCCTTGTGGTTAACTCACCAACAGCTGATAGCTAAAGGTAGTCAAATACGAAGTCCATTAGTGCTTGAATGTATTGATGATTATCTGCAAGGCAAGCGTTATCCACTATCTATATTACACAGTAATATTTAACTGGTTAAGATAAGACAACATTATACAATAAAAGTAACTGTTTTTAATGTTTTAGGGATGATTTAAACAACTAAATCGTGCTACAATTTGCGCCATTTTATACCTTAGCTAACCGCATCAGTTATTTGTCAGCGGGATCTGTACTAGATTTAAGCTATACCTAAGCTAAAGCTTAACCAAACCTAGACTAGGAAATATAAGTTCGTGAGTGCTGAAACATTGAATACTACTACCGAAAATAATGGTAACGAAAAATTAAAAGTCATCGTTGGAATGTCTGGCGGTGTTGATTCTTCTGTATCTGCTTACTTGTTAAAACAGCAAGGTTATCAGGTTGAAGGTCTTTTCATGAAAAACTGGGAAGAAGATGACGACGACGAGTATTGTACGGCAATTGACGACTTACGTGACGCTCAAGACGTTTGTGACAAACTTGGTATCGAATTACATACTATAAACTTTGCTACTGAATATTGGGATAATGTATTTGAGTATTTCTTAGAAGAATACAAATTGGGTCGTACCCCTAACCCAGATATTATCTGTAATAAAGAAATCAAATTTAAAGCCTTTCTGGAATTTGCATGTGAAGACATGGGCGCCGATTACATCGCTACGGGTCATTACGTACAGCGCCGTTTTAATGAAGAAACTAACAAATTTGAAATGCTACGTGGTTTAGACAGTAATAAAGATCAAAGTTACTTTCTTTATACATTGAGCGACAAGCAAGTGGGCCAAACTCTTTTCCCTGTTGGCAATATTGAGAAACCAGAAGTTCGTGCTATTGCCGAGCGTGAAGGTTTAATTACTCACAACAAAAAAGATTCAACCGGTATTTGTTTTATTGGTGAACGTAAATTCAAAGATTTCTTAGGACGTTACCTCCCTGCTCAGCCTGGTATTATTGAAACAGCTGAAGGTGTTGAAGTTGGTAAGCACGATGGCTTAATGTACCACACCTTAGGACAACGCAAAGGTTTGCACATTGGCGGCTTAAAAGATGCTGGCGAAGCACCATGGTATGTTGTTGATAAAGATATGCAGCGTAATGTTTTAATTGTTGGCCAAGGCAGTGATCACCCTAGACTTTTTTCAAAAGGTCTAATAGCCGATCAACTGCATTGGGTTAACAGAACACCTATAGCGATTAATGACTCAATGACTTGTACCGTGAAAACTAGGTATCGCCAAGCAGATGTTGCCTGCACAGTTAAACGTATTGATGAAGAAAATTATCAAATACTTTTTGATCAACAACAAAGCTCGGTAACTCCAGGCCAATCAGTGGTATTTTATCAAGATGAAGTATGTCTTGGTGGCGGTATTATTGACACCTTGATCCGATAGTAAAGGACTCACCTTGTCTACAACGAACAACAGCATTGTTGAACAAACCATAGCCTTCGCCGCAATTTGTCAGACTGCGGTAATGGTGCAAGGTATTGCCCGTAAAAATCAGCTCGACGATGATTTATTTACATTAATGCTTAATAGCATTATTAATATGACGCCAAGCAATACCTTGAACGTCTACGGTGATGAATTAGTTAATCTACAAGAAGGATTAACTATGATGTTTACTCAAATTGGTGATAGCACAGCGAAAAAAGATCCTGAGCTAACCAGATACATCGTCAGTTTGATGAATTTAGAACGCCGCTTAAAAGGTAACTCGAAAGCGTTAGCTGCATTAGAAGCAAAGATTGACGATTGCCAAAGACAGCTTGCTCACTTTGAAATAGACAGCGATCAAATGATCAGTAATATGGCCAGTATTTATACTGACGTTATTAGCCCGTTGGGCACAAAAATTCAGATAGCTGGTGAGCCAAACATATTAAAACAAGTTGGCAATCAAAATCGCATCAGAGCCTTATTACTTGCTGGTGTTCGTGCCACAGTACTTTGGCGACAAGTCGGCGGTAAGCGTCGTATTATATTATTTAAACGTCGTAGCTTTGTTGCTGCGGCAAAAGATTTATTAAAACAAATTTAATTAGCATTTTATTTTTTATACATTTTGGGAACACTTATGGAACTTTCTAGTATTAGTGCAATTTCACCAGTAGATGGTCGTTACGGTAGCAAAGTCGCTGCCCTGCGCCCTATTTTTAGTGAATTTGGTTTAATCAAATACCGCGTTACTGTTGAAGTACGTTGGTTACAAAAATTAGCACAAACTGCTGGAATTGCTGAAGTACCAGCATTTTCGGCACAAGCAAATGCATTTTTAGATGCTATTGTTGATAATTTTTCAGAAGAAGATGCTCTGCGCGTTAAAGCGATTGAAGCTACAACCAACCATGACGTTAAAGCTGTTGAATACTTATTAAAAGAAAAAGTAGCTGATAACGCTGAATTGAACGCTGTATCTGAGTTTATTCACTTTGCTTGTACTTCTGAAGATATTAATAACTTATCTCACGCACTTATGCTTAAAGAATGTCGTGAATTAGTGTTACTGCCTGTATTAGATGAAATTTTAGCTGAAATTAAAAACTTAGCGATTGAATACAAATCTATCCCTATGTTGTGTCGTACACACGGTCAACCTGCTAGCCCAAGTACTATGGGTAAAGAAATGGCCAACGTTTACGTTCGTCTTAAACGCCAACGCGACCAAATTGCTGCAGTAGAATTTTTAGGTAAGACTAACGGCGCTGTAGGTAACTATAATGCTCACCTATCGGCTTACCCTGAAGTAAATTGGCACGAGTTTGCAGAAACATTTGTTACCTCACTAGGTATCACTTGGAATTCGTTCACTACGCAAATTGAACCACATGATTACATTGCCGAGTTATTTGATGCTATCGCACGCTTTAACACTATATTAATCGATTTCGATCGTGACGTTTGGGGTTACATTGCTTTAGGTCATTTCAAGCAAAAAACTATTGCTGGTGAAATTGGCTCGTCAACTATGCCGCATAAAGTTAACCCTATTGATTTTGAAAACTCAGAAGGTAACTTAGGTATTGCTAATGCCCTATTCGCTCATTTAGCACAAAAATTACCTGTATCTAGATGGCAACGTGACTTAACTGACTCTACAGTGTTACGTAACTTAGGTGTTGGTTTTGCTCACTCATTAATTTCTTACCAGTCAACTCTTAAAGGAATTAGTAAGTTACAAGTTAACGAACAAGCTTTATTAGACGAGTTAGATAAAAACTGGGAAGTATTAGCAGAGCCTGTACAAACAGTTATGCGTCGTTACGGTATTGAAAAGCCATACGAAAAACTAAAAGAGTTAACTCGTGGTAAACGTGTAAATGGCGACTCTATGCGTGCATTTATTGATACTTTAGAATTACCAGAACACGTTAAAGATGAATTAAAAGCAATGACACCAGCAAGCTACATCGGCCGTGCAATTGCATTTATTGATGAAATCTAATTCATTAAATTGATATTAGACCATCTTTACACTTAAAAAAGGCGCATTAGCGCCTTTTTTTGACTAAACTGAATTGGTATTACACCATCCCTATTACCCTCAATAGACCTAAACTGACCATGAAAATAAACTTTAAAGATTTAACCAACGAACAATTCTTAGCTGAGTATTGGCAGAAAAAACCACTATTAATCAAAGGCGCATTTGAGCAATTTAACGATCCAATAGAAGCAGATGAACTTGCCGGCTTAGCAATGGAAGAGTTTATTGAATCGCGTATTGTCAGTAATCCAAATAAACAGTGGGATGTTAAACACGGTCCATTTGCAGACTTTAGTGAATTTGGTGAGTCAGATTGGACTTTATTAGTACAAGCAGTAAACCATTGGTTTAAAGGGGTTGATGACTTAATCGAGCCATTTAGGTTTATTCCAAACTGGCGCATAGATGATGTAATGGTAAGTTTTTCAACACCAGGTGGCGGTGTTGGCCCGCATTTAGATCAATACGATGTATTTATTATTCAAGGCAGTGGCAAGCGTAGATGGCGTGTTGGCGCACCCGATGCAAGCTTAGCGGAATTACTGCCACATGAAGACTTAAAACAAGTATCAGATTTTAATAGTGTAATTGATGAAATAACCGAACCTGGTGATTTGCTATATATACCACCGAATCATCCACACGATGGTATCGCTATCGATAACTCGATAAATTACTCTATCGGGTTTTTGGCACCGAGCAGCCAAGAGTTACTTTCTGGTCTTGCTGACTATAATTTAGATAACAACCTCAATGCTAATCGCTTTGATGACAGCCAAAGACAAGTTACCAATACACCAGAGCAATTAACATCTACAGATATTGATTTACTCACTAAAACGTTACAGCAAAGTTTGTCAGATCCGAAAGTTGTAGGCGACTTTTTAGGGAAATACTTAACTACTGTACATCACACTTTGAATCTATTGATACCAGTAGAGCCATTAACCATAGATTTTATTAAAGAAATTTTAAACGATGGTGAAGAGCTTGAACCTGTGCTTGGTGTGAAGTGTATCTTACATACTGCACAAGATGATGAAGCTGTATTAGATAATAAAAACAATCGTTTATTTATAAATGGTGAGGTGTTTGCTGTAGACAATGAGTCATTGGATTTTGCAAAGTTACTAGCAAGTAAAAATACTCTTGGTATAAATGTACTAAAAACCCATCTGGATTGTTTGAAAAATCAACAACTGTTAACTACTGTTATTAATAAGGGGCTATGGAGTTTTGAGTGATCACAACTTTAGAGTGTTAGTTTTTATTAATTAAAGTTGGTCGCGTGGTTATGCCTTATAGAATAAATGTTGTTAACTGGCAACAAGCCAAATTACAATTAAAATCTGTCAGAGAAAAAGTGTTTGTCTGTGAAAGACGAATTCCCTATGAGGTAGAATTTGATCGAAATGATCGCCGTGCTCATCACGTATTAGTCGTCGATGATGAATCGCAAGAGCCCGTTGCAACAGGAAGAATAACCAACCAAGGTGAATTATCTCGGATTTGCGTAGTTATTTCACAGCGCAAATCGCCTATTGGCAAACAAGTCATCGACACCCTGCTCGATATTGCCCGAAAAAACAATTTAAAAGAAGTTTATATCAACAGCTCATTAGACGCTGTTGATTACTTTTGTAAGCATAATTTTAGGCCACAAGGCTCGGTATTTATGGAAGCAGGACTACCAAGACAGCGCATGGTATGCCCTTTACAACAAATAAGCTTTAAACGCTTCTACTTATCACATTAATCAAAGATAGTTTAATTAACCTTGTGTTATTTCCACAACTTATCGTCATTGCATAAGTGATGTAAGCCTTCGGCTCTTTTAACGAGTAGCTGGGCAAACTGCATTTGAGTTTTATCACCATTCGCGTTACGTAAAATATTTTCCGATTGTAACTGCCATTTCATTGAGAAATGTCGTAATGCTTCTTGTGCTGTAGCGGCTGTGCTAACAGGAATATGGTCACTAGGAACCTCGCCACTTATTACCCATAATGTGCCATCAGATAATGTTTTCAATTTCCATACAGACACGATTGGTAATAAGTAACGGCTATCTTCTGCCACAACCGAGTTTGTCACTATGCCTTTATCTGCCAAATATTTAGTCGCTTTTAAATATAAAGCTCGGATTAACTGTTGGCTTTCTTGCTCAGTTAAGTCTTTTACGTCTTTAGGTTCTTTTACTTGTGTCATTTTAAATCTCAAAAAATATCAATAAACTTCATCTTTGCATACTCGCTGAAAACAAACAGAATAACAAGCCTAAAATATCGATTAATTAATATTAAAAGTGTATTAATATCTGAACAATATATTTAAAAACAAATTTACCTAAAGCCTAGTCAGGATGTGCGTTAAGTGATATTGTTCTGCCACTTTTTTCATACGTATTTCTTAGGTAATTAAGAGATAGTAACTAAATAAATAGCTTGGTTTTAAACGATTAAGCTTAATAATTATAATTTTAAATTTTGGAGAACAGTGTGGCTGTTTTTGATCAAGTAGATTTTGATAATCACGAACAAGTTGTTTACTGTAGCGATGAACAAACAGGCTTAAAAGCCATTATTGCCGTTCATAATACTAATTTAGGCCCGAGTGCTGGTGGCTGTCGTTTTTGGGATTACGAAAATGACGAGCTAGCCCTTAAAGACGTACTTAGACTATCAAAAGGCATGACTTATAAAAATGCCATGGCAGGTTTAAAACTTGGTGGTGGTAAAGCAGTAATTATTGGCAACCCAAAGAAGTTAAAATCTGAAGAGCTATTCAAAGCATTTGGTCGTGCTGTTAATAATTTAAATGGTCGTTACTACACTGCCGAAGATGTAAACATTACAACAGCAGATATGGCTATCGTTCATCAAGAAACGGATTATGTTTCAGGACTTGAAGGCAAAAGTGGTAACCCTGGACCATTTACTGCTTTAGGTACGTTTTTAGGCATTAAAGCAGCCGTTAAATTTAAACTAGGCAAAGATGACTTAACCGGTATTAAAGTTGCTGTACAGGGTTTAGGTAGCGTTGGTTATTCACTGTGCGAGCAATTGCATGCTGCAGGAGCTGAATTAGTTGTTACTGATATCAATCAAGATACTCTTGCTAAAGCTCATTCAGAGCTTAACGCTACGGTTGTTGGCTTAGATGAAATTTACAGTCAAGATGTTGATGTATATTCACCTTGTGCCCTAGGTGCAAGCATTAATGATGACACCATCAAGCAATTGAAAGCTGTCATTATTGCCGGCTGTGCTAACAACCAACTGGCACATGGTCATCATGACCAAGCATTATTTGATGCCGGTATTTTATATGCCCCAGATTACGTAATTAATGCTGGTGGTATCATCAATGTCGCGTTAGAAATTTATCCAGAAGCATACTGCGCAGATGAAGCAACTCGTTTGGTGCAAAACATCTACAACACTTTAATGAACATATTCACTAAAGCTGATGAAGATAAGCACCCTACTGGTCGTGTTTCCGATGAAATGGCCCGTAGCATCATAGCTAAAGGCTAAAAATCAAGGGGGTCAGATCAACTTGAAATCTGCTAATTATTTCAAGTTGATCTGACCCCCTTGATCGAACGCTCTAAAAAAAAGCCGCAATCGCGGCTTTTTTCATTTTTATAAATTAAACCGGCATTACGTGCTGTAACAGCACTTGTACTGGATGTTTTAATTGGCGTTTGCCTAGGCGTTTAACTTGGCTTCTACATGAAAATCCAGTCGCCATTTGATAAGCACTATCGCCTGCATCTATCGGCTTTTGCCAGCTTAAATCATAGAGTCCAGTACTGGCGTCTTGGTTTTGACTTTCATGGCCAAACGTTCCCGCCATGCCACAACAACCAACACTTTGTGCGCTTACTCGTAAGCCAAAATGTTCAAATATTTTTTGCCATTGACTTTCACTCGAAGGCAAAGCTGTTTTTTCAGTACAATGACTAAACAATTGATAAATAGGGATATACTTCGGCTCTGCTGTAGGAATTTTAGTGATGAGTTCAATCAACCATTCATGACTTAATTGCACGTTAAAATCACCTCTACTATCACCTAACACTTGCTTATACTCATCTCGATAACAAAGTACTAGTGATGCATCCATGCCTATCATAGGAATGTTTAATTGCGTTAATTGATTTAAAAACTCAGCAGTTGAAGTTGCGGTTTTTGCAAACTTAGTTAAGAAGCCTTTTACATGCTGAGCTTTACCGTTAGGTTTAAATGGCAGTAATACCGGCTGTAAGCCAAGTTTTGCAATTAGTTTCATCATATCTGCAACGACAGTTGCATCATAATACGAAGTGAATGGGTCTTGTACTATCAAAACAGTATTCGCACGTTCTTGTTCTGACAGTTGTTGCAACTTACCTAAGTCAAACTTTATAAAGTTTTCAGTTTTGAGCTGTTGCTGTAATGTTGGGGATGACAATAAAGGCGTATCAACGTAGCCTAAACCATGTTTAGCAAAGACTTTAAATACTGGATTATCAATTGCAAAATTGACAATTGTTGGGGCTTTGGCCATTAACGGTGCTAAGTTTTCGACTTGGGCAACGAAGTGATCTTTAACCGGTCGTAAATATCGAGAGTAATAAACATTAATAAATCGGGCTCTAAAGTCTGGTACATCAACTTTTACCGGACATTGACTGGCACACGCTTTACAGGCTAAACAACCACTCATAGCGTCCATGACTTCATTTGAGTAGTCATAACTGCCGACTTTTGCTTTAACAGTGTTAACCGTTTTAAGCACTAATGATTTAGCTGAAATAGTAGAGCTGCTAGTTTCAAGTTGAGCGAAATCAACGCCTTTATCGGTTAGCAACCTAAGCCACTCACGCATTAATCCCGCACGACCTTTAGGTGAATGACGGCGGTCTCGGGTTATTTTACTCGATGGACACATAGGGCTTTTGCTGTCAAAGTTAAAGCACAGGCCATTACCATTACAGTTCATCACCGATGGAAATTCTTCACGTATTTGCACAGGGATTTGACGATCGAAGGCACCACGTTTTTTAGCATCAACAGAAACCAGCTGTTCATTGGAATCTATTGGTGTACAAATTTTGCCAGGGTTCATTTTATTTAATGGATCAAAAGCGGTTTTAATTTTACGTAACTCTAAAAACAGCTCTTCACCAAAGAATGTTGGGCTATATTCACTACGGTAACCTTTACCATGTTCACCCCACATTAAGCCGCCATATTTAGCAGTTAAAGCAACAACTTTGTCAGAGATCTGTCGTAATATAAGCTCTTGTTCAGGATCGCACATATCAAGCGCAGGACGCACATGTAATACGCCAGCGTCGACATGACCAAACATACCGTAATCAAGCTTGTAGCTATCAAGTAGCTCTCGAAATTCCATAATAAAATCGGCTAAATTTTCAGGAGGTACCGCAGTATCTTCAGCAAATGCTAAAGGTTTGGCATTTCCTTTGGTATTACCTAATAAACCAACAGCCTTTTTTCGCATGCCGTAAAGTTTATTAATGCTGCTAAGATCGTAGGTTAACTGGTAGCCAATAATACCTTCATCTTTGGTAATTAAACCATCAAGGGTTGCCGTTAGCTTATTAACCTTATCTTCAACTTCGCTTTGCTCAAAGCCATTAAATTCGGCAATATTTAAACCATCCATTGTTTTGTTGTCAACGGCGGTAATTAAATCTTTCACTGAGTGCCATACGATGTCTTGTTTGGCTAAATTAAGAACTCTTGAATCTATGGTTTCCACCGAAAGCGCTTTTGCATCGATAAGCTTTGGCGAGTGACGAAGTGCAGATTCAAAGCTGTCATATTTGATATTTACTAAAGCTCTTACTTTTGGAATAGGCGTTATGTTAAGTTTAGCTTCAGCAACAACTGCCAAACTGCCTTCAGAGCCGGTGATCACTCGACCTAAATCAAATTGTTGAAGATCATCAGAAAAAACATTTTCTAAGTCATAACCTGTTAAGAATCTATTGAGCCTTGGAAATTTAGCCAATATTTTATCGCGGTTTGATAAACACGACTCTAAGGTGGTTTTATATAAAGTGCCAACACTGCCCTCTTGCTCTGCAAGCAAATTAGCTTGTGCAATAGATACCGCTTTAGTGGTGAACTCTTCGCCATCGGCAAGTACGCATCGTAATCCTAAAACATGGTCAGATGTTTTACCGTAAACTAAAGAGCCTTGACCTGAAGCATCTGTATTAACCATGCCACCTATGGTTGCACGGTTACTGGTAGATAAATCCGGAGAAAAGAAAAAGCCAAACGGTTTTAAATAGTCATTAAGTTGGTCTTTAATTACACCTGCTTGTACTTTAACCCAACACTCATCAATATTGATTTCAATGATTTCACGCATGTGTTTGGATAAATCAATCACAATACCTGGTGTTAATGACTGGCCATTAGTACCAGTACCACCGCCGCGTGCACTAAATTTTATTTCTGCAAATTCTGACTTGCTGGCTAAACTAGTGATTAATTTGATGTCTTCAACAGTCTTAGGATGAAGCACAGCTTGTGGCAATTGCTGATAAACACTGTTATCGGTGGCAACAGCAAGACGGTCGCCGTATTGGCAAGCAACATCGCCAGAGAAGTTTAATTTGTTTAAAGCTTTAATGAACTGCTGATAAACAGGTGAAATAACATCAGTAAAATCAAGACGAGGAAGCATACAACTCTTATAAGTAACTAGTTTTAGATGAATAACCTATGATGCTAAAAAAATGTTATTAACACAATTCATTTTACTTATACTTCATAAGTTTTTGCTATTAATAAAGTCATACGTTGCTAATTTCAATTTAAGATCAAAAAAAACCGGCATAGTGCCGGTTTTATTAATACTTACTAAAAAAATTAGTCGTTATTTATTTTGATCTGCAAGGTATAACCAAGTATCTAATACTGAATCAGGGTTTAATGAAACAGAATCAATACCCTGTTCAACCAACCATGCAGCAAAATCTTTATGGTCTGAAGGACCTTGGCCACAAATACCTACGTATTTGCCACGTGCTTTACAGGCTTTAATTGCCATTGAAAGTAACGCTTTAATTGCCGGGTTACGTTCATCAAATAAATGCGCGATTAAACCAGAGTCACGGTCTAAACCTAAAGTTAACTGAGTTAAATCGTTTGAACCAATTGAGAAACCATCGAAGTGATCTAAGAATTGATCGGCAAGTAGTGCATTCGATGGTAATTCACACATCATAATAACGCGTAAGCCATTTTCACCACGAACTAAACCGTTCTGCGCTAAAATCTCAATTACTTGTTCTGCTTCTTCAAGAGTACGTACGAATGGGATCATGATCTCAACGTTAGTCATACCCATGTCGTTACGAACACGTTTAATTGCATCACATTCCATAGCGAAACATTCACGGAAGTTTTCAGAAATATAACGAGAGGCACCGCGGTAACCTATCATTGGATTTTCTTCTTCCGGCTCGTAAATATCACCACCAACTAAATTAGCGTACTCGTTTGATTTAAAATCAGACATACGAACAATTACTTTTTCAGGAGCAAATGCACAAGCAAGAGTTGAAATACCTTCAGTTAGCTTAGCGATGTAAAACTCTTTTGGAGATTCATAACCGGCAATAATGTCATCAATTTCTGCACGTAAGTCAGCCGACTCATTTGCATAGTTTAATAATGCTTTCGGATGGACACCGATCATTTTGTTGATAACAAATTCAACACGGGCCAAACCAATACCTGCATGTGGTAAGCGTGCAAAAGAGAATGCTCTGTCTGGATTACCAACATTCATCATAACTTTCATTGGAATTTCTGGCATGTTGTCAATTTCAGAAGTAGTAATGCTGTACTCTAATTGACCTTCGTAAATGTAACCTGTGTCGCCTTCGGCACAAGATACAGTAACTTCGCTACCATCTTTAATTCTTGAGGTTGCATCACCACAGCCAACAACGGCAGGGATACCCATTTCACGTGCAATGATTGCCGCATGACATGTACGACCGCCACGATTTGTAACAATCGCTGACGCACGTTTCATGATAGGTTCCCAATCAGGGTCAGTCATATCGGTAACTAACACGTCACCTACTTCGATTTTATCCATTTCATCAATTGATTTAAGAACTTTAACCGTACCTTTACCAATTTTTTGACCAATTGATCGACCTTCACAAATTACGTTCGATTTATCTTGTAATTGGAACTGTTCTAATACGTTAGCGCTTTCACGGCTACGTACAGTTTCAGGACGCGCTTGTACGATATAAAGTTTACCGTCTAAGCCATCTTTAGCCCACTCAATGTCCATTGGACGTTTGTAGTGTTGCTCGATAATTACTGCTTGTCTGGCAAGTTCTTCAACTTCCGCATCAGTAATAGAGAATGTGTTTGATTGCGCTTCGTCAACATCAACGATATCTACTTGCTTACCGTGTTCAGGGTTATCCGCGTAAATCATTTTAATGGCTTTAGAGCCAATATTACGACGTACAACCGCTGGTCTATCAGCAGCTAATGTTGGCTTGTGTACATAAAATTCATCCGGGTTAACTGCGCCCTGTACAACCATTTCACCTAAACCGAAACTTGAAGTAATAAATACTACATCTTCAAAGCCTGATTCAGTATCAATAGTAAACAGAACACCAGAAGATGAAATGTCACTACGAACCATACGTTGAATGCCCGCAGATAAAGCAACACCGCGGTGATCATAACCAGAGTGAACTCGGTAAGAAATCGCTCTGTCATTAAATAGAGAAGCAAATACGTGTTTGATAGCAATCATTACTGAATCAAAACCACGTACGTTAAGGAAAGTTTCTTGTTGGCCGGCAAATGATGCATCAGGCATATCTTCGGCTGTTGCTGATGAACGTACAGCAAATGAAGCGTCTTCAGTGAACTCACCTGCAAGCTGCGCGTATGCATCTTCAATAGATTTCTGCATATCAGGTAAGAATGGTGTTTCAACAATCCAATTACGGATCTTTTCGCCACACTCTGTAAGAGCGGCAATGTTATCTACATCTAGAGTATCCAATAAAGCGTAAATTTTATCATTTAAGCCAGATTGCTCTAGGAACTCGTTAAAGGCAAAAGAGGTTGTAGCAAAACCTCCAGGAACTTGTACACCTAAGTTTTCTAGGTTACTGATCATCTCACCAAGTGATGCATTCTTACCGCCAACGCGATCTACATCACCCATTCCCAAATCTTGATACCAAAGTACATTTTCTTGCACGTGACTCTCCAAGCGAGTTAATAAATTGTAATGTTGAGGTTAAACCCTCGAAATTCATCGACATTCTACACTGCAAATTGATAAACTAAAACTCATAATGAAAGTTTTTACATGAGAAAACAAAATGCGCACAGCTTTTTACATTTCCGATGGTACTGCCATCACTTCAGAGGTATTTGGACACGCCCTTTTATCACTATTTCCAGTTGAATTTGACCATGTCACCATTCCTTTCGTCGAAACCATAGAAAAGGCTGAAGAGGTGGTTCAACAAATCAATCGAGCAAGCAAGAGCTCAGGTGAAAAACCTTTTGTTTTTCATACATTTGTAAATCCTGAAATTCGTGAAACCATAGACAACAGTCAAGGTGTTATTTATAATTTTTTAGAACATTTTGTACAGCCTGTTGAACAGGAATTGGGCATTACAGCTAAGCCCAAAACCCATAGAACACATTCAATTCATGAGAACAGTTATGACTTTAGAATTGATGCGGTAAACTTCGCATTAGCTAACGATGATGGCTCAAAAGTAACGAATTATGAACACGCAGACGTAATTTTAGTTGGAGTTTCTCGTTCAGGTAAAACACCTACCGCTTTATACCTAGCTCTGCAGTATGGCGTAAAAGCGGCAAACTACCCTTTTACCGATGATGACATGGATGAATTAGCACTGCCTGATTTTCTTAAAAAACATAAAAAGAAAATATTTGGTTTAAGTATTGCTCCCGATCGTTTGCACGAGATCAGAGATGGTCGTATGGCTAACTCTAAGTATTCATCAGCAAGGCAATGCCGAATGGAAATTAGGGAAGTAGAAAAGCTCTATAAAAAAGAAAAAATCCCTTTCTTAAATACCACAAAATTATCAGTTGAAGAGATTTCAGCAAAAATTTTATCTGAAACCGGTCTACAACGTTATAAATACTAACTAATCTCGATAAAATAGTTCCATTAACTACCGTTTTTAGCTATGTTAGCGCGGTAGTTAATTTTTAGGATAATATTTTACATGACCATTCAAACTGATGGCTTTCGTACCTCACTAATCGATCATTTAATATCGCCAGCACAACTTGCTAGAGATATTCCATTATCGGATAAAAATGCCGACTTTATAATGCAATCTCGTCAAGTGATTGAGAACATCATCAGTGGTAAAGACAAACGACTATTAGTAGTTATCGGCCCATGTTCTATACACGATCCAGAAGCCGCTTTAGATTATGCACGCAAACTCAAAGTTATCCGCGAACAATACAAAGATAGTTTAGAAATTGTTATGCGAGTTTATTTTGAAAAGCCGCGCACCACGGTTGGTTGGAAAGGACTTATTAGCGATCCTGATCTTGATAAATCATTCAATGTTGAAAAAGGCTTACACTTAGCTCGTAACTTATTAATGCAAATTAATGAAATGGGTATTCCTGCTGCAACAGAATTTTTAGATATGGTTACTGGTCAATACATCTCTGACTTAATCAGTTGGGGCGCAATTGGCGCACGTACTACTGAATCACAAGTTCATCGTGAACTAGCTTCAGCCCTGTCTTGCCCTGTTGGTTTTAAAAATGGCACCGACGGTAACGTTAAAATTGCCATCGATGCAATACAAGCATCAAGCGTACCGCACGTTTTATACTCGCCAGATAAAAGTGGCCAAATGTGTATATACCAAACGTCAGGGAATCCATTTGCACACTTAATTTTACGTGGCGGAAAATTACCAAATTATTCACAACAAGACATCACTAGTGCTTGTGAGCAATTATCAGCGGCTAAATATACGCCAAGCGTAATGGTTGATTGTAGCCATGGTAATAGTGAAAAAGATCATCGCAAACAAATGACCGTTGCCAAAGAGTTAGCAACGCAATTAAATAATGGCTCAACTGCCGTATTTGGTGTGATGATTGAAAGCTTCTTAGTAGAAGGCAACCAAAAGGTTATCCCTGGACAAGAGTTAACCTACGGTCAAAGTATTACCGATGCCTGTGTTAACCTAGAGCAAAGTACTGAAATATTAGACGTATTGTCTACTGCAGTTAAAGCATAACGCCAAATTCTTAGATAAATTCAAATACTAATACCAAAAGAGCAATCAAATGATTGCTCTTTTTATTTAACAGTAATGGTTTATTATTTTGTGATCTCTGCAAGCAAACCGTCACTTGCATCTTCAATCAAATCCAGGACAAACTCAAAGCCCCTACTGCCACCATAATATGGATCAGGAACTTCTGTCTCCGGATACTTATCGCCATACTCCAAAAACAACTTAACTTTATACTTGTACTCATCTGGCGCAATCTTTAATAAGTTTTTAAGATTATCGTTATCCATAGCTAAAATTAGTGAAAACTTTGCAAAGTCATCAACACTAACTTTTCGCGCTTTAATGCCAGAAAAATCGTATCCGCGATTAACCCCCGCCTTTTGTGAGCGAGGATCAGGTTTTTCACCTTTATGAGCACCTAGTGTTCCTGCAGAATCTATATTCACATCAACAAATTGATGCTTTGCTTTGTGCCTAAACACGGCTTCTGCTGACGGCGAACGACATATGTTACCCATGCAAATGAATAAAACAGATTTTATTTCCATATTATCAGACACTTAAGTCAACCCCTGTACAAATAACAAGCCACTTTAGGATATAAAACGGCATTTTAGTTAATAATTGAATAGCCACAATTCTATTGATTTAATTAACTATATACTAATCAAACCAATTATTATTTGTCATTTAAAATATTTTATTCACTATAGAATTTATTTCAACGCCCTACTGTAACTACCTAAAATTAGATGGAAAAATTTGTCATACCACTACAAATTAGAGCACATAGAAATATGTCAAGTATCAATAACGCCCCTATTTGTTTACCGTGTGAAGGTGAATTGTTTGACTAAAACACTAAATAGATACATTTATATACAACCGAAGCGATACTTATAACATTACTAATCAATTGAAGGTGTTAAAATAATGTAATTATTATTTCCCGAACAATGGTCCATAGAGAGTTAGTTATGAAGTTTGTAAAAGTAATGTCATTGGTAGCAATATTCAGTGTATTAACACTACCATTAAAAGCTACAGCAGTTGACGGTTATAAAGACCTTAAATTTGGCATGTCTAAAGCACAAATAATTGCAAAAAATATCTGCACGCTTGAAGATATGGGAACTGTTCAGGATGGCATAGAGTTTTACGGCTGTGAAGATTTTATATTTGGCGGTGAATTAGTTGAACTCGGGATATTTTTTATCGATGATAAATTCTTAAGAGTTGCAATTATGCCTTCTATTGATTTGGTGGCTGGGTTATCTAAAGGTTTAGTTAAAAAGTATGGGAGTCCATCTTCAAGTTCAACTCAAAAACAATTCCAAGCTGTGGATGCTGAACCTAATCGAGAAGCATTTCTTGCGTTTGATAAAGATACTGTTTTTCTAAACATAACGTCTGATGAATACAACATGCAAATGGCATTGTTAATTTACACATCACCAGAATATGAAAAGCTTATGTACAAAATGCAACAAGAGTCGATTGATGGTGATTTGTAATTACTAATCCCCCCTCCTACGATGACTATTAACAATAGATTTTTTGATTAATATTCAAAAACCAGAGAAGCAGCATGACATTACAAACACCCGATACGTTAATTATTGAAGGTAATAGATATAATTTACTCAATTTACCTAGTATTGATACAAACAACCCTTATATAAACGAAGTGACTCCTACAATGTACTCTTCAGCCTGCAATAGAGAATATGAAGCCACATGGGAAGTTAGAGAAGATAAATTGTATTTAATAGAGGTTTCAGGGAAGTACAAAACAGTCAATAATTCGGAAATTTTCGCTCAATGGTTTACGGGAAAATTGCTGACTAACAAACTCGGGCTAAACGCGGATTCGACGCGATACGAGCCTAAAAAAATTATTTGTATGACTTTTGAAAGTGGACTATGTGTATCAACTGTCACTACAGACATAAAGGCTGAAAATAGAAATGATGTTATAGATCTTGCCAATACTTTTGATTATACAGTTGACGCTCAAGATATAAGAAATTCGTTATTCCCGCATGATGATAAGAATGATATTCAAGCAGCAAACAACGAGCTTGAGGATAAGTTACTGAGGGATGAAATTATAGGACAAATTAAGAACAAATATAAATCTCAAAAAATCAATATGAAATTACTATCATTACTTATACGACTCAAAAAATCTGTCAAAAAGGATGTTGGTGAAGGGAAATGGCTGTTTTTAAAATTAACGCTCGTATTAAGTGTTATCTGTTCAGTATTTGAGATGTTCGGAATATATATTTAATTTTTATTTCTAATTATATAATACTGTGGACAGATTTTACTTGGCCATTACAGTTCACTTTAATCAACGATGTCGATTACGTAAAGTTCGACGAGCATCTTCTCTAGAGCCACCGATACCATCAACATCAATGCTCCTGCTAACGACATCAGGATTAGTACTTTCCATTAAACTTAGGCAAGCAACACAGTATTTTGAATTTGGGGCAACTTGTAGTCTGGCTTGAGGGATCTTTTTACCGCACTCCGAACAATATCCCTCTTTGTTAATTTTAGATTTAGGTTTTGGCTTAGGAGTAGTTGGTGCGTGAGCTACTTTATCAACTTTGCTTAAAGATAAAATTTCAGCTGTTGCTTTTGTATCAATGAGTACTTCAAACTTATCACCTTCACTAGGTTTACATTTGACTGACGTAAGCCCCAATTTCACCATTGATTTGGCATATTCTGATGCTTGTTTAAATGAACCAAAAATTTTATTCATTAGCTTTACCTGTAAGGATTCGTAAAAAAGAACGATAACACATCACATCTTTAAGATGTGGAAAAGCTCTAGAAATTCTGAATTATTCAACCTTCCTACATAAGTTTAAATTCAACGGAAATCATACGTGACAGACGATTGTTCGATCTAATAAAAAGTAGCTATCCACCCTCACATAATTAATCTACTTATACACTCAAAGAAAGTCAGAGGCATAACTTACCAATCAACCAATACCAATTTATTACACGTCCGTTTAACTTTATTTGTAACATCACTAGAATATTTTACATAGCGTTACTTATAACGAACTTGTTTTTACAGAACACTAATAAAAAATACCTTATGATAGTTAGATCAAATAAAGGATATATATAATGACTTATTACCTTACTGCATTCGTATTAAACGGCACAGGACCTAATTGTGAGAAGCTAAAGATTGTTGAAAAATATACATCTGCGGAACGAGCGAAAATTAAATTAAATAATATCCTTGTAGATAAAAAACAATTAGGTTGGAAAGTAACAGAGCTTTCTGAAGAAGAGAGAAACGAGACTAAAAACAACCTAATTAGCATTGCTTCGGGAGAGACTCCTGATGGTATAAATATGATTATGTGGGCCATCAGTATTGACCCTACCCCTAGCATGGATGGACAAGCTATGTTCCCTGAAGCTGTTGATATTACAAGGGAGGTACAAAGCAAAGCTAGGATGGATAAAATGGCATTGATGTCTAATGGAGAGGGTTTTTTATTCGCTTTAAAGGAGACTTTTAAGCAAAATCCAAAGATTAGTATTGCGATTACTGTATCTCTTATATGGTTGGCATTCTTCTGATAAAGTGATTTGTAGTAGCCAAGTGATTTTGGCCACTATTTAATATCCAAGCTAAGACTTTACTGGCCTTTATTTTATTGATAATAGTGAACTTTAATAAGGGTGCAGTTCGTAAACTATTCTATAAATCGTTCGGTAATTTAAGATTATAAATGCTAAGTAATATAGGTATCTCGTTGGGGTAATTATAAATCCCTTTATGAACGTGGCTTGCAGAGGTTCCAGTTCAATTACCCATACATACGAACAGTACACTCTTTATTTCATTAATTTCAGTCACTTAATCAAATTCCTGTAAAAATAAAAAACCATTTAACAATACAAAATAGCAGTTTTTAAACTGCCAAAATAATTAGGTGATTTATTATTTAGCTGCACTGTGTTGGATATATTAACTATATACTAATCAACAGAGTCATCATTTTCCATTTAAATTAATTATTGTCTCTTTAGCATTTTCGGTGAGTCTTTTGTAACATCCTAGCCTTATATAACCCTGCTTGAAATAACACTAGGCTTGCAATTCAACCGTATAAAAATAATCAACTATTTCATCTAACTAAACACGTTGATTTTTAAGATGAAAATTACACTCTGAAACACTTATTATCTATCGTTCTGCTATTCTTTAATTTTATATCAATTGGATCATAGTATATGAATGCAGTAGTTTTAGGCGTTGTTTTAATGCTAACTTTGGCATTATTACGCGTTAACGTAGTGATATCTTTAACTATAAGTGCAGTCGTTGGTGGCCTAATTGGAGGGCTTTCATTAACAGATACCGTATCTGCATTTGAGGGTGGTTTAGGCAGTGGAGCTACCACGGCACTAAGTTATGCAATGCTCGGCACCTTTGCTGTTGCGATTTCTCGCTCTGGTATTACCGACTTATTAGCGCAAACGGTTATATCTAAAGTTGATAACAAAAACTTAGTTAACTCTCAAGTAAGAGTTAAATACACTATATTAACCATTTTATTGTTTATCGCTATTTCTTCACAAAATATTATCCCAATTCATATCGCATTTATTCCGTTAATAATTCCGCCATTATTGCATGTATTTTCCAAATTCAAGCTCGATAGAAGACTGGTCGCATGTATATTAACATTTGGCTTAGTTACCCCTTATATGATTTTGCCGGTAGGTTTTGGCGGAATATTTTTAGAAAACATATTACTACCTAATTTACAAAACAATGGTTTGAACATAACCTTTAATCAAATACCAACGGCTATGCTACTGCCGGCATTAGGGATGATCACCGGGTTATTATTTGCTGTATTTATTAGTTATCGTAAGCCAAGACAATATAAAGAACAGAACACCTTAATGACAAAATCAGAACACAAGAAAATTGAAATGAAGTCTGTGTATATTTCAATTTTAGCAATAATCATAGGATTAAGTTCCCAGTTAATTAGTGGTTCGATGATAATTGGCTCTTTGGCGGGTTTTATGGTTTTTATCGTACTAGGAGTGATTAACTGGCATGAAACTGAAGATATATTTACCAAAGGCGTACACATGATGGCAATGATAGGTTTTATTATGATTGCTGCCGCAGGTTTTGCTTCTGTAATGAAAGCAACAGGTGGTGTTGAGTCGTTAGTTTCCTCGTTGAATATGCTAATTGGCGATAATAAACCTATTGCAGCTTTATTAATGCTCATTGTTGGCCTACTAATTACCATGGGGATAGGCTCGTCATTTTCTACTATCCCAATTATTGCGGCAATCTATGTTCCATTGTGCATCAGTTTTGGGTTTTCGCCATTGGCTACAGTAGCTCTAGTTGGCACTGCCGCAGCATTGGGTGACGCAGGCTCACCCGCATCTGATTCAACCTTAGGTCCAACGGCTGGTTTAAATGCTGACGGGCAACATGATCACATTTGGGATAGTGTGGTACCAACCTTTTTACATTACAACATACCTTTGGTCGTTTTTGGCTGGATAGCAGCAATGACATTATAAGGTTTTTATGAACCAACGTTTAAAGGCCGATGCAGACAAACAGTACAAACTAAAGTTTTAAAGTAGGTAACTAAACACCCTACTTTAAAATTTTTTATTTTACACTTCAGATAGAATTAAAGAGGTAATTTATAAAATAGGTTTAAGCCTGGGTTTGTTATAATTTGCTGTAATAGATAAAAGCGACTACCTATGACAGCATGTCATAGGTAGTTACTAGAAAGTTGAAGGCTATTTATTTTTCTTTATTCTTGTTCTTATTCTTGTTTTTGCTTTTGTTTTTGTTTTTGTTTTTGTTTTTCGTAACGTACTCTTTGCTATCTACTTTACCATCGTTATTTTTATCACGTTTCATCCACATCTTTACATTTTTGTCTACCTTAGTTGCTAAGGCTTCACCAGTAAGACCTTTGCTTTCAAAGTTTTTAGTCGCATCAGCTCTTTGTTCTGATGGTTGAATATAGCCATCGCCGTTTGTATCTTTTCTGTCGAACTTCTTTTGCTCTTTATCAGTGAGAGCAAAAGAAGATGCACTAAGAAGCGCTACCGTTGTAGCAAGGATGAATCTTGTTGTTGTTTTCATTGTTAATTTACCTATTATTATTGTAGTTTTATTTATAATAGTACCCATGCATTTGTTTTTCAACACTTTTATTAATACAGATATTAGGGGTTATAAAAATAATCTTATCACCATTAAATACCGCTAGAAACATACATCTAACAAGAAAAAATAGTACATTTATGAATTTTAAACACTGCCATTGGATATTCGTACTTACTACATATATTTTCTGTATTTCATCTTAAATTCAATTAGTTAAATATTATCGATTAATTAAAAAAATCATGTTAACGTCATAAATCTTTTTGAATTTAGTCAATAAACTAATAAGTTATGAAAACAATAAAAAAAATACTTAAACCAACTCTACTTACCTTACTGTGCGGGTATTCTGCACTGTCATTTGCTACAGAAATACCACCTACTGATGACAATATTTTTTATACCGGTAGAGTTACCACAGATCATCGATTCGCTTGGACTGGTTCTGGTTTCAATGTTGGTGTTACTCAAGGCGCAGTTTCAGCAAGTTTTACAGCGAATAAACAAAATGCCGTAACTGTATTAGTTAATAGCGTAGAATCGGTTGTTTATTTGCAACCTGGTACACATTCATATCAATTATCTGCACCACTCTTATCTGGTGAACATTCAATAAAGGTATTTAAACGTAGTGAAGCGGCAAAGGGTACCATTAAGCTAAATAGTCTGACTATCGACGATGAGGCTAAGCTGTATGCATTGGTGCAGCCTAAAAATAAATTTATGGCTATTGGGGATTCAATTACTTGTGGTTATGGCAATGAAGCTAAACAATTGAGTGAAGGCAATACCATAGCAAATCAGAATGGCTATATGTCTTATGCAGCGATTGCTGCTAGAGAATTAGATGCACAATTAATGATCACTTGTTGGTCTGGTCGTGGTTTATATCGTAATCGTCAGCTAAAGAATGACCAAGTAGGCATTATGCCAGAGCTGTTTAATTATGTGTTACCAGTAGAGCAAGAAGAATACTGGCAACCGGCAAGTTACGTGCCTAATTGGATTTTAATCAATTTAGGGACTAATGACCTAGCTCAGGCAGATAAAAAAGGCGCATTAAATAAAGGCGATTACCTTGCAGCCTATAAGACATTTGTCGATAAGTTAATCTTGAACTACCCACAAGCGAAATTTATTTTTTCTATTGGTCCGATGAAAAATGCGCCAATAAATACTTGGTTAACAGAGTTTAGTGAGAATTATAAACAAGCGAGTGTCTTAGAGTTTGCTCCGTTTGCGAGTGAGGATGAAAAAGGTGGTCACTTCCACCCAAGTGTTTTAAAAGATAAAAAGATGGCTGATGCTTTGGTCAAACATATATTAAAAAACTAAGTGGTTAGTTATTAACTAGTTTGTTGCTATGTGTAGCTTTTATTGAAAAATTTAAACTACACTTAGCAATTATATCATTTGTTGTACTGTTTAATTTAAATCAAACTAAAATGGAATGTCGACTTTGAATATACCTGCTCTACCAAATAATCATGCTTTAGCCATGTTGCTGATTACTGTTATCGCATTATATTTTTTCAGAAGAGAAGATATACCATTACAGACATCTTCGTTAGCTGTTATAGCCTTACTTGGATTAATATTTACTGTATTCCCATTCTCTGCTGCAGGAGAACACCTTGAGCCCTCTTCCTTATTTTTTGGTTTTGGTCATGAAGCGTTAGTTACCGTATGTGCGTTAATGATTATTGGCCAAGCATTGGTTAGGACCGGAGCTTTAGAACCCATAGGGCGGAATTTAGCCAAACTATGGAAAATAAGCCCAATGCTGTCGTTATTGATCACTTTATTAGTAGCAGGTATTTTAAGTGCATTCGTTAACAACACCCCTATTGTCGTATTGTTTTTACCTATTTTGATCAGCGTATCAATTCGGACCAAAACTGACTCTTCACCTATGTTATTACCTATGGGCTTAGCAACATTGGTTGGCGGCATGACAACAACCATAGGTACATCCACGAATTTACTGGTAGTAAGTGTGGCAAGTGATATGGGTGTTAGAAAATTTGGCATGTTCGATTTTGCCTTACCAGCAGTGATCGCTGCAGGTATCGCGGTTATCTATCTTTGGCTAGTTGCACCGCGTTTATTGCCAAAGAGAACCCCTTCTCTACCTGATACCTCACCTCGTTTATTCAGTGGTTATTTAAATATTGGCGACGACAGTTTAACTGTAGGTAGAACTGTTGCTGAAATAAGAAAGCTGACAGACAATCAAATGTCTATCGAATTTATCCAGCGCAGTCCAGATTATCGTAATGTAATGCCTTTGCCTGACACGGTAATTAAAGCAGGCGATCGATTGCAAGTTAAAGACTTACCAGACCAACTTAAAGAATACGAGACGGTTTTAAACGCCACTTTATATGCCGGCAAACATATCGTTGATGAAAACCATCCTTTAGTTGCTGACAAACAAACATTAGCTGAAATAGTGGTGATCCAAGCTTCCGGTTTGCATGGCAAAACATTAAAAGAAGTAAGCTTTAAGCAACGTTTTGGGGTGTCAGTTTTAGCACTGCACCGCGAAGGTAAAGCCATGGACATCGGCCGCAGCAGTATTGGTAATGTACGAATACAAACCGGTGACGTATTATTAGTTCAAGGTGATGATGAACAAGTAGCTGTATTAAAAGCAGCGCGTGGCTTGCTCATTATTGATGGTGCAGCCGATTTACCACATTCAAAGAAAGCGCCACTTGCATTAGGGATTTTAATTGCTGTTGTAACAGTTGCTGCAATTGGCATTTTGCCCATTGCGATGAGTTCAATTTGTGGCGTTTTAGCCTTGCTCGCCACTAAATGTATCAATTGGGATGATGCTTCTTCCGCATTAAGTAGTCAGGTTATTATGATAGTAGCAGCATCACTGGCGTTAGGTGCGGCGTTAATGAAAACCGGCGGCGCTGAATATATGGCGCAAATGTTTGTTGCTATGGCCTTTAATCTACCTCCGTCTGGCATACTTGCTGCCTTAATGTTGTTATTAGCCGTAATGACTAATATCGTATCAAATAATGCTGCAGCGGTTATAGGCACACCAATTGCTATATCTGTTGCCCAACAATTGAATGCTCCGGTAGAACCTTTTATTTTAGCGGTTCTGTTTGGGGCTAACTTAAGTTATGCAACGCCCATGGCTTATAAAACTAACTTGCTGGTGATGAACGCCGGCGGTTATAAATTTTCCGACTTTATGCGAGTTGGTATCCCGTTAATCATCATTATGTGGGTTACGTTATCATTTTTGTTAAGTTGGATGTATTTATAGATACCAAATAGTTAACCACGATAACCCCAAGGTTAGGTAATAGTCCAACAGGGGTGCAATAACATGTACTAATTAGGTGGCCAAATTTAGTATGCCACTACATATTCAACATTTATAGGCGTGAAAATTAACCGTTACACACACAGAAAAATTAGCTTTTAAACCTATAAGGCAAGAGTTACAGATCAATCTAGCGCTCTGTAACTCTATTTTTAGTCTTCAACACCGACAACATAATGTCAAATTATCACCTTTGAATTTAATGCAGAAATACTACTGATAGCCATAATAGCTATAATCTGTTCGTTGATAAGGAAGTAGTTCATAATTTGGCTGTATAAACGTGACTAAGTCTACCAATTCAGTAACGGTCAGTACGTCATTATAATTTTTCATTTTTGATTTACCTTCTGTATGAACTTCAACATAAGGATAAACTCGTGCAATTTTATGAGATGGGTTAATAATTGAAGTAAGCAAATCAGCATAGGTTTTTACTTGTGTTGATTCCCCTCCTAGTTTTATAGAAAACTCTGGACTTTCTGGCTGCTCAATTCCAGTAATTTGATGGCATGAACTACATTTATGTTTTACAAATGCAACTTTTCCCTGATCTAAATCTCCTTCTGGTAAACTGAAACCTCTAGGGGAATCTCGTGCTTTCTCACAACTAGTTAACATAATGGCAAAAAGAGAAAATACACAAACGATTAAAAATTTCATAATAGCCTCCAATCAAGTTATCTTATAATGTTTTAGGGCCCTCTTAAGCAATATTAAAGAGGTTAACACTACATTATTAACAATAGATGATGGTTAATTTTTGGCTGATATAAACTAAGCCTTTATGATCTAAATCAAAATATTTATCGCGCTTTAAACAAAAGTGACAAAACAAGCCCAAAAAAAAGGCTCATTTAAATAAATGAGCCTTTATATATTAAACGCTAACGTTTAATTTTTACGAGCTAACTTAGCTAATTTTTTATCTAAGATTTGCTCAAACTCATATGGATAAAATAACTGGCCTGAAAGCTCTTTGGTTGGAAATATAATTAAAGATAATTCATCTTCTTCCATACCTGGCAACCATTTATTCTTTAAATCATCAAAACTTAACTTTAATGGCTTACAGTGATCCCACTCATCAGTAGCCCAAAGTGCGGCTGTTTCATTATTTGGCCAAAATGGTACGTAGTCATTTTCATCTTCAGTAAGCATAACCGCGCCGTGTTCATCGGTTAAAATCCAAGTTTCACGTTCCAACATTAAGCTTTGCATGAACAACTCATAGCGCTGTTCGTCTGAAAGGTTAATACTATTTTTATCGATTAAGGTCATATATATCCCCTTTAGCCATTAATACGTTGCTGTGAAGCCTTTGATAATCTTGCTAGTAATTTTTCTGTGTCAGACCAACCAATACAAGCATCAGTAACACTTTGTCCATAGGTAAGCGTTTCACCTTCAACAAGATCCTGACGACCTTCTACTAAGTGACTTTCTACCATAACACCGAAAATAGATTCGTTGCCATTATTCATTTGCTCACAGACGTCATCACAAACAAGCATTTGGTTTTCGAATTTTTTGCTCGAGTTAGCATGGCTAAAATCAACCATGATTTTTTCTGGTAACTTACTTGCGGCTAATTGTTCTGTAATTGCATTAACATGTTCTGCTTGGTAGTTTGGCGCTTTGCCACCACGTAAAATAATATGACAATCTGGATTACCTTTGGTTTCCACAATCGCAGAATTACCTAACTTGGTTACCGATAAAAAGTGATGTGGTGCAGACGCCGCACCTATCGCATCAATCGCCACTTTGATCGTACCATCAGTACCATTTTTAAAACCAACAGGACATGATAAACCTGACGCTAATTCGCGATGTACTTGTGATTCAGTTGTACGCGCGCCAATTGCGCCCCAACACATAAGGTCAGCCATATACTGCGGAGTGATCATATCTAAGTATTCACCCGCTGTTGGTAAACCCATTTCATTTAATTCTAGTAACAACTTACGACCAATACGTAAACCATCATTAATATGGAAGCTACCATCTAAATATGGGTCGTTAATTAAGCCTTTCCAGCCAACTGTGGTTCTTGGTTTTTCAAAATAAACACGCATAACAATTTCTAAACTGTCTTTATATTTAGTGCGTAATTCATTTAATTTTTTACCGTATTCGATAGCCGCGATAGGATCGTGAATAGAACAAGGGCCAATAACGACTAATAAACGTTGGTCTTTGTTGTTCAGGATATTGCTGATTGATTGACGACCTTCAAAAACGCTGCGCGCTACATTATCAGTTGAACGATAACGCTCTAGTAATGCAACAGGAGGTAAAAGTTCTTTGATTTGATTTATACGGACGTCATCAGTTTGATACAGCATAGTATTCTCTTTTCGCTAAGGTTGTTAATTATTCTGGTTTTTCAGAAGCCGATCCTCAATCTAACAGTGTTTTCTACTCAATCCAATGATAAAATGCAGTAATTGCTCTAAAAATATAAAATTTAACCATAAATACAATTGAAAACAACAATCGCCTTGTTTTTAATCTATATTTAATCCTAATAAATAAAAAGCCTTTGGATAGACCTATGATAGCTAAACATCTACCGCTAATAGATTTACACCGTCACCTAGATGGTAATATTCGCGCCAAAACTATTTGGCAATTAGCCGAACAAAATTCAATTGCTTTACCTGTTAACCACTTTTCTGATTTTATCGAACACGTGCAAATTACCGATAAGGCTAATGATCTAATGGAGTTCTTAGCAAAACTTGATTGGGGCGTTAACGTGTTAAAAACATTAGACGACTGTAAACGTGTTGCCTATGAAAATGTCGAAGACTTAACCTTAGCCGGTATTGATTATGCTGAACTGCGTTTTTCACCTCATTATATGGCTATGGCACATAATCTTAATACAGCAGACGTTGTAGCTGCGGTTGCTGACGGTGTTCGTCAAGGTTGTAAAGATTTTAATGTTAAAGCTAACTTAATTGGCATTTTAAGCCGAACATTTGGTCTTGATACCTGCCAACAAGAATTAAACGCCCTGCTTGCTCATAAAGATAAATTAGTCGCTATCGATTTAGCCGGCGATGAATATAATTTTCCAGCTGAGTTATTTACTGAGCAATTTAAACAAGTTGAGCAAGCAAACTTACAAGTGACTATTCATGCCGGTGAAGCTGCTGGGCCAATAAGTGTTTGGAATGCTATCAACCACCTAAAAGCTGCCCGTATTGGCCACGGTGTTAGAAGCATTGAAGATCCTAAATTAATGGATTATTTAGCAGAAAATAATATAACCATAGAATCGTGCTTAACCTCTAATTACCAAACTGGTACAATCTCTAGTATAAAGCAGCACCCTATAAGTCAATTTTTACAACATGGCATTAATGTCTGTTTAAATACTGACGATCCTGCGGTTGAAGGTATTGAACTTAAACACGAATTTAAAATAGCAAAAGACATAGTTGGCTTAACAGATAAACAACTTGAACAACTACAAATGAATGCATTAAATGCGGCATTTATTTCATCATCAGAAAAACAAGCGTTACTTACTGCAAAGGCTCAATGCTAACGCAAGATAACGTTTATTATTAAATAAGGTAAAATTTAAATGGCAACTCCACATATTGAAGCAAAAGTTGGCGACATCGCAGATACGGTATTAATGCCGGGTGACCCACTTAGAGCTAAATTTATCGCTGAAACATTTTTAGAAGACGCTGTATGCGTAAACCAAGTACGTGGCATGCTTGGTTACACGGGCACTTACAAAGGTAAACGTCTAACCGTTATGGGTTCAGGCATGGGCGTTCCATCAATTTCTATCTATGCTACAGAACTTTATAAAGACTACGGTGTTGAAAATATTATTCGCATTGGTAGTTGTGGTGCTGTTTCACCAAGTGTAAAAGTTATGGATGTGATCATCGGTATGGGTGCTAGTACAGATTCAGCAGTTAACCGTGCTCGCTTTAATAACCATGATTTCGCTGCCATTGCAGATTACGGTTTACTTAAAAATGCCGCAGATGCTGCAGCAAACCTTGGTAAAGACATAAAAGTGGGTAACGTATTTACTGCCGATTTATTTTATACACCGCTTCCTCAAGTTTTTGACTTAATCGAAAAACATGGCATTTTAGGTGTTGAGATGGAAGCTGCAGGTTTGTATGGCGTTGCTGCAGAATACGGTAAAAAAGCTTTAGCAATTTTAACCGTGAGTGATCATATTCGCACCGGTGAGAGCTTATCTTCTGAATTACGCCAAACAGCGTTTAAAGATATGATGGAAATTGCATTAGAGTCTACATTGTTACAATAAGCACTGTTGACTATATCGCTTAATCATTTGTTCTACTGAATTGATTAAGAAACAAAAAAGGTTGCCACAAGGCAACCTTTTTTAATGGGGTTGATTAAATTAGCTTAGAAAAAACTAACTTTAAACTCTGCACCAACAAAACGTTCTTCGTTAACAATGGCTGTATTGTTAGTAAAATCGACAGCACCAATAGCTTGTTGCTCATCAGTCATGTTACGAACGAATAATGATACATCGTATTCTTGGCTATCAGTTTCCCAAGAATAACCTGTTCGTGCTCCACCTTCTAATAATGAATCACCAGTAAACTCTTTAGACTCATATAAGAAGAAACTAATTTCATCACGGTAAGCCCAATCAGTGTAGATGTAAAATTCACCTTCACCAATCTCACGAGAGTAACGTGCAGTAAATGTATGAATCCACTCAGGAGCATGAGGTAAACTATTGCCATCAACAATTGCTTGACCATTAGCATTAAGAGGACTAGTTACTGTACATTGCGCACATACAGGTACAGATAAACCAGAATCGTTTAACGATGTATTGTTATAGCTTGTACCAAAGGTTACTGAAAAATTATCAGTAACCATAAATTGTGAATCAAGCTCAAAACCGTAACCTACCGTTTCATCGGCGTTTAATAAACGTGCAGTGTTGCTATCACCACCAACAGAAGTTAGTTGTTGATCATCCATTGTGTAATAAAAAACAGAAGCGTTAACACGACCACGACCATCTAAAATATCTGACTTAACACCAGTTTCAAACGATAAGATAGTTTCAGAGTCAGCAACAGAAATACCATCATCCCATGCAAATAATGAACGACCTTGAATACTTGGCGCTCTAAAAGTGTCAGCAACACGAACATAAAGGTTAACGTCATCACTGTACTTGTGGCTTACACTGATATCCCAGCTAACGTGTGAATCTGAAACACTTTCTTCACCGGCAACATTTTCAGGTTGTGGAAACTGTGGTAACCAACTCAAAGGAGCTATAGTTCTTAAGTTTGAGTAGTCCTTATCATCATCTGAATAACGAATGCCAAACGTAGCTGAAGTTTTTTCAGTAAAGTCATAATCAAATGAACCAAAAACAGCCCATGCGGTAGTTTCTTGCTCTTGAATTACATAACCTGTTTTTGCACCGGCACTAAATAACGGATCGTATGAGTAACTTTCAATTGTTAGGTCTTCACTGAAGTAGAACACACCGACTTGGTAGTTAAAGTCACCTGTTAAATTACTTGTTACGCGAAACTCTTGAGTAATTTGTTCATGATCTGGAATTGCATCTGATGTTTCAGAGTCTAGTGTGATAACACCAGGCCCCATAATTGGTGCGTAAACAGCACCATAGCCACCATCAACATCGGCACGTGAGAATAGCTCAGCACTTTCGTATCCTGTGATTGATGTAAGAGTGTAATCACCTAACTCAAAATCAAGTTTTAAGCTAGCGCCTTCAGTTTCAACCTGCTGAGTAGCGCGTGAAGCCGAGTCGTGATAAACAGTATCTCGGTTAAAATCACTTACTAGTGAATTGCTTCCTGGTTTAAATGCATTCGCATAAAAAGCAACAGGTTCGCCATCTAAATCGCGCATGTGATAGTTAAACAAGGCGTTAAAGTCATCACCTTCGTATAAGAATTGTAGGCGCATAGCTTGGTCTGTATAACCGCCCAACACTTCATCTTCTTCAAAGCCTGGAGCTTTGTTATCAATGTAGTTAGCACGGTCTTGATTTAAAACAGAAATGCGAGCAGAAAGGTTATCAGTTAAACCACCACCAACGGCTGCTCTAACATCTGAAGTTTCTTTACTACCATATGACACTGAAACAAATGCATCAAAGTCTTGTGATGGTTTAACAGAATCAAATTTAACTAATCCTGCAGGTGTATTACGACCGAATAATGTTCCTTGAGGACCGCCAAGAGCTTCAACTCGTGCAACATCAAAAACAGGGAAACCTTTTAAAATAGGATTTTCTTGAACAACATCGTCTACAACAAGTGATACAGGTTGTGATGCATTTAAATCAAAGTCAGAGTTACCTAAACCGCGCATATAAAAACGAGGAAAAGTACGTCCAAATGATGATTCAACTGAAAGGCTAGGAACTCTGCCATTTAAAAAACGAATGTCCATAGCGCCAGAACTGATAGCGGCAAGCTTTTCGCCTTGTAATGCTGTTACTGATACAGGAACTTCTTGAGCGTTCTCTACACGCTTACGTGCAGTTACTTCAATAACTTCAAGTTTGCTTGTATCGACTGCTTGTTCTTCTGCAGCAAATGTAGATGATGAAAATGAGGCGATTACAGACAGTAAAGCGCCGTTGATGCTCATGCTAAGAGCATTCTTCTTAAAGGTTTGCATGGTTTCTCCCTGAGCCTATCCAGTTTTTTAGTTAGCACTGGTATAAGCAGAAACATTATTGGTTTGATTTATATTTTTTAAGTAAGTAAATACAACAAATTTTACAGGGAGAATTATATAGCAATTAAATATGTAAATAAATGTAATTGACCCGATTAATTTTGTAACCGGGTGTTTTACATTTTTTTAACGTTCTAAGAATTTAACAACAAATCGAATGATTTTCCATACTCTAACGGTGAAAGTTTGAACACATCGGCAAGCGTGGCGCCTATATCCGCAAAGCTATCCCGTTGGCCTAAGTTGATTGCCGGCATACCTTTTTTATAAAAAATTACCGGAATAAATTCACGCGTATGATCGTTGCCATGCCAAGTAGGATCGCAGCCATGATCTGCAGTTATAACCAAATAATCATCATCTTTCAGGCTATTGATAACTTCAGGTAACCTTTGATCTAAATATTCAAGGGCTTCACCGTAGCCTACAGGATCGCGGCGATGACCATAATCTTGGTCAAAATTAACTAAATTAGTAAAAATCAAAGATTGTTCAGGTTGGCTCTGCAACTGTTCAATACTGCAATCAATTAGCGCTTCAAGACCCGTTGCTTTATATTTTTCACTAATACCTTGATGAGCAAAAATATCAGCAATTTTACCAACACTAATGACTTTACCACCATTATCATAAATATTATCTAACAGCGTTGGCGCTGGAGGTAATACAGAATAGTCTCTGCGATTACCTGTTCGTTCAAAATCCTCAGCATTAGTGCCAATAAACGGCCTAGCAATTACTCGTCCAATATTTAAATCTAATTCTGACAGTAATTCACGAACCTGCTCACAGTACTTGTTTAAATTATCTAAGCCGAAGCTTTCTTCATGCGCTGCAATTTGAAAAACACTATCAGCAGAGGTATAACAAATAGGCAATCCGCTTTTCATATGTTCTTCACCAAGAGCTGCAATAATCGTTGTGCCCGATGCATGACTATTGCCTAAACAGCCTTGAATACCAGTTTTATCATAAATTTTTTGCAATAAATCTTCAGGGAATGACTTCTCTTTATCATGAAAGTAACCCCAATCAAATAAAACCGGCACTCCCATCATTTCCCAATGACCACTTGGCGTATCTTTACCACTGCTAAGCTCTGCTGCATAACCGTATGCACCTGAAGTGGCTTGGCCACCAGTAGCATTAACCTTACGTTGACCCGCAGCTTGTGCTGCATCCAACAAACCAAGTTGCGCTAAATTAGGTAAATGTAGAGGGCGTTGCTTTTGTTTGGCAAATTCATCAGCTAAATTGGCAAACGTATTTGCGCCTACATCACCAAACTTTTCAGCATCAGGGGCAGCCCCTAATCCGAAACTATCAACCACCAATATTAATGCACGAGACATGTTGTAACCTTTTAATTGCTAATTTCTCTTTTGCTTAGTGTAACAATAGAGTTTGTAACTTCATTATATATGCTTGTAATAAATTGTTAAAATTTAAAATAACACTAGTGTTTAACTGAAAATCAGTAATAATATTACTACGAGAAATTTATTTTAAGAAATATTTTGCCTAAAGATAAGCTCACAGTAATCTGTATTGTTGGTGCATCAGCATCAGGAAAATCATTATTTGCCCATACTATCTACAACGAATTAGTTGAAGAGTTGGGTGAAGATTCGATGACCATAATAAAAGAAGATTCTTATTATCGATGTCAAAATCATCTCCCTCTAGAAGAACGTACTAAAACCAATTACGATCACCCTAAAGCCTTTGAACATGAGCTACTTGCTGAGCACTTGCAAATGTTAAGCTCAGGTCAAAGTATCAACGTACCTATTTATAGTTATACCGAACATACTCGTACTAACGATGTAGAAGTAATAAAACCAGCGAAAGTTATCTTAGTTGAAGGTATACTTCTGCTTAGCGATAAGAACCTTAGAAACCAATTTGATATTAACATCTTCATGGATACACCATTAGATATTTGTTTAATAAGACGAATAAAGCGTGATCTAGAAGAGCGTGGGCGATCTTTAGACTCGGTAACCGATCAGTATCAAAAAACAGTAAGGCCTATGTATTATCGTTACATTGAACCCTCTCGAAATCATGCGGACATCGTCATCACTAAAGGTGGTCGTAATCGCATGGCACTAGAATTAATTAAAGCAAAAGTTCGTGAACTCGCGAACGCTTAACCCTTAACTTTTTAATATTTAACATCCACACAGGTGAATTGATGGACTTTAACACTATACGCGGCATCATCGGCATATTTTTGCTTTTAGGTATCGCTTATTTAGCAAGCTCGCATAAAAAAAGCATTAACTGGCGTACCGTTGGCGGCGCTCTTGCCATTCAAGTATTCTTTGGTGCGTTGGTGCTTTACGTACCATTTGGTAAAGAAGCTTTAATTGGTATTTCTAGTGCCGTTTCTAGTGTTATTGATTATGCCGGGGCTGGTATTGAATTTCTATTCGGAAACCTTGCTAATGGCAACTCATTTGCTCCTAATGGCGTTGGTTTTGTCTTTGCTTTTAGGGTGTTACCTGTAATTATTTTCTTCTCATCTCTAATTGCCGTTTTATATTATGTCGGTATTATGGATAAAGTGGTTAAGTTTTTAGGTGGTGGTTTAGCGAAACTTTTAGGTACTTCACACCCAGAATCATTATCGGCAACCGCTAATATCTTTGTTGGCCAAACTGAAGCACCTCTTGTTATTCGCCCTTACTTACCTACCATGACTCGTTCAGAATTATTTGCTGTAATGGTTGGTGGTTTAGCCTCTGTTGCCGGTGCAGTACTTGCTGGTTATGCGGGCTTAGGTGTAGAGCTAAAATACTTAATCGCAGCAAGCTTTATGGCTGCACCTGGTGGTTTGCTAATGGCTAAATTTATTTTGCCAGAAACAGAAACTCCACAGAATGTATTGGCAGAAGTGTCAGACGAAGATAAAGAAAAAGAATGTGTAAACGTAATTGATGCGGCTGCAGATGGTGCAGCTAAAGGCCTGATGTTAGCTCTTAACGTTGGTGCAATGCTTATGGCCTTTGTTGCCTTAATTGCATTATTAAACGGTCTAATTGGCTGGTTAGGCGCGTTTGTAGGTATAGACGGTTTAACATTACAAATGATCTTAGGTTATGTATTCCAACCAGTTGCTTACATGTTAGGTGTACCTTGGGAAGAAGCATTTCAAGCAGGTAGCTTCTTAGGCCAAAAGCTTGTGGTTAACGAATTTGTAGCCTACGTTGACTTTATCAAGTTTAAAGATGAATTAAGTATTGGCACACAAGCAATAGTTACTTTTGCATTATGTGGCTTTGCTAACCTTGCCTCTATTGCAATATTACTTGGTGGTATCGGTTCAATGGCGCCTACCCGTCGTCATGATATAGCCCAGCTTGGTATGAAAGCGGTATTTGCCGCGACACTAGCTAACTTAATGAGCGCTGCTATTGCAGGGATATTTATCTCTTTAGGATAAACACTCATTTTGATTTTAAAACCCGGCCTTAGCCGGGTTTTCTATAATACAGCTTTAATAAACCATATTTATTTAAATTAAAATTTTACGAGATTTGTTATGACTATCGAAAACTCACACGCTATTGCCAAACAAGCTATTAGCTATATGGATTTAACCACTCTTAACGACAATGATACTGACGCTATTGTTGCTGACTTAGCCAATAAGGCATCATCTGCTGGTGGCAATACCGCAGCAATTTGTATCTACCCTCGCTTTATTCCTGCGGCTAAGAAAATACTTAAAGATTCAGGTATTTTAATTGCAACTGTAACGAACTTCCCGCACGGTAATGATGACATTGAAATTGCAGTAGCTGAAACTAAAGCTGCAGTTGCATACGGCGCTGATGAAGTTGATGTAGTATTTCCATATCGCGCCTTAATCGCCGGTAATGAAATGGTTGGCTTTGATCTAGTAAGTGCTTGTAAAGCAGCTTGTCCAAGTAACGTTAAACTTAAAGTTATTATTGAATCAGGCGAACTTAAAACAGAACAATTGATCAAACTAGCTAGTGCAATCAGTATTAATGCCGGTGCAGATTTCATTAAAACATCAACGGGCAAAGTGGCCGTTAATGCAACGCCTGAGTCTGCCAAATACATGCTTGAAGTAATTAGTGAGCTTAAACCAGACGTTGGCTTTAAAGCTGCAGGTGGTGTGCGCACGGTCGAAGATGCAGCAATTTATTTAGATTTAGCTAAGAGCATTTTAGGTAATGACTGGTTGTCAGCAAATACCTTTAGATTTGGTGCGAGTGGCTTATTAGATAATTTACTGGCGACACTTAGCGATGGCAGTGTAAATGATTCTATAAGCTACTAATCATAAGGTTTAAACATGTCACAACTCTATTTTTATTATTCGGCAATGAATGCAGGTAAATCAACCTCGCTGTTACAGTCTTCGTATAATTACAATGAACGTGGCATGAATACCAAAATATTCACCGCCCAGCTGGATAATCGTTTTGGCGTAGGTAAGGTAACGTCAAGAATTGGGATAGATTCAGATGCCCTGCTCTTTAATGACGACACCGACCTTTTTGCCGAAGTAACAACGATTCTAGATGATGAAGTACTACATTGTATTTTAATTGATGAAGCACAGTTTCTTTCCAGAGCACAAGTTCTGCAATTAACTGAAATAGTCGATAAATTAAATATCCCCGTTCTTGCTTATGGAATACGTACCGACTTTCTCGGTGAAACATTTTCCGGAAGTGCGCATTTATTAGCTTGGGCCGATAAACTAGTTGAACTTAAAACCGTATGTCACTGCGGACGAAAAGCAGGATTTATCGTGCGCTTTGACCAAGATGGTAAGCCGGTAATCAGTGGCTCACAAGTGCAAATAGGTGGTAATGAGCTTTACCAATCTCTTTGTCGTAAACATTTTAAAGATTTAGTTTGGGATCAACAAAACTAATCTGCATCTAATTGCAAAACGCTATTAAATAAAGCCTAAATGCGTGATATTCTCAATTGAATATCACGCATTTTTTTTTGAGAAACTATGAAATCATCAATGAAGTTATCGTTAATAACTTTAACACTTACTAGCTTACTTTCAGCATGCGGGGGTGAGAGTTCATCACAAGCTGCACAATCAACAAGTAACGCACCAAAAAACATTATCATGGTTGTTGCTGATGGTATGGGCCCGAGCTACCCTGCTGCCTTTCGTAATTACAATGACGACCCTAGCACACCATTAATTGAGCAAACCATTTTTGATAAAACCTTAGTAGGATCATCAAGCACTTACCCTGCGTCTGGATTTGAAACTACAAAAGACGAACAAGGTAATGTTATTAGCGTTGCCGAGTCACTAAGCAACTCTTATGTAACTGACTCAGCAGCAAGTGCTACAGCCCTAGCTACCGGTGTAAAAACTTATAATGGTGCCATAGGTGTCGATGTAGATAAACAACCACTTGCAACGGTTTTAGAGTGGGCAAAATCAACCAACAAAAAGACCGGCATCGCTGTTACCTCACAAATTGTCCATGCAACCCCTGCTTCTTATATAGCAAAGAATGAAAGCCGTCGTAACTATGATGCTATAGCGAATGATTATTTTGATTTAAAAATAGAAGGTAAGTTTAAAGCCGATGTTATGCTTGGTGGTGGTACTAAATATTTCTTAAGAGAAGATCGTAACCTTAAAGATGAGTTTGTTGCCTCTGGTTATCAATATGTCGACTCATTATCTCAGTTAAATACTTTAGAGCCTAACAAACCTGTTTTAGGTTTGTTTGCTGATGTGAGTATGCCGGTTGCATTAGATAGTAGCGACAAAACCCATTTAACTAGCATGACAAAGGCCGCGGTAAAGCAGTTAGAAAACGAAAACGGTTTCTTTTTATTAGTAGAGGCAAGCCAAGTTGATTGGGGCGGGCACAGTAATGATATAGCTTACTCTATGGCTGAGATGGTTGATTTAGCTGCGACGATGAACTTTCTATATGAGTACGTGCAAAAAAATCCTGATACATTAGTGGTTTTAACCGCTGATCATAATACTGGTGGTTTCTCTATTGGCCATGATGGCATCTATAAATGGCAGCCTGAGTATTTAAAACACTTAAAAGCCTCACCACGCAACATTGCAGAGCAACTTGCTAATAATAAAATTACCATAGCTGAAGTATCTAATTTAATTGGTTTTAATCTTAATGATACAGAGATCCAACAACTTGCAGATATCAGCCTAGTAACAAACAACTCAGAGGATGTAAAAGTACTATCTAAAAATTACTATAAAGCGGTTACTAATATCATTGATAACAGGACTAGTAGTGGCTGGACTAGCTCGGGTCATACCGGTGTTGATGTACCCGTCTATGCTTTTGGTCAAGGTTATACTGAGTTCTCAGGTTTTCAAGACAATACCGACATAGCTAAAAAATTGTTTAAACTTATGGGTAAATAGCGATAGGTTTCGCTTAAATAGATTAGCTAGACTGTCTAAGCTTTTTACAAATAAAACTCCTTATACGGCTATTACGGTGCGGTATAAGGAGTTTTTTTAGGCGCTGTAGTCTAGATGATCACAACTAAATGATTTGAGCTTTATCTTGGTTAAGATCGATTCAACCAAATATCGGCATTAACTTGCTCTTTATTTTTACGTTTTTTCTTACCACTGCCTTCAGGTTTTGCCATAGGCTTTTCTGTGGCTAATATTGAATCACTGCTAATGTCATCGGCTTCAAAGCCTTCAACTTGTTCGCGCTCAAGTCTGATCTTGTTCTTCTTTTCGATCACGCTAAAATGATGGTAATCTTCATGGTCAATAAGCGATATAGCTAAGCCTACTTCACCGGCACGACCGCTTCGACCAATACGATGCATGTAGTCTGATGGGCTTCTTGGTAAATCAAAATTGATCACAACGGGAAGTTTATCTATATCTAGGCCACGAGCAGCAATGTCCGTAGCAATTAATACTTCAATTTTACCCGTTTTAAATTCTTCAAGAACGCGACTACGAGCGCCCTGACCTTTATCACCATGAAACACTTCAGCAGTAATTCCGCGTTTAGCTAGTTTTTCAGCCAAATGCCTACAGCTGTTTTTAGCATTTACAAAAATAAGAGCTTGGCGCCATTGGTGCTGGGTGATCAAATACGCTAACAAGGCAGTTTTTTCGCCTTTATTAACCGTAAAAACGCGTTGTACTAACGTGCTGGCATCACTACTTTGTAACTGTATTTCAACTGGGTTATTAAGTAATTTTGTGGTTAAAGCCTGTACTTGCTCAGGAAAGGTCGCTGAAAATAATAATGTTTGTTTTTTATTGGGTAATAAGGCTAATAACTCAGATAACTCGTCGGTAAAACCTAGGCTTAACATGCGATCCGCTTCATCAAGCACTAAAGTTTGCACCCGACTTAGCTTAATGGCATTACTTGAGATTAAATCAAGTAAGCGACCAGGTGTTGCCACCAAAATATCGGTGCCACCTCGTAACGCTAGCATTTGCGTATTCGCTGATACACCACCAAAAACAGCAACCGTTTTAACTGCGCCATTAAGATGCACGGCATAAGACTTAATACTGTCAGCAACTTGCTTAGCCAGTTCGCGGGTAGGCACCAAAATTAGCCCAGTAACATAATTACCATTACTGTGTTTACTATTAGACGGTTTGTTAGATTGCTGTTGTTCAAAAATGTGCTGCAGTATAGGCAGCGCAAAAGTGGCGGTTTTACCTGAGCCTGTATTTGCTCCGGCAATTAAGTCACGCCCAGCGAATACACTTGGAATAGCTTGCGCTTGAATTGGTGTTGGCGTTTGGTATTGCAACTCAGTTAATCTAGCTAACAAAGGTTGAATAAGGCCAAGTTCAGTAAAATTGGTTGGCGTTGTGGCTGTGGTCATTAAAATAAATGCCTTAAAACTTAATATATCCTACTATTTTAGCGTAATTATGCCCAGTTAAGTAGGTAAAATCACTCTAAGCAATTAAGTTATGTATTGCAATCCATGTTTTGACCGACTTTAACGATAGGCTATCGTTAAAAATATTCTATGGCTGCGATTTAAAACTCAAAAACTTTTTTAAAACACCCATAATTTTCTTTAAAAATAGACACCTATTGCTACTACGCTAATAAATTCGTGTGCTAGTATTGGTTTTATATTAATTAAAGAGACGATGTTATTATGGCTAAAGTTCTGAAAGCCACTGTCCACGATATTGGTGGATTAAATGTAAAACGCGTATTACCACATCAAGAAAAGCGCATGGTCGGTCCGTTCATTTTCTTTGACCAAATGGGGCCTAATACTTTTCCCGCAGGGCAAGGGATCAACGTAAAACCCCATCCTCATATTGGTTTATCAACCCTTACCTACCTTTTTGATGGCAGTATTTTACATCGCGACTCACTTGGTAATAACTTAGAAATTCATCCTGGAGATGTTAACTGGATGACAGCAGGCAGTGGCATTGTCCACTCAGAGCGTGAATGCTTTGAAGTTCGTGCAAACCCCCACTCTGTTAGTGGCTTACAATGCTGGATAGCATTACCAGAAGCTATGGCCGAATTGGCGCCATCATTTACCCATGTTAAAAAGCAACAATTACCTCACTCCACCCATGAAGGTGTGATGATGAGATTAGTCGCGGGTGATGCTTACGGATTAAGTTCACCAATAAAGACCTATTCGCCAATGTTTTACATTGATGTTATAGCCAGCAAAGGTAGTGTAGTAGAAGTCCCTGATCAGCAACAAGAAACAGCAATATTTCCTATTTATGGCAGCGTAATAATAAATGGTGAAACTTTTACAGCGAATGAATTTATCTTACTAGAACAAGGGGATACTGAAATAACATTAGCTGAGGATAGTCGCTTTGTTATGTTAGGTGGAGATAAATTTGAACAGGTTCCTTTTATCCATTGGAATTTTGTATCATTTAGCAAAGAACGCATTACACAAGCTAAAGATGATTGGAAAAACAGACGTTTCCCTACAATTCCTGGTGACGATAAAGAATTCATCTCTATTTAACTAAAAAGCCACCAGGTTAAAAAACCTGATGGCCAAATTAGATAATACCTTGGTAATAGGCTTGCAGTGTTGCAGGCCTTTTTAACACCTAATGTTAACTAACTACTTTCTGTTTTTTCGGTAATGAAAATTTCAAAATAACATAGCCTAAAACACCAGAAACAAGCGAGCCGACAATAATACCTAATCGTTCATCAAATACTTTAGCTAAATCATTTGCGTCAAAAGTTAGCGAGCCAATAAATAAACTCATAGTAAAACCAATACCACAAAGTGCTGCAGTACCATACAAGGTAGTCCAAGACATACCTTGTGGTAACTTAGTGAAGTTCATTTTTATTGCCAGCCAACAAAAACCAAATACCCCTAATTGCTTACCAATTAATAAGCCTAACGCGATGCCAACAGGCACAGGATGCATAAGGTCATCCATACCAACACCCGATAGATTCAAGCCTGCATTGGCAAAAGCAAATACCGGTAATACAAAAAATGCGACAACTGAATGTAAGTCATGCTCTAAACTTTTCAATGGCGAATAGCTAGGGTCGTCATCATCTCGCATAGGTATAAACAATGCGACTAAGACACCAGATAATGTCGCATGCACACCGGATTTAAGCATGGCTACCCACATAATAATGCCTATCATAATATAAAGGCTTCGCGCCCCTACATTGCCACGATTCAAGCCATATAAAATAGGTAAACAACAAGCAACAATAATAAGACCGGTTATCGAGATATCGTCGGTATAAAATGCTGCAATAATAATAATTGCGCCAATATCATCAAAAATAGCTAGGGAAGTTAGAAATATCTTAACTGAGGTAGGAACGCGTGAGCCAAGGAGCATTAATACACCAAGCGCAAATGCAATATCTGTTGCCGCTGGTATTGCCCAGCCTTTTACTGCAGCAGGGTCGTCATAGTTAAAATATAAATATACCAATGCTGGCAATAACATACCACCTAGAGCACCAACACCCGGTAAAATAATATTACGTTTATCAGCCAACTCACCTTCAAGTAATTCACGCTTGAGCTCTAAACCAACAAGGAAGAAGAATATAGCCATTAAGCCATCATTTATCCAGAGCAGTAGCGGCTTGGCAATTTCTAATTGCCCTACTTTAACTTCTACAGGTGTGTCTAAGAAAATGGAATAATAAAAATTAAGACCTGTATTTGCACAGATCATTGCTAACAACGCAGCCATTATTAAGATGATGCCACTGGCTGTTTCGAGTTTAAAAAAACTGATGATGAAATTTTCTTGCGGTTTACTCATGGTTCTCCAAAATAGTTAGTTAAATATACTGATTAAATTCAATAAGAAAGAGGTTTATGCAGAGTTAGATAATACCAAGCTCCTGCTTAAAGTAAATCATTAGTCACATTTTAAAGTGATAAGTTCATTAAACAGAGTGATTACAAAGTACTACAATTTTACGTTTTACCATTTACCTAAAAAACTATAGTATTGCAAAGTTTTGTCATTAAGGATTGGCAATACACCAAGCCTAAAAAGTGAATACACTTACTGGCATTGGTGTGACTCCAGGGAACTGAGTAAATTTTAAATAACTTATACCAATTTCACTAATTAAATTGGTATTACTCAAAGGAATAAATATGTTTGCAGATATCATCGGTATGATGGGTACAACTTTAGTTGTATTAGCTTTTTTCTTAATCCAAATGGATAAGATAGACCCGAAGAGTTTAAACTACAATTTACTTAACTTAACAGGAGCAATCCTTTTGTTAATTAGCTTGTGTATTAACTTTAATTTAGCCAGTTTTGTCATTGAAATCTTTTGGATAATTGCATCTATCGTTGGTTTAATAAATTACTTTAAAAAACCTGCTGACTTGGTTGAACAGTAAGTTGTAGTCAGTTACGCGTTACCATAAAGGGACAAACCAAAAGCCTTTAAAATCAGTTACATAAACACATAAACCCTTGAATTAACATTAAACCAGTTCAAGGTTAAATTGATACTCAGCTTGGCCGTTTTCAGTTGATTTAAACGAACCAGAGCCTGATATATTTGTAAAATCGCCCGTTACTGAATTAGTTACCACGTTAAAATCACTACTCGCTACGCCCTGTTCGAACTTGCCATTATGCACAACAATAAATTCCCCCTGTTTGCCATTAATGGTTACTGTAATGGTTTCAAAACCAGTAAATACTGCTTGAGTTTTGTTTTGATAACTCATCACATATTTAATTTTACTGGCGCCAATAAAATCGCCACTAAACTGTTGCTCGACTTTAGCTAAAGTTAACTTTTTATCTTCTGTATTTTCTTCTTCAAAGTTTGTTTCATCCCATGAAGTTATTTGTGAAGTAACGTTAAATGTTTGGCTCATTTTTATTTACCTTAAAAAGTTAATGTATAAATTATTTACAGTAGTTTATTCAAACGGTCAAAGCCTTGTTCTAAATCTGCAATTAAATCGTCAACATCTTCTAAGCCTATGTGAAGCCTGATCAATGTTTCATCATGTGGCCATTGCGTAGCCGTGCGCATTTTCTTTAAGCCAGAAACCGCTAAAATTAAGCTCTCAAAGCCCCCCCATGAAAAGCCCATTTTAAAATGGTGCATACCATCAAGTAATGCCGTTACCGCTTGCACATTTGATTGTTTTAACACAAATGAGAACAAACCATTACCACCTTCAAAGTCTCGCTTAAAAATGTCATGACCAGGACATGACTCTAATCCAGGATGTAATACAGTTTTGACTTCAGGTCTTTGCTCTAACCATTTAGCTACAATTAACGAGGCTTTTTGGTGTTGCTTAAGTCTAACGCCTAATGTGCGAATACCGCGCATAGCAAGATAGATATCATCTGGTGATGCACATTGGCCAAGTAAATAAGAGTTCTCACGCAATATTGGCCATGATTTCTCATTAGCCGTGGCTGTACCTAACATACAGTCAGAATGGCCTACGATGTACTTGGTCGCAGCTTGCACTGAAACGTCAACACCGTGGTCAAAAGGCTGAAAATGTATAGGCGATGCCCAAGTGTTGTCTAAAATTACGGTAATATCATGTGCTTGGCTGTGAGCAACGTCACAAATACCAGGTACATCTTGTACTTCCATAGTCAATGAACCCGGTGATTCTAAGAAGATAACTTTGGTGTTGGTTTGAATTAGCGCCTCAATCCCTTTGCCTATCAATGGGTCATAGAAAGTAACTTCAACACCAAAATTAGCTAACGTTTTAGTACAGAAATCACGTGTCGGCTCATAAGCGGTATCAACCATTAATAAATGATCGCCCGCTTTTACAAATGCCAGTATCGCGCTAGTTATCGCTGCGGTACCACATGGGTAAACATAACAACCGGCTCCGCCTTCTAGTTCATTCATCGCATCAGCAAAAGCAAACGTAGTTTTTGTACCACGGCGGCCATAAAACATTTCTTGTTTGGTTTTATTGGCAGTAGCTTTCTTCATTTGTGCAACAGTATCAAAAACAATAGTTGAGGCGCGATAAACCGGTGGATTAACGATACCATCAGTCCATTTAGAGCTGCGCCCTGCGTTTACTATTTTGCTGTCTTTTTTCATCTTTTTGCTCTTTTATTATCTGTTAAACAATTTAGCTATCTAGCCATCTAAATAAGTTATACCTTGTCTTATTAAAAAATACACTAAGTTTTTATTAATCATTTGCTTCAACCTAGATTAAATAGCTATATAAAGGTGTTAGTTAAGCTGTTAGTTATTTAGAATAACAGCATCTGATCATCACAAATTTCATCGAAACGTTTGCCAATAAAGGGCAGAATACCATCAGCAACTGCGCCAAGTTGACGTTCAATATACAGTTGATAATCGATGTTAGAAGTTAAGTATTCAACCGTCTGCGGTCCATTAACTGTCATAACGTACTCTATCCAACCTTTATTTTGATATCGTAAGGGCTTGCCGGCTTTTTGATTTTTATCATCGGCATAGCGCGCTGCTTGCACATGCGGAGGTACGTTTTTAGTGTAATCAGCTAACTTGCGCCTTAAACGTTTACGGTACACTAACGCGTGGTCAAATTTACCTGCGAGTGTATCTTCCACCATATCGAGTACGTATTGCTCAACAGGCTCTTCATTAAACACTTTCATGTATAAGGTTTTTTGGAACATTTTAGCAAGCTCAGTCCAGTCAGTGCGGACACTTTCGAGCCCTTTAAAGATTAACTTCTGCCGTTCTCCCCGGCCAACTAAGCCAGCATAACGCTTCTTGGTACCAACTTCTTGGCCACGAATGGTTGGCATTAAAAATTGATTAAAATGGGTTTCAAATTCAATTTCTAAATTGCTCTCAATGGCATAGTTATCTTTAAGCTCTTTATCCCAGCGCTTATTGATGTAGTGCATCATCTCTTTGCCAATGACTTGGCACTGTTCGTCGTTTTTATCACTGCCGACACTGACAAAGATAGAGTCGGTATCACCATAAATAACGCTGTAGCCCTGTGCCTCTATCCAATCTTTAGTAGTGTTTAATAATTGATGCGAGCGTTTAGTTATAGAGCCAGATAATCTTGGATCAAAAAATCGACAGCCAGTTGAGCCTAAAATCCCATAAAAGGAATTCATAATGATTTTTATCGCCTGCGATAAAGGCGCATTTTTCTGTAGTTTTGCTTTATCACGCTCAGACCAAAGCTCGTTAATAATCGCCGGTAAGAAGTGTTTCTCTCTGGAAAAATATGCTCCGTCAAAACCGGGTATTGGTGATCGAGCATCCACAGGCTTAATTTCATCAATATTAGCCTGCGGTACTTCTAGCTCATTTTCTTGTTCAAACTCCCTTAACCCTTCAATTAAGCCCATAGGATCGATATTAAAGGTGCGGATTATGCTTGGATACAGACTTTTAAAATCTAGCACTAATACGTTTTTGTAAAGGCCTGGAGTCGAGTCCATAACAAAACCACCAGGGGATACAAGATCGCTCACCCCATCGCCCATATTCGGAGCAACATAGCCACTACGATGTAGTTTAGGTAAGTATAAGTTAGTAAAAGCAGCAACACTGCCGCCTATTCTATCCATCTCAAGACCTGTTAAAGTAGAGCGTAAAATAGCAAAATCAAGCAGTTGTGTTTTTTCAAAGATAAGCCAAACCAAACGACAATCTTCTAAGTTGTACTTAGCAAGCGCTTGTTTTTCATATTTAAATTTTCTAACTATTTCAGCAAGCCTATTTTCAACATCATCAATAGCTTTACCAATACCAAGAAGCTCTTGAGCGACGTTTTCCAGTGAAAAACTAGGAAAACTGTATGTGGCTGATTTTAATAAATCAATACCATCTAGTACGACTCGACCAGGGATCAGAATAAAATTTTGCTCTGGGCTTAATTTATTTTGTCGCCAATACGGGCTAGTGCCATCGCGGCCAATAGCAAATTTGATGTTATTGATATCACAGCGTTTTTGCAGTAATTTAAAATCAAAATTAATAACATTCCAGCCAATGATAATATCGGGGTCGGTATTAACTAAATAAGAAATAAACTTCAGTAGTAAGTCGCTTTCATCTTCTACCCATTCAATATATTGCTCAGCACCCTCTTCAGCAGAGCCAATCATAAACACTTTACTGACCGTATCGCTATAACAGCCAATGGAAAATAGCTCACCATCCATAGCACATTCAATATCAATAGAAAGCATAGATAAGATCGGATGATACTGTGTCGATTTACACTTAACATTCTGTAAGTGTTGATAATTATAGTTTTGTTCAGCCCTACCAACATATTCCATAGAGCCGGTAATAAAGCGCTCCATTAAAAACCTGTCTTCAGGGCGAATATCATCTTCATAGCATTTTATGTTTTGCGATTTAAGGATGTCACGTGCTTTATAAAACAAGCTTAGCTTTGTAAAGTAGAACGCTGAAACGGCTTGTTGGTTGAAGGTATTTAATTTTAAAGCATTAACTGTGTGCAAAATGTTATTGGTGGATAATATTTGTATGGCTTGTTGTACAAACTCGGTTTCTACAAAAAATATCGCTTTTTCATTATTAACCGTCAGTTTTACCGGGCCATTATCACCTTTTACCCAATAGCTTAGTTGCAAGCCATTACTTGTATCTTGTATCTGTCTGGTAAGTAAAAAACCTTTTTGTAACGAATTTGACATTTTCGTTCGATAAACTCAAAAAAACTGTTAGTATATACAGTATAGTAAACTACAAGTTTGTTCATGGAAACAGAAAAATATGCTGGGTGCAAAAACCAAGGAAATAATTCGTAATGCCTACCGACGGATCGGTGATAATCTGCCTAATTTTGTGCCGCGTAAAGAGCAAGCCTACCTAATTGCAGAAATAGCTAAAACCTTATCGGGTGAGTATTCGAAAGAGCGCAAGCAAATTGTTATCGAAGCAGGTACTGGTACCGGTAAATCACTGGCCTATTGTATGGGCGCTATTCCTGTAGCAATGAGCAAACAGAAAAAAGTAGTCATCTCAACGGCTACCGTAGCTTTACAAGAACAACTATTTTTAAAAGACTTACCCTTTTTATTATCCAAATCTGGTCTAGACTTCCAATATTGTTTGGTTAAAGGCCGCCAGCGTTATGTATGTAAACAACGCTTAGCTTTAGCTTGCCACTCTGACGATGAACAAGCCCTACTTTGGCAAGAAAAACCCAAAGCGTCTGATATAAAGCTATTAAAAACATTAAACGAAAAGCTGCAATCGGGTAAATGGCAAGGTGACAGAGACTCATGGCCTAAACCAATACCAAATAATGTTTGGCAGCATATTCAAGCAGACAAACACAGTTGTTTAAAGCATTTAAGCGACCACACCCATTGCCCATTTCATAAGTCCCGTGAAACTATGGACGTTGCCGACGTACTTATTGTTAATCACAGCTTATTGCTTGCTGATATTGAACTTGGTGGCGGTGTTATTTTATCCGACCCAGATGAAAGCATTTACATTATTGATGAAGCCCATCACTTGCCGGACATCGCCCGTGATCACTCTTCTGCTATGGCAACCGTTAAAGGCGCAATCGATTGGCTGGGTAAAATATCGGTTACAAGCGATAAAATCAGTAATTTGTGTAAAAGCCAACGTGCTATATCACCAGCAATAAAATTAGCTGATTATAGCCAAGAAATTATCGCCGATTTACAAAAGGTAAATAGTTTTATTGATGCCAACCAAAACGCTTTTTTTGCGGAAGATAAACAACACCGATTTGAAAATGGCATTATCGATAAAAATTTAAAAAACTTAGCCGAAGATATTCAATCGGCCAGCAAAAAAGCACTAGCCGAGATCAATAAACTTTATAATTTATTAATGGAAGAAGTTAAAGATGGCTCGGTGCAAATGTATCAAGCAGAGCCTTTACTTGCTGAATCAGGCTTTGAAATACAACGCCTTGAGAATTTAGAAAAAATTTGGTTTATGTATGCAAAATCAGATAATGAGAAAGCTGCACCACTCGCTCGCTGGATAGAAAAAAGCTCAGGTAAGCGTGATGATTATCTAGTGTGTGCTTCTCCTATTGAGGTAGGCTTTATGTTGGAAGACCACCTATGGAGCAAATGTGAAGGTGCTGTTTTATGTTCCGCTACACTTTGTGCCCTAAATACATTTGACCACTTTCGTAAACAAGCAGGTTTAGGTGCAAACGATGGTACTCAGTACGCCAAACTTAACTCACCTTTTAATTATCAAGAAAATGCCGTGCTGCATATTCCTAAAATGGATTTTGAGCCCAACGTTAGTGATAAGTTTACCGATGAATTAATAAAGAAATTACCTAAATTACTTAAAAAGCAGCAAGCAAATTTAGTTTTATTCTCCTCTTATTGGCAAATGGAAAGTGTTGCGGAGAAATTACGAGATAAAACTACACTAGAGATCATGGTACAAGGTGAACACTCGCGCCAGCATATTCTAGAGCAACATAAAAAATTATGTGATGAAGATAAAACCAGTATTATCTTTGGTAGTCAGAGTTTTTCCGAAGGACTCGATTTGCCCGGTAAGTATTTAACCAACCTGATCATTACAAAGTTGCCCTTCTCAGTGCCAACTTCGCCAGTAGATCAAGCCCAAGCCGAATACATAAAGCTTAAAGGTGGTAATCCTTTTATGTTGTTATCGGTACCTGATGCGTCGAAAAAGTTAATTCAGTCGTGTGGACGACTGTTAAGAAATGAAAAAGATACCGGCATGATCACCATATTGGATAGGCGCTTAGTGTCAAAACGATATGGTAAAAACTTACTTGACTCACTGCCTCCATTTGCAAGAAATATTGAATATTAACGCAAAGAAATCTTCAAGCATTGTTGTATTTAGTTCGTTCTATTAGCGTTAATTGTTGGTAACAGAGTTATGACCCGCTTAAATGAAAAAAAAGGATTACTTTGCAGTAATCCCATTAGTTCTTATTCGTTTCTGAAGCGCTATCAACAGAAGTACAAAAACTGGGTCATTGCGTATATGGACTCCCGTTTAATTACAACAATTTATTTTGCTTTTTAAATAAGAATGATGCGAGCGTATATTCGGACTCTGTTTGAGGTGCTACCTCTGGCCCCTGATGTATTCGCACCTTCATGCCTCTTCGGC
>JAQWHD010000022.1 GCA_029237915.1 Thalassotalea sp. | reverse complement strand
CGTAGCCGATATCGGTGAGATAGCAGCAAACATCTTAACAACCTCTGGACATGACAACAAAGCTTACAATGTAACGGGACCTGAACTATTAACAGGCGAAGACATGGCTAAAGTATTTGCTGATGTTACTGGTAAAGACGTTGCTTATGTTTCACCAACACCTGAGCAAACATTAGAGTCATTACTATCTACTGGTTGGCCAGAATGGCAAGCAAAAGGCATGCTTGAGTTATTTGAAGTATTTGCAACCAATCAAGCTGCAGTGGTTAGCCCAGATGGCGAACAATTATTAGGTCGTCCATTAACGCAACTTAAAGACTTTGTTGCCAGTAATAAAGCCGCGTTTGTTTAATATCAGCCCAATTGCAGCTATTAAACTTTAAATAAAATAACTAGTCTATAAACATAGGCTAGTTTTAATAAATGACTTATAACTAATATTATATAAAGGAAACGACTATGACTGTTTCAAAGCTTGAAAATTTAACCGTTGCCGGTGCTGGTGTACTTGGCGGACAAATTGCTTGGCATAGTGCCTATAAAGGTAAAAATGTTATTGTATTTAACCGTAGCGAAACAGGCCTTGCAAGTTGTCGTGTTGCACACGAAACTTACGCACATATTTACAAGCAAGATTTAGGCGCAACCGACCTTGAGATTGAACAAACACGAGCGCGTTTAACTTTTACCACAAACTTAGAGGAAGCAGTGAGCAACGCGGATATTGTTATCGAAGCGATCCCTGAAATCCTTGATGTAAAAGTGAAGTTTTATCAGAGCATGCAAGAATTTTTACCTGAACACACAATTTTAGCAACCAATTCATCAACATTACTTCCGAGTGATTTTGCCGAATTCACTGGTCGTCCTGAAAAGTTTGCTGCATTGCATTTTGCCAACCTTATCTGGTCAATGAACCTTGCTGAAGTAATGGCACATCAAGGTACCTCAAATGAAACGCTAGATGATTTAACAGGATTTGCGATTGAAATCGGTATGGTACCTATCCCTGTAGGAAAAGAATATAACGGCTATGTAATTAATGCCATGTTAGTGCCGATTATTAATGCCGCACAAAGCTTAATTACCAAAGGCGTTTCGACACCAGAATATATTGATAAAACCTACATGATCTTCAATCGTGGAACATCTCTTGGTCCATGTGGGATCATGGATGTTGTAGGCTTTAAAACTATTTATAATGTTTTAAGCTACTGGGGCGATATCAAAAAAGATCAGGACATGTTAGATAATGCTCAGTACATTAAAGAGCATTTTGTCGACAAAGGCATTCAAGGCATACAAGGCGGTAAAGGTTATTATGAATATCCAAACCCAAGCTTCCAAGCTGCAGACTTCCTTGATATACCTGATATATCTAAAGCTAAAGAAATTGCCAAAATGGCAAGGCTTAACGCCTAAACCATAAACTTTATTGTTTATTGTAAATGAGCTAGTTGCGTTCACACTATCCATAGTAGTGAGCCAGCTAGCTTTTTAATTCCCTATATTTGAATTTATTAACACAAATAAATATACTGAATACAAGTACAAAGCATTAAAGCATTAAAGCATTAAAGTCTTAAAGTATTAAGGAATATTCCATGTCCAATATTATGCGCAGTATCTTTGATTTATTAAAGCCATTTTTATATCTAATGGTTATCTCGGTTGCCGTGCCTTTAATAATAAAATTCGATGTTATCAATTTTGGAGGTGGTATTCCTGAGGTATCACTTACTGAATTTTCACAACATTTTTTACTTTTTTGTACTGTTTTAATTTTTAGTCTTTCAGCTAAAAAATTACCACAACAGCGCGGGTTTTATGTATTGGTAGCTGGTTTTTTTGGTTGTATGCTATTACGAGAACACGATTATTATTTTGATATGATTACTCACGGTTTTTGGTTTTACCCAACCATTATACTGGCTCTAGCTAGTATTTTTTATACATATAAAAATAGCGACAATTTTTCTGCTTCAGCACTTGAGTTTAAAAAAACAAATTCTTATATTTATATCGTAACAGGTTTAGCCATAGTGCTTATTTTTAGTCGTTTATTTGGCACCGGCGACCTGTGGCAGATGATCATGAAAACTGATTACCAACGAAACTATAAATCAATAATTCAAGAAGGTTTAGAATTGTTTGGTTATGCAATCGTATTTTTGGGCAGCATCTACCATGTCGCTAACATTAACTCATTGAAAAAAGTTAATAACTCAAAATAGACAGGTATTTAATCCTTACAATTACTCTTTTTACGACTCACTCAACACCGTCAGAATATGGTGGTGTTAAGTTATAATATGAACTAGTGATTGTCACAAATTTAGCCAAGTCTAACGTCAACCTATTGTTTTAAAACTATGTAGAAACGGTTAAGCTTATAGTAAGCATAACCTTACCCCCAGAATGATCAATTTATTGTGAACCGCAAAGTTTTGCCGATTAACCAGTGAACTCATTGCCTTACTTTTAAGTCGGCATTTGATCTGTTATTTTGTTAACCAAGATTCAATTAAATCACGCTGGGGAATTGACCCTGCATGAACATTCATTTCATCAACAATTACTGCCGTAGGTTTTCTAATTAATTTTATTCAATCTAAATTGCAAAGTCAGATTTTGTAAATATACTCATTGTATCGTTAATTTATTTGAGATAGATATGGATCTGGAGCAACAAGATAAAGGTGTAATAGCCGTAGTACTCAAACGTTTTGAGCATGAACGTTACCCTAAATTACAGACATTCAAAGCGAATGTTGAGAATGGCGGGGTACTCGATGATGACGCTTTGGCTTATCTAGAGAAGATACTTACCGATGCACATCAGGTGATGGCAGTAGTAAAACGACATCCCGAATACGCGGCACTGGCAAAAGGAGCTTTGTTAATGTACGAAGAAATTATGAGTCAATCGCAACTAAACAGTAACAAAGCTTAATATCACTTAAGCTTTATTACTGATTTTCTATTTTAACAGCCAAGATTCAATTAAATCACGGTGCGGAATTGACCCTGCATGAACATTCACTTCATCAACAATTACTGCAGGTGTTGTCATTACCCCATAGCCCATGATTACCTCTGGGCTAGTTTCTTTGATTACATGCACCGCTATATTTAACTCTTGGGCTATTTTCTCGATAACTTCAGCTGTTTTTGTACATTTTGCACAGCCCGAGCCTAGTACTTTGATTTCTTTCATAATGATTTCCTAAATGTAATTAACTGAGTATATATGGGCTAATAAAGTTGAATATCCAGCCGATTAATGTAAATGCAACGAGTAATAAAATAAATAGCACAGCCAATAAGCGCCACTGCATTACTTGTTTTAATAAAATGAATTCTGGAAAGCTTGCCGCCACAGTACTCATACAAAACGCGAGAGTTGTACCTATAGGTAAACCTTTATTGATTAAGCTTTCCATTACAGGAATAACGCCGGTAGCATTTGAATATAATGGAATACCGAGTAGTACAGCAGACGGCACCGACCACCATTGGCCATCACCCAAATGATTTTCAATCCAGCCATCAGGCACAAAACCATGTAAAGCTGAGCCTAATCCAACACCGATAATTACCCACTTCCATACTCGGCCAAAAATCTCTAACGTCTCTGCTTTAGCAAAACCGTGTCGTTGTTTGAGCGATAACGACTCACTTGCAGTTGAGTTTGTAATTGCTGCCGATTGCTGACCACGCTCTAATGCTTTAGCAGCAAAAGATTGTAACCAGCGTTCAGCCTTTATGGCATCAAGAAATACGCCGCCTAATATACCCACCGACATGCCAATAACTACGTACAGTAAAGTAAATTTCCAGCCAAGTAAGCTCAGTAGCAATAACACTGCGACTTCATTGATTAAAGGCGAGGTAATTAGAAATGCCATAGTGATGCCTACAGGAATACCGGCAGAGGTAAAACCAAGAAACACAGGAATGCTTGAACAAGAGCAAAAAGGCGTTATTGCGCCAAATCCAGAGCCTAATACGTAGCCAACACCTTTATTTTTACCTGCTAAATAATCACGAACCCGTTCAACATTTATTGAGGCTCTTAATAGCGCGATAATGTAGATCATAACCAATAATAAAAAGAATATCTTAGTGGTGTCTTCAATAAAAAAATGTAGGGCGTCACCGAGTTTTGTGGCTTTAGAAAGTCCAAAGACATCAACCACTAACCAGGTTGCAAATTGGGTGAATATTTCAAACATGAGAAAACTCAACTCCTTTTAAAGTTAAATGCCCAATAAGAGCCCAAACTAGAGCCCAGTGTATTAATTAGTATGGAAAATATTGAGCTGCTAGCTTAGCAACTCAATATTAATTCTAATTTTGGTGTCAGGTATTATTTTTTCGGCATTAATTCTAAAAGTGCTAATACCGTTGCTTCAACGCCTGAGGTAACCGCAGGCTCAGGTGTGATTTTAAATAACGGACTGTGATGACTTGGAACCGCAGGGCCACCATTTTTCGCATTATCAAAATCTTGTGCAGGTGTACCACCGACTGAGAAGTACACGCTTGGAATATAAGGTTCAGTCGTAAAGAAACCAAAATCTTCAGCGCCCATGCCTAAATTTGCTGGTGGTATTAATGCGTCATCACCCATGTTCTTAGTGATAACACCTTTTAAGCGTTGTGCTAGCTTTTTATCGTTAAATGTTGGTGGATAAGCTTCTGGGCTAACAATAACTTCAGGCAGTTTATCATCTGGGACGCCTGCAGTTTTTGCCGTGCCAATAGCCACACGTTTAATTGCATCGAGTAACTGCGTTCTTACTCTTGGATTTAAGCTACGTACAGTTAATTGTAAATGGGCTTTGTCTGAAATAATGTTGTGTTTGGTACCTGAATGGAACGCACCTACGGTAATTACCCCTGCGTCTCTTGGGGCTAATTCACGACTCACAATGGTTTGTAAGTTGGTCACTATTTGCGAGCCAATCATTATTGGATCTTTACCTGCATGCGGGTATGCACCATGAGCGCCAATACCGTGGACGATAATATCTACAGTATCAGCACCGGCATAAGGAGAGCTTTCATCTATAGTGATTTTGCCAGCAACAGCTGCGGCATTAACATGAAAGGCTAACGCATAATCAGGCTGGCCAAACTTTTCCCAAAGACCATCTTTCATCATTGCCGAGGCTCCTGGGCCTTTTTCTTCAGCCGGTTGGCCGATAAGCATTAATGTGCCTGACCATTGATCTTTTATGCTCGCCATATACCTAGCTGTACCCACTAAACTGGTAATATGAACATCATGGCCACAAGCGTGCATTACGCCAACTTCTTCACCATTCCAGTCGATCATTTTTGCTTTAGAAGCGTTTTTTAGGCCTGACATTTCTACAACTGGCAAACCATCCATATCGGCACGTACCATTATCATAGGGCCTGGACCATTTTTAAGAATACCGACAATACCTGTGCCGCCAATATTTTCGGTAACAGTGAAACCTGCAGAGCGAATTTCTTGTGCTAAGCGTTTAGCTGTTTTCTTTTCCATAAGTGAAAGTTCAGGATTGCGATGGAAGTGATCCCAAAGCGAGGCAAGGTGATTCTTATAATCTTTATCCACGGCGCTAGATAATTCACTCGCTTGTACACTAGTTAATCCCAGTGATAATGAGCTAGATAGCAGAACTGCATAAAGTGCTTTCATTATTTTTATTCCTTTAGCTTACGTTTAAATAATCTTATTTATGGACCTTACTTTATACATCTATTGATAAAATGTCTTGTTTGGTATGAAAAATGTTCACTATGGCACTAAGCTTGTCATTAATGTTATAATTTATCTCATTATTTTGGTTTTCTTCAACAGAGTCTTTA
>JAQWHD010000067.1 GCA_029237915.1 Thalassotalea sp. | reverse complement strand
TGGATCCCCGTCTGCACGGGGACGACGAGGTTTGAGCACCTCGACGACGATGGGTTGTGCACGAGATGTCATTGTGGCGACGGCCGCAATCTTAAAGATTAAGATCCTGAACTAAATTCAGGATGACGAGCTTTTTCTAGTGACTGGATAATGGATCCCCGTCTACACGGGGACGACGAGGGTTGAGTACCTCGACGACGAGGTTTGAGCACGTCGACGACGATGGGTTGAGCACCTCGACGACGATGGGTTGTGCACGAGCGGTCATTGTGGCGACGGCCGCAATCTTACTTCTTAAGTAATGAGATCAAGCTCGATGTATCCCAGCGGTTACCGCCGTTTTGTTGAACTTGTTCGTAGAAGCCATCAACCATTTCTGTCATAGGCAGTTTGGCATCTACCTTGGCAGCTTCTGCGAATGCTATAGCTAAATCTTTACGCATCCAATCAACAGCGAAGCCAAAATCGTATTCGCCAGCAAACATGGTTTGGTAACGATTTTCCATTTGCCAAGAGCCTGCAGCGCCTTTTGAGATAGTTTCAACTAATTTATCGGCATCAAGACCTGAGCGCTGGGCAAAGTTAAATGCTTCACTTAAACCCTGCACTACGCCAGCAATACATATTTGATTTGCCATTTTTGCTATTTGACCAAAACCTGAAGCGCCCATCAGTTGGCTAAATTTAGCGTATGCCGCCATAACAGGTTGTACTGTTGCGAATGTAGATTCGTCACCACCACACATAACCGTTAATTGGCCATTTTCAGCGCCCGCTTGGCCGCCGCTTACAGGTGCATCAATAAAATGATTACCTTGTTTAACTGCAAACTCGTTAAGCTCTCTGGCGATCTCAGCTGAGGCTGTAGTGTGATCTACATAAATTGCACCTGGTTTTAAACCAGCAAATATACCATCTTCAGCAAAGCTTACTTGCCTAACATCGTCGTCGTTACCAACACAGGCAAAAACTATGTCTGCATTTAACGATGCTGCTTTTGGTGTTGTGGCAAACGAGCCACTAAATTCATTAGCCCACTGCTCTGCTTTTGCTGTTGTGCGGTTATATACACAAACATCAAAACCTGCTTTAACTAAATGCCCAGCCATAGGATAACCCATAACGCCAAGACCAATAAATGCTACTTTTGTCATTTTTATTCCTTACTAGCAATTTAATTTAACTGCTATTAATGCTTTTATTTTGTAATTAGTGCTAGTCTAACGTAATGGACAAGCAAAAAAAATAACAATTAACTAGATTGATAAAGGATATGTATGAGTAACTTATATGATTTTACTGTCACCAATAATAAAGGCGAGTCGGTGCCTTTACTTAATTATAAAAATAAAGTGCTACTCATTGTTAATACCGCTAGCGCTTGTGGATTTACTCCGCAATATGCTGGTTTAGAAGAGTTATATAAGCAACACAAAGAACAAGGCTTTGAGGTACTAGCATTTCCTTGTAATCAATTTGGTCAGCAAGAAAAAGCTGATGATGCAGAAATTAAAGGCTTTTGTGATTTGAATTTTAATATAAGTTTTGATTTATTTGCTAAAGTCGATGTTAATGGTGAACACGCCGAGCCGCTGTTTGATTATTTAACCGAGCAGGCCAAAGGAATTTTAGGTAGTAAGAAGATAAAGTGGAATTTTACCAAGTTTTTAATTAACCGTGACGGTAAAGTGTTAAAGCGCTATGGCAGCGTAGATAAACCTGAAAAAATCGCAGCAGATATCATTAAGTTACTTTAGTTAATTAGATAGAATATAAAAGTAAGAAAAAACAAAGGCCACTCAACGAAGTGGCCTTTCAAATTTTACCTATTAACAACTAACGGTTGAGGACGCTAGCGATTAAATTCTTTCCAGCAATATTGTTATTGCTATATCTACACTAGATAAATAGCTTATCGTGCAGTGTTTCCACTACTTTATCGCCATCTTTTTCATCTACTAAGAAACATAAGTTATTTGAACTTGCACCATGACAAATCATACGAATGTTTACATCCGAAATATTATCAAAAATATTACTGCCTAAACCGGTAGTGGCATTTAGCTTATTACCAACCACAGCAACTAAATTTAAACCGTGCTCAACGCTCACTTCACAAAGCTGCTCTAACTCTTCAACAACGTTTTGGGTAATAAGTGCTTGCGTTGAACCTAATGGATTATCAAAGGTTAATGCTACCGATATTTCAGAGGTGGTGATCAAATCAACACTAAGCTCGTGTTTAGCAAGAATAGAAAATACTTGTGCTAAGAAACCGCTGGCATGTAACATCGCTGGGCTTTTAACCGTTACCAAAGTTTGTTCACGGCGAAGTGCGATGGCTCTATATGTTGGCTTTGACTGCACTTCTTGCATAATTTGTGTGCCACCTGCTTCAGGCTCTCGGCTTGAACCGACAAAGACTGGAATATCGCTGCGCATTGCAGGAATTAAAGTCGCAGGATGTAATATTTTAGCGCCGAAAGTTGCCATTTCAGCAGCTTCGCCAAAGCTAATTTCAGGAATAGCACGTGCCGAACTCGCAATACGCGGGTCTGTGGTAAATATACCAACCACATCAGTCCATATCGCTAGTCCTGATGCATTGGTAGCTTCGGCAAGTAATGCAGCAGAGTAATCTGAGCCGCCACGGCCAAGAGTTGTAGTGTAACCTAAGCCATCTTGACCGATAAAGCCTTGAGTAACTACAACATGGTCTGCTAATAATGGCAGAAGCTCCGTTTGGCATTGGCTAGATAACTGCTCTAAATCAACCACGGCTTTACCGTATAAGCTGTTTGTTTTCATCACTCGGCGTACATCAAAACATAAGCCATTAACGTTTACAGTTTGCAGAACACGAGCAAATATTTGTGAACTCATTTGTTCACCGCAAGCTAGAATAGCATCACCGGTTTTAGCTGTTTGTAAGGTATTTTGTTGCTTAGCTAAATCGCTTAAGTCAGCTAACACACCATCAACAATACTGTTAAGCTCGGCTTCACAGTCAAGATTTTTAGTGATGTTGTATTGAATTTTTCGAATACTTTCGACGATCTCACTTTGCTCTTGCTCAGATAATACTTTTTGAGACAAAGTAACTAAGTGATTAGTAACGCCCGCGCTGGCCGATACTGCAACTAATTTGGTTTGTGGTTGGCTTTTAATAATGTTGGCACAACGTACCATTGCATCAAAATCTGCAACACTGGTACCACCAAATTTAGCGACGTTTAACATTGGATATTCTCCCTAAATTGCTTCATAGCAATATAATACATAAGGAAGAGCATGACTGATTGGAAAGGATAATTGAAATCTTTACTTTTTCAGCCAGAAGCCCTCCACCGTTTCGGTGACAGTCAATAGGATTCAGCCTATCTGACCGAACAAGACTCTTCCACACAAGTCGTTGCCCTCGGCATTAGTCCCCATTAATAATTGTCAAAGGATGTGGTCCTCAAATTATCTGCCTGGCTAATGCAACCTCTTCTGGTATTGTCGAATATAATTGAGCAAAGGCTCTAAAACGACAACATGGCTATTAGACATTATTGGAATATTAAAATCAATAGTTATTACTTTAAATAACCAATATTTTTAACTATTTATTCATCAAAGCTTAACTTTTATTCATTTAGGTAAGTGATGTTTAATTAATATTGGAAAATTAGTACGGCTACTATATAGTTTCAGCACAAATTATTAGCATGTATAGCAACTGCTATCAATGCAATGGAATTAGCACTATGGAACTATTTACCTTAAAGAAAATTATTGGTCAGTTATTAATGCCAATGCCGCTATTGCTGCTTTGTTTAGTCTTGGTCATTATTTTATTCAATAAAAAACCGACTCTCGCTAAATGGTTATTGTCAGCGACCACGGCAGTATTTTTCTTATTATCTTTTAAGCCGATAGCCGATTCGTTGATAGTGAATTATGAGCAGAGCTACCCTGTTTATCAGCAACAAGCCAACTCGCAATTAAAGTTAGATTATATTGTTATTTTAGGTTGCGGGCACACCACGGATGAAAACCTGAGTGCAACACAAGAGTTAAAGATTTGTTCATTACAACGTTTAACTGAAGGGGTTCGCATTGCTCTACTGCACCCAGAGGCTAAAATAATCACTTCGGGTGCTGCGATTACCGATGTTAGTTCAAATGCGGTTAAAGTTAAACAAGCAGCAATAGAGCTTGGCATAGAGGCAAATAGAATAATAACTGAGCAACGTCCGCTTGATACCGAAGATGAAGCAAACTTAATAGGGCCTGTGGTCAAAGGCAGTAACTTTGTTTTAATCACTAATGCTAATCATATGCCACGCTCTATCAACTACTTTGTTAAAGCGGGCACTAAGCCAATTGCCGCGCCAACGGGCTTTTATGTTAAAGATATCAATGGAAATGCAAGTTGGCAGCAGTACTTTCCAGGATCCAACGATCTAAATAAAAGTGAAACAGCTTGGTATGAAACATTAGGGTTAATTTGGCAGTGGTTGAAACGTTAGGGGTTTAGGTGTCCACTAAAACGGGGTCACATCAAGTTTCTAGTTTTTAAGATAAAAAAAAGGAGTCCATTAGGACTCCTCATTATATTAGTTAGTATTCAATGTAAAATAATTGAATTACTGTTTGATACCTTCAACATGAAGATCGAATGTAATATCACCGAAATCCATCACACCAGCAAGACCAAAGTCTTTCATGCTAATAGACGTTGAACCAGCAAAACCAGCTCTGTGACCGCCCCATGGATCATCACCTTCACCAACTTTAACTGCATCAATAACAATTGATTTTTTGACGCCGTGTAACGTTAAATCACCAGTAATTGCAACTTTGCCGTTACCTTTATCTTTAACGCTAGTGCTCACAAACGTAGCTTTACCAAATTTGCTTGCATCTAAAAAGTCGCCACTGCGTACATGCTTGTCACGCTCGGCATGGTTAGAATCGATAGACGTAGTATCAACAGTTACCGATACTTTTGATTTACTCATGTCTTTTTCATCTAAGGTAAACGTACCATTAAACTTATTAAATCGACCTGTTACATAACTAAAGCCCATATGATTTACTTTAAAGTTGATAGCGGCATGAGCGCCTTTATCATCAATAACATAATCTGCGGCTTGGGCTGGTAATACCATTGCTGCACCTAAAATTAGTGCACTTATAAACGATTTTCTCATGTTTTAGTTCCTTATGTATTTACTTTAAGTTTAGTTTTATTGTTTTACATTGTGGGTTTTATGTTACTTATTTAACATTCTTTTTAGCGTGTCGTCTTTATCAATAAAATGATGTTTTAAGGCGCCAACAGCATGTAATACAGTTAATCCAATTATGGTATAAGCTAAATACTCATGAATTAAACCAGCGGTATCTTCTTGATTAGGAAATAATTCTCCCATTGATGGTACAGTGAAAAAATTAAATACATCAATTCCGCGGTCATCGGCAGTTGAAATTAAATAGCCGCTGAACATGATCACTAATAATAGTATATATAATCCATAATGAGTAACTTTTGAAATAAGTCTAATCATTGAACTATGTGTAGATATTGGCTCAAGACTCGGTTGTTTAACTTTATTGATTAATCGCAATAAAGTAACAATGAAAAGTAAAATACCAATACTCTTATGAATATGAGGGGCTGTTTTATACCAACTACTATAGTAGGTAAGCTCCACCATCCAAAAACCTAATGCGAATAAAAATATAACTGCAATAGCTGATACCCAATGAAAAGATTTGGTTAGCACACTATATTTTGTTTGAACATTATTCATGTATAAAGCACCTGATAATTAGTAATTAACTCTATGTTTTAATTAAAGATAGCAGAACAAGAAAAAACCAGAAAATAGATGCAACGTAGCGTTAACATTCGTTACATTTTGTAATCAGCAATAAAAAAGCTCAAATTAAAAGCTGTTTTTGTAAAACCAATCTAAACCACAGTTATACCGGGTTATCGATATCAATAAATTCAGCATCAAAGCCATGGTCGTCTTTTAAGAAATGAGCTAAGGCTTTAGCCCCATAGCGCTCTGTAGCATGATGACCAGCAGCAAAAAAGTGTATATCCATCTCTCTTGCTATGTGGGTTGTTTGCTCTGAAACCTCGCCAGTAATGAAGGCGTCAATACCAAGCTCTGCCGCAAGCTCTATATAGCCCTGCCCACCACCAGTACACCAAGCAACCGTTTTGATCGGTTTGTTTGACGGCGCAGCAATATGCAGTGCTTCTCTACTTAATGCTTTACTTATAAGTTGCTGAAAATCTTCACCGCTCGATTGTTGTGCAAGTTCGCCTTGAAGACTCACGGACACAGGATTATCTAACTCTAATGGCCCGGTTACTTTAATACCTAGCAATTTAGCAAGTTGGGCGTTATTACCTAAAGATTCGTGGATATCGAGCGGCAAGTGATAGGCAAATAAATTAATATCATTCATTAGTAAGGCTTTAATGCGCTTATGTTTAATACCGGTAATGTTATACGATTCATTTTTCCAAAAATAACCATGGTGCACCAATAAAGTATCTGCGCCCTTTTCTATCGCAATATCAATTAACTCTTGGCTTGCTGTAACCCCAGTTACGATTTTATTAATAACCTCACTGCCTTGCACTTGTAAACCGTTAGGACAGTAGTCTTTAATGCGTTCAGGTTTAAGGACATCGTTTAATAATTGTTGGAATTGTTTTCTTTGCATATCATTCTTCTATTTTGTTTTTTGTTATTTATAACAAGTGGAGTTAGTTATTGTTTTTGCTAGACGGCAAATACACTGCATCTAGTTGACACATTTGCTTTACCGCTTGTTGATAATTAGAGTACAGCCCTTTATTGACAGCTAAGGTTATGGCAACGCCTAAACAACCTGCTTGCTCGGTTTTCGGCTTATTTATGTTAATTTGCACTGCATCCGCTATTTTTTGTAATAGCCAGGGCGAGTTAGCACCACCGCCAGTAACAACAGCTTGCGTAATTGGCGAGTTAAACCTTTTACCTGCCAACACTATCGAATCAATAATACCTGTAATAATAGCATCAACCACAGCAATGTACTTAGCAAATACATCTTTGTTATCTGGCTCTAAAAAGCCTTGTGCAATTGGCTCGCCACTATTTACCTTATTAAAGTCAAATGCTTGGCCATTAGCTGCAAGTTTATTAGCTTTAATATAGATCTCTATTAAATGTTCAAGACTCTGATCTTTCATTTTATCTTTGCATAAAAATATAAATGAGCTTTTGTGCTGTTCAATAAATCTAGATAACAGCAGTAAACCTTGCGGTAGCATAAATTCAGTTAAATACTGCCCGCTAATAATCGCTGGGTAGGCTGGATAAAAAGCTTTAGGGCCAACAAATTTATCAGACACTCTAGTTATAGTAACGGCGCTACCTAAACTGATATGAACTTGCCCATCTTGATAACAACCAGCGCCAAGTACTTCACAAGCTTTATCGGCAGCACAAGCAATTACCGGCAAATTACTCACTAAACCTAATTCTTTTATAGGTTCATTTTTAACAACGCCTATGGATTTACCCGGACTAATTAGCTTAGGTAACCATTGCGGTTTAATCGCTAAGGCTTGTTGTTGCCAAGCAAACTTTCCAAACCAACAGCGGCGTTTAAAATCAAAAGGTAAATAGCCAATTATATTCGCGTTACTGTCAATATAGTGGCCTGTTAGCTGCTGCTGTAAATAGCCTGACAATAACAATAAATGTTGAGTTTTACCCCATTGTTTAGGCTGATGCTCGGCAATATAGTTAATAAAGGCACTGGCTTGCATTTTCTTTATTTCATCATTGATTGGCATAAATACATTGCCAATATTGAACAATAAGCGCCAATACAGGGATAGTTTAGGTAGCTTGGTTGCTAAACGGCTATCATTCCAAACAATGGCATTACGTACACCATTGCCGTTTTCATCAAGGTTAAATAAGGTATTACGCATGGTAGTAATACCTAAAGCGGCTATTCGAGATAAGTCAATTTTATCGGCCATAGCTTGGCTGGTTAGGTTTTGACAGGCGATAACGAGTTGTTGATAAAACCACTTACAGTCTTGCTCAACAAAACCAGGCTGTGGGCTTAAATAATTAAAATTATTAATAACTTCTTTAACGATAATGCAGCCTTTATCATCAATTAAGCAGGTCCTGAGTGACTGACTACCAAAATCGATGCTGAGAAATAATGGAGATGGCATTAAATTTAAAGGCTCTTAATTAAGTTATTTGGCAGATGATGAGCGGTTATTACCCCTCATGGTAGAAACATTGACCGGCTTAAAATTAGGTCTTAGTTTCCATTTTGGCCTTATTGGCGTTAATGGATGCACTCGTTTTTTAGCAACGATTATATAGACCGAGCCAAAAGCAGATAAGTAGGTATTGGCGAAACGTTGCCATTGATTAGATAACCAACCATTTGGCTTAATGGTGGAATGTAAGCTGCGGTGCAAGATACGTTTATCTTCTAAAATTTCATAACCGAGTAAGTTTAGCCAATCTTTTACTCGCATCGGGGTAAAAAAGCGGCCATGCCATGGGGTTTCTTGGCGGCGAAACGGAATGAGTTTATTCAGACCGGCAAAACTAATCGGATTAAAACCAGTAATGACTATATGGCCATTAGGGATAAGTACCCTATCCGCTTCTCTCAACACATGGTGAGGGTCAACAGAAAACTCTAAACTATGAGTAAGTAAACAAGCATCGACACCGTGTTGTCTAAAGGGCAAATCATCGATATCGGCAATCACATCGGCATAGCCATTACGATCATTGACCATTACCTGATGTTTGATCATGGCGCTAGAGCAATCTATTGAAGCACTTAAGCAGCCAAGCTTAAGTAAATGATAACCAAATATCCTTGGCCACCAAAGATTTAAGTTTTCTTCAATGTGCTGTGCGATTAACTCGCCATTAGGCAACTCTTGCCAATGCAATGGCTCATCTGGTTTATTAAAGGCTAACGCTGGTTTCATAAAAAGTTAATCTACATTAATAGAAAAATAATTAGGTATAACCACTATATAACTTAGTTAGGGTCTTCGACAATGCTAATTACTGATTTTAAGTTATTCGTTTAATTAACATAACTCAATTTAAAAACATCGTTATAACAGTTATACTCAAGGCAAATAGCTAAGTAGTAATGATGGTAAGTATGTTCGAGATAAAAGCAATAAACGCATTTTCAGATAATTTTATTTGGTGCATTATCAATAACAATTCACAGTGTGTATTAGTTGATCCTGGTGACGCCAATGTTTGCATAGAATTTATCGAGAAAAATCAACTGCATTTAACCGATATTCTAATCACCCATCATCATAGCGATCACGTTGGCGGTTTAGCGCAATTAATCGATTTTGCAAAAACTCAAGACTCAGCGATTACGGTCTATGGCCCAGCCAGCGAAAACATCAGTTTATTAGACCACAAGCTAGTTGAAGGTAATCGTATAACGTTGTTTGACGATCAGCTTGAGTTTGCGGTCATTGATTTACCTGGCCACACTTCTGGTCATATTGCTTTTTATAATGAAAGCGAAAACGCATTATTTTGCGGAGACACGTTATTTTCTGGTGGTTGTGGGCGTTTATTTGAAGGCACACCTGAGCAAATGCTTAATTCATTAACTAAATTATCTCACTTGCCTGATAACACCAAAGTGTACTGCGCTCATGAATATACTTTAGCTAATTTACATTTTGCGCGAACTATTGAACCTAAAAATAGTCAACTACAAAGCTACTATGATAATGTGGTCGAGCTTAGAGCGAAAAACATAGCCACGATCCCTTCTACTATTGGGCTAGAAAAACAAATAAATCCATTTTTAAGAAGCCATTGTAGTGATATAAAACAGCTTGCCGAGCAGCAATCAGCACAATTATTAGAAACCGATGTAAAAGTTTTTGCTATAATACGTAGCTTAAAAGATAACTTTTAAAGCTTTTAACTTTGGTCATAAATCATTTAGACGCACAGTAATATTTTTCGCGTCATTGAAAAAAGAGCATTCATGAAAAAAATCCTATTCCCATTATCGTTAACTTTCTTAGTTGGTTGTCAAAATATGCAATCAGCCAATAATACAAACAACGAAAACTCTGATGATTATTTAACATCAGCAGATCCATCAAAAGCAAATAATGTAGACATATATCAAGCATTGCTAGCCGATGAAACAGCAAAAGTAATTCATCCTAAAGATGACGTTGATATTCAGTTAACCGATAAAGACAGTGCAGTTATATCTGATGATTTATGGGATAGAGTTCGCAGCCAACTACACTTTGATATTCCGCAAAACAGTAAAGTCATTGCCCAACGTAATTGGTACGCAAAACACGACTCATACATGGACCGAGTAGCTAAACGCTCTGAGCCATTTATCTACTATATTGTTGAAGAACTTGAAAAACACAATATGCCAATGGAGTTGGTATTATTACCAATTGTTGAAAGTGCCTACGACCCTTTTGCTTATTCACACGGTAGTGCTTCTGGTATGTGGCAGTTTTTATCAGGAACCGGCAAAGATTTTGGTTTAAAGCAAGACTGGTGGTACGACGGTCGCCGCGATGTTGTTGCATCAACACAAGCAGCAATCAAGTATTTAACTTATTTACATAAATATTTTGATGGCGATTGGCTTTTAGCTTTAGCCGCTTACAACTCTGGCCAAGGTCGAGTAGCCCGCGCCGTTAAAGATAATGCCCGTAAAGGTAAACCAACTGATTTCTGGAATTTAAGGTTACCTAAAGAAACTAGAGATTACGTTCCTAAATTACTAGCCTTAGCCGACTTGATAAAACGTCCTGACGATTTTAACTTAAAATTATACGCCATCGATAATAAACCGGTGATCAGTAAAGTAGATATTGGTAGCCAATTAGACTTAGCTCTTGCTGCTGATTTAGCCGGCCTAACCATTAACCAGCTGCACGCACTAAACCCTGGGTTTAATCGCTGGGCGACTGCGCCAAATGGCCCGCACTCACTGCTTATTCCAAAGAATAAAGAAGAAGCGTTTAAAACCGGACTGGCTAAACTTGGTAAAGACGACAGATTATCTTGGCAGCGTTACAAAATTAAAAATGGCGATAACTTAGGTGCCATTGCTAACCGTTTTAATACTACGGTTACTGTGATCAAAGAAGCAAATAACCTTGCCAACAATTGGATCAGAGCCGGAAAGTATTTATTGATCCCAACCGCCGCTCAGTCTTTAGATAAATATAAATCTTATGAGCAAGTTCGCAAAACTAAAATAGCGAAAAAAGGCAGTGGTAATAAAGTAACCCACACAGTAAAAAGTGGCGATACTTTATGGGATATTGGTCAAAAATATAAAGTAACCAGCAAAGAAATTGCTAAGTGGAATGGCTTTGCACCAAAAGACATGTTGCGTTTAGGGCAAAAGTTAACGATTTGGACAGGCTCTACAACGGCTTCTAAGAGTACTGCAGCGACTGGCAAGTCGGTAATGCGTAATATTAACTACAAGGTTCGTAACGGCGACTCTCTTGACCGCATTGCCAATAAGTTCAAGGTAAGTATTAGTGATATTGAGAAATGGAATAAGCTCAATCGTAAAAAGTACTTACAACCAGGACAAATGCTTAAGCTGTCAGTGAATGTAACGTCGATATAGAAGAACAGAGCTAAAAGCTAGAAAGTTAGAAAGCTTCCCCCTCGTCTTCCCATACTTGATACGGGATCTAACGCAGAAGCCACACCCTCTAACGCAGAAGCCACACCCTCGTCTTCCCGTACTTGATACGGGATCTAACGCTTGTAGCTCAGTATCACCCAAACAAAAACAGGAACCTAAGGTTCCTGTTTTTGTTTATAGATTAACTTAATTCGATTAATCGACTAAGTTGTACTCATTGCGTAAAATTTCGATTATTTCTGCTTTTGGATCATCAGAAATAATAATTTTTTCACCAGTGATTTTTTCAGCGATCCCGGTATAAGTATCAGACACGGCCATTAATACTGACTCTGGTAATACATTATCACGAGCAAGTGCTTCACGCTCTGGCATACGATCTTTATTTAATAAGATATCTGGATCTGGGAAGTGGTTAAGTAGTAATTGACGGAAACCTTCTTTCGAGTTTTCAACAACCTTACCATTAGCGTACTCACTAGCATCCCAAATACGAGATGAATCTGGTGTGCCTACTTCATCCATGTAAATTAACTTATCATTACCCGCTGCATCGGTTACGTAACCAAATTCAAATTTGGTATCGATAAAAATTTGACCAATGTTAGCAAGCTCACTACTGATCAGATCAAAGCCTTGTTTTAATAGTTTTTCATAAACTGCAATATCAGCTGCAGATTTAAAATTAAATGCGGCAAAGTTATCTTCAATATTTTTGCGAGTAATGTTTACATCGTCTTGTGCCGGAACGCCTGGAATACCTTCTAAAATACCTTTAGTTGAAGGGGTTTGTAGAAGCTCTGCTAACTTACTGTCTTTGGCTAAACCTTCAGGTAATTTAATACCACAAAATTCACGTTCGCCTTTAACGTATGAGCGCCACATAGAGCCGGTAATGTATTGACGACAAATCGCTTCAATCATCACAGGTTTAGCTTTTTGTACGATCCAAACAAACGGGTGTGGGATATCAAGAATATGGCTGTCGGCTAAACCGTTATCTTTAAACAATTTAAACCAGTGGTTAGAAATAGCATTAAGAGCTGCGCCTTTACCTGGTACACCGCGCATACCGCCTTCACCTTCCCAAATACAATCAAATGCTGAGATGCGGTCTGAGATAACCATAATGGCTAATGGTGAGTCTTCGGCTACGTCATAGCCCTTTTCTTTGATTAAACGACGGCTGTCGTCTTCTGTCAGCCAGTAAACACTGCGAACTTTACCGCTGTGTACAGGCTTGTCAGTGCGAATAGGTAAATCGTTGTTAACAGCTAATACTTTGTTAGCGATTGTCATTTTATTTTTCCTGAGATGTTTTATCAGTTGTATACCTAGTCACATAAGATCCTGAAATAAATTCAGGATGACTAAGAGGTAGTTTCAAAAATCATAGTTTTGTCATCGTGGCACAGGCCGCGATCTTATTCTTATCACAAAACACTAGTGTGTCATCAAAAATCATAGTTTTGTCATCGTGGCGAAGGCCGCGATCTTATTCTTATCAAAAAATACTAAACTTTCGTCATTTAAGATACTGGCCTTCGCCAGTATGACGGTTAGTTGCTAGCTAATACTCTTTGATAAGAAAGAGAAAAGGACGCCGAGGCGTCCTTTTCAAAAGTCTTTAACTATATTATAGAGCAGCTTGCGCTTTTTCTACTAATACAGTGAAAGCTGCTTTATCGTATACTGCGATGTCAGCAAGTATCTTACGATCGATTTCAATAGAAGCCAATTTAAGGCCATTAATGAAACGGCTGTAAGATAAACCATTTTGACGTGATGCAGCGTTTATACGAGCAATCCAAAGTTGACGGAATTGACGTTTACGTTGACGACGATCTCGGTAAGCGTATTGACCTGCTTTGGTTACAGCTTGGAAAGCAACACGATAAACACGTGAACGTGCTCCGTAATAACCTTTCGCTTGTTTTAAAACTTTTTTGTGACGTGCGCGTGCTTGAACACCGCGTTTAACTCTAGCCATTGTCTATATCTCCTGTAATTAAGCGTAAGGTAACATTGCTACTACTGATTTAATATCAGACTTAGCAATCATACTTTTTGCACGTAAGTGACGCTTAACTTTGGTACGTCTCTTAGTTAAGATGTGACGTAGACCGGCTTGTTTGTACTTAAAACCACCAGAAGCAGTCTTTTTAAAGCGCTTTGCAGCACCTTTATTGGTTTTCATTTTAGGCATGGGATAACTCCGCATTGTTTATGCCAAATATTAAGTAACATGGGGCGAAATTCAAAGAATTTACTTGTATGCCTCTGCTACCGGTTAAAAAAGATAATAATGGTGAAACCAACCTATTGCTTGCGCAAAGGTTGATTTACTTTAACGACCAAAAGTTATCTTTTGATTGGGGCAAGCACCATCACCATCTGACGTCCTTCCACTCGACGAGGGAAAGATTCACATGTGGCTAGGTCTTCTAAATCCGTTTTAACACGGTTTAGTAAATCGATACCTAGCTCTTGATGGGCCATTTCACGGCCGCGGAAACGTAATGTTACCTTAGCCTTATCGCCACCTTCTAAAAAGCGTCTCAGGTTGCGTAGTTTTACCTGATAATCGCCTTCATCAGTTCCAGGTCGAAATTTAATTTCTTTAACCTGAATCTGTTTTTGCTTCTTCTTTTGCTCTTTAAGTTCTTTCGATTTCTCGTACAAGAACTTACCGTAGTCCATTACTCGACAAACTGGTGGTTTGGCTGTAGGGCTGATCTCTACAAGATCAACGCCTGCTTTTTCAGCAGCATCAAGTGCTTCATTTAATGAAACAATACCTAATGGTTCGCCTTCTATACCAACTAAGCGAATTTCTTCAGCTGTAATTAGTTCATTCAGTTTATGTTGCGGTTCTTTTTGACCGCCTCTTTGACCACCTTTAATAGCCTGTTCCTCCTAGAGAACTTAATGGGCACATCGCCCTAATTATATCCGTGTCTTTACTTCTTCGCTAAGTTTAGCGATAAAGTCATCCACCGACATTTTTCCTAAATCTTCACCTGAACGTGTTCGAACGGCAACTTCGCCTGATTCCATTTCCTGATCACCCGCTACGAGTAAATAAGGAACACGTTTCAAAGTATGCTCGCGGATTTTAAAGCCTATTTTCTCATTACGCAAGTCCGCTTTTGCTCTAAAGCCGTTTTCTTTCAGTTTTTTTACAACTTGGCTACAATATTCACCATGTTTATCGGTAATATTCATCACTGAAACCTGAATTGGCGATAACCACGTCGGGAACTTACCAGTATACTCTTCGATCAAAATACCGATAAAGCGTTCTAATGAACCTAAAATAGCTCTGTGGATCATAACTGGCGTATAACGCTCGTTATCTTCACCCACATAAGTAGCGCCTAAACGCTCCGGTAAAGCAAAATCGAGTTGTACTGTACCACATTGCCAAGCTCTACCTAAACAATCCATTAAAGTAAATTCAATTTTAGGACCGTAAAACGCCCCTTCACCTGGTAAATACTCAAATTTAATGTTGCTGTCAGTTAATGCTTTAGCTAATCCAGCCTCTGCTTTATCCCAAACTTCATCACTGCCGATACGGTTTTCAGGACGAGTAGAAAGTTTAACAACGATATCTTCAAAGCCGAATGAGCCGTAAACATCGTAAACCATCTCAATACATTTAGTCACTTCTGCTTGTACTTGATCTTCAGTACAGAAAATATGTGCATAATCTTGAGTAAAGCCACGAACGCGCATTAAGCCGTGTAATGAACCCGACGGTTCGTTACGGTGACAACAACCAAACTCAGCTATACGCAGTGGTAAATCGCGGTACGATTTTAAACCTTGGTTAAATATTTGTACGTGACCTGGACAATTCATCGGTTTAATCGCGTATTCGCGTTTTTCCGACTCTGTTGTAAACATCGCGTCTTTGTATTTACCCCAATGGCCTGATTTTTCCCACAAGGTTCTGTCCATCATCATTGGCGCTTTAACTTCGTCGTAGTCATATTCGTGTAATTTTTCACGAATAAACTTTTCTAATTCAGTATAAATCGTCCAACCGTCATTGTGCCAAAACACCATTCCTGGCGCTTCTTCTTGCCAATGGAATAAATCTAATGTTTTACCAATTTTACGGTGATCACGTTTTTCAGCTTCAGCTAAACGCTGGATATAAGCTTTAAGTTGCTTTTTATCAGCCCATGCTGTGCCGTAGATACGTTGCAACATTTTGTTGTCAGAGTTACCACGCCAGTAGGCGCCGGCAACACTCATTAATTTAAACTGATGACAATGACGCATGCTTGGTACGTGAGGGCCACGACACATATCAACGTATTCTTGGTGATGATAAAGTGCAGGCGTATCTGACTTATCAATGTTTTCATCAAGAATTTCTAACTTGTAAGTTTCACCGCGCTCAGTAAATGCATCGTATGCATCTTGCCAAGTACCCGTCTTTTTAACTACTTCATAGCCAGTACGAGCAAGTTCTGTCATACGTTTTTCAAGCTTAACTAAATCATCATCATTTAGTTTTTCATCTAAATCGATGTCATAGTAAAAACCGTTTTCGATTGTTGGACCAATCGCCATTTTTACCGTTGGGTATAGTTGCTTAATTGCGTGCCCTAATAAATGCGCACAAGAATGACGAATGATTTCTAAACCTTCGTTATCTTTATTAGTAATAAGCTGTAATGTCGAATCATCGTGTATTAATTCACAAGCATCAACTAACTGACCGTTAATACGACCGGCGATGGTTGCTTTAGCTAAACCTGGACCTATGTCCAGTGCTACTTGCATTACAGAAACTGATTCGTCGAATGAGCGTTGACTTCCGTCAGGGAGAGTAATTACTGGCACGTTATTTCCTCAACAGTGGTGACACATACGTAATGTCACTTGTATTTTAAATTAAAAAAACACCCTATAGGTGCTAGAAGTTTGTATTATACTTAACAATATTGAAAGACAATACAAAATGAATGGGTGCAATATAGGGGATTTCCCTTTAATTTGCAATATTCACACTAAACGGATGTTACTTAATTGCCTAGTTTTTTTATCAAATTTTCAGTTTTTATCTGCTTATCACTGTTTTCGCAAATCAGCCAAGCCAAATGGCAGCTATATTACCAAGCCAAAGATTTAAAAATTAGCTATCAGCCGCTTAAAAAATCGGGCCTATATCAAGTAAAAGCCAGTGTGCGCATTAATAGTAATATAGAAGAGTTTTATCACCTACTCACAGACCAATCGATTGCTGCAACATGGCTAGACCGTGTAAAAAAAGTGACCTTATTAAAGTCAGTTGATACCACAACATTTATTGTACTTACTCATTTTGAGGGATTTGGCCCAGTATACCCAAGAGAAATGGTTACTGAGTCACAACTTATTGAAAAAACGCTGACGAAATTACACATTAAAATTAAAGATAAAAATGACTACATGCCAGTAACAAAAGGGTTTATCCGAGTTAAAAATGTCGATGTTACCTGGCTAGCAAGTTTTAGTGAAACTAATGGCTTAACTATAAGCTACATAAGCAGCTTTGACCCTGCAGGGAGTCTACCTATTTGGCTCTCTAATAAATACGCACTAAGCTCAATTAAAACCAGTTTACAAAACCTGCAAAAATTAAAACCATTCAAATAATTTCTTTTAGCCGTTGGCATAGCTGTTTTTTCTGAGTACTAAGATTAGCCAATTGATATTATAAATCATGCCAACTTGTGCTCTAGCACTCATATTAACTAAGCTTTTAGGTTTATCAATAACTTACAAAAACACGGCCATCACAGGCTATTTTTTGCTAGTATAAAATACTATTTTCGCAAGTGTATAAAGCGTAAAAACCACACAAAAAGTCAGGTTTTTAACCTGCAATTCAAATAATATCGGTCATAATTAAGGCATGTACATTCACTGTTAAGATTAACAACAAGCAGAGGTTCACATGCCCCATGACGTAAGCCGTAAAACTATTCAATGCCCGCACTGTGCTCATCATTTGCATATCACTTTAGATCCAACACAAGGCGACCAAAATTATTATGAATCTTGCCCATCGTGTTGTAACGACATACATATGACGATGCACATCGACGAGTACAACCAGAAGATTCAGCTAATGATTGATGCTGATGACGAGCAAGTGTTTTAAAACAATGTGCACCATATGAATAAATCCATATGGCATATATAAAAGATGGCACATCATCGAGTACAACCAGAAAATCCAGTTAATGATAGACGCCGACGACGAGCAAGTCTTTTAAGCAAGTATATTGAAACAATGTGCATCACCATATGAATACATCCACATGGCATATATAAAAGATGGCACATCATCGAGTACAACCAGAAAATCCAGTTAATGATAGATGCCGACGACGAGCAAGTGTTTTAGAAAGCTATAAGCTATAAGCTATAAAATTTTATCTTTCATGATCCGAGCAATGCTATCCACTATGGTGATGGTTTGTTGATCTATTTCTATATTTACCGTTTTACCAAGCTGTAATTCACCTAGATTTGTTCTTTCAAGAGTTTCTGGTATTAGGTGTAAATCAAATAAAGTATCACCCTGCTCATCTTCAATCACATTACCTAAGGTTAAACTTGCGCCATTAACGCCAATAAAGCCTTTCGCAAAAATATACTTCTGCCAAGCACTATCTAACTTAAACGTTAATTTACAATTATCAGTAGAGTCCGCTCGCTCAACTAAGGTTGCCATAGTATGAATATGACCACTCACCATATGGCCACCAATTTCATCACCCGCTTTAAGTGAACGCTCTATATTTACCAATGAGCCTATGTCTACATCATCTAAATTTGTTAAACGTAGCGTTTCGTCAATTACATCAAACTCAATCTCAGCATTTTTATCATCTACTTGTTTAAATTTAACCGCTGTTAAGCAAACGCCATTATTCGCGACACTAGCGCCAATGGTTAAATTATCAATTAACTCAACAGGTACTTTAATTACGAAATGTTTGAAGTTTTCACCATTAATTATTGATTTAACTTCACCTGTTGATTGCACAATTCCTGTAAACATATATGATTCTCTAAATTACTAATATTAATCGCATTTGATGCATTAACCCTATTATCCGATCTTTGTGCATATGACTCTAGATAAATTTTTTAAAGATACCAAAGATTTAATGAAATTGGCCTATCCAATTTTAATCGCGCAGCTTATTCAAAATTTAATGAGCTTTGCCGATACGGTGATGGCTGGCCGCGTAAGTGCCACTGATATGGCCGCTGTTGCAGTGGCTAGCAGTATTTGGCTGCCTATTATCTTAACCATTTACGGTGTGGTAATGGCGCTGTCATCTATCGTATCTCAATATGCTGGCTCAAAACGATTTAACGCCATAGCCAAATCGACAGTACAAACAGGCTGGATAGCATTAACGCTTTCTATCCTTATTATCATCGTCTTTTATGCATTAACCCCCTATTTACTGCCGCATTTGGCTTTAGAGCCCAAGTTAAAAGACTTAATGTTTGAATACCTTGGTTATATTGTTTGGGGCGGACCAGGCTATTGTTTATATATAGTCCTAAGAAACTATACCGAAGGCTTAAGCTTTACCAAACCAACTATGGTCATCTCTATCATTGGCTTACTAATTAACATCCCTGCTAACTATATCTTTATATATGGCGAATTTGGCGCACCAGAGCTTGGTGGTGCTGGCTGTGGCATTGCTACTGCCATCGTATATTGGGCTATGTTTTTAGGTATGTTGGCGTATGTTTATTGGTCTAAAAAGCTCGCTCATATCAATTTATTTAAAGGCTTAGCATGGCCAGATTTGAATGAAATAAGCACAGTGTTAAAACTTGGTGTTCCAATCGCCTTATCACTACTATTCGAAGTGTCTTTATTTTCGGTGGTGGCAATCATTCTAGCGCCCTTGGGCTCTGAAATAGTCGCCAGTCACCAAATAGCCATTAACTTTTCTGGCATGTTGTTCATGATCCCATTATCAATTGCTATGGCCGTCACCATAAAAGTGGGCTTTGCCGTTGGTGAAGGCAAACTTAATCAAGCAAAAGACATCTGTACTAGCTCAATGTTTTTGGGCTTTATTATTGCGATTTGTACCGCAACAATTACCATAGTATTTAGAAATGAAATTGCGCATATATATACCAACGATGAAAGTGTTATCCACTTAGCTGCACAATTAATGTTTTTAGCTGCCCTATTCCAGTTTTCAGATTTTATTCAAGTAATTTCAGCCGGAGCACTTAGGGGCTATAAAGATACTAAATCAATTCTATACATTACCTTCGTTTCTTACTGGTTAGTTGGCTTATCTTTAGGAGTGATATTAGGTATTACCGATTGGATAGTACCTATGATGGGCGCGGCTGGTTTTTGGATTGGCTTTATTTTAGGGCTAACCACTGCGGCTATATTCTTAGCGTGGCGTTTAAAAGTAATACAAAAGCGGGCAAAGAATGGCATATTGCCAAAAGCATCCCAACCGGTGTTATAGAGTTAAACAACCAACAATTGTTTAACTTTTGTGCAAACAGTAAACTATTTATAATAGTATTGCTAAAAGCGCTTGCATCAATAAAAACAGCTCGTTACTATAGCTTCGTTGTCCACACAACAGATACAGAATAAGCTCGCTTAGCTCAGTTGGTTAGAGTACTTGCATGACATGCAAGGTGTCACTGGTTCGAGTCCAGTAGCGAGCACCACATTCAGGTTATTCTTATAAAAAGAATCAAACCTAAAAGAACCAGAAAGTCCTTTAAACATAAGGAGTTCTGGTTTTTTTATGTCTAAATTTAAATTAATGCGGTTTTATAGCGAAAAATGCCAGCATCTATAAAGATGACGATGAGTTTGGGTTTTAGTAATTTAGACTTACGGGCTTTATATTTTGTGAGCAGAGTTCAACACTTTCACATTAAAAATTAAGCATCTGCCTAACAAGTAAGGCTTGCTCTTCAGCTTCTTTCTCAGCTTTAAGGCGTGCTTCTTCTTTAGCGCTATCTACCGTTTCACGACGGCTATCATTGATGTATTGCAAGGTAACACGGTTCATTAAAGCCGGGTCTTGCTCTTTGGCTGAGGCCAGAATCGCCATCAGGTTTTTCAGTTGTTTTTCGAGTTGTTTAATGAATTCGTTCTTATTGGTAAGCTCTTCATTTAACTCAGTTAATGTTAGATCAGAAGGCTCTTGTTCAATATTCCAATTATTAAAATCGGTGGCTACTTTTTTAAAGCCCCAAACTGTTGCTAATGAACATTTATTAAATAATTGCGACGCTTCCGATAAAGAAATACCGTTGCGGATCATCCAAATGCCATTGATTAAAGCTTCTTGATTAGAATATGACGGAGCTGTTGGGTTAAGATCAGAATCATCAGATGTCGGAGTACGTACAATTACGTCACCATTAGTTATGGCAGAAGCAAAAAGTTGTTGTTTTTGTTGTGAAATTGTACCTGTCATAATAATTATCCATATCATTAAAAAACTTGTCAACAATATAGTAAATGATATGTAAAAACAAGTATTGTAGCAACAAGTTAGTGAAATTCACTCTACACTATATTAAACGGTTTATGGTATATTAAGCACATATAACAACTCGCTCTTTGCAGACATAGCCTTGATAGAAAACACAGGTTCAACCCACAGTCCAGCGCAGAAAGTTGCTGCAAGTTCAGATGCAGCCTTAGTAGAAGAATATGCTGTAGCCATTGCCATCAACTCAATTAAATACACGGTAATGATGGCTAGCCCTTATGAGCTTGAACATTTCGTTATTGGCTTTTTACTGAGTGAGCAAATCATCCAGTTCAGATACGACATTCATGACATTAGCTTAGATATCGACTCTAATAACTTTACCGCATTAGTTGATGTAAGCGTAGCAAACCGTATTACTAAAGGCTTAAAAGATAAAAAACGCAGTGTTAATAGCAACAGTAGTTGTGGCATTTGCGGGGTTGAAGCCATTGCCCAAGCGTTGCCAAAATTAACACCGTTAAGTTTAACGCCAGCTCTTTCTGTAGCGGTGATTGAACAATCGATAAATCAATTAGGCCATTGGCAATTACTCGCTAAGAAATCTGGAGCTTTGCATGCCGCTGCATTAATTAACCTTAAGGGAGAACTTAATGGAGAACGTAATGGAGAAATAGTGGCGTGTGCTGAAGACGTTGGCCGTCATAATGCTCTGGATAAAACTATAGGCTATCTGGTAAACAAGCAATTAATTGCTAGTGACCATGCGCTGTTAGTAACAAGTCGCTGTAGTGTTGAGTTGGTAAATAAAGCAATCATTGCCAAAGTTCCTCACTTACTTTGTTTAGCATCACCGAGTCAATTAGCGGTTAAAGTAGCTCAAGACAATCATTTAAATCTAGTTCATGTTCGTAAACATGACGATCCTATTTATTATTAAGGCCTTTTGTTGTGGCAGATAAACAAAAACCATCATTAAGTAATTTTACTAAACCAGCAAAAGCTGGTGGCATTTCATCATTAACATCAACGCTTAAACATATTATTAAAAGCGAGCAGCCAAAAACTAATTTAAAAAACTTACTAGTTGCTAACAAAGACAAAGGCTTTGACTGTCCTGGTTGTGCTTGGGGTGATAAGCAACAAGGCTTTCTGCATTTTTGTGAAAACGGCGCTAAAGCGATTGCTTGGGAGTCTACCTCTAAAAAAGTTGATGCCGAGTTTTTCAAACAATACAGCGTTAGCCAATTACAAAAGCAGAGTGATTATTGGCTTGAATACCAAGGCCGTTTAACTCAACCGGTACGCTACAATAGCGCAACGGATCATTATGAAGAGATCTCATGGGATAATGCTTATGCCTGCATTAGCGAACATTTAAACGCGTTAGACAATCCAAACCAAGCCGAATTTTACACATCTGGTCGTGCGAGTAACGAAGCCTCATTCTTATATCAATTATTTGGCCGTACGTTCGGCACCAATAACTTCCCTGATTGCTCAAACATGTGTCATGAAGCTAGTGGTGTAGCCCTTAAAGAAACCATAGGTATAGGTAAAGGTACGGTTGTTTTAGATGATTTTGATAAAGCCGATGCTATATTGGTGTTTGGTCAAAACCCAGGGACCAATCATCCAAGAATGATGAACGCCCTGCGCAGTGCCGCTAAAAATGGCTGTAAAATACTAACCTTTAATAATTTAAAGGAAGTCGCGTTAGAGCGTTTTGCCAGCCCGCAAAACCCTATTGAATTACTTACATCGAGTGCTACAGAGATAAGCCATGCTTATTACACGCCGTTATTAGGTGGCGATATGGCTGCGGTGCGCGGTATGGTTAAATACATTTTGGCGAAAGAGCAACACTGTATAGATAACTCACTCACGCCGATCCTCAATTTAGATTTTATTAGTGAACATTGCCACAACTTTGACGAGTATGTGCAACAAGTTGAGCAAACCTCGTGGCCGCAAATTGTTAGTCAATCGGGTCTTAGTCAATTTGAAATTGAACAAGCAGCAGAAACGTTCTTAACCTCAGATAAAGTCATCATAACGTGGGCAATGGGTATAACTCAGCATAAGCACTCGGTACTGACTATTCAAGAGTTTGTGAATTTGCAGCTACTTAAAGGTAATATCGGCGTTGAAGGTGCTGGTCTTTGTCCTGTTCGTGGCCATTCTAATGTGCAAGGTAATCGCACTATGGGGATTAATGAAAAGCCGCCAGCCGAGTTTTTAGCGGCACAAGGCAAGCACTTAAATATAGCTATGCCAAAAGATGATGGCCATAACGTTTACCATGCGCTTACTGCGTTGTTGCAAAAACAAAGCAAAGTATTAATTTGTTTAGGCGGTAATATTGCCGCAGCAGCGCCAGATACTAAGCAAACCTACCAAGCATTAAAAAATACTAAGTTAAATGTACAAGTCTCTACCAAGTTAAATCGGAGTCATTTACAAATTGGCGAAGATGCGCTTATCTTACCTTGTTTAGGCCGAACCGAAATTGACAGGCAATTAAGCGGTGAGCAGTTTGTTACTGTAGAAGATACTTTTTCAATGGTACATGCCTCCCACGGTAGTGTAGAGCCCGCATCAGCCCTGCTTCGCTCTGAAACCAACATAGTTGCCAATATTGCCCATGCGACACTAGGTTCAACTCAAATAGATTGGCTAGCTCTAGGTAATGATTATCAAAAAATTCGAGCGATGATCGAACATATAATCCCAGAGTTTAAAGGTTTCTCTACAAAGCTTGCTAGCCCTGGCGGTTTCTATTTAGGTAATAGCGCAGCAGATTATGTTTGGAAAACAAGCTCGAGCAAAGCTCAATTTAGTGCCAACCTGTTGCCTGAGTCTGTAGTAGATATGGATATAGCCGCGTATGAGCAAGAAAAACAGCAAAAGATCTTTACCCTACAATCGATGCGCTCGCACGATCAATTCAACACCACAATTTATGGCATGAACGATAGGTACCGAGGCGTTGTTGGCGAGCGTAAAGTACTGTTTATTAATCCGCAGGATGCTAAACGATTAAAGTTTAAAGAAAACGACTTAGTTAAAATCACTTCAATTTGGAAAGATGGGGTAACCCGCAGTGTTGATGATTTTAAATTACGCTTTTATGATATCCCTAGAGATAACTTAGCCGCTTATTACCCAGAAACCAACCCTTTAGTACCGCTTGATAGCTTTGGCGACAGATCGTATACGCCAACCTCGAAATCAATTCCGGTGATATTAACTAAGCTAGAGTCACAAAGGATTATATAAGGCGTTAGGGGCAGGAGTTTCTAGTTTGGACTTTTAGTTTCTAGTTTCTAGTTTCTAGTTTCGAGCATCAATATAAAACCTACTCGAGGTAGAGAGTACCTCGAGTAGTTATTATTTAGCCTAGCGTATAATTACTGCGTAGCTTGTATTGCGGTCAGCGCGATAGTGTAGATAATATCGTCAACTAATGCGCCCCTTGATAAATCATTTACGGGTTTATTCAAACCTTGCAACATAGGGCCAATACTTACTAAATCCGCTGAACGCTGTACCGCTTTATAAGTGGTGTTACCGGTATTTAGATCAGGGAAGATAAACACTGTAGCTTTACCCGCAACCGGGCTGTTCGGTGCTTTCTTCTTAGCAACATTTTCCATGATCGCCGCGTCATATTGTAGCGGTCCATCAATGATCAAGTCTGGTCGTTTCTCTTGCGCAAGCTTAGTCGCTAGCGCCACTTTAGCGACTTCTTCACCAGAGCCAGAGCTACCGGTTGAATAACTGATCATCGCAACTTTAGGATCTATACCAAATGCTTTAGCTGAGTCTGCTGACTGAATTGCAATATCGGCTAATTGCTCAGCGGTAGGCTCAGGATTAATTGCACAATCACCATACACCAACACTTGATCTGGTAATAACATAAAAAATACTGAAGACACTAGTGAGTTACCCGGCGCCGTTTTAATTAACTGCAGTGCTGGGCGAATGGTATTAGCCGTAGTATGCACCGCACCTGAAACTAAACCATCTACTTGCCCAAGTTTTAACATCATGGTGCCAAGCATTACGTTATCTTTTAACTGCTCACGGGCAACAATATCCGTTAAGCCTTTGTGCTTTCTTAACTCCATTAATGGATTAACGTAGTTTTCGATAATATTTTCAGGGTCAGTGATCATTACATTTTTAGGTAAGGTGATACCTTGCTGTTCGGCAATACGCAGAATTTCTTCTTTATTACCTAATAACTGACAACGAGCGATATTGCGCTCACCACAAATAGCCGCCGCTTTAATGGTACGAATGTCATTACCTTCCGGCAGCACCACAAGTTTATTGGCCGATTTAGCTAAATCAGTAAGTTTATGTCTAAATGCCGGAGGTGATAGCAATTGCCCGGTCACTTTCGTGCCTAACAAGTGCTTTATCCAGTCAGAGCTAATATTATCAGCTACGTGTTGCTTAATACGATCATGACGCTGTACATCTTCTTCAGGAAGCTCAGGGTTATAATTCATTAAGTGTCTTGAAGTACGCCACGTATCCCACGGCACAGATAGCACAGGTAAGCCTGACTCAAATGCTTGCTGACAAAGCTCCATCACGCTGTCATTTGGTCTATAACCATTAGTCAGCAATAAAGCCCCTACTTTGGTACCATTTAACGCCGACAAACAGGTGGCAATAATAATATCGGTTCTATCCCCTGGCGTTACAATTAAGCGCCCAGGTACGATATGACTCATTAAGTTACCAACACTACGAGCACAAAAACTGACACTACGGATACGACGATGTTCCATATCTCCCGCATGTAAAACATCGGCGCCAAGATAGTTTCTGATCTCAGCAACCCTAGGTGCAACTAGGTCGATATCCCAAGTAATACTGCCAATTAAATCAAAATGTGGTTTGGTAAATATTTTTAGGTCAAGCCAAGGTTGAATGTCAAAGTCGGTATTAAATTCGGTATCCGTAGGCAATAAACCATACTCATCTTTGTCAGGTGAGTTCATTTTATTAATAATACAGCCTTTTAAGCGCTTATTTTTTAAGCCACCAAAGGTGCTCGCGCTTAATTCTAGTCGGTCTTCAAATTGATCTGGGGTGTCTTTATCGGGTGTGGCGACAAAAATAATGTCTGCAGATAGCGCAGATGCTACTTCAGCATTGATCTGGCTAGCATAAGACTGTCTGGTGGTTTCAATCAAACCTTCAATAATCACCACTTCTTGCTCAAACTGTTGCAAATTACCAACGATTTCTTCGAGAATAACATCGGTATCACCATCACCAACTTTTTGTTCTACATAGCTAAGAGGGATAGATGTAGAGTTAAATTGGCTAAACTCTGCTGGCGAGTTTTGATCGTTCGACATAACATTACGTGATGGCTGACTTATTGGCTTAAAATGACCAACATTAATACCTAATTGCTGCAATTTGTGAAATAAACCAAAAGCCACAGAAGTAAGACCTACCCCATAGCCAACTGGCACCAACATAATACGTTTGCCCATATTATTCTCCTTGCTCAATAAGTTGCTGTGTTTGCATGGCAATAACTAACTCTTCATTGGTTGGTATCACCAAACAAGCTAAAGAGTCATCAGAATTAATACTACCAGCCTTACCAAATCTAATGTCGGTATTTTTATCTGTATCTAATTTTAGATTTAATAACGATAAAGAGCGTACTACGCGCGTGCGGATCAAATCTGAATTTTCGCCAATACCACCGGTAAATACTAAGGCATCAAAATGACTGATTGCAGCCATATAAGAAGCAATTGTTTTGGCTATACGATAACAAAAGATATCCATAGTTAAATTGGCTTGTGGGTTGTTGTCGTTAATAATTGCATCTTCAATAGTTCGACAATCATTACTCATTTGCGAAATGCCTAACAAACCACTCTTTTTATTTAGTAGGGTATCAACTTCATCTAGGCTATAGCCTAATTGGTTAATTAAATGAAAGATAATACTTGGGTCTATATCACCACTACGAGTGCCCATAACTACACCAGCTAATGGCGTTAAGCCCATGCTCGTATCAACGCTTTCACCATTATCAATAGCACATACACTACAACCATTGCCAAGATGAGCGGTAATACCACTGAAACTTGATAACGGCATATTCAAAGCCTGTGCTGCTTTTGTTGCAACAAAGTAATGACTCGTACCATGAAAGCCATACCTGCGGATGCCCTGCTCTTTATACAAGTCGTAAGGTAAGCCATAGATAAACGCTTTTTCAGGCATGGATTGATGAAATGCTGTATCAAATACCGCAACTTGCTTAAGATCAGGAAATGCTTGTTCTGCCGCAGTTATCCCAATAAGGTTAACCGGATTATGTAAAGGTGCAAGCTGAGCAAGGCCATTAATAGTGTCTTTAACATTGTTATCAATTAACGTCGGTTGAGAATATGACTCACCACCGTGGACCACACGATGACCTACCGCCGAAACTTGCTCAGTTAAGCCATGCTTATTTAAAAAGTCGACAAGGTATTGCAACGCAACTTGATGGTCAAAAGGTGTGGTTAGAGGAATAACAGACTTTTCGTTATTACAAGATATCTTGATAAAAGCTTCCGAGGTCAATAAACGCTCAGCAATACCTGAGATAGTAACTTGTGTACTACTTGGATTGATTAATGAAAATTTAAGAGACGAACTACCACAGTTAATAACTAACACAGTTTGTTGGGACATAAAGGTACACTTTTTTTGTTGAGCTCAATTGCGAGCTATTATTATCGCTAAATTATAGAAGTTAAGTAAATTAAAACATTGTTTTATGACAATAAATTAACGCTTTTAATATTAGATTAAAAAACTTAACTTGATTTAACGCATCTTAATTAAGTTGATAACTCATTAGGTAATGAATTAGCTGATGGATTAGCTACGGAATTAATTAACTTAACCAATCGAGTGATTTTAATATTGGATAGCTGCCTATAATCAAAATACGGACAGACAATTAACTGATGAGATTTACTGATGGCAAAGTCTTCACTTAACCACAATAAGCTGTCCAGAGAAAAATTTTCCTGCTTGGCTAATATATCTAAAGCATAAGTTTTACCCATGATAATAGAAATACCATTATCAGCAGGCAGAGATTGCTTTGATAAAAAAAATGGCTGGCTGAATAATAACGCCTCATTACAACCCTCTTGTAATAAGTATTGGTCACGTAAATCTTGCCAGCGAGTATATGTTGAAGCATTTAATTCGAACATTAACTTGGCAAAAACATTAAATATTTTACGCCAATGATTACCGGTCAACCTGCCTACATCTAAAATCTCAGAGCTCAGCATAAACTTCATCGAATCTAAGTTTTGGTACTCATCCAAGGGCGGTCGATTTTTAATATAGATAGTTAATCGCGCGTTACTAGAGCCTAAACCTACCAGCTTACTCATCTTTATTTTTACCATTTAAACCGCTCAATTTCATACACAGAACAGTAACTTAAAAGGCTTCACTTCGCTAGCTGTATGTCACTCATAAATGCACTAATCAAGACACTAGTCGTAAGTTAGATAATAACGCAAAAACTAACCACTGTATAAAAACACAGCAAAAGCTTGCATTACATTAAATTTACATGTACTGTTGTTTTATACAGTAGTTAATCGGTTCCACTGGAGAGTACAAATGAACAACACTATTAATATGAATAACAACAACTTAAATGATGAATTAGCAACAATAAACAGTGCTATTAATAATTGGTTAAGTGTTGAAAACAACAATTCAAATACTTTCTTCGCAGATAAATTAGTAAAAGTATGCCAATCGAAGCAACAAGATAAGCGCTGGATTTTGTGTGTTGATAGCGAAGAAAGTGACTTACTTGAACTAGCTAAAAGTATAGATACCAGCAAACTGTTAAGAGTAAATGGTCAAAATAAATCTATCTCTTTTGACAAGATCCAGCGCACTTTATTAAAAGGTAACTGCTCGACAGTAGTGTTATGTGAATCTAAATTCTCAGCACAAGAATTACGGTCTTTACGTATTTGTGCTAAACGCGGTAATACTCAATGTATCGTTGTAAATAAACAAAAACCACAATTACATTAACCATGTTATAGCTTTGATAGTTATTGCTTTGATAGTTTAACCAGCAGAGTAAAGCTTTAGGCAAAGATAAAGGTTTAAACAAATACATAGTTCATCTCCAGTGAAGTTCCACCTAGAGTATTTAAACTTATTATCTTTGCCACTCCCCCTTTCTAGCTTTCTAGCTTCTCCCTTTCTAGCTTTCTAGCTTTCATCCTTGTTATAATCTCAGCCAATTAAAATCATTCTGGTAAATATCTCTCGTGAGCAGTAAACAACTAAATACCATCAACGACACGCAAGTTTGCCCGTGTGGATCACAGCAAGAATACAAAAATTGTTGCCAACCTATCATTAGTAAAACAGTAATTGCTGAAACAGCAGAGCAACTAATGCGATCACGATTCAGTGCTTATTGCATTAAAGATGCACACTATATTTTGTCCACTTATGCACTTGAGAAACAAATTGATAATGCATTTGACGAGATCAAAGAATGGGCCGAGCAAACACAATGGCTAGCTCTAAATATCATTACTAGCAGTACAGAAAAACTAGGGTCAACTGAGCAATATGACTTTGTTGAATTTGCCGCAGAATATCGATTAGGTGATGAAGTATGGCGAATGCATGAGCGCTCTCGGTTTATCCAAGAAAGTGGCGAGTGGCGCTATTTAGATGGTGAGATAATCAGTCACGACTGCCTAAAAAAGGTTACGCGTAACTCACCCTGCCCGTGCGGCAGCACCCGTAAATACAAGCGTTGCTGTATGACCACGTAGGTCCGAATTTATTCGGACGTTAAAAACAATAAAGCTTATTAGAGAGACTCTAATAAGCTTTATTCAAAACACTTTATACAAAAACATTAACTAAACTGAACTAAACTATGTGTTGTTTAGGCCATATTAAAGTAAATTTAGCGCCACCTAAATCACTGTCTTCAACTTTTGCCGAACCGTGATGCCATTGCATTATTTTATTCACAATTGCCAGTCCTAAGCCAAAGCCGCCAGTATCTTTTCCTCGGCTTTTATCAAAACGCGAGAAAGCGTCAAATATAATTTCTTTAAAATGACTGTCTACACCAGGACCATTATCCTCAACACTAATAATGCAATTTAGTTCATCAACAGATAACGACACTTTAATTTGGTCATTGCCATATTTAATTGCATTGGTCATTAAATTACTTAATGCTCTATTTAAAAAGTGACCATCAAAGTCGGCTATTACTTCACTAGTGTCACATTCAAATGTCGCTTGAACATCATCACTACAAAAGTTCTCAACTTGATATTCAACCAGTTTACGAACATCACCATGACTGTACGTTATTTTAGGTTGATCACTTTCAAACGCTGCGTAAACTAATAACTCGTTTACTAACGATTCTAACTCTTCAACATCGGTAGCTATTTTATCAATGTATTTTTCACGAGTTTCATCATCTTTTGCACCGCGCAGTACCTGTAAGGCAAACTTACTGCGTGCTAATGGCGTTCTTAACTCATGAGAAACCGCATTAGTTAATTCTTTATGTGCTTCAATTAGGCTATTGATGCGCCCTGACATCATATTAAAGGTATTGATCATCGGCTGTACAAGTACAGACGTTCCACCTTTAACTGTTGCTTTAAAATCCCCTTGACCAAAAGCTTTTGCTGTTTTGTCGAGTTTGTCTAAATCTTTTGATATAGGCCAAACCCAAAAAAATATCACAAAACCTAATAATACGAGCATAGCTACTCGAATTAAGGCTTCGGTCCTCGGCCTTGTAGGCGAAGGAACGGGGCCAAGTACTAAGACCTGCTCAACACCTTCCATATGATGAAATATGGTGATCTGGTTATCATCATAAAACACCGTAACATTATCGTGGTTAACAAACTCTAAATCAGGAACTAATACTTTAGCTTCTTCAGTTGTTACCAAGATAATAGGTAAATCAAAACGTTCTTTAGCAATGGCAATGCGATTGGGCCAATTTTCTACTGGCTCATCGACACGTAGCTTTTCATCTAGGGCTTTAAGGACTGTTTTATAACCTGTATAAGATTCAACGTCTTGTTCAACATGCATACTCCAAAATTCGTCTAACAACCAACTTAAAGTACCAAAACAACAAACAATTAAAAAATACAGGCTAAAAAACGAGCGACCCAGCTTCATTACTTATTCCCAAGCGTCTGGTACGAATAAGTAACCTTGTCCCCATATTGTTTTAATTCTAAATGGTGTTTCATTAGAATCATGAAGCTTCTTACGTAAACGTGAGATACGTACATCAACACTTCGGTCCATACCGTCATATTCACGGCCAACAACCGCTTTGTAGATATAGTCACGATTTTGAACTTCACCAGCACGAGTTGAAAGTAACCATAAAAGGTCAAATTCTTGGCTTGTTAATTCAATATTTTCGCCACCTAAGATAACTTGGCGAGAATTACGGTTGATTTGCAGAGAGCCACAAGTGATTTCTGATTTTTCATTACCACCTTTAGGTAACTGACCACGTCGTAGTAAAGCATTGATACGTGCTAATAAAACACGAGGTTCAACAGGTTTTGCAACGTAATCATCTGCGCCAATTTCTAAACCAAGTACTTGGTCAAAATCGGTGCTTTTAGCGGTAAGCATTAAAATAGGGTTACTAAATGAAGGACGTAAGTCACGACATACGGTAAATCCATCTTTGCCTGGTAGCATCACATCTAATACGATTAGATCCGGAGAGAAGTTCTCTACAGTTTTAGCTACAGTGTCCCCTCTAAACTCTTGTTTAACATGAAAGCCTTCGCTAACAAGAAAATCCTTAATTAGATCTGAAAGTTGACGGTCATCTTCAACTAAAAGAATTTTTTTAAGGTTTGGTTTATTGTCTGACATTAAGTATCGCTCCATCATCAATTAACATTTAACTTCACATTTATTGTTATATGTAAGTTACTGTAAGTTTAAGTAGAATTTAGTATGAAACGTAGTGTTTCGTACATCTGCCTACAGTTATAACAAAATTTTCGCACAGATAATAATGTTATTTTACAATAGGCTTAACACCAAATTTACAAAACTATTCCTTACATTACAATGAGTTACACTAAAAAAGCAACGTTTTATTTACATTTTACGATAACAAATCAACACTCCGGTTTACAATCTAATTACAAAACCAAGAGAAAATCGCCATAATCGCCAAAACATCGCTTAAATTTCACTCACGGTTACATTTTAGTTAATTGATTTATAAAAGGTTAATTAATTTCGAAAATAATTTAGATATTTTTTGTAATTTGTACGAAAAACTAGCACTGGAGCTGTTTTTATCGACGTTAATTATTATAAATAAAAATTGAATTTAACCACGCTAGCAAGTCTGCTAGCATATGCCTACTTTGATCAGAAAATGATACCTAACATGAAAATAATCTCCTTCAATATTAACGGCCTGCGCGCCCGCCTACACCAATTACAAGCGATAATAGACAAACATCAGCCAGATATTATCGGCTTACAAGAAATTAAAGTCCACGATGAAGCATTCCCAGTAGCAGACGTAGAAGCTATGGGTTATCACGTTTATTATCATGGCCAAAAAGCTCATTACGGTGTAGCTATGCTATGTAAGAAAGAGCCAATAAAAGTGCAAAAAGGTTTCCCTACTGACGATGATGAAGCGCAAAAGCGTATGATCATGGTAACTACCACCGATGAAAACGGCGACGAAGTCACCGTGTTAAATGGTTATTTCCCACAGGGCGATAATATTAGCCATGAAACCAAATACCCTTATAAGAGACAATTTTATAAAGATCTAATGTCTTACTTAAACGAACACCACGAGCCTTCTGAAAATATCGTAGTAATGGGTGATATAAATATTTCACCGGCAGATTTAGATATAGGTATTGGCGAGCCTAATGCGAAGCGTTGGTTAAAAACCGGTAAATGTAGCTTCCAACCAGAAGAGCGTGAATGGCTTAAGACATTAATGGACTGGGGCTTTAAAGATACCTTTAGAGAACTCCACCCTACTCGCGCTGAACGTTACTCTTGGTTTGACTATCGCTCAAAAGGTTTTCCTGACAACCGCGGTCTTCGCATTGACGTCGTGTTAGCAACAAACGAATTAAGTGCTAAATGTATTGAATCAGATATTGATTATGAATTGCGCGGTATAGAAAAACCTTCTGATCATGCGCCAATTTGGTCAACATTTAAGTAGAGTAAACGGTTAAAACCCGTATTAAATTAGCGCATTAGCGTAATACAATAAAAGAGAAACTATGAGCATTTACCCGCAACCTAATGATTATCACTGCCCTCTTTGTGATTTAGCGCTTGTGCTGAATAACAAAACATTCCGCTGCGCTAATAATCACAGCTTTGATCAAGCCAAAGAAGGTTATGTTAATTTATTACCGGTGCAACATAAGCATTCAAAGGATCCTGGTGATAATAAAGACATGGTAAATGCTCGCAGACGCTTTTTAGAGGCGGATTATTATTTACCTCTGCGCCAGCGTTTAGTAGATTTATACACCGAGCTAAGTAACAAGCCTATGGTGGTCGATGCGGGTTGTGGTGAGGGATATTACACTCATGCCCATAAAACCGCAGCGAACACAGTTTACGGCATCGACATAGCCAAAAATGCAGTCCGCATAGCAGCTAAAAAATATAAAGACTGTCATTTTAGCGTTGGTTCTATTGCCAAATTGCCATTTAATGACGGCGTGGTTGATTGGTTATTCTCAATTTATGCACCAATAAAAACCCAAGAGTTTGCTCGCTTGTTAAATGCCAATGGTTACTTAGTTACCGTAACCCCTGCTGCAAATCATTTATGGCAATTAAAAGAGCTTATTTATGAAACACCCAAACCACATAATGTAGAGAAGCAACAACTTGATAGCTTTGAGTTAATTAGCGAAGAAAACTTAGCCTATGAAATGTGTTTTGCTACACACGAGCAAGCACTCGATCTATTAGCTATGACCCCATTTGCTTTTAAAACCAGTGACAGCTTATTTGCACAAATTAAACAACAGCCACAATTTAAATGCCAAGCTGATTTTTTAATACGTATATATAAGAAGCTTGATGTGGAAATAAAAGGTGAAATTGCTGTTGCTGCCGATGTTGCTGTTGATGACGATGTTGATCTTGATGTTAGTGACGAAAGTCTTTAAAACCTAGCAGCCTAAGTATTGATGTGTCCGCTTTACGGGGGTCACATCACACATCAAGCTATTCTCATACTCCTGATCCCTTAGCTTTTTTCTAGCTCCTAATAGCTATTTTTGCTGGTAAGAATAATTAAGAAGTTTAGCTAAGTCGTTATAGGTTGGTTTATGCGTACTAAATTTATCTGCAAGCTCCAATGCTTGAGTTTTGATCTTTTCAACCCCTTCTCTATACCAACTAGCTAATGCTGGAGGCAGAGGCTCTTTCGCTTTCTTAGCCATAAAAAATAATGCCTGCACCGGCATTGAAGCAATACACACGCCATAAAATAAAGACAAGGTAAGTTTATCTACGCCAAATGCGAACAGCGGCAATATAAACGCTAAAAGCGCTAGATATGGACAATGCTTAAGTACAAATCGACTCACTATAATGGCTTGGTACTCTCCAAAATAGTTTCTCAGCTCAGGTCTGAGGGGCCACAAGTCAATATATTCTTTGCCTTGTATAAGCTGTTGTTTGATAGAAATGTTCATACTTAGACTTAAAGTTTTAGATACTTTAAAGATAACACAAATTGCAAAAACATTTGTGCTTTGTCACTTTAATAAAGTAACAATTTGTTAGTTTATTTAACTATTAAACCTGGTTAAACACCTTAAAAGATCATGTTTACACTACATTTTAAAGTAAAAAACATGCAACTACACTCTTATAAAATAAGGATTTAAGCACATTACAAAGCTAATCTAACAAAAGCGATAATAGTACATGTTTTAACCAATAGAATTTATTGTTCAAAAAAAGAACTAACCTATAAAAACCATATAAAACAGTGTACTTAGATAGATATAAATTGTTATGAACAATATTATCCACAGCTATTGTGGATAACAATCTTTGTTATTGTTAATAAATAATCGCCTTTTATTAGTATTTAAGTATAAGTTAAGCAGAGCTTATAAAAAAAAGCATAAGAAACTAATAAAACACACGGTTTGTTAAGAGGTATATCTAGTCCTTTATTGATCTACTTAGTATTTTCGATACCAAATAAAAAGCGCGTTTGATATAGTGTTAACACTCGTTTGCAGCTGATACTTAAACCCAATGGCAAAACAAACTTTACAACTATTAGATATATTTTTTGATATCCACAGTTTTACTCCACAAACCCCAGTACCTGAGCAAGTATTTGCTGCCAAGGTATTCTTTATTGGTAAGACTCTAGATGAGTTATCTATTGTGGTACCACAAGACGTCAAGCTTGATAGCTTAGAAGTTGAAGAAGACTGGCGTGCATTTGAAGTGCTAGGACCTTTAGATTTCTCTTTAACCGGCATTTTATCAAATATATCTTCAGTTTTAGCTGAACAAAAAATCAGTATCTTTGCCATTTCTACATTCGATACCGACTATATACTAGTTAAAAAAGATACCGTCGATGCTTCAATTAGAGCATTAAAGGCTAATGATTACGTAGTCCTAAAAGACTGAAATTGTTAAAAGACTGAGGTTGCTAAAAGGCTAAGAGGACACTGAAAGCCTTAGCCAATAATTAAAAGCAACAACCAAATAATAATAAATCAAATACGAGAATTTATATGACCATCATTTATGGTATTCATAATTGTGATACCGTTAAAAAATCAAGAGTTTGGTTAGACCAAGCAAATATTCCATACCAGTTTCACGACTTGCGCAAAGATGGTTTAGACGAAGAATTACTCACTAGCCTTGTTCAGCGTGCAACTTGGGAGCAACTCATTAATAAACGCAGTACCACTTATCGTAGTTTAAGCGATGAAGTTAAACTGAATTTAACTGGCGAGCTTGCAATAAAGGTAGTGTTAGAACAACCTACTCTACTAAAGCGTCCATTGTTACTTAACAATGATCAACTCCACTTAGGTTTTAAACCTGCTCAATATCAGCAAATATTTAATCATGAATAATAACAGCGAAGTAATAAAGTTAGCGATAGATCTAATGGCTCGAAAGTCAGTAACGCCACTAGACGAGGGTTGCCAAGAGCTAATGGGAAACCGTTTAGCTGCCGTTGGCTTTAACAATGAAGTGATGGAGTTTGATGACACACTTAACCTGTGGTCACGCCGAGGCAACAAACATCCGGTATTTTGTTTTGCCGGCCATACCGATGTAGTCCCTTCTGGTCCAGAAAGTAAATGGAACACTCACCCATTTGAACCAACCATCATTGATGGCTGGCTTTATGGCCGTGGTGCTGCCGATATGAAAGGATCTTTGGCTGCTATGGTGGTTGCTACCGAGAAATTTGTAAAAGACTTCCCTGATCACAACGGCTCAATTGCTTATTTGATCACCAGTGATGAAGAAGGCCCATTTATTAATGGTACCACTCGCGTCATTGATACCTTAGAAGAGCGTAATGAAAAAATCGATTGGTGTATTGTTGGCGAGCCATCAAGTACCGATGTCGTTGGCGATGTAGTTAAAAATGGCCGTAGAGGCTCTATTACTGGTGATTTATACATTCATGGTGTTCAAGGTCACGTGGCTTATCCTGAAATGGTTAAAAATCCAATCCATATGGCAGCCCCTGCATTAGCAGAGTTGAGCCAAGAGGTTTGGGACCATGGTAATGAATATTTTCCGCCAACGAGTTTTCAGTTATCCAATATAAATTCCGGTACCGGTGCCACTAATGTTGTACCAGGTGAATTGCACGCGATATTTAACCTACGTTACAGCACCGAAATTAACGATGACCTCATCATGGATAGAGTTAATGCCATTCTAGGCAAGTATAACCTTGACTATGAAATCAAGTGGACCTTCAACGGTAAGCCTTTTATTACTGAGGAAGGTAAATTACTGAACTCTATAGTGGCAGCGATTGAAGAAACCAACGGCGTTAAATGCCAACCATCAACAGCAGGCGGTACATCCGATGGTCGCTTTATTGCCCCTACGGGTGCGCAAGTTGTCGAGTTAGGGCCAACAAATGCCACCATTCATAAAGTCAATGAAAGTGTCAAATGTGAGCATTTAGAGAGCTTGGTTGAAATGTACTACCTCACATTGAAGAAGTTACTAACCTAATGAAAGATATGTTCATTAATCCTGCTGAATTAACCGGGCAAACGGAACAACACATAAGCTATGTCGCCGAACATATAGGCGTTCATAACCTGTTGGTTGTACCGTTACAGCAAATGCAACAAGCTGCACTTGCCGATGGTATAAGCATAGATATTGCCAGTGGTTTTCGATCTTTTGCGCGTCAGCAAGTTATTTTTGACCGTAAAATGCAAGGTCAAACCAATGTGCTAGATATTAATAATCAAGTTGTCGACCTGACGAATTTGGCTATTGATGAACAAATAAAAAGTATATTACTCTACTCAGCCCTACCTGGTGCCAGTCGTCATCACTGGGGCACTGACATAGACGTTTACTCCAAATCTTTAATGGCCGGTAAACCGCTAGCTCTTGAGGCTTGGGAATATGAAGATAACGGCCCAATGGCTGCATTAACGCAATGGCTTGATAACAATATGCAGCGCTTTGGTTTTTATCGCCCGTACGATAAGTTTCGTGGTGGCGTGGCTTGTGAGCCTTGGCATTTATCCTATGCGCCACTCTCTGCTATGTTTGCCCAGCAATATAACCAAGAGCTATTAGCCGATTGTATCAATGCGAGTGACTTAACAGCTAAAGAACATATTTTAACCATGCTAGACACCATCTATACTCAATACATAACAAATGTTGGAAGCTTGTAATGGAAACTTGGATTATTGTCGTTATTATTGTGTGTGCTATTGCTGCAATTATTGGTAACTTATCAATGTTACAGCGCAGCGCTACACCTATCAGACGCAAGAGCTTAAACGATCTTAAAGAAACGCTACCCAGAGCCGGTGACAAACAAGCAGAATTAAAAGCAGCCGAAAAGAATAAAAAAAGAAGATAAAGCTAAGGTTATAAACAAATCAAGGGGTCAGAGTTGTTGAAACTAATTTCAACGACTCTGACCCCTTGATTTTTTTGTTTAAAACTTTGGGTTAGAAGCGGAACGAAAGCGCCGGCTCTAATATCTCAAAGTTTTGAATAAGGATCTGATCAGACAGAACTTCACCTTCATCGTTGTAAATTTCTAATGCGGTTTGATCGCCAAGTTCGGTTAAATGGAATTCGTAAACACCACTTTCAAACTCAACAACAGGAAGTTCATCACCCCAAATTTGATCCCATAAACTTGGATCAACACGATTATATTCAACTTCGTAAATGAATTTATCTTCATTTAAATCAGTGATTTTGAAGTTATAACCGTCAAAGAAACCTGGTAAGTAGCTCCATAACTCATCCACAGGGTAATCTATAATGTAAGCAGGCTTATCATTGGCAGATTGACCAAGTGTTACTATTTCCATAGTAGCTCGAGCTAAACGATCTTCTTTGTTATATAAACGGTATTGGTAATCTAACTGCGCGGTAATAGCATTGATCATGCCCATTTCTACGCGTTGTTTCTCAATTGGATCAATTAAGGTTTTAGAGCCTTTATCTGATGTGTGCATGTATTCAACAAGTTCAACATTTAAACCAACACTGCGACCGTGAGGCTTAGTAACAAGTGAATACTTAAAGCGCCAGCTTTCAGTTAAGTCGATATTTTTCCAAAACAGATAGCCACTTTCTTCTTCAACGTGGAACCATTCTGACTCCCACGTGTTATTAGTAGTATCGGCACTAACAAAACCAACCTCTTCACTAGCTAAATAGTCGGTGATAGCTTTAATAACGGTTTCTCGAAGATCTCGGTCGTCATCAACTTTGTCAAACCAAATTTCAGCGGTTTTATCAAATTCATCAACTCGGCTACCGGCAGCAAGAGGAAGTACTAATGCAGGAGCACGAACATCGACTTTTTTACCTATAGGACCATCAGGGCCTGTTAATTCAGGAATAAGATAATCTGGCTTATCTTCAGGCTTGTCTAGATTTTCTGGTACAGTAAATGTCGATGCAGGTTTAGCGTTAACATAATCAAATTCACCATTTGCTTGTTTACGAGTTTCGTAATTACTACAAGCCGCAAGGGATAAAGTGAGTAAAGAAAAATAAAAAATACGGCGTTCCATTAAAACTCCTGAGGAAAAAGCCAGTTATTGCCGAAGCAGTAACATTAGATGATGATTTATACCAATTTGATCATTATATATTCTGTTTGGTATTTATTATATTTTGGCACTGTAAACAGTACTTACATTGTCACAAATTGTTTTGATAAATATTACCCGATTTAGTTCCCGCACGAGAACAATATTTTTGTAATAGTTTTAGCAATGCAATAATGCGGTTTATGGTACTTGTATGATTTTGTAAACACAAGTTTTACCTTTAAAAGATTGCAATAACTAACAGGTACTACAATTGTGAAGCGTTTACCTTTACAATAAAGCTATATTTCAAATGTTAATGAATTAAAAATAATTAAATGACACATTCTTTAGTATTTACAGCCATAGGCAAAAATAGAACGGGTATTGTTAGTGAGATCACTAAATTAGCAACGGATTTTGGTTGTAACATAGTTGATAGCCGCATGGCGATATTAGGTAGTGAATTTACCTTGATCATGTTGCTCAACGGCAAAAAGTCGTCAATTAATCAAATTGAAACTCGCTTACCTATTCTTGCTTATTCATTAGAGCTGCTTACTATAAGCAAGCGTTCAACCACAACAACAAATGAAATAGTCAACGAGTACGTCCATATAAACCTAATAGGAACTGATACCCCAGGTATACTTAAAACGGTAACTGAGTTTTTCGCTAAACGAAAAGTTGACCTATCATCATTAAAATCAATTACAGATAACAAAACCAATACGGTTGAAACTGAACTCCTCATTAACTTAACCCACCAGGTAAACAAACAAGAGTTACACCAGGATTTACAAAAACTGTGTGATAAGTTATCGGTTAAATTAAGTTTCACTTCGCATCAGCAAGAATCTAAATAAAGGAATTTCATGAACACATTACAAGTTGGCGATAAAGCCCCAGCCTTTTCATTACCCGATCAAGCAAATAATCTAGTAGATCTTAGCGACTTTATTGGTAAAAAACGCGTACTAGTTTACTTCTACCCAAAAGCCATGACACCAGGCTGTACGGTACAAGCGCAAAACTTAAGAGACAGTAAAGCTAAGTTAGAAGAGCTTAATACGGTCGTTTTTGGCATTAGTCCAGATGAAGTAAAACGTTTAGACAAGTTTTGTGTCCGCGATGAGTTAAACTTCACCCTACTTTCAGATGTTGACCATAAGGTTGCTGATGACTTTGGCGTATGGGGTTTAAAGAAGTTTATGGGGCGTGAGTACGATGGTATTCATCGCTTAAGCTTTTTAATTGGTTTAGACGGTAACATTGAGCACGTATTCAATAAGTTTAAAACCAAAGACCACCATGAAGTAGTTTTAGATTTTATTGCCAATAACTAATTGAAATTAAACGATACAATGGTTGCCCAAACAACCATTGTATTTATTGCTTCTTTCCCCCTCTACTCTCTAACTGCCTAATTTCCTCTAAACATAGAAAAACAGCTAACTTCAGCTACTATTAAAGTACTAGCAAACATACATGTAGAAGGAGTTTAGAATGTGTAATTCTACTTTTATAAAATCGATCCTCGTAGCATCCTTTATGCCGCTATTACTTTCCTGTGGTGGTGGCTCATCTAGCAGTACTGAACCCGAAGTTAATTTAACCGAGCAACAAATCAAAGACCTTAATACCTTAACCGAAGGTGAAATTACCGGCTTTGGTAGTATTTATGTTAATGGCGTTAAATATGATACCAGTGATAGCAAAATTTTTGATGATGACGATAACTCAATATCTGAAAGCGATTTATCTGTGGGTATGTTAGTTAAACTTTATGGCGAGCTTAACAGCGACGACAGTACCGGCTCAGCCCACACCATTGTTTACAGCCCAGAAATAAAAGGTTTTATCGAGTCATTAGATCTTGATTTAATGACTCTGTCAGTACACGGGCAAACCATAGTATTTAATGATCTAACCTATTTTGATGACACTACAGCAAGTGCATTAATGTTAAATGATTACATCGAAGTCAATGGTCATTTATTAGACAATGGTAACTTACTCGCCACTCGCATTGAAAAAAAATCAGCTACCGATAACATTAGCATTAAAGGTAAAGTCGCTAATCTCAATACCAGTGAGATGCAATTTACCTTGGGCACGTTGACAATAGATTATGAAACTGCCGAGTTTGACAAATTTACAATGGCAGACTTAGCCGATGGACAGTTTGTTAAAGTTAAAGGTATGTTCGCTAACTTAGCTGGTGATGTGTTTAATGTAGATAAAGTTAAACTTTACACCTTCAAACCAGAAGACGATCATAACCATCAACATCACTACCTTAATGGCGTTATCGCCGATTTACAAAGCGACATTAGCTTTATGATTGGTGACGTTCAAGTACTCACCAACAGTACTACAGAAGTTAAGTACGGCAGCTTAGATACATTAGCTAATAATTTACCGGTAAAAGTAAAAGGTGACTACAACGCCGACAATCAACTCATCGCGACAAAAATATACATAGTTAATCAAGTAATACTTAAAGCGGAAGGTGTAATTGAAGATATAAATGCTGAGCTTGGCACTATTACTGTACTAGGAGTTACCTTTATCTACAATGAGTTCACTCGCTTTGATGATGACACGGAAGATGATTTACACACCTTTAATGACGATTCATTAAACATTGGTGATTATATTGAAATTAAAGGCTACATAAATACCGATGGTGACAACATTGCTAGCAAAATAAGCAAAGACGATGAAGATGATGACTCCGAAGAAGGTAATGAGTTTGAAGGCAAAGTTGGCAGCATCAGTGAAAATGGATTTATGATGTATGGCTTAAACTTCACAGTAAATGAAGATACTGAATATGAAATTTATGACGTAGATGCTTCACAACAAGAATTCTTTGCCCAATTGAGCGAAGGCATGCTGATTGAAGTGAAGGCGATTCCTGATGGCGACAACTACACCGTACTCGAAGTAGAAATTGAAGATGAGGATGACAACCAATACTCTGAGCAAGAGCTTGAAGGGCAAGTCAGTAACATCAACAACAATGGCTTTACAGTATCTGCTATGGACATCATCGTAAATGAAAATACTACGTTTGTGCTCTATGACATAGACGTTACTAAAGATGAGTTTTTTAACCAGCTCACTGAAGGCATGTATCTTAAAGTTAAAGTTATGAACAGTGGTGAAAGCTACATAGCATTAGAAGTAGAAATTGAAGACCCAGGTTAGGCTAGCGCTTTGCTGTTGCTCATAAACACACAGCTCTATAGTATTATTGCTATAGTACTATTTTAATAGTCTATAGAGCTGTTTACTCACTAAAAGATAAAATTGTTTAATAGAGTATTTCACTGGCCTGTAGAATTAATGCTTGCGAGCCGGGAACAAAGAACCACACAAATATTGCCACATTAAGTAATATCGTTAACCAAAGCTCTACCCTAAAAGATAATTTCTTCGATTTATGCCTTAACGTTTGCTGTGCAAAAACAGCCCCCGGCCAACCACCAATTAACGCGAGAATATGTAATTTAAGTTCTGACGTACGCCAAGTGCCCTTTTGCGCTGCACGTTTGTCAAAGCCATAAAAAATAAAAGTAAGTAAACTCAGCAATAAATAACCAGAGAAAAAATGAAATGACAAAGGTGTAAATAACACCAGCGCAAATAAGCCAATAATAAACACTATGCTAAACAGTAAAGTAAAGGTGATAAATGACTTAGCGCTTTGTCGATTATTTCTAACCGACTGTTTATGAGACTGATGACGCGCCGTGCTTTTTACCGCTTGAGTTAAACGCTCGCCCTGATGAGTAACATTACCAGCATTTAAGCGACCTTGTTTATCTTTAACCAATTCGTAGGTTAGTACACAGCCTTGCTCGGGCCTTTGCCCTTTTGAGACAAAGCTATTAATGTGCACAAACACTTCCCTGCCGCCAGCGAGCGGCGTTATAAAGCCGAAGCCTTTATCGTCTAGCCATTTTGTTAACGTCCCTTTTACGCGCATCTTGCATCCTTTATCTGTTTTATTATCTAAACTACTTCGGTATCTACTGTCGATAATAACAAATATTTGCAAAAAGCTAAGCGCTCAAACACAATTTAGTTAACCAATTTACTCACTTGCGTGTAAAATACATCTCCATCGCAGAATTTTATACCCCTGTTTCCCTGCGACTTTTTTTAAGAGGATCTTTTGTGAATACTTTCTGCGGACTCGATTTTGGTACATCTAATTCAACCTTTGGCACCATAAATCAACAAAACAAAGCGATATTAATCCCGCTAGAAGATGGCAAAGTAACCATTCCAAGTGCAATATTTTTTCATTTTGAAGAAAACCGTACCTTTTTAGGTCGCGCTGCTATTGATGAATACATTGACGGTGAGTTTGGCCGTATTATGCGCTCGTTAAAAAGTGTTTTAGGCACGCCTTTAATGGATGAAAAAACCCAAATCAAATCACAGCTTGTGCCGTTTGCTGATATCTTAACGAGCTTCTTAAGCCACTTAAAAGCAACGGCCGAGCAAAATGCCAATCAAGCATTTGAACAAGTAGTATTAGGCCGTCCAGTACATTTTGTAGATGGTGACAAAGAAGCCGACTTATTAGCACAAGATACTTTAGAATCAGCCGCCATTCGTGCTGGTTTTAGCGAGGTACAGTTTCAATACGAGCCTATCGCCGCAGCCCTTGATTACGAGCAAAGCGTTGATAAAGAAGAAATAGCCTTAATCGTTGATATAGGTGGTGGTACTTCAGATTTCTCAGTGGTAAGAATTTCTCCTGAGCGCAGTGAACGTAGTGACCGTAAAGACGACATATTAGCCAATGGAGGTATTCATATTGGTGGTACCGATTTTGACCGTAAGCTTAGCCTTGAAACAGTAATGCCACACTTAGGCTATAAAAGTAAATTTAAGCCAAGAGCGCAAACAGCTAACTTTGAAAAAAGCTTCAGTATTCGTAAATCAGTATCAACAGACAGCTTTACCGAGTCAACCGAAATGCTTATGCCATCAAGTTATTACCATGACTTAGCAACTTGGCACAAAATTCATCATTTATATGAAAAGAGCACCATAGGCTCGTTAAACGACTTAGCCTTTCGTGTAGAAAATAAAAACCTGATCGAGCGCCTATTAAAGTTGATTAATCGCCGCGAAGGTCATTTACTCGCTCTTGATGTTGAACAAGCCAAAATAGACTTAACCAACATGCAAAAAACAGCAATCGACTTAGATTATATTGAAAAAGACTTAAGCATCGACTTAACCATTAACCAATTACATGACGCGGTTGACAACGAAGTAGATAAGATTCAAAAGCAAGCTATCGACACTATTGAAGAAGCGGGCTTAAAACGTGCAGACATTACAAAAGTATTTATGACCGGCGGTACCACAGCAATACCTATGGTAAGACAAAGCATTGAAACTTTGTTCCCGCACACAGAAATCATTAATGGTGACAAGTTTGGTAGTGTTGGTATGGGCTTAGCCATTGATGCTATGCGCAAATATGGTTAGCGTTTCAACGCTTATAAATAAGGCTTAATTTTTAACAATGAATTAAGCCTTTTTTAAGTAGCTCTTTTTAAGATTATCTAAAGAATAAACCAGCATATTTTCGTTAAATGGTGTAGCAATAAAACCATATTGACAATAAAAAGACTTTGCTTGCTTAGATAAGGCATGCACTAAAACGGCCTTCACTCCGACAGTTCGTGATACATTCAAGCTTCGTAATATCGCATTGCGAAGTAACTGACTTCCTAAGCCTAACTTAGCAAACTCTTTATCAACGGCTAATCTTCCCAAAATAATAACGGGAACATTATCTGGCATATTTCTTTTTATATTACCCGGAGCAAGCTTTCTTTCAACGCAACCTGAAGCTAAAGAGTAATAAGCAACACCCTTTCCATCAACAGTACAAACATAAGTCTTACTTGCGCCCGAGACTTGATTCTTCATACTTTTCTTTTTCAAAAAATAATTTAAAGACTCTTCGCCACAATCAAACTGCGATAAATCGAACGATGAACATAAAGGTAAAGGTTCGCTTATTCTTCCCATGGAGCTTTACTTTGCATTAATTGATCAAGCTTGTAGTTAGCAACAGGTTCGTTTAAAGCCTGCTCAAAAGCATCAAACTTATCATCATCTAAACTAAATAAACGCTGCTCTAGAAGCACATTCCTAGCTTCTTTACATGAGACATCTAGAATAAAAGTCGTTCTATCCATATTAAGTGCCGCAGCAGCTTGAGTGAGTAACTCATGCTGAGACGGTTCAACTCTCATATTTATTGGTGATGTTTTAGCCATAACAACCTCGTATATCTATTAACTACACACAAGTATAGTGTAGCCATTAGCTACACGCAATTTTATATTAACAAAACATAAAAAAATGATGCAAAGCACTATACTAAAGTTAAATCCTAATGTTTATTAAATAGCTAACTATGAGCAAGAACACCTTTGTTGATCGTTATTTCAAAATAGAAATAGACGAACACCACACCAATATTTATTTAAAAGATATTTCTTGGCCTGCGCCTTATACGCCAGAAGAGCACTTACAGTTAATCACAGCTCTGCCAGCAGACAGTAACGAACAAGCTATCAACCAAGCGATAGAGGCAATTATTAACAACGAAGAGTATTTTTTAACGTGCAGTGAATGTAACGAATTAAACTTAAGCGGACACATGTTTGATAATTTATTGTGTAAGGCCTGTGCGAATAATAATCATGGTGAAGTGTTTTGACTCAATACCACAGACCTATAAACTATATCCTCTAAGAACAATAACTGCCTTTAATCGAATTCATCTGCTCAAGCTCTGCATCACTAACCGTGAGCTTATAGGTTTTCATCACCCGAAGAAAACGTGCAATGTATTGGCATTGATTACTCGGTGGTAACCAATCAATAATACCTTTCGCGCCTTTACTTCTATTTAAACTCGCTTCAACACTCAACAAATTAGCGCCATCGTTAGCAAATGCTAAACGCTTAGCGTCACTCCAAGTATTAGCGCCATGCAACCACGCCCACTTAAGCGGCACTACATGGTCGATATCAATTGTTGAGGCGTCGTATATAACAGCGCCAGTAAACGGCGAGATCCATTTACCAGAGCGCACCTGGCACTGCTTAGACGTTTTAAAATGAACTTGACCAACAGACTGAGCAATTAACGCTTCCATACGAGAGTTTTGGCAATCGTGATCGGCATCATCCCAACCACTACCAAAGTAACTGCGTTTATAGACAGAGCCAACAATCTCACTAGAAGAATTACCATTAGACACTTTAGGCGTTATAGAGCCTTTAGGTAAACGACCACCAGAAGCAACACAAGCTTCGAGTGTTTGATACGGCGTATAGTTTTTGGTGCGCGAGTAATAAGAGCTTTGCTCATTATGACAAATACCCGAAGAAGATTTTTTTACAACACCTGCAGCACTGCTTTCAATAGAAAACAGCGCACAACAAACTAGCACCAAGACTGGTAAATACTTTTGAATCATTAACGACCACTAAACAATTAATGTACTACACAAAAAAACAGCAAATTAGGTTACTGTTCAAACAAAACATTGTAAATAAATAGTTATTGAAATGCTGTTGTTATTTGTAACTAGTTTGAAAATTGCAAAATGTCAAAAATCACCCTCTAAAAACGTCAAATACAACATACTGTTTTACAAGAGTTTTTAATAAATAGATAACTATTCGATAATAAATAGTAGTTGTGTTTTTTACAGCAATGTCTTTTTAATAATTATTAAAACTAATAGTTAATTATTCGATTTGACCACAACTAACTATTTAAGCAAAATTCAGAGGTTAAAAATACGACAAGACTAAATTATAAAGGGAGAACAAGATGAGGTTCTTATCATCATTTTTGCGACTTACTGTGGCTTCAGTTGCGGCTTTTCACATTACCGCCATAGCCGACGAAGGTATGTGGCAACCACACCAATTACCAAGTATTAGTGAAGAGCTTACCGCTGCTGGTTTAGAGTTAGACCCAGCAAGCTTAACTAATCTTACCGACTTTCCTATGGGCGCAATTGTCAGTTTAGGAGGATGTTCGGCATCTTTTGTATCTGATCAAGCATTGGTCGTGAGTAATCATCATTGTGTTTATGGATCGGTTCAATATAATTCAACCGAAGAAAACAACTTACTTAAAAATGGTTTTTTAGCTAAAACATTAGACCAAGAATTACCTGCAGCACCTGGTCAAAGAATTTACGTAACCGAAGAAATTACCGATGTTACTAGCTTAATAAACGCCGGCATTAATAATATGCGAGGCGAAGAGCGTTATAAGTTTATTGATCTAAACAGCAAAAAATTAGTTGCGGAATGTGAGCAAAACAAAGATTACCGCTGTAGCGTGGTAAATTTTCATGGTGGTCTTGAATATTACTTATTTAAGCAGTTAACCATTCGTGATGTACGTTTAGTTCATGCGCCAGCTTCAAGTGTTGGTAAATATGGTGGCGATATAGATAATTGGATGTGGCCTCGCCATACTGGCGATTACGGATTTTACCGTGCCTATGTTGGTAAAGACGGAAAACCTGCTGATTATTCTGTAGACAATGTGCCTTATCAACCTCAACATCACTTAAAAGTAAACAAGTCATCGGTAAGTGAAAGTGACTACATTATGGTATTAGGCTACCCTGGACGTACTAACCGCTACCGAATTGCTAGCGAAGTAGAACACCAATTTACTTGGGCCTACCCTATTGCTAAAACCTACCGTGAAGAAATCATTAACTTGATCCACGAAAATTCTGTTGAAGGTAGTGATAAGCGAATTAAGTACCAAAACGAGTTAGCAAGTTTAGCCAATTATGCCAAAAACTATGGTTCGTTAATTGAAAGCTACGGTAAAGGCACAACACTAGAGCGCAAGCAAGCACTCGAAGCTGATTTAACTTCATGGATTAACAGTAGTGCAAAATTAAAGAAAGAATACGGTAACGCACTATCGCAATTAAATTCATTAGTAGCACAAAGCCAAGAATATGCTCCACAAAGTTATGTATTGTCTTATATGGCAAGAAGCCAGTTACTAAGCACAGCTTACAAGCTGCACCGTTTAGCTATTGAAAAACAAAAGCCAGATCTAGAGCGTATCCGAGGTTATCAACAACGTGATATGGATAGATTTGCACAAGGCATGAAAACCATCAATCGCCGTTTCGACAAAGACATAGATCAAAAAATCCTTACCTTAATGTTAACTCATTACGCTGCCCTACCAGAGAAGCAACGTATTAAAGAGCTTGATCAATATTTTGGTTTAGAAAACGGTCTAAACATTGATGCCCTCAATACTAAGCTGAACAATGTTTACAGTAATACCCAGCTTGGCGATGAAGCAACTCGTTTAGCCTGGATGCAAAAGTCTGAAGCTGAATTTAACGACTCAACCGACCCTTTCATTGAATTAGCCGTAAACACTTATAAAGTGCGCGCTGCAATGGAGAAACAGTCGAAAGAGCTAACGGGCAATATACAAGCCTATCGTCCTAAATTTATGGAAGCGTTAATTGCTTACAACACAGCAAAAGACATTCCCGTTTATGCCGATGCCAACAGCACATTACGAGTAACTTACGGCAACGTAAAAGGCTACTCACCTAAAGACGGTATTAGAGCAGAAGCTTTCACAACGCTTGAAGGACTTGCAGCTAAAAACACTGGTGAATTTCCATTTAACTCACCACAAAGACAGCTAGACCTTATCGCTAAAAAGCAATACGGCGACTACCGTAAAGTTGACTTAAATTCTGTGCCGGTTAATTTCTTAGGTACATTAGATATCACCGGTGGTAACTCTGGCTCACCTACATTAAACAGCAAGGCTGAATTTGTTGGTTTAGTGTTTGACGGGGTTTACGAAAGTATTATTGGCGGTTGGGATTATGATGAAAAATTAAACCGTTCAATTCATGTTGATGTACGTTACATGCTATGGGTTATGGAGCACATTGATGGTGCAACAAACTTAATTGACGAAATGGATATCGTTGAATTTAGTGAAACTAGCACAATCACTAACAGCGCAGTTACTGCTGCTGCTGAGTAAATAAAAAAGCACTAAGGGTTACCCCCTTAGTGCTTACTACCTTCACTAAACCTAAATCAGTTAAGCCTCAATTCAATTAAACCTCAGCTAAGCCCAGTCCCACCAGTTAAACTTAGTAAACTCAGCCAAAACGACTAAGTAACCGGACAACTAGACAACGGCACAACAACGCTTTAAGAAATCTAGCTGCAGTGCAATATTTTTCTCAAAACATTCACCTACGTAAGGTTCAAAGTGATTACTTTGTAGCTCTACATATTCTGCATAGTTAATATCATCAGCCATTTTTTTAATTAAAGTGGCGGGGATCAAACTATCATCACTACCCGCAAGCACGAGTACTGGACACTTTATTTTATGAGCAGTTAGATTCGGATTATAAAAAGGGATTTGTAAGTTAATTCGTGCTGGTACGGCATTAACCCATTGCGTATCTTCTGGGAATAATTGCAAATAACCATCATACGACTCAGCCGTATTCATAATTGCCTTATGCCCTGGCCTAGCAACCACAGGGTATGTAAAAGGCGATGCACCAACGACACTACGCGCATAATCTTTAATGCCAGCCAAAGACATACTGGCTATTTCACTAAAGGAGTTACTCATGGCTAAGTTAACGCCCGAGGTAAATGGTATTTGCGAGATCACCGCATGAATATTAAAGTCTTCGCTGGCAAGTTTAATCACATGGCCACCAGAAAAAGACGTACCCCATAGCATTAAACGTTTGCTATCAACACTGGTTAAGCTGCGCACATAGCTGATGGCAGCACGCCAGTCATCCAATTGACGCCAAGGCGAAACCAACTGCCTTGGCTCACCTTCACTGTCACCAAAGCCGCGATAGTCAAATAAGAACACCGCATATCCTGCATCACAAAAACGCTCAGCAAAAGCAGGTAAACGCGCTTTACGCTCTCCCGCAAAACCATGCGCCATTACAATCACCGGCGTTATTTTATTACCGTCTGGTAAATATAAATCAGCAACACATTTACTTGTGCCACTAATAAATTCAGTTTGGCTAACTTGCATACTTATTATCACTTCTTATTTTTATTATTAGGATCTAAGTTTTAAATATCTAACTCATTTATCTCATAAATTAAGCTTAACTTAAATACTCTTGCAGTGCTATCTGTCGTTCCCGTATCGACAGGAATCCCCACTGCGGACACCCACCCATCGTCGTTCCCATGAAAATGGGAATCCATTCTTTTACTCGTCAACCTAGTACCATCGTCGTTCCCATGAAGATGGGAATCCATTATCCAACCTTGCCATAAATAACCATTATTCCATTGACCTTTTTACCCTAAGCCTTTATCTTCAAAGCATAGCCCTAACACCATTACACTTTATGTCTGCCTTTCAACGCCGCCTAGATTTACTCGACTTTATCCCAAGACAACCAAGAAAAATTTCAACTAGGCAACTACTCGATTTACTCAGCCAAAATGGTCATGATCATATAACCATACGCAGCATACAGCGTGACTTGGAAGGGATGGAAAAACTCGGCTTATTTGGCCTTGAAGTAGACAAACGCTCTAAACCATTTGGTTGGTATATTAACAACCAATGGAAAAAGCTAAACGTGTCATTAATGGATGCCAACACTGCCCTTGCCTTTTCAACGCTAGAGCAACAGGCACAATCATTATTACCAGAAAGCACATTGCAAGACCTACAAGCGTATTTTGACAAAGCCAATACTATTTTAAGCAGTGAGCAAACCCCGTTAATTTCACAGTGGAAGAAATCGGTAGCAATGATCACCAACCCGCTACCCATTATTACCCCAACAATTGATAAAGAAACCTTAAGTTTAATTAAGCACGCGCTGTTTCATAAAAAACAAATGAGCGCCAACTTAAAGCGATTTTTCAAAACCAGCAAAAGCCAAGTGTGGAAAGACTACAAACACATTAACCCATTGGGCTTAATACACACAGATGGCATGCCTATTCTAATTTGCACCTTTGGCAAACTGCATCAAGGCTATTACACCTTTCCAATTAGCTCGATTAAAGATGTGGTTATTGAAGATAATGATTTATGTACGCCAAACAACTTTGACTTTGAAAAAGTCACCGCCAAGTACTTAAACAACCCAGGCAAGAAACAAGACATACAGCTAGTGATCAAAATACGCAAAGACAGCACATTTATTCTCAGAGATGCCAAGCTTTCACACGATCAAAAAGTAATAGAATGCAGTAATCCTGACTTTGTACAAATAAGCGCAACGGTAAAAGACAGCGCCCAATTAAAAGCATTCCTTAGAGGCTTGGGCCATGGCGTAGAAGTAATAGCACCAGAAAAGTTACGCCAGTACTTTAAAGAAATAGCGCAAAAGCTAACCAACATGTACGAACTAAACGCAAACAATGAAAGCCCAAACAAACCCAAAACAGCAGCTAAAAAGACAAACAAACCATTAGAGCTTGAAGACATATACAAACCACTAGAGCCTGAATTAATAATCGTAAGTCATAAACATTATTCAATCTATGACGCATCATTTAGTGAAAAACCACCAGAAGAATGGACTAAGAAAAAAGACAAAAAAGAGAAGATACACAAGAAAGACAAAGAATAACTTAGTAGTTAATAACCAAACATTAGCTCCGTTTAACTTTCTATCACGTACCTACCCTATTCGTCGTTCCCGTGCAGACGGGAATCCATAGTAATTCGGCGCAACCAATCAGAACAATGCTTGGAGTAATTGTCGGGGCGGGAATCCATTCCCTCTATCGTCATGCCGGCGAAGGCCGGTATCTTATGTTTAAGTCAAATAAGGGATATAAAATAGATCTAGGCCAGTATCTCATCTTGGACCATAGCGCACCATCGTCACTCTACTAATCTCTCGTCGTCCCCGTGTCGACGGGGATCCATTCTTTCGCTTTAATCCAAACCACCAAAAAAAGGCAAAAAAAAACCACCTAAGATAGGTGGCATAAAAAAATATAGCATTTCAGGGAGGAAAACTATGAAAGTTAACTGTGTTTAATATTAAACCTTTCTACGAAAAATACCGTTAACCAAATGTAAAACACTGCAATAGTTTGTTGTGAACACATTGTTAATGAGCAATTGTCGGGGCCAGTATCTTATCTTGGACCATAGCACACCATCGTCGCTCTACTAATCACTCGTCGTCCCCGTGTAGACGGGGATCCACCAGCCTTACTTAGAACCTACAACCCAATAACCTAACTATCATCCTCTGCACCAGGCTTAACATTACTGCCCTTACCCCGATTAAACTCTTTATTACGGATCAACGAAGGAATATCCAAATAATCTAATTCACTATCTGTAGCCCAGCTAGGCTTAGTATCAACAGAATGGCCAAGGTC
>JAQWHD010000065.1 GCA_029237915.1 Thalassotalea sp. | reverse complement strand
TTAGCTGAACAAATCCGTAGTGCCTACTCTGCCGGACATCATGATTATTTAAAACTGTTATTAAACCAACAAGGTCCGAATAACGTTGATCGTACTTTAACGTATTACCAATATCTAAACGATGCACGTATTGAAAGTATTGATAAATTTAAAGACACCATCACCGAATTAAAATCAGTTGAACAACAACAATTACAGCAAGCGCAAAAACTACAAGGCTTGGTCGATAAGCAACTTGCTGAAAAAAAAGCGTTAGAAGGCCAACGTATCAGCCGAAAACAAACACTTAAGACATTAAATTCACAAATATTATCGAGTAAACAACGTTTAAACAAATTAGAGGGTGAAGAAAAATCACTAATTCAAGCGTTAGCAAGAATACAAGCGCAACTGCAAAAAGAGCGAGAGTTAAAAGGCTTAAGTAAATTAAAGAATAAATTACGCTGGCCGGTTAAAGGCACTCTAACCCATAGATTTGGCACGAAAAAACAAGGTTACTTACGCTGGAAAGGGGTGCAGTTAAGTTCTCGTTTAGGACGTGATGTTACTGCAATACATAATGGTACTGTACTGTTTGCCGACTGGCTTAAAGGCTATGGTTTAGTTATCGTGTTAGATCACGGTGAAGGCTATATGAGTTTATATGGTCATAACCAAGCTTTACTTAAAAGCGTTGGCGATAGAGTTGAAATTGGCGAGCCAATAGCACTTGTTGGTCAAAGTGGTGGTCAAAGTCAAACCGGCCTATATTTTGAAATTCGCCATAAAGGTAAGCCAGTCAATCCAAAACTTTGGTGTAAGTAGGATAAGTGTCCACTATCTTGGGGTCAGTCCATTCCTCAACCTTCTAGTTTCTAGTTTCTAGTTTCTAGTTTCTAGCATTGTTCTATTATTAATTTATTTTGCTTTGAATCATTAAGTGAAGCCTTTACTACAATTACTGTCCCGGCAAACCAGTCTTGCGTTGCCTGCTTGCGCTTATTAAATAACATCACAATAAATTCACTCATTAGCCAGAAAGAAAACAACTGTGCACAAACTAAAGCTTGCTCAGGAGCTAAGCTAGCGAGATATTCTTCTCGAGCAAAAAAGGTAAGACTACTAAAGTGATTAAATTCAACTTGATAGATTGCAGTTAGAGCAAAAAACGCTCCCGTGATAGCAAATACTAAATCGACCATTCCTCGTTTAAAAGCAACCTTATTATCAATTCTTCTCAGTTCAACAGACAAGATTTGAATACCCATAATATGCTTACCTAGGGTTGCTCCAAATCGAGAATGAAAATAGTAACTATATGACCAATAGGCTAAATGACTAAATAACATTGCTACAATCGCAATAGAAATATCGATAAAAGCCAAGCTACTGATTATCAGCATTGGGATTAAAATTAATAAACCATCGATTGCATTAGCAAATAAGCGCTGTATTGAATTGGCGTAAACCACATTGTTCATATTTTATTCACAAAACTAGGATTCTTTAACTTACTTTACTGCTACAGACAATTGTAATCAAGCTGTAATCAACCTATTACCTTCTGTAACCCTTGAATATAAAGGGCTTGTTATAATTTCATTAATTTAACGTTAAGTTAATCGATTTTGTCATCAATACTTGTTATTCTGATCATCATAAACCTGAATGTCTAATTTCAGTATTAGCATTTAACTAATTAATAAAAATAAGAATTATCCTGTGCGTATTTTTTTCTCTCTTGTTATTTTTGTTTCAAGCCAGGCTTTTGCGTTTGATTCAGACAAAATTGCCATCGTAATTGATGATATAGGTTATCGTGCTACAGACAAATCAGCATTATCCTTACCTAATCAAGTTACTTTTTCAGTCTTACCACACACTCCTTTTGGTCGATCTCTTGCCGAGCAAGGCAATAAACAAAATCGTGAAATTTTATTGCATGTGCCAATGGAGTCTATAAATAACCTAACTCTAGGACCTGGAGCAGTAACCGCAAATATGTCCGAGCAAAGCGTGCAAAGCTCTTTAGCCGCCTCAATAGCTGATATTCCACATGTCATTGGCATTAATAATCACATGGGCAGCAAACTCACCCAAATGTCTGAACCAATGGGCTGGACTATGCAGTTTTTAAAAGAAAACGATCTATTCTTTTTAGACTCTAAAACTAGTCAATATTCACAAGCTGAATACATAGCCCAACAAGCTGGCATCCCTAGCTTACATCGTAATATTTTTTTAGATAATGAAATTAATGAAGCTTACATTGAGAAACAGTTTTTAAAGCTAATTAGAATGAGTAAAAGAGATGGTATAGTCGTCGCTATTGCTCACCCTCATCCAGAAACGATCCGCGTTTTAGAAAGAATGATCCCTCTACTTGCCGATAAAGATATTGAGCTGATATCTATTTCTGAAATGCTACCTAAGGATCACCCTATTCGAGTAGCTCAGCAAGCTAAGTTGCTATCGGATAGATCTGAGGGCGAATAGCCTATTAAAGAGCAGAGCTATCAAGCTCAATATTATGAGATTTCAACACTTGGTATAAGTATTTAATTGGTATTGCGTAGGTAATGCCACTTGGGTTACTTAACGCCGCTTCTTTGCTTTGTTGAATAAATGTTTTATTTATCACCGCAATCACTTCTCCCGTATCCTTCATATAAACAGGACTGCCACTATTGCCAGGATATGCGGTAGCGTCTAACTGATAAACCAGATAAGGGTCTTTAAGTACCTTGATCATTTCAGGAGTTAATGCGCCGGCATTATTTGCAGGAATAATCACTGGAGTAATACTAGAGACAAGTCCTTGATGAGTGACAGGGTAAAGACCCAAAACGGCTCCAATTGGGAAGCCTGTAAAAGCAATATTACTGCCTTCCGGCATAAAGTCTGCTGATGCTAAATTTAACGCCGGTAAGTTAGAGCTAACAAGCTCTAAGACGGCTAAATCATATTTTTTTGACCAAGCGATTAATTTCACTTTATGTATTTTGTTATATTTGCCTGAACCTGAAAAAACAACTCGGGATTGATTAGCCTGCAAATTATTTTCTTTAGGGACAACATGGTGATTCGTCACAATATACTTACCATTGCCAATCACAAATCCCGTACCATAAAGTTTATTTTGTGGTTGCCCATTAGCAGTAAATACACCGACGCCGACGATTGCAGGCTTAATCTTTGTGATTGTATTAACTAATGGCTCTAAAGCATTCACACAAGCGCTTAAGCATAGGTATAAGGCAATAAGTCCATACACTTTAAGCACATTCATATTAGCCTTTTAACTCAGCCATTAAGTTCGCTAATTCCTGCTTTTGAGTACTATTATCTAGAGTGTTGAGTATTTCCTGGGCTTGGGGGAATTTACTTAAGCGTATTAACACCTCGGCATAATGCAGTGCTACAGAATTATCACTAGGTAATTTCTCAATAACGCCCTCTAAAATAACTTCAGCTTCTTTATATTGACCCAATTTAATATGCGCCACAGCTAAAGTATCTAGAACTTGTGGCTGTTTAGGGGCAAGTAATAATGCCTTTTCTGCACTCGCTAATCCTAATTGATAGTCATCAGCCATAATTGCTGACCAAGCCAAATTATTTAATACAATAAAATTTTTCGGATTATCTTTGGCTAGCTTTTGATAATAAGCTAGTGATTGTTCGGGATTAGTATCAACGTTAAGTTCGGCTCTTAAATTTTCTAAGGGTAATGTGACACCAAATTTACTAATGCTTTTTTCAACAACAGCTAATGCATCAGACCTATTACCCGATTTTTGTAATACTTGCGCAAATAATAAACTATTTACGTGATCAGGTGCCTTGTTATAGAGCTCTCTGGAGTATTTAACTGCCGACTCGAATTCACCAACCTGCACATAATACTGTACCTTTAAAGTCAGATAGTGAGTTTCATCTACTTGTTTTGCATCAATTTTATCTAGCATTAATTTTGCTTGCGGGTAGGATTTAGCCTTCAATAAATAATGCACCTCGTATAAACGCAACTCTAATTTGGTTGGAAATACTAACTGTGACTTTTTAACTTGAGTATAAGCTTGCTGATAATTTTGCTGAGCTTCGTAAACTGAGAGTAGACCAATATGGCCAGAAAATGAATTAGGTGAAATCTTTACTAACTGTTTAAAAATTCGCTCAGCTAATTCAAATTTATTGTCTGTTAACGAAAGGCTTCCATAGAGGTTTAAAAATGCTAGGTTTTCATTTTGAGAAGATTCTAGCTTAGCGAGTAATGTAACTGCTTGATCTAACTTGCCATTTTTTACTAAAACTTTGGCTTTACTAAGCTGTAAACCAACATCTTCTGGATTAGTTAAAATTAAAGAATCAATAAAGCGAATCGCTTCTAAATCATCATCTAACTTATCACTAATGGCAACCAATAACCTTAAAGCACCTTCATGGTTAGAGCTTAACTCTAGCAAGGTTTGCAAAGAGTGAAACGCTGATTGATATTGCTTATTAGCTACATCTAAAGATGCTAAATTATAAAGCGCACCTAAACTGTTCGGCACTTGCTGTAATGCTTGGTTGAATGACTTACTAGCCTCCACCAACTTGCCTTGTTTACGCCACACTAAGCCTTGTGCTAAGTAGCCACCGTCTTTAGTGGGAAACTGAGTAATCCAAGCACTGGCTATACTCATTGCTTGCTCAAACTTGTTATTTCTAATGTAGTTATAAAGCAGTGCTAAGCGGGCATTATCATATTCCGGATTTATTTCAATTGCTTGTTCTAAGTCTTGAATACCACTTTGATCATTCACTGAAAGCTTAAAAACGCCACGTTTGCTGAGGATATTACTGTCAGAACTTTCGATGCTATCCATGCGCTTAATATATTCTTGCGCTTTTTCATTATCACCACTTCGAATAAGGGCAACACTGGCATTGGCTAGAAGTGAAAATTCATCTTCAGTTAAATCTTCGATCGCATCGATTGCTGTAATTGCATCTTCGGTATAACCTAACCGCAATTTTACTGTGGTCAATATTTGATGGCCAAAATGATTTACCGGTAGCCTAGACTCGATTAAGGCTAAGTGATGAAAAGCCATTTCATTATTATTAGATTGATAAAAGCCAATACCGGCAATTAGATTCGATTTAAATAAGCCAGGACGATTCGTTAATGCAATACCAGCATATTCGGCAGCATCTTTGTAGCGCTGTTGTCGTAAACTAATTTCTGCTTTCAACTCATTAGCAAACCAAGCATTAGGAAACTTTGATAACATAAAGTCGGCTTGTTTTTCGGCGTCATCAATTTGCCCTTTTTGCAATAAAACTGAAATATAGGTTAGTCGCACTAAATAATTGTGTGGCAGAACATCGATATAGCTCTCCAACTGTTTGATAGCTAAATCATACTGACGGTTAACGATATAAAGATTAGCTAATAACAACTGTGCATCTTTAAATTCAGAATCATCAATAATTAGGCTTTTGGCCAGTACAATTGCTTGCTCTACCTGATCGTTATTACCTGCCACCCAAGCTTTTGCTAACTTAAAATAAAAATTATCCTGCAAATCACTTTGTAGAGTTTCTGCCAATAATGGTTGCCCAATTTGCGGCACACCAAGATAACTTAAGCCAATACCAGAAATCGCATTTACTTCAATTTGAGTCTCGCTAGATAGAATTACAGGCTGCTCTTTTTCATCGGTTAAATTGTTAACATCGCCAATAAACAGATCGCAACGAACCAAGAGTGGTTGAATTAAATTGATATCAAAGCCTAACTCTAAGGCTCGATTAAATTCTTTCTTAGCACCATTTACATCACCACTGCGCAGGTAACTTTTACCCAATAAGTATCGACTTTTAGCATCTTCTGGATGGCTTTGCAGTGCATTTTTTAAAGAAATTATCGCAGTTTTATAATCATTATTTTCCATACTTTGCTGTGCATCAGCTTGATGTTGCTCTAATGATTTAGACACATCACAAGCAACTAAAGTAAACAAACTTAGAAATAAAACAGGAAAAATTTGTGAGACTCTCATTATAACTCCCTTAATAATGACTGAGCGCTGATTGTATTTTTTGCGCGTTATATTGTTCAAATAATCTACTAAGTATAGAGGAATAATTTAAAAAAACAGGGGCTTTAAAAAATAAAATAGTTATAGCTAACAACTTAATTTAAATCGTTTTTACTAATTTTAAAAAATACATCTACACTTTAAAGATAAACATAAATGACAATAAAAAAGATACCTAACAACAATGCACATCATTCAATTCAGGTTTAGCTAATCTTGCAAATAATAACGCTAACAGAGCAGTACTACTTAGTATGGGATCAGTATGTAAAAAAACATACTGAAGCCAGCCCTTACCATTTGCTTGCCTACAAGCGCACATTAGAGTCTGCATATCAATTAACTTGCCCTTATTTACTCGCTATCGACAACTCTAAAATAGTTGGCGTGCTCCCCATAGCTATTTTTAAAACCATACTGGGCAAACAAAGTTATTGCTCACTACCTTATTGCGATGTTGGCGGCGCACTTACAGATTCAGCAGAAATAACCAAAGAGTTATTGGCAACAGCAAAAATACGAATGACTGATGATAATATTAATGAGTGGCAGATAAGAGATAGCGAAAGTCTGAATACGGTATGTGATGCAAAAGTCAGCCCGGGCACAAAAGTTAGAATGATTTTAAATTTGCCAAGTACAGTTGATGAACTTTGGAATAACTTTAAAGCAAAAGTACGCAGCCAGATCAGAAAAGCTGAGAAAAACAACTTAACTCATGAAATTAACCAAAAGCATAGCTTAACTGACTTCTATAGAGTGTATTGCCAAAATATGAAAGCACTTGGCTCTCCCGTTCATACGTTGTCATGGTTTAAAAGTATAAAACAACATTACCAAAACGATATTCACATTGTGGTTATAAAGTTAGACGAGCAGGCAATTGCCGCTAGCATAATGATTAATTCAGGACAGCTTTGTTCAGTACCTTGGGCATCTAGTTTAAGAGAGTTCAATTCTAGCAATGCGAATATGCTACTGTATTTTAAAATGCTCAGTTTAGCTGTTGAAAAACGCAGTAGTCACTTCGACTTTGGTCGTTCTAGTTTTGCCGAAAACACCTATAAATTCAAAAAACAATGGGGAGCACAACCCTGCACTTTGCAATGGCACACTCACCCACAAACAACAGTAACAAACCCTACAACCTCGCACTCAGAGTTAAGAACCTTATTAGCTAAAGTTTGGGCATTTCTACCTCTAACACTCACTAATTACATCGGTGCTAAAGTAAGGCGTTATATTAGTTTATAAGTTTAAATTTATGCTTTAACTTTCTAGCAATATTTTCAACTTGCAAGGCAAATGAATTCCTAAAATAGCACTGCATTTTTTGCGAGTACTTTTGGTTAGATAAAGATCGCTTATATTGATAGTCGCCTAATAAAAAATCATAAGATACCATGCCTTCACTTTGGTAATGTGTAATAGCTAAAGAATGCATTGCATTGCCAATGTTAATACTGGGGGCAAAATTATTATCAATTGCGCTTAAATAAAAATACGCCTGCTTATCATCGATAAAGTTAAGTAAGTAACCAACCTTATCATCACCTACATGTAAACAAGCTAACTGAGCTGTAACCTGATCTTTACTGCTAATTAAGCAACGGACGAACTGGCTAAAGTATTTATTATTAAAGCCACTTGCTTCAACATTATCTTGCCATCTTGTAATATGCCACTTAGCTATTGTTGGCAAAGTGCTAAGAATGTTATCGGTGTTTGTTACCACTTCAAATTTAAGCTTGCCTAATTGTTCGAGACTGCGTTGATTTTTGTTAAGTTTTTGTCGTGTGTTTTTTGAAAAACTATCCGTTATGAGCTCACTATTACCGACATTAAAATCAAAACGATAGCCGATAGATTCGATTACTACTCTATTTGAAATTGATAATAAGTCCCCTGGATCAGTGATGCATTGCTTTGCCATACCTATGATTAATTCCTGCCATTGTGGCGCTTTAACTATTGCAGCTAGTAAAGCTTGTTTAGCATGGCTATTAATTGCCAAAATATCATTGTATTCAATCCAAGGTTGATCAAATTTTTGCAAGCCACTTTTATTAAGGTGCCATTGCTTAACAGTAAATAATTTAAATACTTTTCGACTCGATTGACCGATTAATGCTAAGGCAACTGGTCTATCTTTTTCTTTCGCTTCGACAATTAAAATATCGGCATCACAATTAAACAACCAGCTTGAGATCCAATCCCAAGAAAGAAAAAAATTGCTATCTACTTTAGTGGATATTGATAACCACTTCTTTGCCAGCTCCTGATGGTGCTGCTTTTGATAAGGTGTAAAGGTAACAACGACTGACATTTTGTTATTTTTATTCGCTTGATTAGTTTGCTAAAAAATTGACTTTTAAGGATTTTAATCCTAATTAAATACAAAGACCTGATAATAATAAATAGTAGTTCATTTCTAGCTGATGTTCGAAGTCCCATTAAAAATTCACGAAAAAGACGCAATAAAGCGAACTCATAGTTTTGTAAAACTATCATTTCCGCTCGCCTTAAATAGTGTGCAAGATGTAGAGGAATTATTATTAGTTAACAGTAACAATCAATCTATTGCAGCTAATTTTTTATCCTTAGTGAAGTGGCAAGACCATTCCTTAAAATGGGTTGAAATCGCGTTCTTTATCGATATATCAGCAAGCGCGTCTCTGGCATTAAAAGTTGTCAAAAAAAGTGATTATATCGACATCAATAACGACTTATTACCAGCTAGTGACTTACAGCTAATTGAAGATAAGGATAATTTTATTGTTAGAATTGATGATAGTAGTTATTTGTTATCAAAAACTTATGTCGGTTTATTGCAACAAGATGAAAAACAGAGCAAGCGTTTTGTACAAACGAGTAATTCAATAGCTCTAACCGACAAAGATAATTTAACTTTCTCACCTGCGATTAAAACAGTAAAGGTGATCAAACAAACCCCACTAGAGTTAGTATTAAATTATCAGGGCGTTTGGAAAAGTGATAGCCAGCTATCTCCTTTAGAGTTTAACTTTAACTTCAGTTTTTATAAAAACAGTAATCGCATTAAATACGAATTTACCATTAACAACCCCTTACCCATGCTACACAACAAAGGGAAGTGGGATCTGGGTAATGATAACTCTTTTTTATTTAACTCCTTTATTTGCAAAACTAAGGCTGCCACAAGCAGCACCCTTAACTTTAAGTTAGATCCAAATCAGCACTGGCAAATAGCTAATTCCAGCAATTTCTCTATTTTTCAAGCAAGCAGTGGCGGGGATAATTGGCAAAGTAAAAATCATCTCAATAACCAAGGTGAATTAGCTTTAGAATTTTCAGGCTACCGGTTAGTAGATGGAGAACAGTCAACTATTCATAAAGGGCGAGCATCGCCACTAGTTAAATTTAGTGCTGATAATCAATCAATTACATGTTCAATTGACGATTTTTGGCAGAACTTTCCTAAATCGATCGCTGTTAATCAGCAATCTCTGGAAATAGGTTTATTCCCGCAGGAGCACTCTGATGGTTATGAATTACAGCCGGGAGAAAAGAAGAGTCACACTTTTCAAATCGACTATGCTCAGCAGGCAAATGAAACTGAGCTCTACCTTAAACCACTAATCTGTAATATAGATGATGACTATTTAATCACTACGCAGGCACTCCCTTGCTTACTATCATTAAACGCTGAACAGAGGATGCAAAATCTCATTAATGCGGGGCTTGATTCAACTGATAATTTTTTTGCCAAGCGTGAACAAATTGATGAATTTGGTTGGCGAAATTTTGGTGATATATTTGCCGACCATGAAACTCTAGAGACAGAGAATACTGACGAGCTGATCTCGCACTATAACAACCAATATGACCCTTTATACGGTTTTATATATCAATACCTAAAAACTCAAGACAGTCGCTGGTGGCTCTTAGCTGAAGATCTCGCTCAGCATATTAAAGATATAGATATCTACCATACAGAAAAAGATAAAGCGCATTATAATAATGGCTTGTTTTGGCATACCGATCATTACTTATCAGCCGAAACAGCCAGCCATCGCACCTATTCAGCCTTACAAAAAAGTAATGCCTATCAGGATCATGCGGGGGGTGGAGGTCCAGGCAGCAATCACTGTTACACCTCTGGATTAATGTTGCATTATTTATTAACTGGTGACACAAGCTCTAAAAAAGCAGTACTGCAACTTAGCCAATGGATCATTAATGTCTTTGAAGGCACAGGTACGTTTGGAGAAATGTTAGTCGCACTCAAAAATAATAATCGAGCCGATTTAAAAGACACTCTTAGTCAGCAATACCCTTTAGACAGAGGTACAGGAAACTATGTTACCGCACTCCTCGACGCTTTCGAATTAACCAACAAACAAAGTTATTTAGATAACGCTAGCTTAGTGATCAAGCATACAATTACCAACTTTGATGATATTGACCAACGAAATTTACTCAATGTTGAAGAATCTTGGTTCTATACAATATTGCTGCAATCTGTATATAAATACCTATTAATAAAAGAGAAAGCATGTCAATTTGATCACTCTTTTTATCTAATAAAACAATCATTCAGCCACTATTGTCAGTGGATGATAGTTAATGAGTACCCCTATTTAGATAAACCCGACATTCTTGAATATCCCAACCATACTTGGACGGCGCAAGAGATCCGTAAAGCGAATATTCTTTATATGGCTTTTTATTTTGAAGACGATGAAAATAGGCGAAAGCTATACAAAGAAAAAGCAGATTTTTTCTATGATTACGTAGTTAAAACTTTGGAGCATGAACCATCAAGAACAACGACCAGAATTTTAGCGATTTTAATGCAGAATGACGGCGTAAAAGAATTTGTGCAGCAAAATAAAAGTAAAGCTCCTGGGTATAAACTTGTTGCTGAAAAACCAATCAAAGCATCTAAAGCAAAACAATTTTTACTAAATATTATTAATACCTTGGCCCACACATCCGTAAAAAAAGAGCTGTTCTGGCTACGTACATTATCTAGTAAATTAAATTGCTTACTCATTAGGGCAGGATTTTAACATGACGATAATGGTGTCTTTTATTATCCCCCATAAAGGCAGAGAAGAACTGCTAATACATACCTTGCATTCAATTTTTGCGCAACAATGTGAGCAGCAAATAGAAGTTATTGTGGTAAGTCAAAATGAAAATTTTGGCGCAGAAAGAATGTTTGCCCAAAAGCATAATTTACAAGTCATTAAAGCATCAACCGATCTAACAATTTCAGCTCTGCGAAATTATGGCGCAAAACTCGCCCAAGGAAAATATTTTGCATTTTTAGATGCTGATATTGAACTTGCTGCCGATTGGCTAAATAACCTATTAGCAACGTTAACAAGTAACACCGATATTGCACTCGTTAGCGCCCTGCAAAAAAACAGTCATGACGCGCCACCTCTAGAAAAAATTCGCACCGCATTAAGTAATGCAGATATTGATAGCTATGTTAGTTTTTTACCCGGTAGAAATTTATTACTCAGTGCGGAGATGTTTCATCAAGTTAATGGCTTTCCTGAGCATTTAACCACTTGTGAGGACTATTATTTCACTAATAAAGTTGCTGAGTTTGGCAAATTATATTATTGCTCAAAAAGCCACTATGTGCATCTTGGAGAAGATAAAGAATATCTAGCTATGTTTAAAAAAGAGATCTGGCGGGGACAGTCAAATTTACAGTCTATTTCTGGCAGAATACCTCCGCTTAGAGAGTTACCTAGTTTTATAATTCCACTTTTTATATTGCTACTTTTTATCATAGCGGCTTATTCAATAATAACGTTGCAGAGCCAGCTGTTTATTTATGCTGTAGCGCTAATAGCATTACCCGTTGCGCTTTATAGTATTAGGCTATTTATTGTGGCGGATAAAAAAATCAGTATACGCCATATCTTAGCGTTTTATCTTTTGTATTTTCCTGCTCGGGCTATAGGTACATTGTTGAGTATAAAAACCTGGATACAAACCTTGGGAGATAAAGCTAATGACTAAAAAAATTAAAGTCTTAGAGTTTATTTGTCCTACCGGGTTTTACGGTGCAGAGCGCTGGATTTTGGCATTAGCAAAAAATAGTAATCGCAATAACATTGACTATGAACTGGCTGTAACGGTTGAGCAAAACAGCCAAAATTTGCAACTCGTTAAACAATTTAAAAGCTACAATGAGCATACTCATGAAATCACCATGAGCCATAAATTTGATTTAAGTGTTATTCAAAAATTAGTTACCTTAGTCAAAAAAAGACACATAGATATCATCCATAGCCATGGTTATAAATCAGATATCCTCGCTGTTATAGTTGCTAAAAAGGCCGGTGTAAAAGCAGTTATAACACCACATGGTTTTGAAAATGTTGACGACTTAAAGCTCAAATCATTTATCTGGCTAGGGTGCCAAGTAATGCGTTTTGCCGATAAAGTAGTGCCTTTATCTAAACAATTGATAAAGGATGTAGAAAAATTTGGCATTCAAAAATCGAAATTACAATACATTCAAAACGGTGTCGATTTATCAGAAGTTGAACAACAAGAAAATCGCCCTAGAGTTAATCATTCAGCGATTAAAAATATAGGCTTTGTAGGCCAAATAATCAGCCGTAAGAATATCAAAGATTTACTCGATATTTTCGATAGCCTATTCCAAACCAATCCCAACATTCGTTTAACATTACTCGGTGATGGGGAGCTAAGAAAAGAGCTGCAAGAGTATAGCCAAACATTGAGCTCTAAAGGTTGCATCCACTTTCTTGGCTTTAGAAATGATCGACTTGAACAGTTACAACAATTTGATTTATTCGTCATGACATCAAGCCTAGAAGGTATACCTCGTTGCTTAATGGAAGCTATGGCAATGGGCATACCAGTAGCGGCCTATGACATAAAAGGAATTGACCAATTAATCACACATCAACAAACCGGATTATTAGCTAAATTTGGCGATAAAGCCGATCTACAACTACAATGGCAGAAGCTATTGAATGATAAAAACTATGCAAATCTTTTGGCAAGTAACGCTAAAGATTTTGTTTACCAGCATTATTCAGCGCAGCGTATGGCAACTGAATATGAACAATTATTTAAATCACTACTCATGGATAAGTAATGGCGAATACTACAAGCAAGGAAGAGGTGATTTTTGTTCTGACCGTCGATACAGAGGAAGAATGGGATTGGTCAGATGAATTTCCCAATGATAATTTCTCCGTTAGTAATATATTTGAGATCCCTGCTTTGCAATTATTTTGCCAAGAACTTGGCATTAAACCCACTTACTTTGTCGATTATGCAGTAGCTAACAATCCTAATGCAGCTGCAGTATTAGCTAATATTAATCCAACACTTTGTGAAATTGGTGCTCACCTTCATCCTTGGGCAAATCCACCTTTTTTTGGCCTAACATCTGAAGAATCATCACACGTAGTTAACTTACCAATAGAGCAGACTCAGCAAAAATTAAAATTATTAATCGAGAAAATCCAAGACAATATCGGTGCAACTCCCCGTTCATTTAGAACTGGCCGTTGGGGGATAAATGGAGATATTCTACAACTGCTAATTACTAATGATTTTGATGTCGACTCGAGTATTTATCCTTTTTACAGTAATGAATTTTTCAGTTGTGAAAATGCCAAAATCAGCCCCTACTGGCCAGATTTTAATAAACCGAATCAAGAGAGTGCACAGCGGAAAATATTAGAAATACCGGTTACCTGCGGCTTCAACAAAAACAATTACCCTTTGTGCCAAAAAATTCACCGTGCTATGGAGCAAGCTCCATTTACTTGGATAAAAGCTAATGGCTTGTTGTGGCACAGTAAATTATTACGCAAAATTTATTTAAGCCCTGAGCTTTGCACTGCTAAAGATATGATCAAACTAGTGGATTTAAGTCTGAAGAAAAAGCATAAAATCCTGCATATGTACTTACACAGTTCGAGCTTAATTGAAGGTATTACCGGTTTGTCGCAAGACAAAAATGCTAGAGAGAGTATCTGTAAAAAAATTCAACAAGTTATTGAGCATACTAAGCAGAATGCCAACATTAAGTTTTGTACAATTTCGGAGGCTAAAAAACAATTAGCCCAGCAGCAAAACACTAATTAACTCATTTCATTATTCATTCGCATAAAAATAATCAATTAATAAGTCCTAAAAGTTGGCAAAAATCCGCATTTACCATTATATCTTAATAGGTTGCGGTTAATAATTAACCGACATTAAAAGCGTAATTTCTAATAATAAAAAGGACTCATGCAATTTCATGTGCGGTATTGCAGGCTTTACCCTCTTTCATAATCAAGTCGGGAATTTATCTACATTAAAAGCCATGAGCGATGCAATTTTGCATCGAGGTCCAGATGCGGGTGCAGAATACTTAGATTCAAGAATTGCGCTATGCCACAGACGTTTAAGCATCATCGACTTATCAGCAGCCGGAACGCAGCCAATGCACTCTTGGTGTGAAAATTTCATAATAGTATTCAACGGTGAAATATATAATTTTAAAGAATTAAAACAAGAGCTAATCCAACTAGGTCATCAATTTAACTCACAAACCGACACCGAAGTTATACTCGCTTTATATAAAGAATTTGGCGTTAAGTTGCTGGATAAAATTAATGGCATGTTTGCCTTTGCCTTATGGGATAAAGAGCAACAAACATTATTTATCGCCCGCGATAGGATTGGTAAAAAACCACTGTATTACAGCGTAATGAACCAAGAGTTGCTATTCGCGTCTGAATTAAAATCGTTATTAAGAATGCCGAATATTAGTAAAGAAATTAGAAGCGATGCAGTTTATGATTTTTTTGCCTATCAATACGTCCCAGATCCTAAAACCATATTTAAAAATATTTATAAGCTTGAACCTGGGCATTACTTATTATTCGATAAATCAGGCTTAACCAAACAGCAATACTGGGATATTTCCTTTGCCACGCAAAGTAAAAATAGCTTGCAACAAAACACTCAACTTTTGAAAGAAAAACTTAGCGCCTGTACTAAATCAAGAATGATTGCTGACGTGCCTCTAGGCGCCTTTTTAAGTGGGGGTGTCGACTCTAGTGCAATTGTTGCATTAATGAGTAAAAACAGTGAGAAAGCGCCCACAACCTGCTCTATAGGCTTTAATCAAGGTGAGTTTGATGAAACTGACTATGCCCAGCAAGTCGCAACGCAATATCAAACCAATCACTTTCAATTCAAGGTGGGCGATAATGCGTTAGATCAATTAGAACATATTGTGAAATTTTTCGATGAACCCTTTGCCGACCCTTCCTTAGTACCAACTTATTATGTTGCTAAATTAGCTCGAGAAAAAGTTACCGTAGCTCTTGCTGGAGATGGCGGTGATGAAGTATTTGCCGGCTATGAAAAATATAAAATAGACGCGATTGAAAATAAGCTGCGTAATGCCATTCCAACATTTGTTCGCCACAAAATATTTCCAGGTACGGCAAAAGCCTTCAAAAAGATAAATAACAGCTTGTGCCAAAAAGCATCCTCATTACTCTACAGTTTAAGCTTAGAGCCTGACCAAGCCTTTTACGTAACCAACGCCCAAATTACCGATGCACAATGGACAGAATTAGCCAATAAGCAAACCCAAAAGGAATTAGGTAGCTATCACCCTGCAAAAATCAGTACCGATTTTTATAATCAATGTGATGGACTAGATCACCTTGCTAAAATTCTTTATACCGATTTAAAAACGTATTTACCCGGAGATATTTTAGTAAAAGTTGACCGTATGAGTATGGCCAATTCATTAGAAGTAAGAGCGCCAATATTAGATTATAAAATTATAGAGTTTGCTGCGACATTACCTGCTGAATCTAAATTTAAAGACGATGAAAAAAAATACATTTTAAAACAAGCATTCCAAGGCGAGCTTAGCGATGACATTTTATATCGTAAAAAAATGGGCTTTAGCCCGCCTCTAGCAAATTGGCTGAGAAACGAGTTAAAAGATCTCGCGAGCGAAAAATTATTAAACCGCAGCCAAGGCTTAGTAAACTATTTTAATCTGGATGTAATTAAAAAATACTGGCAAGCACACCAAGACCAATCGAAAGATCATTCAAGCCTGTTATGGAGCATGTTGATGTTCCAATTATGGTGGGATCACTACATGGAGGATGCATGATTAAAGTTCTCCACGTAACCTTCGATATGCGTATTGGTGGTACCGAACAAGTAATTAAAAATATTATTCAAGGCAGTGATAAAAACAAGCTTGATATGAGCGTATTATGTATTGAATCGCCACTTGGGCCATTTGCACAAGAACTGCTTGATGATGGCATTGTTTTTCATCAATTAAATAGAAAGCCAAGATTCGATTATTCACTGATAAAAAGTATTCGAAGCATTATCAAAACAAACCAAATCGATATTCTGCACTGCCATCAGTACACACCATGGGTTTATGGTGCACTAGCGGCAGCATTTAGCAATACAAAAGTTATATTCACCGAGCATGGTCGTTTTTATCCAGATTCGAGTAGCTTAAAAAGAAAACTAATCAATCCAATATTAAATCTATTTACTAATAAGATAACCACCATTTCCAAGGCGACCAAGCAAGCTCTTATCGACTATGAATTTTTACCCGCCAACAAAATAGATGTGATTTACAACGGCATTAAGCCACTAGAAGTAAACCAAGAAGAAGTAAAGCAGTTACGTAAGCAACTAAATATTGATGATGAAACTTTCACCCTTGGAACCGTTGCACGTTTAGACCCAATTAAAAACCACAAGATGATGCTAAACGCTTTTAAACTGATATTAGCCAAGCAGCCTAATACCAAACTGATTATTGTTGGTGATGGTGAGGAAAAAGAAAACATCGAATCATTAATTACTGAATTAAATATAAAGGATGAGGTAATACTTACAGGTTTTATCCAACAGCCTAAAAACTACATTGCCTTAATGGATGTGTATTTACTCTCCTCCTTTAGTGAAGGTACCTCAATGACTTTATTAGAAGCTATGTCGCTGGGTAAGCCATGTGTTGTGACTGATGTTGGCGGAAACCCTGAAGTAATATTCCACAAACACAACGGAATGATTTGCGACAATGACAACAGTTTAGCTTTTTCAAATAGCATAATAAAAATTCCTAACGACAATTTGTTTTATAAACATATTCAGCTAAATGCAAAAGTTATATTTGATGAAAAATTCATTAATTCGAAAATGCTAAAGAGCTACCAAAAATTATATTTTAAGGTGTAATCAATTGGCCCCATTAATTAGTGTAATAATCCCCTGTTTTAACGCTCAGGACTATTTAGAAGAAACCATTGAGAGTGTTTTAAAACAAACGTATTCAAATTTTGAAGTATTGGTCATTGATGACGGTTCTACAGATGATTCAGTAGAGAAGTTAGAAAATTTTAAAGACGATATAACCCTAATCAAGCAGTCTAATCAAGGGGTATCTGCTGCACGGAATAATGGCGTTGAGCATGCAAAAGGTCAGTGGGTCTCTTTTCTAGATGCAGACGATATTTGGTTTCCGAATAAGTTAGAAGTCCAAATGGAAAATATTAAAGATAATGTTTGGTCACATACTAACTCAATCTATTTTGGAGAAAATCAAAAAGGTGACGTAACTCGACAGGATTTAACACCACAATACTCAGGCATGGTATTTAAAAAGTTAATTATTAATAATTTCATAACTACATCGTCAGTTTTAATTAGAAAGGATGTATTCAAGGACTCTGGAGGCTTTGACGAATCATTATCAGCCCTTGAAGATTGGAAACTTTGGGCCTCACTCTCTAAGATGTACTATCTAAAATACCAAGAAACACCACTCATGAAGTATAGAGTTTATAATTTCTCAACTTCGAGAAATGCCAGAAAGATCCTACCTATTCACTGTAAAGTAATCGGTCATATCTTTGATACTATTTGTACAACAGACCCCTTGTACAAATATAGAAAAGAAGCCCTTTCAGAGTCATACTTTATTTGTTCATATATAGCTGAAGAATCATCTGATTTTAGTTTTTCTTTCTTTTGTAGCCTAAGGTCATATTATTTCCAACCACTCAAGTTTAAGGCATTTAAAAGAGTATTGTCTTCTTTTAAAAATTTAATCACCTCTAACTTTAAATAAGCTGATTATTCACTAAGAATTGTTATATGTCTTGCCATTTATTACTACTTGGTCCCGATACCCTCCCAATCTCAAGTATTTTATTGATAATATAATCTGTCGCTCTTCCTCGGTTATCTTGGAAGTAATGTACAACCGCTTTTCGTTCGGCAGCTTGAAAAGCTGGCTTATAAATTAAAGGTTCAATCAAATCATTTAGCTCTTCTATTTTCGCAAATGGACTTGAAGCTTCTTCAAATAATAATTTCACTGTATTATCTTGAAAGTTATAATCTCTGTTGTCAAAAAAAATAATAGGCTTATCGACTATACAGTGCTCAACAAAAATTGAACTATAATCGCAGATAAACAAATCTGCAGTTTTGATGATGTCATGGTGTTCAATACACTTAGTTATGAATAAAAAATTTTCATATTTCTGTTCTAATTCAATTAATCTGTCAAAAAGTTTATGGTTGTCGAACCTCGTCCATAAATGTTCATGGGCTATTAGTAATACATTACAGTCTTTGTTCAGAGATAAGACATGATCTATTAAAGATGCCCCTAACGAAGCCAATAACGACTTTTCTTTCCAATGAGAAGATATTAATATTGTTTTCTTAGCAGGGTTGAGGTTTTGTTGTTTTAAGAAGTCTTTATCATTACTTTTGTTTCTATTAAACAACGAATCCAATTTAGGGAGGCCACTAACCAAGAATTTTTTTTGCTTACTATTTTTTATAAGTTTCTGATATTTATTAACTTCACTGTAACTATTCAAAAAGTACAATGAGTAGCGACTATTATTAAGTCGTCGTTCATGGTAGCAGTTTTCTTTTGAATTCTTATCTGCATTTCCAAAAGCGCAACCATGGTGCGAAAAGGCTAAGGTAATGTCTCTTTTAAAGTAAAGGTAAGATTGCTCTGTTGTGAATGCATAATGCCACTTTCTAAAAACTGCTGAGTTGGCTTTTATAAAGCATATATTATCCGTATTAATTAAGCTTTGGATTTCGGGAAAACTCAGCCCTTCATTGTTTTCAATTGTAATAAATACTCTGATTCCTGAAATATTCTTCATTTTAGATATCAAAGGAATAAAATTACTTAAGCTAAGTAAATTGCTGATTATAAATAAAACTCTAATCTTGCCAAAATTATCATAGATAGTTCGATCAAAAAGCCGAACTAAGCCATATGCTTTTAATAATTGACTTTTCAAACATTGCCTCCCAAAAAAACAAAAAGCCAAATGAGATTTGTCATCAATCTCATTTCAACCATAAAGCATCAATACATTCATATTTTCATATTTTCATATTTTCATATTTTCATATTTTCATATTTTCATATTTTCATATTTTCATATTTTCATATTTTCATATTTTCAAAAATTTAGAAGCAATTACTGCCTTTATAATAGAAGTGCGATCGATGGGTATCAATGTTGATGTTTAAATTTATGGTTCATTCACTTAAAGATGGAGAGTAATTTATAACGAACTGAAATACCGTGTTCCGAAACTAAACGGTAAAATACTTCTAATAAACTCGACTTAATTACCTATTCAAATTTTTTGTACTAATATTTAATATATATTAAAATAAGAATACTACAATGAACATAAACAATTCAGATTATACCCAGCCCAAATTTTGGCACTACAGTGATACTAATTTCAAAACGAAACTTATTAACTCAGTTTTATTTTCCTCAAAAGACCAAAACATAAAATTATTTTTTTACCTTCTCAAAGTACATAAAAGAACCATATAGAGGCCGAATAAAGTGCAAAAAAAACAATTGTTTATTTTGGGTGTAGGACGAAGTGGAACCACCTTGATTCAAAGAATTTTAAATTCATATGATGAAGTCATTATATGGGGTGAGCATGATGGTTTTTTGAAATCATTAGCAAAATCATGGCAGCAGTTAAAAACATCTACATCTATGGATGAATATTGTTATTCAAAGCAACCATCAGGCGAACTTAACGAAATATTAAAATACAGCAAAGATCCGAAAACCTGGCAGGCTTGGACAAATTGGTTTAAAGCTAATGATACCGACGACTTATATAGAGATTTTGTTGGTAACACATTTAACCCTAATAACCTTGATAATATAAAGGTATGGGGATTTAAAGAAATTAGATATGGGAACGAGAGCGAAGTTATTCATTTTTTAAAAACACTCTATCCTGATGCAATATTTCTCTGTGTGGTTAGAGATGCACTAAACGTGATAGAAAGCCAACTAAAAACATTTTATCTAGGGACTTCTAAATACCCTAAAATAAAACGGTTAATGCAATTATCTAAAGTGATTAAAATTGCCAATGACTGGAAAAGATCAAACCTTCATTATTTAAAGCTTTCACAAACAAATGAAAATTTTCATTTCATAAAATATGAAGAATTTTTGAACGACCGAACAGTAATCAATCCTATTCTGGAAAAACTAGATTTGAAATTTTCAGCCACGCAAGAAAATATAATTAACTTAAAAGATGGGACGGGGTCATCATACGTAGACAAAAAAAACGTCAATGAGAGGTGGCAGCTTATGGGGAGTATTCCTATATTTATCGCTGAAACTATAATTGGACAAGCCTCCATAGACTTGGGCTATAAAAGACCCGAGAAGTTTAGAAAAGCAACTAAACTAAGTTCGCTTTTCAATACCCGAATCAATAATTAATAACACCTCCAGGAAAATGAATGTCTAAAATAGCAATTCTATTTTTATTATCATTTTGTTCAGCGCTTATTGCTACGTTCATTTCAAATCCAGTTTTTGGTTTTTATATTTATGAATTAATTTATTTTTTAAATCCAGAGTCAAGATGGTGGAATACTGATATTCCAACCTTAAAATATTCATTTATAACCGTTACTGTAATGTGGCTAGCTTATGGAATCTCCTATAAAAACTTCCAAAATAATACATTGCGTAAAGTGCCTGAATCCAAGTGGTTATTAGCTATAGCAATTACATTTTTAATCACAACACTTTTTGCCATAAATAGAGAGCTTCATATTAAATTCATAATTGAATATTTTAAAATGTTACTCACTATGTATGTAGCATTCAAGTTACTGGATAGCGAAAAAAAACTACAATATGCAATTTTTTTCTACTTTATTGGAGCTTCCTACATAGGTTTAGAAGCATTCAATGTGGGTAGGGACTCGATGGCAAGAGTAGAAGGTATAGGTATGGTTGATTCACCTGATTCAAATACTACTGCTGCCAGTTTGGTGCCTACAATCCCCCTACTCATCTACTATGCCTGGCAATCTGAATGGAAAACTAAAATATTAATCCTCTGCTGTTGTTTATTAATAGTAAATGGGTTGATTTTAATAAACAGTCGAGGGGCATTTTTAGGTTGTATTATTGGCGCAGGGTACTTTTTGATTCACATGGTTTTTTCCAAGTATAAGGTGCCACATCAAAAATTAATGTTAGTCCTTATCTCTATCGCCATTCTCCTTGGTACATTAAGGCTAGCAGATAATTCATTTTGGAATCGCATGAATACCATTGAGTCATCATCATCCAAAGACTCTGAAGGCAGTGGAGGACGTCGTATCAACTTTTGGTTAGCGACAATAGATATGATGAAAGATCACCCTCTTGGGTTGGGTATTTCAGGCTACCAAACCCTAAGTCCATTTTATTTAATAGAACACTCAACTAGCGAAGATGTTGAAAGACAGAGAAAGCGAGCCGTTCACTCTATTTGGTTTCAATCACTATCAGAAATTGGTTGGCATGGTTTAATTTTTTTCATCTTACTTCTACTTTCAATAAAAAGACATTTAGGTATTGTTAAAAAGTATCTAATAAAAGAGAAAAGATTTAAGCAATATTATCTAGCCATAGCACTAGAAGGCAGTTTCATTGGCTTTTTAATTTCAGCTTCATTTATTGATTTATTCCGTATACAAGTTTTGTATTGGTTAATTTTATTTTGCCTAGTATTTTGTATTATAAACACGCCTTCCTCAGAAAAAACAGAAGTTGCGTAGAAGATGGAAAAGGAAAACATGATCCAATTTTATCTAAGAAAAATAAGACTGATATCAAAAGGCAGTCTTGCCTATTTAATTTATAGATTGTTTCATCGCAAAGGTTTTGACAAGAATACAACAATAACAATCTTTGGTTCAATGCGCAGTGGCTCTACATGGTTAGCAGAAGTATTAAGTGCAAGTCATGGCAACCTTCAGGTTTTTGAACCTCTACACCCAGATTACGTGCCACGAATTAAAGATACATTCCCTCATCGCCAGTTATTTATTAACCCCGAAAAGGAGTGGCCAGAAGGGAAAGAAATTTTTGACGACATTCTCTCTGGAAAAATTAACTCCCCTTGGACCTTATCTCAAGCCACAATAAAAAACATTATACCGGCCAATCGACTTGTGGTGAAATTTATTAGAGGTAACTTACTATTAGATTGGTTTACTCGAACTAATCACGGGCTTGAGCCAATATTAGTAATAAGACATCCTTGCGCTGTTATAGCGTCGCACATCCACAAAGGCTGGCAGCCTTCAAAAAAGGCAATATTAAAAAATAGTTATTTTGATACCTGCCCAGAAATTAAAAAAAAATGTGAACAATTATCTTCTATTGAAGAAGTTGCAGCGTTATCTTGGTGTATGAAGTATCACGCACCACTTTCTTCCCCCCCTCCATACAAATTCATTTTATTAACCTATGAACAGTTAGTTCTTAATGGTGAATTTGAGCTTAGAAAAATTTTTTCCAGATGGTCAATCCCAGTCGATGAAACTATATTCTTAAGACTAAAAGTTCCCAGTGATACGACTGAAGCAAACTCTAATATATTAAAAAATGAAAATTTATTATCTGGTTGGCAAAAGAAACTAAGTAACGAACAGGTAGAGAATATCCTTAATGTATTGAAAATATTCAACCTGAACTTTTATAGTAAACAAGTTGAACCTGATTATTTGAAGTTGAACACATTTCAACAAGACAACTACGATGAAAAATGAAATAAAGTCAACTAAACACTTAAAAAATAAGACACAAGAAAGTCTTATTTGGTATTCAACTTTGCCATTGGCACTTCATTTTGTTCGTTTCGCAAACTCAATAGTTTTGGCTCGAATTTTACTACCAAGTGACTTAGGAATAATAGGTCTAGTTTCAGTCATACTTTACTACTGTGATACTTTGACAAACCTAGGATTCGGTAGTGCAATTATTCAACACAAGCAGATATCAGAGCAACATTATCAAAGTTTTTTTAGTTTTAACCTTTTTATATCGATAGTACTTTTTATCACAGCACAATACAGCGCTGAACAAGTTGCTATTTTTTTCAATATTCCAGAAGTTGAATATGTATTACCGCTTTATTCTGGTCTATTCATTATTAGCGCTTTTGCAATAATTCCGACCTTAAAATTAAAGCGAAGATTAGAGTTTAAAGCTATTGCTATAATTGACGTCTTAAAAGTGGCTATCTCCATATCTATCTCCCTCACTTTAGCTTTAAATGGGTTTGGGTTTTGGTCAATATTGTTTGCAAGTTTGGTTTCTCAAATTGTCATGTTAATCCTGCTGTTTATCTACACGGGTTATACTGTCAAACTGACTCATGATTTACGACCCTTGAAAGAATTATTCAATTTCAGTAGCTGGAGCTTTGTGAACGGGCAATTCAAATTACTAAGCGACAACATTGACAAGCTTCTAGTTGGTAAAGAATTAGGTGCCGCTGAGCTAGGGTATTATGATAAAGCCATTGGCTTAATGAAAATGCCCGCAGACCAAATATCGGCAAAATTGGGCAGCGTTTCTTTTTCTTCATTTTCGAGATTTCAAACAGATAAAAAAAATCTGTTTAGTACCTTTAAACAAATTAATTTAATTAACTCCCTGGTAATGATCCCAATTTTTATTGGCTTAATTTGGACGAGTGAACCATTGATCTGGGTATTATTGGGTGAAAAATGGATGCCCATTGTAACTTGCATGAAAATATTAGGTGTTTCCTACATTTTTTTATGTTTATCAGGTCCTAAACTAACTCTATGCCTCGCTGCAGGTAAAGTTAAACAACAAACTATTATTAGAGGCATTTTAACTTGTCTGTTAATTGTCAATTTGATTTCATTACCTTCATATAATATTACTACGATAGCGATATACATCGCTATCTACAATGGCTTCAGCTATGTGCTATCGCTTGCATTAATCGCAACTTTGCAACAATCTTGGACCTTTACTATATTTAAAGATGATTTGATTGCTGTTATCCCTTCTATACTGATGTGTATAGGCATCTACATGTTTGAAAAGGTATTTGGTATTCAAGAGTATGTACCTTTACTGATATGGGACATCATAATCGGTACAACTTGCTATGCAGTTTGCATAATGTTATTACCTTCACCACAGTATCAAATATTTTCCAGAGCAATTAGGCAATTTTCTATTAAGAAGAAGCGTATTCAAAATGATGGTAAATAATAAACAAGCATCGCCAAATTTCATTGGTGTTGGCAGCCAACGAGCTGGTACAACTTGGCTTTATAATTGTCTGAAAGAACACCCTCAAATATTTCTGACTAAAAAGAAAGAACTACATTTTTTTGACTTAAATTTCAATTACAATTATGAAGATTATCTGCATCACTTCGATACCGAAGAGGCTAGACAAGCAAAGGCCATTGGTGAAATAACACCTAATTACTATCAATACCCTCAAGCACTGGATAGGATTGCAGAATTCGACTCTGAGATAAAAATAATTTATATCGTACGCAATCCGATAGAAAGAGCTTTTTCTCACTATCAATTATTTTCTGATAATCACTTTAAGGGAAAATCATTTAGTGAGATCATAAGAGAAAACAAGAACATTATTGATTTAGGCTTGCAAGCTAAGCACCTATCAAAAATGAAATCTCTTTTTAAATTTCAAAACATACTGGTTTTAACCTATGATGACCTTTGTCAAAACCCAGATCTGTTTATTCGAAAAGTATTCAACTTCCTTGAAGTCGATGAATCATTTACACCAACAAAGCTAAATAAACGTATAAACCGAGTAGTATTACCTCGAGCTCAATTATTTTTTACGGCAATAAAAATGAACTGGTTTATCCAATGGTGTAAAAAGTCAGTTTTTGCCGAAAAAATAAAGAACATGGCTAAGCCCAAAAAAGCCAACAGGATAAAAAATGACGACACAAGGTTTCTTAGAAAGCTATTTATTGATGATATTAACCTTTTAGAACAATCGATAAACAAAGATTTATCAACATGGAAATAAATATTTATCAACACGGAGATAACAGTACTAATAGACTTAGGCTAACGATAAGTATGCTTTGCAAATATATTTTTTCTTCGTTGCTTTTCTTTACTTCAATCGCAGCTTGTCACCCCCCGAATAAAGGTGACTTACCGACGATAAGTATTAATGAATTTAAGTACGCCGGCGCATACAGGCTGCCGAATAAAACTTTTGGAGAATCTTCATTAGTCTATGCTTCCGGCGTCATAACCTACAATCAACCTAATAACTCACTGTTTATTATTGGTAAGAAAAAGCATCAAGCAATAGCAGAATTTCCCATTCCCACTTTAGGGCAATCCAAATCACTAACAAATCTCCCTATTAGCTTATCCCCAATACAACCATTCGTTCGAGTATTACCCAAAGGAAAACAACTTAACCCACAAAATTTAAACCGGATCACGGGGATTGGTGTAGTTGATGAAGGGCTTTTTTTGAATGCGCTAAAATATTATGATGCTAAAGGCCAAAATACAGATACCAGTATTTTCTTACCACGACTAGACAACTTAAAGCATAAAAATGAGTCGCCAATTTATGCTTTGGAAGGTGCTGCCCACGCAGCGGGTTGGATTTCTGAAATACCTCAGCCATGGTCGAGTATTTTCCAAAGTAAGCTTTTAGTTGGCAATGCCAGTAATACACCCATCGCGTCAAGACATAGCATCGGCCCATCTGCTTTTGTGGTCGATACAAGCCAAAGAATTTCGACCTCTAAATATATTGAAACCAAAGCACTGATTGATTTTAGTTTAAAGCATAAACTGCATGAGGACACCTATAACGAAAAAGGTGATAATGATGTTTGGACAGTCATATCTCATGCAAATTATGGTTTTATTGTTCCTAATACCAGTACTTATGCTGTTTTCGGCTCATCTGGAGGTCATTATTCCCAAATAGGCTATAAGATAACCCAATCTAACGGCCACAAATGTGGTGGACCTTGTGCAGAAGATCCAGCAGATTATTATAATTTTTACTGGTTATTCGACGTGAATGATATGGTCAAAGTTTTTCAAGGTAAAAAATCACCTTTTGATATTTTACCTTACGAATATGGCCGGTTAAAGATACCATTTGAAACTAGCAAAACGGCTAATGGCGGGTTAAATTTCCATAGGATCTCTGGTGCAGCTTTTGATAAGCATTCAAAAACATTATATTTTTCACTCAGCAATGCTGACAATACAACTATTACGAAGCCAGTACCGTTAATTATCGCCTATAAGTTGATAAACCAATGAATTAGCGCCTTAAAATTTTGAAAAGTTATTAAACTCCACTAAACTTTATTATTATCAAAAAACAAAAAGACGCACTCTTTTGCGAATTCTATTCATATGTCAACGAGTTCCATATCCACCTAATAAAGGTGAAAAAATACGAACTTATAACCAGATCAAATTTATACTTTCCTGTGGATTTAAAGTGCATATTGCTTGTCCAACAGAAAGCATTGATGACCAAAAGTTTGCACGTCAACTTGCAGAACACTTTAATCTCAAAATAACCTGTAGCAAGTTACCAAATAAGTTTATCCGTTACAGTACGTCAATATTAAAAAATAACCCTATCAGTTTAAATTTTTTTTATAGTGCTAAGTTACAAACTAAAATCAACAAATTAATCTACATGCAGGATGTTCTGATCATGTGTTCTTCGAGCGCAGTTGCAGAATACTATTTCACCTATTGCCGTCAATTTCCAGACCAACCTGCTCCGCCATTAATCGTGGATTTTATGGATTTGGATTCTTTAAAGTGGCAACAATACAAACAATTTTCAGGGCCGATTAAAAAAATTATTTTTTCCCGAGAAGCTAAACTACTGAAAAAATATGAGTTTAGTATTCAAAAGTCGGCACTACATTGCTTATTTACCTCACAAGTGGAAAGCGACTTATTTACAGACAAGCAACACGACTTCAATAATATACTCAAAATAAGTAATGGTATCGATTTAGATTATTTCACTCCAATGGATAAGATCGACAATAGCGGAAATTTAAACTTTATTTTCACGGGGGTAATGGACTACTTTCCAAATGTGGACGCCGTTACTTGGTTCTGTGAGGTTGTCTGGCTAGACATTATTGCCAAATACCCCAAAGCAACATTTACCATAGTTGGTATGAACCCGACAGCATCGATTAAAAAATTATCTCAATTACCTGGAGTAAATGTAACTGGATTTGTTGATGACATTAGGGATTATTACAATCAGGCTGATTTTTTTATTGCGCCATTGAGGATCGCGAGAGGTGTGCAAAATAAAGTTCTAGAAGCTTTCGCAAGTAATATCCCCGTTATATGCACTTCAAACGCGACTCAAGGGATTAACTGCCAAGCAGAAACACATTATCTCCTAGCGAATAATAATAATGAATTTAAAGAGCAAATATTTCGCTTAATAGAAGATACTTCACTGCGTAATAGATTAACTAAAAATAGTTTATCACTAGTAAAGCAAGAATACTCTTGGCCGGCTCAACTAACCCCCCTTAAAAAGGTGATTAGTAGCTTAGTGAGCCAGCAAATAACAAAGAAAACATAGCGATAAAAACTAACACCACTTGACCAAAATTACTGACTGATTCCAGCCCATTTTTTATACATGACTGAGGCTTTAATATGTGATCCTATATATCTTTTGACAAAAGCTGGCATAGTGAGATCACCTCTCAGTGAGAATGCCATTGCCCAAAGCATAAAAAAAGGCAGGTCTTTTTTAAGATGCTCATTGCCATGACTAAAGTAGACTTTTAAAAAATGGTCACCGTATTGCTCTAGATAGGATTTGGCTTTAGGAAAATTCCAAGTACGATGAAGCCTAACAAGTTGAGTGAGGAATTGGGCAATATCAAATAAAGGGTGACCCAAACCATAGTTCAAATCAATTAGAACAGCAGAGTTATGCTTGTCAATTAACACATTCTTTGCTTGAAAATCACCATGAAGTAAAACATTCTCCATTCCTTCTTTAAAGCTTTCACCTAAAGCTGCAATTTTTTGTTGTGGTGTTTCTTCTGCAAAAGTCAGCGCCTGTTGAATAAAGCCAATATCCAAGTATTCAGCCAATCTGTTCTCGTATTCAAGATTGCTACAAGGTGTTGGCATCGGTAAGTTATCGGGTATTTTAGTTGCATGCATAATAGCCTGCTGATCTGCTAAAGCAGCCAGTAAATTTAAACATTTCAGATGACTTTTTTCACCCTTAAAAAATGACTGGATGATTAATTTTTCTAATGTATCGCCAGTTATTGATGGCATCAGAACTGAATTAGTATGTTCGTCATGAGCAATAAATTCAGTTGAGTGAACTCCCGACACAGCCAATATTGAGTAAAGAGTTTTACCTTTGATAAATAGCTGGTTTACCTTATCTTTCTTTAAGTTTAAAACTTGTTTTACACAATAAGATTTTCTGCAATTTTCGCAACCAATATTATAAAAGTAGATGTTGCAATTTTTTCTAGAGATAAATTGTGTAAGTTGCATTTGCTTGTTACAACCAGAGGGGCAACATAAAGTCGGCAATAAACTTTTTGTCCACTGACTAACATCACCAGACAATATTTCATTACTATTAGCTTTGGTAAATATCAATTACGGTATCCTGAAAAAATGAGTGAGATTAATTGAAACACGTTAATTTTCAATCAAATATTATTAATATTAGTGAATAAAAGGCCATCAATCCAATTTGTAACTTCAAACATTTTAAATTTTATTTTGTGAACTAGCTTTTGTGGTGCCGCCTAAACATAGCAAAGTAGCCTGCCTTGTTAAACGAGTTAATGGTGGTGCTAATATAGCAGTACCAATTAACACAAGGATCAATTTTAACATGGCCATTTTATGGTTACCCGTTAACGGTTCTGTAAAAATTATAAGCTCAGACAGCCCCAAAACGATGGTATGCAGAAGAAACAGTGAATATGAGTTATTACTGCAAAAATTTAAAACTGCTTTTATTAATTTAAACTGATTACACATCCTATAAACGAAATGCATGTAATACATTAAAGCAGCAATTAAACAGGTAGCACCAGAAACATAAGTAAGCTCAGGGTTCCTTTTTAAAGGATTTAAATTGGTGTACCCCCAGAAAAAAAGACAAAAAATAAAAACAATCAAACTAATAATAGCGATATATTTTAGAATTTTTAAAACGTCATACTTTAAAATCAACAAAAAGCTGCTCCCAAGTAAAAAAAAATATAAATTTGAAAAAACCAAATAGAAATTAATAGAGAACACATCAAAAAAATTGCGAACATCAATGATGCTATTTATAACAATAACGACCAGAGAAAGTAAAATTGCGAAATAAATGCCTTTGTTCTTTAGAGCAAAAATAAAAGCGGAGAGAAATACAATTATAATTAGCACTCTCAAAAACCAAACTTGTCCCAATTCAAATGGAAGTTCTTTAGTATCGGGGCGAATTAACAGCCATCTTGTAAAGTTTCCAACATCCCATTGCGGGATAAATAAAGATACCAATAGAATAGCTAATGCGACGATTAAATAAGGTAAATAAATACCAATACTTCTTTTATATAAATAGTCGGTTAACGATGCATACCGTAAATAACAATGATATGACACAAGTCCAGACACAAAAAAGAGCACCGGCAGCAAAAGACCAATCCAAGAGGAGTAAGGCATATAAAACCACAGTAAGCCTAAGTGACCTAACATAACCCTCATTATTGAACCACCACGAAGGAAATTAATATATTCTTTTAATTCGTTATCCATGATCACTTTCCATAACTAAACCATTCAACCAATGGTTTGATTATTTAAAAGTAGCCTATTTTTTATAAATTTATTATTAATTGAGACATATCCTTGCTAATCAGATTAAAGGCAACTTAACTTAATTCAATGATAAAATTAAAAAAACTAATTAGTTGGCTATTCTCCCTTTTAGTATCTCCCTTACTTTTTGCTTTTCTTATTTTGAAGATAGCAAACAAGGCGGATTCCGCCTTCCCAGCTTTCTCACAAACATTAAGCCTTTTCCCTGGCAAAGTAGGTAGTTACCTTCGGATAGGTTTTTATCGATACACCATGCCTCACTGTAGCTCTAATTGTATGATTAGCTTCGGGGTTTTGTTCTCGCAATTAGATACCGAAATATTTGATGGTGTATACATAGGTCCACAATCGAATATTGGTAGCTGTGTTATTGAGGAAAATTGCTTGCTTGGCTCTGCCGTGCATATTCTCAGCGGTAAGCGCCAGCACAATTATTCAAACCCCAACATTCCCCTAAAAGATCAAGGCGGTGAATTTAGCAAAGTGACGATAGGTGCAAATACTTGGATAGGTAACGGCGCAATAGTGATGGCTAATGTGGGCAGCAATTGCGTTATAGCCGCCGGTAGCGTCGTTACTCAAGACGTAGCTGACAACTCAATTATGGCGGGCAATCCAGCCGTATTTGTTAAACAAACGAATGGTTAAAGTAACTCATGTTTAAGAAGGTAGGATTAATCTTATTAACCATGAGCGGACAAGCCTTAGCTAATCAAGACATCTGCTTAGAAAAAACCTTCACTGTAAGCAATGTAATATTATTTGAAGATATTATAAAACAATCTGCACACTGTAATAGCCAGCAAACAATAAGGTTAAAGCAAGGGCATTATTCGATATATAACACCATTCAAATTAAACGTAATAACCTCACTATTCAAAGCCTAAGTAATAATCCAAATTCAGTAACGATTGCGGGGGATAGCATGAGCCCTGATGCCAAGATAGGTAATGTATTTAGAATATCAGGCAAAAATATTAAGATTTCAGGCTTAACAATTGAAAAAAGTGGATATCACTTAATTCAGATTGCCGGGGAAAGTGGCGCGCAATCCCCTATTATTGAAAATAATATTTTTCGCGACTCTTATCAGCAAATGATCAAAGTAACCTTTGGCAAAGATTTAACCGATAGAGTTAAAAATGGCATTGTTCGTAATAATCATTTTGAATATTCCGCAGGTATTGGTCCCAATTGGTATATCGGAGGGATTGACGCTCATGGCATGATTAATTGGCAAGTTACTCACAATTATTTTAGAAATATTGCCAGTCCCAAACAACAAGTCGCCGAGCATGCCATACATATTTGGAATCAGTCTGCAGATAATTTAGTTGCAAACAATACCATTATAAATTGCGATAGAGGTATTGGCTTTGGCATGGGAAAACGCGGTAATGCCGGCGGTAAAATATCAAAAAACAACATCTACCATAAAGATAACCATCATCCATATAGTGATGTTGGGATTTCAATTGAATCGAGTCCGGGAACATTAATTGAAAATAATCTAATTATATTAGAGCACGGCTACCCTTCTGCGATTGAATATAGGTTTGCACAAACTACAGATGTAAAAATTAAAGATAATAGATCGAATAAACCCATTCAAAAAAGAAACTCTGCAAAGGCAAGGTTAACGAATAACCAGCTACTCACTCAACAAGAAAGCGAAGAGCTTATCCTGAAGAACTTTAATCAATAAGTTGCTCGATTGTTTCTTCAAAAAGAACCTTTGTTTGCTCCGCATCAAGAGTACCAGGCACTACCACACTGGCAAAGACTAAATCAGCTTTATTGCCTTTAATGACCTCAAGTGTATATTTTAATCTGGATATGGTGGAACTTACCGACCAAGAGTTAGCATAGGAAATACTCGATAAGACGGTTATTCGCTGCTTACGGTAGTTTTCTAAAATCAGACTTTGCCCGATTGCGTATTGGTTATTCGGTTCAAATCCAAAGTTGCTAGCTTCAATGGCCTTCCACTTTTTAGGGGCAAATAACTTATTGGTCGAAGAAAACACATCCCCTTTCGCGCCGAAATCATACCAAGCGACAAAAACCTCAACGCTTGTGCCATCATCTAAACTTATTGTGCCACTTATCTTATCGGTATATCCGCTAAAATCAGGGTCTATAGAAATAGGTTTTACTTGCACTATATTTTGCAGTTTCAGGGAACGAGTATTGTTCGTTGCTGAACTCCCCCCTTGATCAAGCCATATCTGCCATACAATAGTTAATATTAAAAGCAGTGCCAAAGGAATGGTTTTAGATAAGGGCAAGGTACTAGAGTACTCCTGATCTTGGAGGGCTCTGTTAGCTGTCGGTTTATCTTTGATTTTTTCACCAATCACAATCAATAAAAACAAAACAAAGCAATAAAATACCCACCCATAAACCAAATGATCTGTACCTACCGCATACTCCATTCCAAAGTAATGGCCAATTAAAACAATGCCAAAAACCCGTAATGCATTAGCTAAAATAGGTACGGAAAAAGATAACACTAAAAATAATATTTTCTTTGGGTATTTTTGAAAAGACATGTAGGCATATAAATTACCAAACACGATTGATACGATTAAAAAACTTATACCTGAGCAAGCTTCTGCCACATGAAAGCGACCATTAGGGATCTCTATGTATAACCCCTCACGCAATACCGGCGTATTAATCAGCTGTAAAAAAAACACCGATAGATCGGCGGTAATTTCTTGCAATATTGGAATTAACTCATCGCCTACAGGTATGGCGAACACCATAAAAAATAGAGGAAATAATATTTTTTTACAAGCCCTTGTTCCTAGCAAGAACCAGAGAATAAAAGGTAAGCTGCCAAAGGTACCTATGTATTGAAAAAGCTGAATATCACCGGCAACACCAAAGACATGAATAAAAATCAATAAAACCAGAATAGGCAATGCAAAGTAGTTTATTTGCAGTGGCTCAGATAATAATTCAGCTTTCTTTTGATAAATTAACCACAAGCTTATTGGTACAACAAAAGCGCCGTGATGAAAAATTTCAGATACCCACCAAACCGAGGCAGCCGATTTTATGCCGATAAAAAAAGTCAGCAACCACAAGCATAAAATAACAGCTACGGTTACAACAATTGGGTTTTGAGAGGCCTGTTTTTCATTATCTAGCGATGTCATCAAACTAGCCATGGACACTTTCCTCAATGAGGTCTTTGCTAGTTAATTGAGCTTGATATGCTGCGCTTACGCTTTGCCAGTTATAGAGTCTAAGGAGCTTAACTATTTTTTCTTCCATGATAGTTAAATTAGTGTAATGCCTTAGTTTTGATTTATTAGATGCGTGCTTAAACCTTGGTTGTTTAGGGTCAATCTCCCAAGGGTGGAAGTAAAACATATAAGGCTGTTGTTCATTCTTTATAAAATGATTAATAGCGTGTTTGTTCAGCCAGTATGGTAATAGTCGATAATAACCACCACCAGCAATTGGATAGTTTTTATTACCAAGCTTCAACGTTGAAACGGGGATTTCTAGTATCCCTTGTTCGGTACGATAAGCGGCTCTTGGCCAACTAGGCTCGCCATATAAATCATGCTTAATTGGATACGTGCTCGAGCTATAGCTAAAGTTCAATTGCTTTAAGATATCGTAAATCCAGATATTACTACTATTTATAGAAAAACTAGGTGCTCGGTAGCCGGTGATCAATTGTCCAGAAAGGTCTTCAAGTATGTCCTTACTTTTTTTAATATCGGCAAAGGCTTGTGCTTGGGTTAGCGAGGTGAGTCTTTGGTGACTATGTCCATGTGATGCAAGTTCGTGCCCTTCACTGACAATACGATTTACAATACTTGGATAGCGCTCGGCAACCCAGCCCAAAACAAAAAATGTCGCCTTAGCGTTATGCTCATTAAATAAATCTAAAACTTTATGGGTATTATGCTCAACTCTATGTTCGAGTGAATCCCAACTTGTTCTATTAACAATATTTTCAAAAGCAGAAACTTGAAAGTAGTCTTCTACATCTACAGTTAATATGTGTTTGCGTGCATCTAATTCGGGCACGTTAGCGACCTTTGCCAAACAGGACAACTTCTGCGGTTTGAATAAGAATTAATAAATCCAATAAAAAACTGCGATGTTTAATATAGTACAGATCAAACTTCAACTTCTCTAAGGCGTCTTTTTCATTAGCGCCATAAGGATATTTTAATTGTGCCCAACCGGTAATACCGGATTTAACATTGTGCCTTTGAGAATAATAAGGCAGTTTATTTTTTAAATCGTTAACAAATTCTGGTTGCTCTGGCCTTGGACCAACAAAGCCCATGTCATTACATAATACATTGTATATTTGCGGAAGCACATCGATGCGGTATTTTCGAATAAAGTGACCAACTCCAGTTATCCTAGAATCACTTTCAGTGGACCATTTCGCGCCATCTTTTTCTGCATCCGTTGTCATCGAGCGAAATTTTGCAATGGCAAACACTTTACCATGCAAACCAACTCGGTTTTGCCAATACAAAACAGGTGCGCTAAGGCCATCTTCTAACTTAATGGCGATAATTGCCAATAACATAAAAGGCCAGGTAATAATAAATAACAGCACGGCTAAGCAAGCATTAAATAACCAATCGAAGGTGTTTCTTAAGTCATTACTTGAGTGAAAACCTTCAGAGTAAATAATCCAACTTGGATAAATTAAATTAACCGCAATTTGACCGGTTTCTTTTTCAATAAAGTCCAATATTTCAGTAACTTTAACGCCTCTAAGTTTACAAGCAAAAAGCTCATCAACAGGCAAATTATCTCTGCGCTCATCGGTAGCGACGACAATTTCATGCACCTGATTTTTCACGACATAGTCTAATAGGTTGGTGTCTATGGTAATAATATGATTTTCTGCAATTTCTGAGTCTAGATCACCAGGCATATGCACAAAGCCAACTAAATTAAAGCCCTTTCTGTCCACTTCTCGGCGCATACGTTTTTCAATAATCAAGGCTCGTTGACCATTACCAAGTACTAAGACATTACGACGGGCAAAACCGAGAATATTGTATTTAAATAATAAGTAACGAAATAATGCAGAAAATATAAAGCTTAAAGCACAAGCTCGAATTAAAAAGTCATTCTCTAAGTAGGGTGATTCAATTACCTGTTCAACAATTGCGAGCAAAACATAGGTCATTGCACTTGCCAATAATAAGCGTCTTAATACACCAAAAAGCGTTTCTCTTAGTTTAGATTTATATAAACCCAGCCCCAAACAGCTAAGTAACATAGTACAAACAAAGAATGCTTCAGCTAAGATGAACCCTTGCTCAAATATATTTAATTGTGGCTCTGTAACCGACAGAACAAAGGCACATACAAATAACACAATGTCTGCACAGATTAACAATTTGAGCATTAATGATGAGTAATTAGAATTGTTATTATTCAAACTGCATTACCTTTGAAAATAGAATTATTATTAATAACCTTGAGTTGTGTATATTTAATAATAGACCAATCAGATAGATAGCAAGATATTTTGCTTAAATTTTATGCATTTTTCCATCTTTAGACTAACCTTTGATAAAAGTAAGAATAATTTTTAAACATAAGGCATTTAGTTATGACGAAAGGATATTTGTCTCTGCAGACGGCTTTAATTACCGCTGTATTCGTAGCCGTGCTATCAAGTTGTAGTTCAAACCCCACATTGCCAACAGCAACAATATATCCAGCCAAAACTGATGCCGCTGAATCATATAATTATTTAATCGGCCCAGGCGACCAGCTGAACATTTTTGTGTGGCGCAATCCTGAAGTTTCCGGCAGTTTTGTTGTTAGACCTGATGGAAAAATTACTACGTCCTTGGTTGAAGATATTCCCGCATCAGGGAAAACCCCTACACAATTAGCTCGTACCATTGAAGAAAGATTATCTACCTATTTACGAGAGCCAATTGTAACTGTCACCATTAATGGCTTTGTCGGACCTTACAGTGAGCAAATTAGAGTAATTGGTGAAGCTGCGCAGCCTAGAGCCGTGAGCTACGGAAAAAATATGACGCTATTAGATGTGATGATTGCGGTAGGTGGTTTAACTGAATTTGCCGATGGTAATGATGCGGTATTAGTTAGGATCGAAAATGGTAAGCAGCGTCAATATCAATTATTTATCGAAGATTTGATCAAATCTGGTGACATCAAAGCTAATGTAGATGTTTATCCCGGTGATATTATCGTCATTCCTGAAGCATGGTTTTAGCAGTTAAATAAGAAGTAACATCATGCATGAACAAATAGAAAAAATAAAAGAAATTGTACTTGGGGTTTGGGCTAAAAAACACTACGTAATTATCTCCACTTGGTTGTTATGCCCTATTGGATGGCTAGGTGTTACTACGCTTCCAGACCAATATGAATCTTCAGCACGGGTATATGTAGATACTCAATCATTACTTAGGCCTTTAATGAAAGGTTTAATGGTAGAGACCGACCCAAATACCCAAATTAGATTAATGATTAAAACGCTACTGAGTCGCCCTAACTTAGAGCGTATTACTCGCATGACTGACTTAGACCTTACCGCTAAAGATAGCGAAGAATTTGAAGCGGTTATTGCCCGATTAAAAGAAAAAATAAACATAGAAAGTGTTGGCCGAGAGAATATTTATACTTTATCTATTAGTGAAACTGACCCGCAATTAGCTAAAAATATAGTGCAAGCGGCTCTTTCGGTTTTTATCGAAAATACTTTAGGTGAAACTCGCAGCGATACCGATACCGCTCAACAATTTTTACAACAACAAATAGCTGATTACGAAGAAAGGTTAGTTCTTGCTGAAAAGCGCCTTACCGAATTTAAACAAAAATACAGTGGCATAATGCCAGATAATTCAAATGGTTTTTATGCGGCTTTAGATAACTCTAAACGACTATTGAAAGCCACTAACTTACAGTTACTTGAAACACAAACACGGTTAAGCTCGGCAAGATCGCAACTTGTTAAAGAAAATAGCCTTAAAAGCCAGATATCAGATAATGTCATTGAGCAAGATTCCATTACTACCACTTATGACGATTCTATTATTTCTTTACAGGCAAATTTAGATAACTTACTGATCAGCTATACCGAGCAACACCCCGATGTACGCGAAATGACAAGGCGCTTGAGCGAATTAAAATCACTACGTCGAAAAGAAATTGAAAATTATTACAGCAATGCCGATACAAGCCCTGATAGTGGTGGTAATTCAAGCAATAAGAGTCAGGTTTATCAGGCAATGAAAATTCAAGTAAACCAATTAGAAAGTGAAGTAGCATCGCTGCGTGTACGTAGCCAAGATTATCAAAATCAAGTGGATGAGTTAAATACCAAAATTCATATTTTGCCAGAAATTGAAGCTGAGCTTGTGGGCTTAAATCGTGACTATGATATTAATAAAAAGAAATTTGAAGAGTTACTCTCTCGAAGAGAAACGGCATCAATGGCAAAGCAAGCGGATGCAACTTCAGATAAAATCCAATTCAGAGTAATTGACCCACCACGCGCACCTTTGCACCCCACAGGTCCATATCGTATTTTATTATCTTTGGCAGTGCTAGTCATTGGCGTTGGCGCAGGTATTGGCGCGGCTATTTTGATGATTCAATTGAATCCTAAAGTCATTTCAGCAACACAGTTAAATCGCAGCACAAACTTACCAATTTTCGGAGTTATTGCTGCATCAGAAAATTTGCATTTACGAGCGATTTATAAAAAACAAACTCGTCATTTCCATTTATCAAATCTCATGATATTGCTAATTTTATTTGCCTTTATCGGCTACTTCTTAGCTCCTGAGTTAATACAGCCACAATTAAAAAGGATATTTTAATTATGTCGACCATTGAGCAAGCCTTAGCGAAAAAGCTAGCAGCCATAAATGATTCGGCAGATTCATCTAATGAGCCAGAAGTAGAAGCTCAATCAATCACAGAGCCTGAAACTAAAGCTACAACGATAGAAGCAGCACAACAGGTCGAATTAAAAGCTAAAACCGATAACTACATTGAAATCAATCTAAAACACTTAGCCGAAAAAGACTTTATCGTGCCTGAAAAAGTCGCCGGTAATCGGATATTAAAAGAAGAGTTTCGTCAGATAAAAAGGAAGTTACTTAACAATGCATTTGGCGCCGTGGCAAAAACCTTAGACCACCCTAATTTAATCATGATCACAAGTGCCCGGCCAAACGAAGGCAAAACCTATATATCCATTAACTTAGCGTTGAGTATTGCATTAGAGCAAGATAAAACCGTGTTATTAGTTGATGCCGATGTCTTAAAACCGAGTGTACTTAAAGAATTTGGGGTTAAATCACAACCGGGTTTAATTGAATACCTACTTGGTGATAAAACTAATATTTCAGACATTATTTATCATACCAATATTGATAATTTAAAAGTGATACCTGCAGGCATTCCTCATCATTTATCTAACGAGTTATTAGCGAGTGAGAAAATGGCGACGTTGGCTGAAGAACTTTCTAGTCGCTATCCAGACCGAGTCGTGATCTTTGATACACCACCATTATTAGGAGTTACCGAAACGCCTGTATTAGCTCGATTAATGGGCCAAGCATTAATTGCCGTAGAGGAAAATAAAACATCTCTCATTGATGTCAACCAAGCGAATTCATTATTGCATGACGACTTAGCCAAAGGCTTGGTATTAAATAAAGCCATTCATTCACAAAAGGAAATTTATGGGTATTACGGTTACGGATACGGTAAACAAAGTAAGGACTAAGTTACCTGCATTTATCCTACTATACCTTTTTGCTTTTCCTTGTATTTCTGGTGATTGGCAGGTTACTCCTCGGGTCAATTTTGATGAAGTGTTAACTGACAATGTTGAGCTCAGCCAAGATGAAGAAAATAGTGCAGTTACTATTTTCTCACCTGGATTAAATATTAACTATCTAGCAACTGGGGCTGAGCTTGATATCGATTACTCGTTATCACAAGCTTGGTATAGTCACGACCATGATCTAGACGATGATTATAATACTCTCAAAGCGAATGGCCGATTAAGCCTACCAATTAATGGTTTGTCACTCATAGGCTCAGCCTCAATAAGTAATGTCAGCCAAAATTCAGCTAAAAATTCACTCGCTGACATTGTCTCTGGCGATACCGTAGAGTACAAAAATTATAGTTTAGGTTTGGCCTACAACACACAATCTTCAAGCTTTTCTATTGATTCTAGAATTAACTTTATCCTTGATGATGCACAAGATGATATTGGCGAAAGGGATGGTTATAACGCCTCGTTTTTATCCGCAAGCGGCAGTAATTCTCGCTATGTATTTTGGCACATTAATGGCAATTACACTGACTATCAAAATGATTCACGAAATGGCACATTTTATAGTTCTGAAATTAAAATTGGTTACATAAGTAACCCTAAAATCAACCCATTCATTCGTGTTTATGATGAAGATGTGGGCGGTAATTTAAATGATAGAAAGATCCAAGGAACTTCATCAATTGGTGTCGGGGTTAGATGGTTAGTCGCCGAGCATTTTGTGCTAGATGTTGCCTACAATAAGGTCGATGAAGAATCCGACCCTATCGGCGAAGTATCAGATAAACAAGAAGATTACACCAGTGCAGCAATTGAATGGCAACCTTCCGCACGAACCAATATTTATGCTAAATATTACCAACGTTTTTTTGGCGATGCCTATGAGTTTAACTACAGCCACAGAACGAAACGATTAACTACATCAGTATCTTATAATGAATCTCTCGATTTATTTGACCGGTTTGAGCTGACAAGTGTCAACTATCAAGATGTATGGTGTTTATCAGGCGAACCTCAAAATGCTGATAACTGTTTATTTGCACCAGACGATGACACTGATTTAAGTGGCTATGATTTTTCCGGAATATTCTCTGAATTAGAATTACAACAGTCAGAAACCTTTAGCTTAAATCAAGTATTAAACCTATCGACGAAGTTAACATTAAATCGTATGTCGATTGAGCTGAACTTAGGTAAGCGAAAAAGAGAAAATCTTGAGTTTGAAGATTATGATAGTTATGACACCGCAAGTTTTACGGTTATCCGTAATACCTCACGCAACACCTCTATGACTTTAAAGCTGAGCTTTAATAACAATAGTTTAAACAACAATAGTGTTACCGCCTCTAAGCAAGAAGATTATTACCGAATATATAGTCTAAATTGGCAACATCAATTGAATCGAACTTTACAAGTAACGTATTCCGGACAACACTTAAATAGGTCATCAAGCCGTTTTGGGTATTCCTATGACGAAAATCGCCTTTCATTACTTTTAGTAAAAGAATTTTAATATGTATGAAGAACACTACAGGATAAACAATAAGCCTTTTCAACTAACACCTGATCCTAAGTTTTTCTTTGCCTCAGACAAGCATAAACAGGCTTTATCCTACTTAAAGTATGGTCTTGACCAAGGAGAAGGCTTTATCGTTATAACCGGACCTATTGGCACTGGTAAAACAACACTAGCGCAAAGCTTACTTGAATATGTAGCGGATACCAATATAGAAGCAATACAAATTGTGGTACCTAATTTATCACCGTTAGATTTGCTGATAACCATAGCAAAAGAGTTTTCTATACCTGTTCAAGATAAGCAAAAATCAGAGCTTCTTGCTAATATTGAAGCTAGGTTAATAGAGTTAAGTTCACGAGGTAAGCGTGCCTTACTATTAGTTGATGAAGCACAAAATTTGCCCAAAGATACAATCGAAGAGTTGCGGATGTTATCTAATTTTCAAAAAGATAATAAACCACTATTACAAAGTTTTTTATTGGGCCAAGAAGAATTAAAAGCCATAATTCAAAGCCCCGATCTAGAGCAGTTTAGACAACGAATAATTGCTTCTTGTCATTTAAAACCTCTATCGATAAAAGAAATAGAGCAGTACATCACCCACCGCTTAACTTTAGTAAATATGCCTGAGCCCAACATTTTCAGTGCTGATTGCTACCCCTTAATTGAGAGCATAACTTTAGGTATACCCAGAAAAATAAATTTATTAGTCGACAGAATACTATTATCTGGTTTTTTAAATGACCAACATAAGTTTTCATTGAGCGATGTGCAAAACGTAATTGATGAAATGGCTGACGAGTTAAGTAGTCCATTACAGCAAACTGCACTTGAGCCTGAAGCTAGCAACAATCAAACCGTCAATAATCAAGCTGTTAATGATATATCATCACCCCGAGTCGATCCTCAACGGGATCAGCTATTGAAAACCATGCAAAGTATGGATGAGTTTTTACAAGAAAATATTGAGCAAAAAATTAAAATGAATCGCTATTTAGATAAATTAATACAGCAGAAGAACTTAACACTGGCGCAATTAGACTCACTAGATATTACCAGTAAAGAAGGCGAACAATAAATTAGATAGGATTATTACAACCCTTACTATTGATGCTCATTTAATTGCAGTTTTATGTGGTGTTTATCTACCAAACCATACAGTGTAGGTCTAGTTACACCTAGCATTTCAGCCGTTTTACTCATATTACCATGTGCTAAAGCGAATGCTTGTTCGATTGCTTTTGATTCAGCTCGCTCTCTCACCACTCGTAAATTCAATTCCAAGTCGACTTTCCCTTCATCAGCGATAAAACCTAAGTCGTCGGCAGTGATCTGGGCACTACTCGCCATAATAGTGGCTGATTTTATCTTATTTTGTAATTCCCTAATATTACCTGGCCATGGATGGTTTTTAAGGGCACTAATAGCACAATCACTAAAACCCTTAACTTTCGCTTGGTAATCTTGAGCATATTGTAAAAGAAAATACCGCGCTAAAATTAATACATCTAAATCTCGATCTTTTAATGGTGCAATTGGAAGTACAATTTCACTAATACGGTAATATAAGTCTTCCCTAAAGGTCTTGTCATTAACCATCATTTCTAAGTCTTGGTTAGTAGCACAGATAACCCGAACATCGACGGAAATTTCTTGTCTACCACCGATCCTTTCAATCACTCGCTCTTGCAGAAAGCGTAATAGCTTTGCTTGTAAATTAAAGGGCATATCGCCAATTTCATCAAGAAATAGACTACCGCCTTGTGCCATCTCTATTTTGCCTTTAGTCGCTTTATGCGCTCCTGTGAATGCGCCTTTTTCAAAACCGAACAGCTCGCTTTCTAATAAGTTTTCTGGGATAGAAGCACAATTTATGGCAATAAATGGTTTTTTAGCACGATTACTTTGCTGATGAATGGCATTTGCAATAACCTCTTTACCGGTACCACTATCCCCTAACAACAAAGCAGTAATTTCAGTTGGAGCGATGCGCTTAACTATATTGCGTAACTTGTCCATCACCGCACTATTACCAATGATGCCGGAATCAATTCCACCTAGCTCTCGTATTTCCCGATTTTCTATTTCAATTGTGGCTAAATTAAAGGCTCTAGCCACGATAACATTGATCACATCCGCATCGATTGGCTTTTGGTAGAAATCATAAGCGCCCATATTAATAGCATCTAATGCAACTTGGTGGTCATCATTACCAGTAACCACAATCACTTTAGTAAAAGGCAAAAGAGTCTGAATTTGTTGTAAAGCTTTTAAACCTTCGCTGGCATTATCGGCATCCGGGGGAAGTCCTAAATCAAGTAAAACTACTTTAGGTTCATGCAGCCTAAGTGCTGTTATCGCCTCGGGTCTATCCCCTGCAAATACAACATCATAATTAGATAAACTCCATTTAAGTTGCTTTTGAATACCTAAATCATCATCGACTATCAGTAATTTATCCATTTACTCTACTTCCTTTGATTGCTCAGTAGCAACGGGTAATTGCACAGTAAAGCTAGAGCCTTGCCCTACTGTACTTTCCACTTTAATCACGCCATTATTGTCTTCAACAAATTGCTTTGCTTCAAATACTCCAATACCCATTCCTGAATTGCCCTTAGTCGTCCTAAATGGTTGAAATAATTGTGTGGCAATAAACTCTGCATCCATGCCACAACCAGTATCTTTTATTTCAATAAGTACATACTTAGCTATCTGACTAACATTAACCTCTACCAAGCCACTATCGAAACAAGCTTCTTGAGCATTTTCAACAAGGTGTATTAGTACGTTAGATAATTGTTCTTTATTAATAGTTAAGGATAGATCATTTGCGCAATATACGCTTACTTGTGGATGTTTTTGATTACATAATGTAACTACAGCAGTCAGCAACTCTAAAAGATTAACTAACTCAATTTTTATTGGCTGTGTTTTATTTGAATGTAACGAATTATCTTGTTGATCCTTTGCCTTAACTTTTAACTGATTAACCACCTTATCAAGACGAGTTGTTGCCGTTGCAATCGTACTGAAAGCATCATCGATGAACTCAGGATTATCTTTGTGCTGTTGTGCATTTTTGCAGAGTAAAGATAGCTGTGACTGAATATTTTTAAGGTCGTGTAACACAAACGAAGACATTTGATGAAATGCTAAAAATTGTTGGTTTTGTGCTAATTTATTTTGTGCTTGGTGCAGCGATAAATAATTGCCAAGCTGTTTAGACACAGCAAATAAATAATCCCTATTCTCCCAATTTAGTTTCGGGTTGTCTTTTGGACCTGGCAGCACAAAATAACCTAATAGTTGTTTTTGATTATAGGTAGGAATGATAATTTCTATGTGGTTTTTAATTAAGTGCTGCGAGTTAATATGAAGCTCAGGATAAGCATCGGGGTTAGAATTTAACTCTCTAACATCAATGATCCATTGATTCGTTTGGCAATATTCGTTAACTAAACTTAAGTCTGTTAATACTTCATCTGTTAGGTTAAGTTCCCCCTGATGTTGAATACCAACAATGTAATTTTTAACACCAACAAAACCACAATAATGAACACCTAAACAATTTGCCATAGCCTTACAAGCGTTAGCGAACTCATTAGCTGAGTTTGCCGTTTCAATTTCAGAAATTAACCTTAGCCATTCCACCCGGTAGTCGTATCGGTTAGCGAAAAAATGTTTGGTTATAAATACTTTGATTTTGCTGCGAAATGTTGTGCTGATCAATAAGGTGAATAAAACTACGCCACCGAAAACCATAAAGAAGATACTGAAAATATCGCTCCATTGCCCGCCGATAAAACGAATGACATAACCAGACAGCGCTAATAACAATAAATAAGCACCACTAAGCACCAACATACTACTATAAAAAATAACATCTCTAGAGATAAACAAATCAGGGCTAACATTCTTTAAGCGTTTGGAGCCAAGCACAATAAACGGCAATGCTAACAAAGCTATAAAGCCACGCACATACCAAAAGTCAAAATCTAAACGAGTCAGTAAAGCACCTTGAGCAAACATGATAAAGTCAAAAATAAAACTCACACCTAGCCCTGAAAGCAGCGGCCAAATTGCCCATTTCAGTTGCTTCTTATGATTTCTATAGAGCTGCTCTAATAAAACTAATGCCCATAAATTCAGTGCTAACAAAGCTATAAATAGCCCTGTATATTGAGCAAACAGTAAAACAGATAAAACTGTCAAAACAACACACACTAAACATATAGAGAAATATTTTTTAATCTCTGGATTTTTTAACAGCTGTGAAAATGATTGCACGCCAGAGTTAAGACTAATTAATAGCACAGACCAAGCGGCAGTTTTTATTGCTTCAAAAACAATAGACATTTGTAACGCTAAGGAGTGGTAAATCTGCAAAGCAGATAAAATGCAGGCGAGTAGAGTAATGCAACAAGCAAAGACCATTAACTGACTAGCAAATACTTTTTGCTTTGCCGCTAACAGTAATAGTAAAAAAAGTAGGTAGGCAACAGCTGCAATGCCATAGCCAATCAAACCGAGTGTTTCCATGCTTAAGCTCAAGTTATTATTATTAAATCAATCGCTTATTAAGCATAGTAGAAAATATTAACTTTGTGCTTTATAAACCATAATTAACAGCAAAATAAATGCTTAATAATACCGCAGTTAATCAATATAACGCGTTCATTAGTTGACTCTTGCTTGGCTAAGTATAAAATGGCGTCTTATACACCACCCGTAGCTCAGCTGGATAGAGCGCGCCCCTCCGGAGGGCGAGGTCACAGGTTCGACTCCTGTCGGGTGGGCCACTTCAGTATAATGCTGGTTTACCGCCAAATGAGTCAGAGAAAAGATACTGGCTTAAATATAAAATGTGGCCAGATTTACTTAGCCACTACAAAAAGCGGCACCGATAAGCAAGGCAACCGCGATTTCTTTAACTTCGCATCAACTAATCGTGACCTCTGCCAAAAACCCGACAAAGAAACCTTTAATCGTTCATCCTTATAATTTCCAGAACACTACATCTAACTTTATTGATAGTTAAGCTAAGTTTTCAAAACTATTTGTTTAAATAAACGGTTAAGTTTCCTATTATATTGAGTAATTAGTATTTATTTAGATAGACCATGACCGAAACGACTCGAAAAGTACCAGCTCCGAAAGAAAGTAAACAGCAATGCCATATAATATTGGCCGGCAATTTAGTTGCTAAACCAGAGGTTCGTTATCGTGCAAACCCTGTTGTGCCTATTGCTGAATTTGTGGTTGCTACTAATCATTCATGGTTTGATAAAAAGACCAATTCATTTAAAGACTGGACCAGTTATCACCACTGTCATCTTGAAGGGCATCATGTTGAAGAGCACTTCTTATTTGCCGAAAAAGGGCAGCTGTTAATGTTACATGGCGCTTTAGCCACCAGTAAAAGAACAGGCAAGGATTTTGTTCAAGTAGAGTGTTTATCTGTATTAGGTAAAGGCATTCATATCGGCATTAACCAAGCGGTGTGTAACGCTACTTTAATGTCCGAAGTGAAGTTAGTTAAAACAGAAAATAACATTAGCTTAGCTGAGTTTTTGGTGACCATAAACGAGCCAGGCTTTAGTGAAGCTGATCACAACTTTAAAGGCCAAAAAATCGAGCGTCTAGTTCATCTTTGGGGCAAGAGTGCAGAATACTTTGCTAGTAAAGCTGCGGTAGGCCAACAAGTACTGATTGAGGGCAGCGTTAGTTACATCAGTACCCAAAAGAACAAGCAATTTATCGAAGCAAAGAAAGTGATTATTTGCCCGCCTAAAACCTAGCCCCACTATGCTAACTTCAGTTAAAAAACACTGGCCACAAATTAAATTTATTTTATTTTTTTTGATCGTAAGTGGTTTAATTGCAGCTATTTTTCATTTCTCTGGGGTGTTTGAGAAATTCGATAAAGCCTGGATTGAAAACACCATCCGAAATAATGGCGCGAAGGGCTATATCTACTTTATTGCTATTATCGCTCTAGCCATAAGTTGTGGCATGCCAAGACAAATGGCCGCCTTTGCTGCAGGCTATGCGTTCGGTACAGCTCAAGGTACGCTAATTGCCACATTTGCTGCTGCCGTAGGTTGTACTATCACATTTTACACCGCACGATTCATTCTTAGGCCTCTGGTCTTACACCGTTTTACAGACAAAGTGGTTATATTTAACCGTTTCTTACAAAAAGATACCTTTGAAAAAACCTTTATCATTCGCCTTATCCCTGCCGGTAATAACTTTTTATTAAATCTATGTTCCGGTGTTGGTGCTATTGATGCGAAGAAGTTTATATTTGCATCGTATTTAGGCTACTTTCCGCAAATGGCTATATTTGCCATGGCCGGCAGTGGCATTCAATTGATGTCGTATTGGCAGATAGGTGCAAGTGCGGTATTAAGTGTTATCGCAACACTTATGAGCTACCGATTGTATCGCCGCTATAAGGCTGAACTTAATAGTTAATCGTTTCCATATTAAAATTACTTACCATATTACTTTGGAGCAAGGCTTATCACTAAGTAGTCAATTCATTCGTCGTTTAGTTTTTAGTTGGGCGGTTCATTATCTACACTAATTTTCGTAAGTAAGCATCAAGATAACAGTAACTATTGATAACCTGTAACTAATTACAGGTTAAATTTAGCTCGCTATTGATTCGAACATTTGGCAAGACTTACAAAATAATCACTTTTGGAATTGCCCTCCTATAGTTAATTTAACCTTATGAGCTGAATTTACCGTTTCAATAAATAGATTGTTATAAATCGGCTGGCTACTCTCTCCTTCCCACCATACCTTCCATACGGGGATAGATAAAAAACTATGACAATAGGTAATTTGTTGTCGCCACGACTCTTCATCCATAATACCAACTTGGAATTGGAAAAAAGACGCCATAAACCTTTGTACAATGCATCTTCCCAGATAATCTAGACTACTTTTATCTTCTAATGAAAAATCATCCCACACCCTATTATGATCCAAACTTTTGGTGAATATTTTCTTGTCTTTATGTTGACTCATAGTGTAATTCCAATCAGACCAGCCGATAATGCTTGCTGTTGTTGCCTTAGCCTTTAAGGTTCGAGTATTCTCTTTTAATTCAAAAATCAAATAAATTAGAGTAAACAGCACAGCAAAGCCCCCTACAATTTCAGCAATTAACGCTATCGATGTTATGTTCATGATTGTCACCATCTAAAAATAATTTTCACCTTATTATAGTTAGAAGCAAGAAAATTTCCTTTTGTAGTTCACTCTTAAATTGTATTTTAGAGCACATTTAAAAATCGACCATTGGTTTATGCACACAAATATAGATTAACACCCATAAAAAAAGGCGCTCAATGAGCGCCTGTTTATTGCAGTTTTAGTTTTACTTTAAAGTAAGTAAGTATAAAACTACATTTTTATAATCGTTTAAGAAATCTGAACGACTTAGGTTTTTCGCTTCAACTTTGTACTTACCGTTAACGATAATTGTTGGAACACCTGTTAATGCACCTTTACGGCTCATTTCGTCTTGAATTTTCTTCATTTGCTTGGCTTTAGAGTTAACACCAAAGCTTTTCATTAGTTTCTCAAACTGGTCGCCATCAACGCCATTTTTTTCGAATAACTTACGTAAGTCAGCGATTGTCGCTAATGGTAAACGTTGTACTTGGATAGCATCAAATAGGGCAGCAACTAATTGTTCTTTTTGTGGCAATTGCTCAGCAACAACTAATGCTTGAGTGATTTGAAATTGAACTTGTGGGCTAGCAGCACGTAAAAAATCTACATGATTTTTTTCAAAGGTAGCGCCAGCAGGTAAAGATTTCGCTAAATCTTTCATGAACGGTTCAAACTTTAAACAATGCGGGCAGTAAAAAGAGAAGAACTCACGAACTTCAGGCTTGGCAGTAACCGTATCACTTACAACAGTGTAGTGCTTACCTTCTTGGTAATTCGCAGCATTTGCTGCAAGTGGTAGCATTAGCGCTACAAAAATCATGCTAATAAATTTTTTCATTAGTGTTTAAATCCTTACTAATTTTAAGTTTATACTTAAATTGTATTTTTTATTGTGGCGTTAAGCTTAACGCGGGTTCTTGTAAAATTGCAAATTGCTCTTTAAGCATTAATATTTGCTGTTCCCAATATTTCTCGGTGTTAAACCAAGGGAAGTTACGAGGAAAAGCAGGATCTTGCCAACGCTTAGTTAACCACGCCATATAATTAATTAATCTCATCGAACGTAATGATTCTATCAGTCTTAGCTCACTATGTTCAAATGAAAAGAACTCTTCATAGCCCATTAATAGGGTATCTAATTGTAACAATTGTTGTTGTCGGTCACCTGAGAGCATCATCCAAAGATCTTGAATGGCAGGACCAGTGCGACAATCATCAAGATCGACGAAGTGTGGCCCAGCATCTGTCCACAGAATATTACCTGCGTGGCAATCACCATGTAGGCGGATTTGTTTTTGCGGTTTATACTGCCCTGCGGCTAATTCGATAACCTGATCCAGCACAGTAAAAAATGGTAGTTGTAAGCCTTTAGTGACCATATCAGGGGTATTAACTAAAATATCCCTGGCTTGATAAAGATATTCATCAGTATTTATAGCGGGGCGATGGATAAATGGTGTTTTATTCGCTACCGCGTGAATTCGGCCGATAAAGCGCCCCATCCACTCTAAATGGTCGAGGTTGTCCACTTCAAAGGTTCTACCACCACGACATGGAAATACAGCAAAGACAAAGCCTTTATGATGAAAAATACTTTGCCCATCACGCACTAGCGGTGCAACTAAAGGTAGCTCTTGTTCATCTAACTCAAGTGCAAAATCATGTTCTTCTTGTATTTGCGCTATGCTCCAACGATTTGGTCGGTAGAACTTAGTGACAAATTTGATATTGTCATCGTCATGAAATTGATAAACTCGGTTTTCGTAACTATTCAAAGCCAATAAGCCACTGGCAACCGAAAATCCTGCGCTTTCTAAACCATCAATAATGGTTTCTGGCGATAGGCTCGCAAAGCTAAAGTCCGTCATTAGCGTTTATTAAAGAAAACACTACTTTGCTTTAAGATAACGTCATTATCCATTGGCTCAATTTGCTGAATTACAAACGAAATATCATTCATATACTTCTCTATATCATAAGGGTCAACGGCAATACTAATAGCTAAAGTAGATATTTGCGCACCATCAACAGTGATTTCTTGTTTACCTTGCCAAGTATAATCTTTTAAGCCTTCAACATGTATTTTATAAGTCGCAGTATTTTGTGATTTATTTAATATTTTCAAGGTATAAACATTTTCCACCATACCTTCAATGTTTTCACGCGCCAAAGTATTTCGGTCGCGAATAATATCTAGTTGCAATGGCACACGCGTGGCTAAATCGGTAATAAAGAAACCACACATAAGTATTAATACGAATGCGTACATAAACAGTTTAGGACGTAATATGTGTACAGTTTTACCTTTAAGCGCGGTTTCAGTGGTATGACGAATTAATCCTTTTCTATACCCCATTTTGTCCATTACATCATCACATGCATCAACACAGGCACCACAATTTATACACTCATATTGTAAGCCGTTACGGATATCAATACCGGTTGGGCAAACATCAACACATAAAGAACAATCAATACAATCGCCTAAACCTAACTCTTTCGGGTCTGCTTTACGAGAACGGCGTCCGCGGTCTTCTCCTCGTTTAGCATCGTATGAAACAGTTAACGTATCTTGGTCAAACATTGCTGATTGAAAACGTGCATAAGGGCACATATGTAAACACATGATTTCACGCATCCAGCCAGCATTTCCGTAAGTACAAAAAGCAAAGAAGAAAATCCAGGCGGTTGCTGCAATTGAGGCGTTAAAGGTGAAGAAATCTAGCGTTAACTCTCGCATCGGCACAAAATAACCGATGAATGTAAGAGCGGTTAATGTTGAAAAAATTAACCAGCAGCTATGTTTAGCAGCTTTACGCCAAAACTTATTAAAGTCTAAAGGTTGTTTATCTAGTCGTTTACGCTGATTAGATGTACCTTCAAGCTTTTCTTCAAACCAAATAAAAATAAAGGTCCAGACAGTTTGCGGGCACATATAGCCACACCATACTCGGCCAAGGAAAGTAGTAACAAAAAACAGCAAGAAAGCCGCGATTATCGAAATCCACGCAAGTAAGGTTAAATCTTGTGGCCATAATGTTAAGCCAAAAATACTAAAACGTTGTTCAGCCAGATCAAATAGAACCGCTTGTTGGCCATTAAAGTTAAGCCAAGGAAGCAACGCAAAACCGGCAAGGAAAACAAAGTTCATTTTACGACGAAGACTTTGAAAGAAACCTTTTACTTTACGCACATAAATTTGATCGCGAGGTTTATATTCTTCTACCCCAGAACCTTTAGGTTTATGAATCTTGATGTTCTTAACGGGTATTGTTTGCGTATGCTTTGGTTTAGGTTTATTGTCGACCATGATCTTTCCAAAATAACAAATTTAAGTATTTTTATACTTTGATTATAACCATAAGCTCGACTAAAAAGATGATTTGAATTAAGTTTTTGTAATTATTTTCATAATTTGTGCATAAATTGGTTATCATTAATGTTAAATCAACTTAAAAACAACTGGCTATTAAAAACATGTTCAAAAAAATACTGATTATCATTGTTGCGGCAGCTGTTTATTTGCATTACTACCCTAACGAGGAGTTAACCAATTGGTACAACTCATCGAAAGAAGCTGCACAAACCAAGTTTGCCGATATTTCAGATACCAATGCTAGAGTTGCACCATCAAAATTAATATCGGTTTTACAGCAGGATTTTAAAACGTTTTCAAAAAACGAAGTAGCTTATGTAAAGAGTTTAGCTGAATCACGAGAGAGCTTACGTGAATTCCATAAATCGTATTGTGTGACCGAGAAAAATAACGACCGCTTGAGTAGAGATCATTTACAGTCAGTCTGTTCTGCTCTAGAGCAATATCGAATCTTATAAACTTTGCTCTAGTTACTATAAAGGGCATTAGAAATGCCCTTTATGTTTTATTACTTTTATTTATTATCCGCTAATTGTTTTAACACTTTTGCAAATTTATCCGCCACAGTTTCTTGCTCAGCGTGTTTATAATCACTTACCACCCAGTGACCATTTACCATTACATCTTTTATCGGATTACTTTGACTCGCAAACATCACACTGTCGAGTAAAAACTTATTATCGTTAGCAAATAAACGAGTTTTGCTTTCATCTAACACTAATAAATCCGCCTGCTTGCCTATCGCTAATTCACCTGTATTAGAATTAGTCGTTAACGCGCCGGCATTGGCAGTGTGCTGCCATAAGTTTTGTCCCACAGACAAAGTCGCACTAGTTGCTAAAATAGCACGTTGTTGTTTAATCAAACGCTGGGCATATTCTAATAATCTTAACTCTTCTATCGCTGACACGCTTATATGACTATCAGAGCCAATGGCAACTTTACCACCTTGCGCCATAAATTCTGTGGTAGGGAATATACCATCGCCCAAATTAGCTTCTGTGGTTGGGCAAATACCAGCAACGGCTTTACTGGCAATAATACCTGCGATTTCATCTTCATCAATATGAGTAGCATGAATTAAACACCAGTTTTCATCTAAGTTGGCGTTTTCTAATAACCATTGCACCGGGCGCTTGCCGTAGTGTTCAAGGCAATCATCGACTTCTTTTTGCTGTTCACTAATGTGGATATGAATAGGCGCTTTCGCATCTAAACTGCGTACATGCTCTACGGCAGCAAGCAGCGACTCTTTATCAACAGCGCGCAATGAATGCGGGGCAATGCCAACATTACTATTTTCTTGCTCTGTAGATAGCGCATGGCAATCACTAACCAATTGATTGAACTGTGCAATCGAATTAATAAAGCGCTTTTGCCCGGCGTTAGGCTGCTCAGGCCCAAAACCACTAAATCGATACATCACAGGTAACATAGTTAAGCCTATGCCAGAGTGTTTAGCGGCATTAAATATTGCACTAGCCATTTGCGCGAGCTGTTGATGATTTCCACCATCTTTATCATGATGTAAATAATGAAACTCAGCGACTCGGGTATAACCCGCTTGTAACATTTCAATATAAAGTTGCTGAGCAATGATTTGTGCTTGCTCAACAGTAATATTATCTAAAAACTGATACATAATTTTGCGCCAAGTCCAAAAACTATCTTGGCTTTCGCTGCCTTGCTCTGAAAAACCAGCAAAACCACGTTGAAAAGCATGCGAATGGCAGTTAATCATGCCAGGGATCACACTCCCCTTTGCTACGTAGGCATCACCGTCTTGGCCATCGGTAATGTTTTTAATAACACCATCGACAATATGTAAGGTTTTATCTTGCTGCCAGCCTGTCGCCAGCAGGATATTTTTTGCAAATAATTTCATCATCATATTAACTTTACTATTTTTTCTCTTATGTATTTAACTGCACACTTTAATTTTTAGTTGGACTTATGATTGAGCAAAATGTGCTATAGCATGCACTAAGTTTTGTAATTTAGGTATCACCTGCTCAGCCTTCTCATCGGCATATTCTAAAGTGTCTTCATTCATATAAGTACGCTGTGAAAGCTCTAATTGTAGCGTATGAATATTACGCTCTAAATCAGCATAAGCTCGGGTAATATAACCACCTTTAAAACGGCCATTAGTTACTTGGCTAAAAGGTGAGTAATCAACGGCTTCAATTGCTTGAACAAGAGACTCATCGCAACTTACGCCATTATTAGTACCAAAATTAAAATCAGGTAATTGGCCAGCAAAGAATCTCGGCACGATTGAGGCGATAGAATGAGCTTCAAGCATTACCGCCTTGCCGAACTCTTGTTGCATACCATCTAATGTTGCAGCAATCGCATCATGATAAGGCTGCCAATAAAGTTTCACGCGGCGTTCGTTTTCAGCTTGATCGGGCAATTGCTCAGCTAAATAAAGCGGTTTTGACTCAAAACTTGTGGTTGGGCAAAGCTCTGTAGTATCACTACCTGGATATAAGTTGATTCCAGTTGGATCTCTATTTAAGTCAATGACATAACGGCTATATTTTGGCATCAATATGTATGCGCCAAGATCAATGGCAAAAGCGTACAGTTTATCCATATACCAATCGGTATCTTGTACAGACAAGCCTGTCGGGGTCATTTTTGCTTTAATATCTTCCGGGATCTCTTCACCATTATGCGGCATGCTGATTAATAACGGGATCCGGCCTTGAATTAACGTATAAGTAGAGTTGCTCATTAACTGCCTTTAAGTAACTAATGTTTTCTAAACCCTATTTTATCGGTTTTTAAACACAAGTTGTATATACAAATTTATGCGCCAATTTAACATTTTGTGAACTTGCTGGCAAAGTTAATATTTGCATTATAGGCAAAGTTTTGTTTTAATCACGCATCTTTCGAAACGAAAGCTAATCCTTTAGCATTGAAACTTAAAGATAAGCACTGAAACTTATGTCAAAAAGAAATACACAACAACGTCGTCACAATATCCTTAGCCAGTTAAGTGAAACAGGGCAAGTTAGTGTCGACCAGTTAGCTATTCAGTTTGAAACATCAGAAGTTACTATACGGAAAGACTTATCTGCCTTAGAGAAAAGCGGATTATTATTACGTCGTTATGGTGGTGCAATTCCATTACCACAAGAAATCGTCAATACCGATGTTACAGACAAAGTGTCAGTGCAAAAATTAGCTATTGCCAAAGAAGCTGCAAGACACGTTCGCGATCATAATCGCATTATTGTCGATAGTGGCCGTACAACAGCCGCCATGATCCCTGAGCTTAACCAAAAACGAGGCCTGGTGGTCATGACAAATTCATTGTCTATTGCCAATGGTCTGCAAGAATTAGAAAACGAGCCTACACTATTAATGACAGGCGGAACTTGGGATGCAAATTCAGAGGCGTTCCAAGGTAAAGTTGCCGAGCTGGTATTACGATCATACGATTTTGATCAGTTATTTATTGGCGCCGATGGCATTGATATTAACCGCGGCACGACAACCTTCAACGAGTTGATTGGCTTATCGCAAGTGATGGCTGAGGTAGCACGCGAAGTGATCGTTGTGGTTGAATCCGATAAGTTTTCAAGAAAAATCCCTAATTTAGAATTGCCTTGGCAGCAAATAGATACTTTAATTACTGATAACAAGTTATCGGTAAATATACAAAATAAGATTAAAGGTATGGGCATTAAATTGATTTGTGCTCAACTAAATTAAAATTAATAACGAACAGTTAAAATTAATAACGAACAGTTAAAATTAACAATTAGAAAAGGTTATATTTATGTGCGGAATAGTTGGAGCAGTTGCTCAACGTGATGTCGCTGACATCTTAGTAGAAGGTTTACGTCGTTTAGAATACCGTGGTTACGATTCTTCAGGTGTTGCTGTTATCGATAACGACAGTAATTTAAATCGAGTGCGCCGCCTAGGTAAAGTACAAGAGCTTGCCGATGCGTTAACTTTAACGCCAACAGCTGGTGGTACAGGTATTGCTCACACACGTTGGGCCACTCACGGTGTACCTTCAGAAAACAATGCCCACCCGCATGTATCAGGCACTAATATTGCTGTGGTACATAATGGCATTATCGAGAATCACAAAGAATTAAAAGTTAAATTAAAAGACTTAGGTTATGTATTCGTTTCAGAAACAGATACTGAAGTTATCGCTCACCTTGTTCACCACGAATTAAAAACATCTAACACCTTACTTGAAGCGGTGCAGAAGTCGGCAAAACAGTTTGAAGGTGCTTATGGCACAGTAATTATGGACTCAACCGATAAAGACCGAGTCGTCGTTGCACGCTCTGGTAGCCCTCTGGTTATTGGTTATGGTTTAGGTGAAAACTTCCTCGCTTCCGATATGATGGCATTATTGCCAGTAACCCGTAAATTTTCTTATTTAGAAGAAGGTGATGTTGCTGAAATAACTCGTTTTGAAGTAAACATCTTCGATACGGATGGCAACAGCGTCGAACGTGAAATAACTGAAGCTAATGTAAGCCATGATGCAGGTGATAAAGGCGAATACCGTCATTACATGCTTAAAGAAACTTATGAGCAACCAACAGCAATTCGTAATACTCTAGAAGGTCGATTTGAAAATGGTAAAATTGCTAGTGACGCGTTTGGTGTAAATGCTACCGGTTTAAGTGCCGATGATATTTTCAAAGAAATTGAACACGTACAAATTATTGCCTGTGGTACCTCATATCACTCAGGTATGGTGGCTCGTTATTGGTTAGAACAATACGCAGGGGTTAGCTGTAATATTGAAATCGCCAGTGAGTTTAGATACCGAAAATCATTCGTACCTAAAAACGCTTTAATTGTTACTATTTCACAATCGGGGGAAACTGCAGATACATTAGCAGCTCTGCGCCTAGCTAAAGACTTAGGTTACCGAGCAAGCTTAAGCATTTGTAATGTACCAGGCTCATCACTTGTACGTGAATCAGACCTAGGGTTCATGACTAAAGCGGGAGCTGAAATTGGCGTTGCCTCAACTAAAGCTTTCACCACTCAGCTAGTTGGTTTAATGATGATGACCATTGCTATTGGTCAGCACAAAACATTATCTGACAGCGAGCAAGAAACGCTTGTATCAGCTTTAATGGGCTTACCAAATAAACTAGAAGAAGTATTAACCCTAGCTGGCGAAATTGAGCAGTTAGCTGAAGATTTCGCTGATAAACATCATTCATTATTCTTAGGTAGAGGTGACCAATACCCTATCGCGATGGAAGGTGCATTAAAGCTTAAAGAGATCTCATACATTCACGCCGAAGCTTACGCAGCAGGTGAATTAAAACATGGTCCTTTAGCGCTTATTGATGCAGACATGCCAGTAATTGTAGTAGCGCCTCGTAACGACTTAATTGAGAAGTTAAAATCGAACGTTGAAGAAGTACGTGCTCGTGGTGGTTTAATGTATGTATTTGCCGATAAAGACGCACACTTTGAGTCAGACGATACAATGAAAGTAATCAACGTACCACATTGTGAAGACTCTATTGCTCCTATCGTTTATACCTTACCACTGCAACTACTTTCATATTATGTAGCTATTATAAAAGGTACTGATGTTGACCAACCTCGTAACTTGGCAAAATCAGTTACTGTTGAATAATACATGCATCATGAATAAGTAGAGTATTAAAGCAGCTTCTAGTGAAGCTGCTTTTTTTTTAAAGGTAAGCAGGTTATTTTAGCTTTTTACCGATATTTAGTGTTATCACGACAGAGCACCCCAATATATTTGAGTAAGCGTAGCATTGCATTGGTTCACTTACATAAACAAGCTAATCGCTAAACCAACCAGCAACAGTACTTAGCATCTGTTGAAAAACACTTAAAGGTTTTATCATAAATTTATCAAATTTAATTTCTTTCGGCTCATCCATTGCTTTTAACTTTGCATTCAGTTGATGTAAATATTGCACATTTAAATCAAGCTTAGCTTCATTAGGTTGATATGTGGTGCCAACCGGATAAAGCGACATTGATTCATTTTTTGATTCAATATGAGTGCCCATTATTGCAGTTACTTCATTGGTATTAGCAAACTTTGCTAATCGCGCAATACTTTGTCGATACGCTTGCCAATCTTTAACGTAAACATAACCAGGATACAAGGTATCTCCAGTCATTAACCATTTGGTTTGCTGATCATAAATAGTGATGGCTTGCTCATGATGTCCAGGGGTTGGAATAATAGTTAATTTACGCTTACCTAGATCTATTGTTTGCTGATCATTAGGCCAATTGTCGAAGTTAAAATATTTTCTAACGGCACCGAGTGATGGGTGAATTAGGGTGACATTAGAATGGCCGTCAAAAGACGCATCGCCTTGATGGTGATCACTGTGCCCATGGGTATGAGCAACAAGCAGTTGTTTCTGCTCTAAAAGTTCCTGCCCCAACATATCCTCTATTGCGGAGTACAAAGAAAACTCTGGCTCCTCTAATGCACCAGTGTCTAACACCAAGATAGTTTGTACACCCACTAAAACATAGATAAATGGCGCTTCAAAATTTAAGCATTTATTTTGGCGCAGTATGTAACTATTTACATTATGTTGGTAGATATCATATGTTGGTTGCTGGTTTGTGTCGCAGTCTGCTGAGCCATGATTCCAAACTGATTTAGTAATAGCCGATTTAGCTTTATCATTTACGATGAGGGGTGTATCTGTAGCATCAACTTCAGATTGCACACTGCAGCCAATTAACATCAATAGTGACGTTATGATAATACTAACTTTCATCAATTTCTCCATGGACAGGCAAACGTATTATATCGATTAATCACTCGGCATTAATTTAGCCAATTGATGTATTAGTATTCACGGTGTTGGTGAACATAGCAAGCAGATAGAGCTATGTAATATTTAGGTTTTTAAGCAAGTGGGATTAGCTTAACAATAAAATAGAGGGCTAGAATGTGAAACGGGACTAAGCGATTAGCAAAGTCCCGTTTGATATATTTGTTCTGTGTTTAGTACTAAACAGCAACAACTTTAGTTGCACAAGGTCCTTTTTGACCTTGGCCAACTTCAAATTCAACCGCTTGGCCGTCATCTAAAGTTGCGTAGTTTCCACCACTTTGAATTTCTGAATGGTGAACAAAAAGATCTGTTCCGCCATCTTCTGGTGTAATGAATCCGAAACCTTTATCGGCATTAAACCACTTTACTGTACCTTTACTCATAATATTCTCTTTAATTTACTTATATTTAGTTGTTCGCAAAACTTTGCATTTACAGTATAACCGCCAAAGCTGAATTTAACGAATATTACCGTATATTAATTATTGATATGATTTTTCTATTGATAAAATCTAGCTTCGAGCGTTTTATATAGATATATAAAACGTTAGTAAAAGATAAAAATTGGCAGTATATAAACTGCCAATAATCATTTATAAAAGTAACTAGCCTTTTGATTGCGCAGCAATAACAGCACGAGCGTGATGCAGTTTTTTGTAACTTTCAATCAATCTTAAATGCTTATCTAAGCCCTCTAGTTGCATATTAGTTTCGGTTAAACCAAAGAACCTTACTTCACCAGTGACCGAGCCAATAACATTATTCATATTTTCTTCACCAAACATCCTGTTGAAGCTATGGGTGTAGTGTTCAAGTTCTAGCTCTTCATCTAAAGCAATTTCAAGTACGGCATTTACCGCTTGATAGAATAAGCCACGCTCTACTGTATTATCGTTGTATTGTAAGAATTCTCCGACTAATTCAGCTGCTTCTTCAAGCGCACCAAGGGCTAAGTAAATAAGAATTTTTAGCTCAAGAATGGTTAATTGTCCAGATACCGTATTTTCGTCAAACTCAATACCAATTAAGGTTCTGATATCAATGTAGTTATCTTGCTGAGAATCTTCTAAACGCTCCACTAAGCTTTCTAATTCATCATCGTTTAATGACTGGATATTTAAAATATCTTGGCGATAATCTAATGCTTTATTGGTGTTATCCCAAATAAGATCTTCAACCGGATAGACTTCAGAATAATCTGGCACCAGAATACGACAAGCGGTAGCGCCAAGTTGGTCAAATACGGCGATATACACTTCTTTATCAAGTTCTTCTAATATGGCCATTAAGCCATTATTTTCTTCTTCGTTAGTGCCAGAGAAATCCCATTCACAAAATTCATAATCAAAATCGCTACTAAAGAAACGCCAAGAGATTACGCCAGTTGAATCAACAAAGTGCTCAACAAAATTTTCTGGCTCTGTTATCGCCATGCTGTTAAAGGTTGGTTTAGGCACATCGTTTAAACCTTCAAAACTGCGACCTTGTAGCAACTCAGTTAAGCTGCGTTCAAGGGCAACTTCAAAACTTGGATGCGCACCAAATGAGGCAAATACACCGCCGGTTTTTGGGTTCATCAGCGTTACACACATTACTGGAAATTGACCGCCCAATGAAGCATCTTTAATGACTACCGGGAAGCCTTGTGCTTCTAAACCTTCAATACCCGCTAAAATGCTTGGGTACTTCTCTAGCACTTCTTTTGGCACATCTGGTAAAACAATTTCTTGTTCTATGATTTGTCTTTTAACGGCGCGTTCGAAAATTTCAGATAAACATTGTACTTGTGCTTCAAACAAGTTGTTACCTGCACTCATACCGTTACTTAAGAATAAGTTTTCAATTAGGTTTGAAGGAAAGTAAACAGTTTCACCATCTGATTGGCGTACGTATGGGATTGAGCAAATACCGCGGTCAGCTCTACCTGAGTTGGTATCGATTAAGTGTGAACCGCGCAATTCGTCGTCAGGATTATATAACTCTAAGCAGCGCTCATCTAAAATTTCGCTTGGTAGTTCATCATTGGCACCAGGCTTAAACCACTTTTCATTAGGGTAATGGACAAACTCGCTGTTGGCTATTTCATCACCAAAGAATTGGTCGTTATAAAAGAAGTTACAGTTAAGGCGCTCAATAAATTCGCCTAATGCCGAACAAAGCGCACTTTCTTTGGTTGCGCCTTTGCCATTGGTGAAGCACATAGGTGATGCTGCATCGCGAACATGTAAAGACCATACATTTGGTACAATGTTACGCCATGATGAAATCTCAATCTTCATACCTAACTCGGCTAGAATTTCAGTCATGTTAGCTATGGTTTTTTCAAGTGGTAAATCTTTACCTAGAATATAAGTACTTGCTTCATTTTCAGCTTGGCCCATAAGCATGGCTTGAGCATCTTCTTCTAAGTTTTCAACCGTTTCAATTTTAAACTCAGGTCCAGTTTGCACGACTTTTTTCACCGTACAACGGTCAATTGATCGCAAAATACCAGTACGGTCTTTATCCGAGATACTTTCAGGTAATTCTACTTGGATTTGAAAAATTTGATTGTAGCGATCTTCTGGGTCAACAACATTGTTCTGCGATATTCGAATATTTTCAGTAGAAATATCGCGAGCATTACAATATACCTTCACAAAATATGCGGCACACAGTGCTGATGATGCTAAGAAATAATCAAAAGGACTTGGCGCTGAGCCATCACCTTTGTAACGGATTGGTTGATCGGCGATAACCGAAAAATCATCAAACTTAGCTTCAAGTCTAAGGTTGTCGAGAAAATTTACTTTGATTTCCATTACTGGTTTCCTGAGTATTACGTAGCAATAACAAGCGCTTCAAATACAAATATATTTGAACACCGATCAGTTGATTGATCTTAATTGTGGTAATTATCGGCTGTTTTAAGGAAATAGTCTTGAAAAATTATGTAAATTGTTGAAATAAACTATGAATACTCCATTTAGAATATTCATAGTTATAGGTGAGGTTGCTCACTAGAAGTGGAATTATTGTTTAAAATGACCAACAAACATAGCTCTAATTAAGCTTTGTTTAACTCGTATAGAAGTAACGACCACCGCCACTATATGTATGCCAATAAAATAGATAAAAGCGTCCACCGCGAACTCGTGCCATTGATCAACGTCATTGTCAAAACCCCAATCTGTATCTTGCCCCCAGCCCGTTAATGCAATAAAAACAAGACTAGCCCACATGATATAAACGGCAATGGCACCCAAACTATTATGACCAACATTTTGTTGTTTAACACCTGCTTTTAAATGTTGAAAATGCTGTTTTGCATCCGTAACGTTGGGAGTAAAAGCGCTAAGATGATTCGGTCCTTTAGCAAACGTAACTCCCCAAACTAAACGTATCGTTAAAATACCCAATATGCTCCAACCTAGCCATTCATGTAAGGAGGCATCGGCAATAAAATCTGGTAAAAATGCCGATGAAAAGTGATCAGAGATAAAGCCATCAGGATCAATAAAATATACATTGGCAATAAAAAATAGTGCGACTAACCAATGGCCTAATCGAATTACATAGTCCCAACCTAAGTGTTTATTGCTCACCAACTTAGTCCTTCATATCTAAAGCTTTATGACCATCTTCTTTAAGAGTCTTCAGCTGTTTTAATGCGTCACTGCCTTTAGTTAATTCACCAGCATTGGCTTGCGCAATCATGGTATCGATGCCTTCGATCATTTTATCGACTTCCGTTTTATAGGTTTTTAATTCAGCGCTGCCTTGGGGAGCAAAACTAGGCATTAAATTAGAGTTTTTAACGGTAAGTTTTTTTATTTTTTCTAGATTTTTAGCTACATCTTTACCCGTTTTGGCACGGCGTAGTTTACGCATAGTTCGGCCAATATCTTTAAAATTAGTTGATACCGCACTGTCCTTATCAACTTTTTGAGCAGCGTGTACCGGCGTAGAAATAGTTACGCTCGTCATAAAAGTTAGAGCGATAAGAGGTATGGCGAAGATAAATTTTTTCATGGAAAATCCTATTATTTTTATTGATTGAAAATTGTATGAGAAATTATGCAAACTTAAATAAGCCTTGTTCGAAGGCCTTGTTACTATCAGCAAAGGAGTCTACTGGTATTTGCATTGCTTTTAAAATACTAAAGTAGATATTACTTAGCTGTTCTTTTTCAGCGCGTATATGTCGGCCGTGTTGTAAGCCCATATTCGCGCCGCCCGCAAGTAACAATGGTAAATTGTTGGTGAGATGAGTTTCACTAGCACCACTACCATACATCACTAAGGTATTATCTAATAAGCGATGCGAGCCCTCTTTAAAGCCTGCTAATTTATCTAAGAAATAGGCCACTTGGGTATTTAAAAATTGATCATACTTAGCGAAATCAAGTTGCCCTTGTTTGTTTTTCGCATGTGACAAGGCATGATGACCAGCGCTTAAGCCTAAGACCTGCGGGAATGTATTACTAATACCCATGCCATCTTCTCGATTTAACAAGAAAGACGCACTACGAGTAATGTCGGCATCAAATGCTAGGGCAATAATATCGAACATGATTTCATAAAAATCAGCAGGGTTTTTCTCTAAATCATATTCAAAGTTTAATTGACTATGATCTTGTTTTTTTAATGGAATATCGAGCCATTTTTCTGAGGTAATTAATCGGTCTTCAATCTCACTTAACGAAGTTAAGTATAAATCCATTTTATCTTTATCGACTTGCCCTAAAGACTGATTAAACTTGCGTGAATTTTCTAACACGGCGTCAACCACCTTAGTTTTGCTGCGCAGTAACCCTCTTTGCTCTTCTTGTGAATCACTGCTAGCTAAAAATAAGCGATTAAAAATATGTCTTGGATTATTCTCCGCCGGGATTGGATTGCCTTCTAGGTTATATGACAATGAGGCGGTACGACTTTGATAACCTACGCCAGCATCAATCGACATAACCAACGAAGGTACACGGCAATATTGTTTAGTATGCTGAGCAATAATTTGATCGACAGATACCGTGTTGTAACCACCCGGTCTAGGGGCATGTAACGGCGCGCCAGTAAGCCACATATCAGAACACACATGCGGATCCGACTTCGCCGCATTAGGATGCTCTAGGCCCCCTAAAAAAGTGATGTCGTTGCGATGGTTTTCCAATGGTTTGGTTGATTTACCAAACGTATAGTTTGCACCGAGTTGCTGTGGATACCATGACCACTCGGGTAAGTTATGCTTAGCTAAAGGTAATGACATACCATTAGCGGTATATAACGCACAAAAACGCCGTGCACTAGCTGAATTTTCAACGGCTTTGGCGCCCATAATTTCTAAACAAGGTAGTGCTAAGGCAATACCCATACTGCTTTTTAAAAATGCTCTACGACTAATATGTTTAATTGTCATGATATCCCCGTTACTTAGTCATAAAAATTTTGCTAGTTACGATAAAACGTACGATATCTTGCATCTTATATTCATCATCTGCAAGTACATCAAGATTGTCTTCGATAAATACCAGTTCGCTAACTTTTAAGCTGCGCCCTACTGCATAGCTGGCTATATGCTTAGCAAACCCTACGGCAATTTGCTCCATTTTATCGTCAACTAAATACTGTTTAAATTCAATAAAATTATTTACTTTAGTACCGTCTGGTAATTTAGTTAACATCTCACTATTGGGTTTAACACGACCAATGGCATCAAACTGCTCTAACGCTAAACCCCATGGATCAATCTTTTTGTGACAACTTCGACAACCATCCACATCTCTATGTTGGGCAAGCTTTTGCGCTAAAGTTAACGACTTATCTTCTTCGTTTACCGCTGGTACATTAGGTTGTGGCGGCGGTGCTGGCTCATCAATTATTTTACCTGCAAGCCATACGCCGCGCTTAACTGGGTTTGACTCATGGCCATTAGATAATCCGGCTAAAATGCTGGCTTGGCTTAAGATACCCGCTCGCACTCTATTTTCATGCTTAACCGGAATAAACTCCAAGCCAGACTCCTTTTTGTTTTTATAACCATAAAATTCGGCGACAGCATCATTGGCCAAAGTAAAATCTGAATTAATTAATTGCTCTATTGGTAAATTATTGGCAATTAAGTAGTTTACAAATTCAATCGGCTCTTGCTTTAGTTGCTTACGCATAAAGCCATTAATTTTACGAGCGTTACTCTTATCAAATTTCACCACATCAAAGCGACTCAGTTGTAACCACTGACTGGTAAAGTCGTTCACAAAAAAGGAAAACTTTTCATCCTTAATCATGCGAGTAACTTGCTGTTCCATTTGAGCATGTAATTGCCCTTGTACAGCAAGGTCGAGCAATTGATGATCAGGTGGAGAATTCCAGAAAAAATACGACAACTTTGACGCTAACTCGTATTGATCTAACGCCTCCAACTCTGGGCTTGCACTATTTTCAGCAATAAACAAAAATTGCGGAGAGGTTAATACAAATAATAACGCATCTTTGACCGAATCAATTTTAGTTTTATCTTGCTGAGTTGCATTCTCATATACACTTAATGCTAATTTTACTTCTGAAGCGGTTGCTGGTCGCCTGAAGGCTTTCCACATGAATGACTCAATAACACTTTTTGCAGAGTCTTTATTTAATGATTGTTCGGTTAAATCGCCCAAAATGTTTTTATAGGTTTTTGTGGGCCATTGTTCATATAAAGGTCCTTCAAATTCAATTGATTCGATCACTAACCTTGGCGTTTCCAAGTTATTAACCAATTGATTAGTAATACCTATTTCACGTAAACCGACCAAATAATTTAGATTCTCTTTACCGACTTTAGGAAAGGCATAATTTTCAAGCGCATCTTCAAATATATATTCACTAAACCCGTCACTATTTACTTCTTGGCTATCACCGACACTTGCCATGGTAGAGCCATCGTCTCGGCGTAAGCCCATTTGCATTGCAATGTGTGGATTGCGCTTGCTAAAATCTGCATAACGCTGCTGTAATTTTGGCTCAGTAACAGAGCTAAGAGCAAAACTGTCAATTACCACATTGTCATTATGGCTAACGCTGAGGGTATGTTCTCCCGCATCTAAATACACTAATGCGAGTGCTTGCGATTTAGTTTGCGGATTTGCTTGAACCACAAAGGTTTGAACTAACTCACTACCATTAAACAATGAAACCGTGGCGCCAATAAGGTTCTTCTCTGTGCCTTTTTTATTTACAATTTCGATATCACTGACTAATTTAGGAGCATTTAAATCAACTCGCATCCATGGATTATTTTGTTTCGATGTTTGTGCGTATTGATTCTTATTTTTGACAATCAATTTGTTAGCGCCAAATCTTTTGACATTACCTTTATGATCGGATGACTGTGATAGTGAAGCCTTTTTAGATAAATTGGTTTTCTTAGCAAAGATATTCACTTCTTGTAACGCTAAAAACTTATTGTCACCTGATTTATCTATTTGTACTCGAGTAATTTCCTTATCCACTGTAATTTTTAAGCGATCTAGAGTTCCTTCATTCGCTAGCGTAGATTTCGCTTTAATAGCATAGGTGTAATCATCAAGGATAAACTCAATTCGTTCACCGTTAATGTAGTTTTGGTAATTAACATCTAATTGATACAAGCCTGATTTTGCCACAGACACTCTACCGTCAGTGCCTGCTATAGTCTGCTCCGCTTGCTTTAATGCAGGTATATTACTAACCAGTAACGCTTCATTCTTTAGTTTACTGGCATTAACTTTTACTCTAAATCGACCTTGTTCAGGTAATTCGCGTAATGATATTTTAAAATGAGATGTCTTTAAATTTGACTCCACATTACCACGTAAGGCAAGGCCATCATGAGTGATACTCCAATGATCCGGCTTACCTTCATTACCATTAACACTTAATGTGCGGTGACCGAGAAAGAATGAATGGGCTAGATGGTCAAATTCTTTCATCACATCTATGCGGCCATTACCTTCATAACCATCATCAAAGTTATATTTTTCTTGCATACGAAACGGCGTATAAGCGAAATCTTTGTTTGGATTAAGCTGAGTAACTAAAAAATCTGATTGCTCTATTAACTCACTTTTAGACCCTAAAATGACAGGCTCAAGGTAAGGTTCAGGGTTAATGTTTTTAGCAATGTTAACTTTAAAATTTTGAATGGTTGGCTTTTCACTCGGTAACACGATAGCAGTATCTAACGCCTTAGCCGCAATATTAAAATAATACTCAAGTTGTAATGGTGATAAACCTAAGACATCACCATTATTACGAAATCCTTCTTTGGACATCGCATCGTCTGGCAAAATATTGGTAAAGTCAGTGTCTATTTGTAAAAGCGTTTGCAAGGTGCGGCGATATTGGCCTTTAGTTAAGCGGCGTATTGAACCATTTTTTTCTTGATCGCGAATTAAACCCAACTCTAAATTATCTGCAATCCATGCAACTGCCATTTCAACATCAGCCTCACTTAATTGCTCTTCATCTTCCGGTGGCATATCGGCAAATTCAATGGTGTCGAGGATTTCCTGCCAGTGAAATAGGTCTTTTGATTTAAATGAAGAGTCTAACTGATCAACTCGTAATCCTGATTTCATCTCTTGTGGGCCATGACAGCTTTCGCAATAATTTTTAAATAGCGGTTTAATTTTTTCTTTAAAGAATTTATCTTCGTCAGCAACGCTATTAAACGCGAAAATAATAAAAAGTAGACTGAGCTTATTGAACATCAAAAATAACCAACAACAATGTAATTATACATAAAATAACACCTACTGATATCGTTATCAAATATCTAGGCTAAGAATTTTGTAAAGTTCATGTAAAGGTTATTCATATGCTAGGTCTGCCTTTCGAGATGAAAGTCTTAGTAGTTTTAAGCAATATTAATTACTAATTTTCCATGATGCTTACCTGAAAATAATCTTGGCAGTGCTGCTTGGGCGTTTTCTAATCCAGCAATAGTGGTGTTTCGATATTGTAACTTGCCTTCGATATAGGTCGTTCTACAGGTAAATTAATTACCAGTTAATTCACCTTTCACGTATTCGTTTATTACCCTGGCCAGTTGGACCATTCCAAGTCTCTAATTAAAAACTGCCAATAAACAAAATTTAATATTTTTATTTTCATTCTCTGCAATAATTATTATGACAATAAATGCAATTCTTAATTAACTTTTACTATCAATACAATCGATTTATATCGTTTTATTTAATTTAAAATTTAAACCATACTTAACCCATCAAATTTACAGCAGGCAATAAATATTTTTGCCACATTATTAAACTAATTTTTGGAGCTAACATGCTAGACAACAAAGAAGGTCAATCAATCCCTAAGGTAACTTTTCCTACTCGCGTGAATGATGAATGGGTTAATGTAACTACTGAGCAATTATTTAAAGGTAAAACGGTTGTTTTATTCTCTCTACCGGGTGCATTTACACCAACGTGTTCATCTACCCATTTACCTCGCTATAATGAATTAGCTAAAACGTTTAAAGAAAATGGCGTTGACGACATCGTTTGTGTATCAGTAAACGATACCTTTGTTATGAATGCATGGTCTGCGGATCAAGAAAGCGACAACGTTACATTAATTCCTGATGGCAATGGTCAATTTACTGATGGTATGGGTATGCTAGTAGACAAAGCTGATTTAGGTTTTGGCAAACGTAGCTGGAGATATTCAATGCTGGTTAAAGATGGCGTGGTAGAAAAAATGTTTATCGAGCCAAACGTACCAGGCGACCCGTTTGAAGTATCTGACGCTGACACTATGCTTGAGTACATCAACCCAACAGCTAAAAAGCCACAAGCAGTAAGCATCTTCACAAAACCAGGTTGTCCTTTCTGTGTTAAAGCGAAAGAGTTATTAACAGATAATGGCTATTCTTATGAAGAAATCGAACTAGGTAAAGGTGCAACACTTACTTCATTAAAAGCAATTACTGGCCGTGACACTGTGCCACAAGTATTTATCGATAATAATCACATTGGTGGTTCTGATGAATTGGCTGCCTTTTTAGAAAAGTAATCGTTCAACCTAACTGATCCTAAATATGAATTATCACGTATAGGATATTAGTTACACAAATGCTCGCGCATAGTTTTATGTTTGTTTTACCAAAGCCCGTTGCCCTTATCCCTGCTCTTGTAATGAGGATGATAAGGGCTTTTTTGTTTTAAGGCTAAAAGTGATAAAAAATAGTGCTATGATTTAGACTATTCTAGCAATAGCTCGAGAGCATTATGACTGAACAAACACTGCAAGGCAGTTGCTTATGTAAGCAAGTAACTTATCAAATACAAACCCCATTAAAAGTATTTCAATACTGTCATTGTTCGCGCTGTCAAAAAGTATCTGGCAGTGCTTTTGCTGCCAACTTGTTTGTGCCTAAAGCACAGTTAATCTGGACTCAAGGTGAAGATTTACTAGGGCGTTATGAAATCCCCGATGCCAAATATTATGCCACCTGTTTTTGTAAAAACTGTGGTTCAAACTTGCCTTGGCTAACAAAAACTGGCGAAACTTATATACTACCGGCAGGCAGCTTAGATAGTGAACTTGAAATGAAGCCTAAGCAGAATATATTTTGTCAGGATACCCCTGACTGGCACATTAATGACGCCGATTTACCTAAATTTGTACAAGGTCCTTTCGGCCCCAAATTAGATGATTAATCCCTACTGCATTGATTTTTCAATGCAGTGCCTTCATTAACTTACTATAAATGCCAAAGAACCAAATAAAATAATCAAGCTAATTTTCACTACAAAAGCACAATGCTATTTGTATCTCGGAGTCTATTCAATGTCAGTGATCGCCTATTCAATTTCCGCAGCCAATGTTAATGGCCATCAATTTAAAGTCAGCATTAACATTCCCAAGCATACTAGTGATTTACTCACTTTGAGTTTACCCGCTTGGTTACCTGGCTCTTATATGATCCGAGATTTTGCCAAAAACATTATTAACTTAGAGGTAACATCAGCATCTGGTAGCGCTGTTGAGCACAATAAAGTTGATAAACAAACGTGGCAGGTAAAAACCACAGGCCAAGCGGTTAAAGTGGAATATCTAGTTTACGCATTCGATTTATCCGTGCGCACTGCCTACTTAGATAATCAACGAGGATTTTTCAACGGCAGTTCAACTTTCTTGCAGGTGCAAGAGTTAAACGATTTGGCCTGTACTTTAGATATTATTGCCCCTGAACATCTAGAAAATTGGAAAGTAGCTACAGGTCTACCTAGAGAAACGGGTACTGATATATATCAATTTGGTCGCTATCGTGCCGATAACTACATGCATTTAATCGATTGTCCGGTTGAACTAGGAAACTTTGATGTGGTTGAGTTTAGCGTTGCTGATGTACCACATTACTTAGTATTTGCTGGTCGCCATTTTGGCGATTTAGAGCGTTTAAAACATGATGTTAGTAAACTTTGTCAGCATCATATTGATTTATTCGGTGAGGCGCCATTTGCAGAGTACTGGTTTATAACTAACTTATTAGCCGATGGTTTTGGTGGCTTGGAGCATAAAAATTCAACCATATTAGTCGCCAGTCGTTTTGATTTACCCAACCCAAATAAGCCAGAAGAATTATCTGATAACTATAAAACCTTCTTAAGCTTATGCTCGCACGAATACTTTCATGCTTGGAACGTGTGCCGCATTAAACCGGAAGAATTTGTACCTTACGATTTAAGTAAAGAGTCATATACCAAACAACTTTGGGCTTATGAAGGCATTACCTCTTATTATGATGACTTCTCATTATTCAGGGCCGGCATCATCAGTTTTGAAGACTACTTAACACTATTAAATAAAACCATGACCCGAGTTTATCGAGGCCAAGGTGAGCTCAAACAAACAGTAAGTGAATCAAGCTATGACGCCTGGACAAAGTTTTATCAACAAGGTCCAGATGCGGTTAATAATATCGTCAGTTACTACACAAAAGGCTCTTTAATCGCCTTATGGTTAGATTTAACTATTCGTAAACACAGCCAAGGGAAATACAGCCTAGATCAACTTATGCGTCAAATTTGGTTAAATCATGGAAAAACAGGTATAGGCACTAAAGAGCAAGACTTTATTGACGTTGCAAATAAATTGTCAGGTGTTGATTTAAGCGAGCAAATCCAAGCGTTATTGCACCAAGCTAAACGAGTCCCATTAACTGAGTTGTTAAAGGAAGTCGGTGTTGAATTTACCCCAAGTGGTTATAAATCATTAAATGGGTTTGTCGGTGAAAAACAAACTAATTATCAGCCTTATATCGGCGCTTTGTATGCACAAACACCACAAGGATTAAAAGTTACGGTAGTAGAGCAAGACTCTCCAGCTGAACTCGCGGGTTTAAGTGTCAATGATGTTATTGTTGCTGTAGATAATATTAAAGCCAATGAAAAGTCTTTAAATCAATTATTACAACATAAAGCTGAGAACTCGAAGTTAAGCTGCCATTATTTTCGTAATGATGCGCTAATCAGCACCCAACTGAAAGTGATCAACTCACCATTGTTAGCCGTTACTTTAACGGTGGAAGAACCTTTAAAATTAGCTCAATGGCAAAATATTTATGCTTCATAAAACGCAAAGTAGTGGTTCAATTAAACTTATTATCTTAATGCTTGTTAATTTTATGTTAGTAAGTGGTTGCTCGCTACTGAACAAAGATATAAAGGAACCTGAGGTTGAAGTAGTTAAAATAAAATTGCTACCAATGAAAGGCTTAGATCCGAAATTTGCTATTACTCTTGATATATTTAACCCCAATGATTTTGATTTGGACTTTAATTCGTTAAGTTATCAATTAGAAGTAAATGGAGCTGAATTATTTAGTGGCTTAAAAAAAGAAATGCCACTACTTAAAAAAGGCAGCCACCAAAAAGTCACCTTATATGGTAAAGCTAAATTTTTTAACAGCTTTAAAGTGATTAAATCAATTTTAGGTAATCCAAAAAAAGCCGTTGCATACCAATTAAATGCTGAATTAGAAGTCTCAAGTATGATGCCAAATTACCAATTTGAGCAAACAGGAAGTTTCACTCCGCTGCCTAAATAACTCCTCCCGTTAACCTTAGGTTAAACCTAAGTAAAAAAACCGCGTCAATATTTGCGCCAGATCAAAATGCTTCTCCCTAAATTGCTTATCCTAAAAGCATAAAGGAGAAGCCAATGATTGTTGCTAAATTAACAGAATCTTTAAATACCAAAAAAGCTGAACTTAATAATCGCTTAGCTGCGATAGAAAGTGATTTTAAAAAAGGTCGTTCACAGGACTTTGCTGAGCAAGGTAGTGAGTGTGAAAACGATCAAGTGCTTGATGAGATACATCAGCAAACACTAAACGAAATTGCACAAATTAATGATGCTCTTAAATTGCTGGAAACAGAGCAATATGGCATTTGTACGCAATGCGGTGAAAAAATTAGCGAACAACGATTGTTAGCATTACCACAAACGCATTTATGTATTAGTTGTGCGCCTTAATCAACAAAGAAAATACAATTTTATAGGTTATAAAAAATTTAAACACAACACAGGGATAATAAAATATGAACATTCAAAAACACGACTTACATCATGAATTTCCTGAATACTATGATGAAATTCATAACTTAAAGATGAACAATAATCATTTTGCTAAAATATTTAAGCAATACCATGAATTAGATCACGAAGTTATTCGCATTGAAGAAGGGGTTGAAAATACCTCTGATGATTATTTAGAAGAATTAAAAAAACAACGCTTACATTATAAAGATGAATTATTTTTAATGATTAAAAAGTATCAAGCAAGCAATGCTTAATACCTAGTTTTAATAAAAATTAAAATGCGCCGATTAAGGCGCATTTTACTATCTATAGATTTAGTTCTTACTTTGCCTTTGTGCTAAGAATACACTTAGTGCAATAAAGCTACCGCCCAAAACTAACCTGACAAAATCAGCGCTCTCAGCAAAGATAGTTACCGAGAAAATTACCGCTAATGGCACATAACCATTATTCATTACCGCAAGGGTTGTTGCGTTCACCAATCTAGCGCCTTTATTCCATAAATAAAAACACAGCCCTGATGAAATAACACCAAGGTATAATAACGCTAACCATTGTTTGCCATTTATTTCTACCGCCTCGATATCTACCGTCGCTAAACAATAAATAGTTGCTAACAAGGCTCCGCCTAAATACATCCACAACATATTATCTTTGTCATTGCCGCTACCGGCCAAATATTTATAGCCTACCTGACCACTAGCAAAGGCAATATTTGCAAGCTGTAATAACAAGAAACCTAGTAAATAACCTTCTTGGTTTATGTTTTTAAAGACAATAATACCAGCGCCTATAATAGAAAGAACTACCGGGTAAAGTATCTGCAACTGCCATTTTTTACTGATAAGACTATTGATAAGTACCACATAAAGCGGGGTGAATATAGTAAATACAGCAACCAGGTAGCCTGGTAAATATTGATAAGAACTGATGTAAAGTAAATACATCAAACCAAACTGGACACTGCCTAAAGCAATTAATTTTAAATTTGGAGTGCGGCTCTTAATAAAAAATAAGAACGGGGAAAACACTAAAACACACAACACCAAACGGATACTCGCCACGACTGCCGGGTCTATACCTGTTAATTGTCCCTTAATGAGTCCAAAAGAAAAGGCCCAAATGATCGAAACTAAAACTAACTGCCACATAATAGGTTGTCTAAATTATTTATAATGCAGGTATTGTATCTCAATTTTATAATAGATAATGGTTTTACAGATCAGAGTTGTTAAATAGTTGTAAAAATATACAGGAAATTCTGCTATGGTAGTTCATATCTATGATTTTCATCGAAAATCGGTTCGCTATATATAACAATAATAAGAGCGCTGTATGTCCTCTAAACCAGAATTAAACAACGAAATCGAAGAGCAATTACAACTTTTAGCTGGTGATATTTTTATTCAGCTAGAAGAGCGATTTAATCATTTAGCTGAAAAACTTCAGGTCGCAGCTGAAGAAGACAAACTACAAGCTTTAGCAACACAAAAACAGCAACTAGAGTCACAAGTTAGCCAAATAGAGCAAAATAATAGTAATTCTAAATACAGCGAAACCGAACAATTAAAAGAAAAACTCGTTACTGCGCAAAACCAATACGATGAATTAAAACAAACTCTTAGCGACACTAAAAAAGAGCTACAAGAGGTTGTTGGTGCGCAGCAAAAACTCCAAGATGACGCTCGTTTAACCAAAGAAAATAGAGAGTTACTACAAAGTCAGCTTGAACCCTTAAATGTAAAAAATCAGCAAATTAGTAAAGAAAAAGAGCAACTACAACAAAAACTAACTGATTTAGAGGCTCAATTTGAGCAATTAACTAAAACTAATCAGCATTTATCTGCACAGCTCAATGCAAGCAGCAATGAAGAACAAAAAAGTCAGCAAAAATTACAAGCTGACGTTGACAAATTAACTGTTCAAGTTCTCACTTTAAAGCAAGAAAAATCTAGTGCAGAAGCAGATAAGTTAGTCTTAACTAAAGAACTCAAAGCCTTAGAAAAAAATCAACAAAGTGATGTTAATAAGCTAAGTGCTGAGTATAAAAAACAATTAGCTGAAATTGAAAAGTCCCTCAAAGAAAAACAAAAATCACTCGATAAAGCCGAACAAGCCGTCAGCAAATTAACTAATGCCGAAAATACCAATAAAGCTGAAATTGGCCAGTTAAAAAATGAGCTTAAAAAAATAGGCAAAGAGTTAAAGTCCGCTAACCAAGATCATCAGATAGTATTAAACAAGCAGCAAGACGCTTTTGATAATCAGTTACGTTCTTTCCAAAAAGATTCTGGTTCAATATCTGAAAACTTAATAGTTAAAGACAAGTTAATCAACGATGCAAAAGCCGAAATCAAGCAACTAAAACAGACAATTTCAGGTCTTGAACAAACTCATAAAAGCCAACTCAGTGAAGTTAAATGTGAGCAGATAACACTAGAGAAAAAACTCACAAAAACATTACATGCAGCTGAGTCTAAAGTTCAAGAACTTAACACGAAACTCGAAGCGCAAACACAGTCTTTAAGCAAAGAGCAAAAACAGCTAAAAGATATTGAACAAGAGTTTGCAAGCAAATTAAAATCTGCAACTGGCTCTTTAGAAACACAAGTATCTAAATTAGAAGAGCAATTAACGAATACTGAGAAGCAACAAAAAACCACTGCTTTGCAAAATAGCGCATTAAAAGACAAGGTCGCTAGCAATGATGAAAAAATTGCTGAATTGCAGTCTCATAATTCAAAAATTAATAGCCAATTAAAAAGTGCTAGAGAAAACAGCCAACAGCAAGTCAGTGAATTAGAAAAACAACACAAGCAAGCACAATTAGAATTGTCACAAGCAAATTCAGAGCAAACTAAGCAGCATGCTGACCAAGCTGCAGAGACAGAAGCACAACTGAAACAACAACAAGAAAAACTAGAGTTGCATCAATCGCAGACTGAGCAAATTATTGAAAAGTTGAATCAAGATAAAGAACAACTTAAAGCTACAATCTTAGATTTACAGCAAAATAGTAACCTTGGTTCATCGCAAGTTGAGCAACTGGAACAGCAAGTGCAAGCGGAGCAAGAGAAAGTTGCGGTTATGACACTTAAAAATGCCCAGCTGAAATCAAGACAAGATAGTAGTGACGATCAAATCCGCACTGCTTTAAAACAACTTCGCGATGAAAATCATGAGCTTAAACAAAGGCTCCAAGAAGAAGTGGCCGAATTACAAGATAACCTTACTGAATATCGACTTAAATTTGAGTACGCCCAAAAACAAATAAGCTTAAGTTCTCAGACAACTAAAAATCATTAGTAAAAAATGTTCTGCCATTAGTTTTTAGTATTGCGTTATAATAACCATAACTCTTTGTTAATTGGTGATAACCGTGGCATTAAACTTAAACCTAAAAAACCTTTCTCTTTGGCAACAAACGGCTTTTGCTGCGGCATTATTAGAGCGCATGTTGCCTAATTATAAAATGTTTTCGCAAGCGGCCGATTTCGGCGATCCGGCTTTATTACGTAATCAGTTAGATTTAATTTGGCAACGTTTAGGCCAAGGACAAGTAAAAATTAACTTTGCGGTACAGCTAGAGAAACTTGAAGAAGTAATACCTGACATTGAAGATTTTGATTTTTTTGGTGTACACCCTGCTCTTGATGCCTGCATGGCTTTAGGCTCTTTATTGCAGGGCATACAAGATAATGATGATGAGACAATAGGTAATGTGCCTTTATTGTCAAAAAGCAGCGTTAGCTATTATGTAGGTTTAATTTTAGCGCAGGAGCAAAGCGATCAAGACGATATTATTCTTAAAGAACAAGATATTGAAGACCACCCATTAATGCAGTGGGAGATGGCAACTCAGCAAGAATTATTTAACGCCTTGAATCGAGCCAAAGAAAACGCCGACACTTGTAAAAAATTAAAACAACTTGCCTTGTCAGAAGGCATGTCTAGCTTAGGTATCGAGTTAGACTAATAGCAATTTAATTAAATTGTTATTCGTTAAATCGGTAAATAGTAGAGTCTACAAAATATTAAGCTATTCTTTATATAAGAGTAATATCTCATTTAAATATAAAAGATAAGGAATAGCTATGTCCGATCATCACACTTACAAGAAACTCGAAGTTGTCGGTTCATCACCAAACAGCATTGAAGAAGCGATTGAAAACGCTTTAGCGGAATGTTCAAAAACCGTAAATAACATGAATTGGTTTGAAGTTATTGAAACTCGTGGCCACATCAAAGACGGTAAGGTTGCTCATTATCAGGTAACGCTGAAAATAGGCTTTCGCTTACAATACAGTTAGTTAAACAACTAACTTTTAAGTTAAATTAGTTACGCTGGTATAAGCGATAAGCAACTTGGCCAGCCACTTTTTCTTTGATCAGCTGCCAGTTACTTGGTAATTCTAGTTGGCTTAACTCCGCTTCAACCTCAAGATAAATAACCGCATCTTCTGCTAAGGTATTCTCTTGCTCAAGCAATTGTGCTGTTTCTTTTACTAGCCCTTGACGAAAAGGTGGGTCGATAAAGACTAAGTCATATTGAGCGTTAGTTTTTGTCGGTAATAATTGCAAACAACTGCCAGTGCTTACTTTCGCCTCATCTGCTTGCAGTAATTTAATATTGTTACTGATCTGCAAACTTGCTTGTTTATTCAACTCAAAAAATTCAACGCTGACCGCCCCTCTAGATAAGGCTTCAAAACCTAAACTACCTGAGCCGGCAAAACAGTCTAAACATTTGGCGTCAAACAAATAAGGCATTAACCAGTTAAAGACTGTTTCTTTAACCCTATCAGTCGTTGGTCTTAAACCTTCAGCCATAATCACAGGTAATTTTCGACCGCGATATTTACCCGCGATAATACGCACACTGCCAGCTTTATTGTTTGCTGCGGGTTTACCTGATTTACTTCTATTTGAATTATTTCTAGCCATTAATCTGTTTACTTTTGTTGTTTTTTGAACACTTTAGTTTTTCATCACTAACGAATAGCAATGCAATTAAGTTTGTTTGCTATGAATGGGAAAAAACTTAATGTACTTGCTATAAGATGATATTATACACTCAATTTTATCCTTGTTTGTTATGTTTACCAACGCAATTAGTGAATCAATTTATTATGTCGAAGAAAAAAGGCCTGTTTTCCTGGTTTAAAAAAGATACTGAAAAAGCAAGTTCAGTAGATACTCCCGAAGTTGAACAACAAGAAAGCAGCGTTGAAAGCGAACAACTTTCTCATTCTGAGGTTGCAACGACTAGCGAAACTCAACAAGCAGAAGTGTCTGTAGAAGCAGAGCCTCAACCTGAATCCGAACCTGAAGCTGAAGTCACTACTAATAACGACACTAGCGAATTAATTGCTGATCAAGAAGTTGCTATTGTTGAATCAGCTGTAGCTGAAGAAGCAGAAGCAGAAGCAGAAGCAGAAGCAGAAGCAGAAGCAGAAGCAGAAGCAGAAAAGTCTAGCGAACCAAGAGTAGAAGACAAACCAAAATCTGGATTTTTTAGCCGATTAAAGCAAAGCTTATCTAAAACTAGGAAAAACCTAGGCGGAGGAATTTTTGACTTATTTCGCGGTAAGAAAATTGATGACGAATTATTTGAAGAGTTAGAAACTCAGTTATTACTGGCTGATGTTGGCGTAGATACCACAACTAAAATCATTGATTCATTAACTGAATCCGCGTCACGCAAGCAACTTAAAGATGCAGAAGCACTTTATGACCTGCTAAAAATTGAATTACAAAAGATTTTAGATAGCATTGAAACGCCTCCAGCTAAAGAAATTAACGGCCCAAGGGTTATCTTGATGGTTGGCGTTAATGGCGTAGGTAAAACCACAACTATAGGTAAACTTGCTAAGCAGTTTCAGGCTGAAGGGAAATCCGTAATGTTAGCTGCTGGTGATACTTTTAGAGCTGCAGCAGTAGAGCAATTACAAGTATGGGGCGAACGTAATGATATCGCTGTTGTTGCCCAACATACCGGAGCCGATAGCGCATCAGTTATCTTTGATGCCATTAATTCTGCAAAAACTAAAGGCGTAGATATTCTTATCGCCGATACCGCTGGGCGCTTGCAAAATAAAGCTCACCTTATGGAAGAGCTTAAAAAAGTTGTTCGGGTGATGAAAAAAATCGATGCCGATGCACCGCACGAAGTATTACTTACTATCGATGCTGGCACCGGCCAAAATGCTTTAAGTCAAACTCAGTTATTTAACGATGCTGTTGGTCTTAGCGGATTAGTCGTGACAAAACTAGACGGTACCGCTAAAGGTGGCGTTGTATTTGCTGTTGCAGATAAGTTTAACATTCCAATTCAATACTTAGGTGTGGGTGAAGGGATTGATGACTTAAGACCATTTAATGGTAATGACTTTATTGAGGCACTTTTCGATAAATAGTTACAGATAAAGCAAAACCTGTTAAAAATAATATGATTAGCTAAAACTTACCCTTCGTTGGTTTGAATATAAAAATAAAAAGTGGCAAAACATGATCAGTTTTAATGCAGTAAATAAAACCTATCCAGGGGGCTTTAATGCCCTACGTAACATCAGTTTTAATCTTGATGCGGGTGAAATGGCCTTTTTAACAGGGCATTCAGGAGCTGGTAAAAGTACTTTATTAAAACTAATTTCGGTTATGGAAAAACCAACCGCTGGCAAAGTCGCCATTAATGGCGTCGATATATCCAGCATTAAATACAATCAAATTCCTTACATGCGCCGCAATATCGGCATGATTTTTCAAAATCATAATCTTTTAAAAGATAGAACCGTTTTCGATAATGTTGCCCTACCTCTGATTATTGAAGGTGTTGGCCCAAGAGAAACTCGCAAACGAGTTGAAGCAGCCTTAGAAAAAGTTGGTTTAAGCAGTAAAATTCGCTGTTATCCATATATGCTTTCCGGTGGCGAACAACAGCGAGTAGGTATTGCCCGAGCTATCGTGAATAAGCCACCAATAATCCTTGCCGATGAACCAACAGGTAACCTCGACCCTAAATTATCATTAGATATTATTAGACTGTTTGAAGAATTTAACTCTGTTGGTGTTTGTGTGTTGATTGCTACCCATGATTTAGGACTTATTGCGCGAATGAAATATCGCACTTTAACATTAAAACAAGGCACCATGATCACCGATGGTCTGGAACAAAATGATATGGAGGCAAACTAATGGCGGGTAATAACCAACAAGGTAGCCTACGTAATAAGCAGCCATTTAGCTTCAACAATTTATTAATGTTACCCATTCGCCACTTACAACAAGCAACGGGCAGTTTAGGTGACTTATGGCGCACGCCAATGGCTTCAATGATGACCATTTTAGTGCTGGGTATTAGTTTAACCTTACCTGCAACTTTGCATTTGTTCACCAAAAATGCCAAACAAATCAGCAGTCAGTGGAATTCTGCAGCCGAGATCAGTGTTTTCCTTAAGCTCAATATTGATGATAAAGGCGCGCAAAATTTAGTAAAACGCATACAACTTTATCCAGAAGTAAAAAAAGTACGTTATATTTCAGCCAATGACGCATTAGCAGAGTTTAAAAAATCATCTGGATTTGGCAAAGCATTAACTTACCTAGACAGCAACCCATTACCAGCCACCTTGTTAGTAACGCCTAGTAAACGTTTTAGTCAAGCAACCGCTGCAAAAGCATTATTAGAAAAATTAGAATCCGAACGTGAAGTAGCCCAAGGCAAGCTTGATTTAGATTGGCTCACTCGCCTTGAAGCGATGATGGTATTGATACAAGATATTGTCACCGCATTAGCCGTGTTATTAAGCTTATCGGTCGTATTGATTATAGGCAATACGATACGTCTTGCTATTCTCAATCAAAAAGACGCTATTGCGGTAATGAAAATGGTTGGCGCTACCGATGCGTTTATCCAACGCCCATTTATGTATACCGGCATGTGGTATGGTATTTTTGGTGGTTTGCTCGCAGCAATAACCGTGGCGTTACTTAGTTATTATCTTGATTTCGCCATTATTGATTTAGCACAGTTGTATCAAAGCCAATTTTCTTTAGATGGCTTAGATTTTTCTGAAGTTATATTTTTGATATTGACCGCCATTAGCCTAGGTTTATTAGGCAGCTATATTTCTGTACGTCAGCATATTAGTTCAATCGAGCCAAGCGCAGAATAGTTTGCTAAACAATTAAAAATAATCGCCTGTTAATGCTAAATTAATTAGCATTAACAGTATGTTACAATTCTTAAAACTTCTTTTTTGAACCTTTTATTATTATATTAATCAAATAGTTAGTATTAATTCAATAAGCATCAATTTTATCGATTAAATTAAGGTGTTTTTTAAATTAGCGATCTCAAAAGAGCTATGCTAGTATCCAGAGTCCAAGCTAGGTTTTGTAGCTTGTTTTTTCAGAAGTAAAGAGGGTTTTTCATGACAAATTATTCGCACTCTATGGCATTAACTGTACCGTCAGGTGGCAGTATTGAATCATACATGCAATCAGCATATAGCATCCCTATGCTTACCGCTGAACAAGAACATGAATTAGCATGTCGTCTTTATCATGAAGATGACTTAACCGCTGCCCAAGACTTAATCATGTCTCATTTACGTTTCGTTATTCATATTGCTAAAGGCTATTCAGGCTATGGTTTACCACAAGCTGATTTGATCCAAGAAGGCAATGTAGGCTTAATGAAAGCGGTAAAACGTTTCAATCCAGATGTTGGCGTACGTTTAGTATCGTTTGCTGTGCATTGGATTAAAGCAGAAATACATGAATTTGTTCTGAAAAACTGGCGTATCGTTAAAGTTGCTACCACTAAAGCACAACGTAAACTGTTTTTTAACCTACGTAAAAACAAAAAACGTTTAGGCTGGTTTAGTAACGAAGAAGTAAACACTGTTGCTGATACCTTAGGCGTAACAACCAAAGACGTACTGGAAATGGAATCTCGCATGAGTAGTTCAGATCAAGCATTTGATATTACCGATGGCGATGATGATTCAGGCAGTTACTCTGGTAGTTTTTCTCCTGCACAGTTTTTAGAAGACAAATCATCTGACTTATCTGCTGAAGTTGAAGGTAATAACTGGGATGACCACGTTAATGGCCAATTATTCAGTGCCATGTCATCTTTAGATGAACGCAGCCAAGATATTATTCGTTCTCGCTGGTTAACTGATGATAAAGCGACACTTCAAGATTTAGCTGACAAATATGAAATTTCAGCTGAACGTGTTCGTCAGTTAGAAAAGAACGCATTAAACAAATTAAAACTAGGTATTAGTGAACACTAATATTTAGCTATAGAATTTTTAAAAACCAGGTTTTACCTGGTTTTTTTTGCTATAAATAATATATTAGCTACAATTATAACTCTGAAGTTTGTTGACCTAACACCCATTGGTTAAAACGGGTATTAGCGTTAACAGTCGTTGTGTTAACAGCCCTGAAGGAACAGGAATAAATGCTGAATAAAAGCGAAAAACAACTATTTAAGCTTAAAACTCTATTAGAGCAATACAAGCAAACTAAGAAAATCCAAACGGGCTTACTACTTTTATCTGAACTGACTAGCTCGGTAACAGATCTATCTGTTTTTTATCAGCAATTACAACAAATCATTCAGCGCTACTTCCCTGCTGACAATCTATACATTCAGTTATTTACTCAGCCTCATAACCGCAGTTCCGATCACTTTTATGTTGACCATTTAAACTGTGCTCCTATAGATCAGCAACTCGATGCTGACTTAGTCGAGTTTATTAGCTCGCTCGGTAAGCCGGTGTTAATAAATCATGAGCACGTTAGTATTTTAGAAACGGATAATAAAGTAACCAATCGTCCTTTCCCAAATCGTAATAATGAAACCAAGCTAGTGGATGTTTGGCTGGCAGCACCACTAATCATCGAAAATATCACCGTTGGTTTGGTCGGTATAAAAGGGTTTTTAGGGCACAGTAAAGCACTAGTAAATGATTTAAAATTAATTCAATTTATTGCCCTGCATATTGCCTCAGCTATTTTACGTAATAAAGCAAACGAACAATTAAAAGCATATAACAACGATATTGAAGATGTTATTTTTGATCGAACTCAGCACTTGCAACAGAGCAACTTTAACTTACGTAAGCAAGTAGAAGAGCGCAGAAAAGTTGAACAACAGTTGTACCATGCAGCTCATCACGACACGTTAACTAAACTACCTAATCGTTCGATGTTTACTGAGCGCTTAGAACACTCATTAAAACACTTAAAACGCCACACCAATCATAGGTTTGCGGTATTATTTATCGACTTAGATCGCTTTAAAGTGATTAATGACACCTTAGGTCACCATGTTGGTGATCAGCTCTTAATTCAAATTTCTGACCGTATTGCCCAATGCATTAGGGGTAACGATATTCTCGCCCGTCTCGGTGGCGATGAGTTCGTTATCTTACTCGACTCATTAGCACATCATGACGATGCTGAAGAAATTGCTCTGAGGATCATTGAGACTATTAAAGAGCCCTTCACGATTGATGACCAAGAGTTATTCAGTAGTGCCAGTATAGGTATTGCCATATGTGAACGTAATTATAACTCAAGCACTGAAATACTTCGTGATGCCGATGCGGCCATGTACCAAGCAAAAGCCTTGGGTAGAGGAAGATTTGTATTCTTTGATGACAGCATGCGCGAAGAGCTATTAGCCAACCTTAACCTAGAACAAGAGCTACGCAAAGCAGTAAACGAGCAACAATTCGTATTACACTTTCAAAAAATTAATGACCTAGTGAGTAGTGAAACTATTGGTTTTGAAGCACTATTACGTTGGCAGCACCCTAAAAAAGGCTTATTAGCACCGAATGAATTTCTAAGCATGGCTGAAGAAACCGGTTTGATCACTGAAATTGAATTTTGGGTATTAACCCAAACGGGCAAGCAGTTACAAACTTGGGATGAAGAGGCTGCTTATAAAAACACTTATGTTAGTGTTAATTTATCAGGTAAACACTTGGTGCAAACCAAGACAGTGAAACAATTAAACCAGGTAATTAAAGACACTTTCATTGCCCCGGAACGTCTGATTATTGAGTTCAACGAAATGGCTTTTAGCCAAAATAGTGAGCACACTTTAAAGCAATTAAAACTACTGAAGAAGACTGGAGTGAAATTAGCCTTAGATGATTATGGCTCAGGTATTTCGTCACTCACTTATCTAAATAATTATCCATTTGAATTTATCAAACTTGATCAGCTCTTTGTCCGTTCATTTACTCACAACCAAAAGAATTTAATGTTAGCTAAAAGCTTATGTTCAATAGGCGAGTACTTAGGTTTTAGACTTATTGCCGAAGGCATAGAGTCTCAAGCACAGCTCGATTTAGCAAAATCCGCAGGTTGTGAATATGGCCAAGGTTATTTCATCAATAAACCACAAGCTATTCTTACTAATGACGATACCGATAATTCTGCTGACATTATTTACTGCGCGTAAAATAATATCAGTTAGATGAATGTCTTTAGTTTAATAACCAACTGATTTTTATATAATTATATACTTTAGCGAGTTGGTCGGCATAATATATAGCTTTAAAATGTTGGTTTTTAACCTATCGCTAGGTATTATTTAACAAATAATCAAAATAATTTCCTAATGACCTTTTCCAAAATCATCAATTTAGGTAGTCAAAGTAAAGAGCTGTCTGCCATTACTAAAGTTCAGACGATGAACTTTATTACCTTATTCACTGTTTTACTTTCCGCTCTTTACTCAGCCTTTTATTATTTTTACCTTAACGAACCAAAAGTTGCTGTTATAAATTTAATTTTTACCATAGCCTATGCTTGTGGTCTTATTATCATGGCGGTAGATGCTCCTACCAAGGCTAAACATTGGTTTTTTATTGTGCTTATGTTGCATTTATGGGTTTGTACTAATGTTTACGTAACCAAAGACTCTGGCTTTCATCTATTTTATTTTCTTGTGCCTACCGGTGCTTTTTTATTGTTCGAATTACACCAATTTAAACAGAAATTGGTTTTATCAATACTGGCTATTATGCTGCTGTTTTATTGTCAAAATACCGTTAATTACACACCATTAATCGAATTAAACACCGAGTTAAATAATATACTTTATCAGTCAGTGATCTTTTGCATCATGGTTGAAGTACTTATCGTATTAAATTTATTTGGTAGACAGTTAGAACGTACTGAAAAAGAACTCAAACAGCTAGCGAGCATTGATGTATTAACAAGAACGAACAGTAGAGATTACTTTTTTACGGCTGGCGCTCAACATTTCAGGTCTTGTAAAAACAGTAACCGACCTTTTTCTTTGTTACTCATTAACATTGATAATTTCAGACGAGTAAATGAGCTTTACGGCCACAAAGTAGGGGACTGTTATTTACAATCTATTACTGAAAAAATCAAAAATGTCTGTTCAGATTCAGATGTTTTTGGTCGTTTAGGTGGAGAAGAATTTATTATTGCTATGCCAGAAAGAACGATACTTGAAGCAAAGCGACTAGCCAGAAAAATTAATACACTATTCAACAGCACCGCTGTTACAGAATCGTCAGAGATGCGTTGTACAGCATCGATTGGAGCGATTACAAACAGCGCTAGTATAGCCGACTTTAGTGAACTGATCGCATACTCTGACCAAGCATTGCATAAAGCAAAAGCTAAAGGTACAGGCCGTATTGAAGAATACCTAGCATCCGCTTAAAGGTCGTTTGCACTACTATTTATTCTTTAGCTTTTTTAGCTGCAAGCATTGCTCTTAAGCCGGCTACACCGGCTTGACCTTTTTCTTGTTTTTCTACGGCGGTATGTTTGCGTTCACCACCTTGCTCCCACACTAAATCGTCTTGCGGCATTTCATATAAGAAACGAGAGGGTTCTGTGCGGATCACTTCACCGTATTGACGGCGTTCTTGGGCGTAGGTAAATATCATTTCACGCTGCGCTCGGGTAACCCCTACATAAGCTAAGCGGCGTTCTTCCTCTACGTTATCTTCATCAATACTAGTTTGATGCGGTAACATGCCTTCTTCCATACCAATTAAGAATACATACGGAAATTCCAAACCTTTTGACGCATGTAACGTCATCAATTGTACTTGGTCGGTCTCTTCTTCATCTTCACCACGTTCCATCATGTCACGCAGAGTTAAACGAGTAACGATTTGCGCCAACGTCATTGGCTCATCTTGATCATTACCTTCAAGCATCTCAGTAACCCAACTAAATAGCTGAGTAACGTTCTTCATGCGCATTTCTGCGGCTTTTGCGCTTGGAGATGTGTCATACAACCAATCTTCGTAGTTAATGCTTTGAATAAAGCCTCTGAGTACTGCAGCAGTATCTCCACGATTAGCATTGTCTTCTGTTTCAACAATTAAACGCGTAAAACGTTGTACATTGATCAGACCACGTCCAGATAAGTGCTGCTCTAGGCCTAATTCGAAACTCGCAGCAAACATACTTATTTGTCTGATATTCGCATAAGTACCTAATTTTTCTAAGGTGGCAGGGCCAATTTCACGGCGCGGTACATTCACCACTCGTAAAAACGCATTGTCATCATCTGGGTTTACGATCAAACGCAGAAAAGCCATGATATCTTTAATTTCAGAGCGGGAGAAAAATGAGGTGCCACCGCTTATTTTATAAGGGATGCGGTTTTGCATAAATACTTTTTCAATCACTCGCGATTGAAAATTACCACGGTACAATATGGCGTAGTTTTTAAATTTACTTTTATTGATAAAACGATGACCAAGCAATTCACCAGCAACTCGCTCGGCTTCATGATCTTCATTTTTAGTTTTAACTACGCGTAGCTCCGGGCCATAAGCAAGCTCACTAAACAGCGCTTTATCATAAACATGCGGATTATTAGCAATAAGAATATTGGCACATTGGAGGATACGACCACTCGAACGATAGTTCTGCTCAAGCTTAATTAACTTTAATTGTGGAAAATCTTTACCCAGTAGCACTAAGTTTTGTGGCTTTGCCCCGCGCCACGAATATATTGATTGGTCATCATCACCTACCACAGTTAAACGGCCGCGTTCACCAACTAAGTATTTCACTAACTCGTACTGACTGGTGTTGGTATCTTGATACTCATCCACCAATAGGTATTTAATCTTATTCTGCCAGCGATCTCTTACCTCTTGGTAATTACGTAACAGTAAGGTTGGGATCATGATCAAATCATCAAAATCTAAGGCATTATAGGCGCGCATATTTTTATGATAACGCTGATAGAATTCAGCAAACATAATTTCGTCAGCACCGACAGCACGCTTTAATGCCATGTCTGGAAGCAGCAGGTCGTTCTTCCAATTGGAGATTGCACTTTGCAAGCGAGATAATAATTCTTTATCACCATCAAGCTCTTCTTCGGTTAAATCTTTCAATAGCGCTAAGCTGTCTTGATCATCGAATAGAGTGAAACCAGGTTTAAAACCAAGGGTTTTAATTTCACGACGCACAATATCTAAACCTAAGGAGTGAAACGTAGACACCATTAAGCCACGAGAATGCTCTTTACCCAGCATTTTACTAACACGCTCTTTCATTTCACGTGCGGCTTTATTGGTAAAAGTTACAGCAGCAATATTACGCGCTTTATAGCCACACTCTTGAATAAGATAGGAAATTTTTTGACAAATAACACCGGTTTTACCACTGCCAGCACCCGCTAGCACTAAGCATGGGCCGCTAACGTATTTTTTTGCTTCATTTTGTCCGGGGTTTAATTTCATTATCTTCTGTTATATTGCGTGACTATAAATAATTTGATGGCGATTTTACCTAATTTTTGCTGATCATAATATAGATGGTTACAATACTAAGTCAGATTAGCTTATATCTTGTAACAAAAATAAACTGCAGCTTTATCCGTTTTAATTTACAATCGACTATATTACCCGTTTAACCCTAAGTGATTATTATGATTAACGCTAAAAAAATTGAAGACATCGCCAAGCAAATTACCGACTCTATTCCAAGCGGTGTAAAAAACATTGCTACCGATATTGAAAGTAAAACTAAGCAAGTATTGCAAAGCAAGTTATCGCAATTAGATGTGGTATCACGTGAAGAGTTTGATGTACAAACACAAGTATTAATTAAAACTCGCGCTAAATTAGATGAAATGGCAGCTAAAATCGCCGAATTAGAAGCTAAAATAGATTCGACAGAAGATTAGTTTCTAGTTTCTAGTTTCTAGTTTCTAGTTTCTAGTTTCTAGTTTCTAGTTTCTAGTTTCTAAAGAATAAGCGATATTACCTTCAGGTAATATCGCTTTTTTGTAGCTGTTTTACTGCTCTTTTCCTAAGAAAGCTTGATAAGCAGGATTAACTGTTTCTTCGCTGCAATCATAACCTAAGTCTTTTAAATGCCTGAAAAACTCAAGTTCCTCTTCATTGCTTACTTCGATACCGGCAAGTACTTGGCCAAATGCGGCGCCATGATTACGATAGTGAAACAAGGAAATGTTGTATAGTTCACCTAAGGTATCTAAGAATTTTTCTAGGGCGCCGGGGTATTCCGGAAATTCAAAACTAAATAATCGCTCTTGCTCTGGAGCTTGTGTTTGGCCGCCAATCATATAACGAACATGCAACTTAGCCAGTTCATTATCAGTAAAGTCTCTTACTTTATAGCCGTTGCTGGTGAGATCAGATATGAGCTTATCCAACTCTTCTCGACCTTCAGTTAAACGTACACCAACAAAGATATGAGCGTTTTTATTACCCGCAAAACGATAGTTAAATTCGGTGATCACTCGCCCACCTAAATTTTGACAAAAACGTCTAAAACTCCCTTTTTCTTCGGGAATAGTAACGGCAAGTACCGCTTCTTTTTGCTCACCGAGCTCACAGCGTTCACTAACATAACGCAAAGAGTGGAAATTCATATTAGCACCGGAGAGTATCGCCACTAACTTTTCATTACCAACACTTGTTTGACAATATTTATGCAAACCAGCCAGAGACAATGCGCCTGCAGGTTCAGCTATAACACGAGTTTGCTCAAAGACATCTTTAATAGAGGCACAAATTTCGTCACTGCTTACAGTGATCACTTCATCGCAATAATGTTTAATCAGTGAAAAAGTATGCTCACCAATACGCTTAACCGCGACACCATCGGCAAACAAGCCGACGCTATCTAAGTCAACAGGCTCACCAGCTTGCATTGCTGCAGCTAAACAAGCAGAGTCTTCGGCTTCAACACCGACAATTCGAGTATTAGGAGAAAGCTGTTTTAAATAAACCGACATCCCAGCCAATAAACCGCCACCACCAACAGGGATAAAGACGACATCAGCATTTGGTAGTTGTTGCAATAATTCTTTAGCGACAGTGCCTTGCCCAGCAATAACATCAGGATCATCAAATGGATGGACAATGGTTTTTTGCTCATCAATAGCAAGCTGCATTGATGCGGTTTGTGCTTCATTAAAGCTCTTACCAATTAAACGCACATCGCCACCGAAACGGCGAACGTTATCCACCTTAATATCAGGCGTTGTGATTGGCATAACAATTGTCGCTTTAATACCAAGTTTATTCGCCGCAAGTGCTAAGCCTTGTGCATGATTACCTGCAGAGGCCGCAATAACACCATGCTTTGCTTGCTCAGTAGTAAGCTGTGATAATTTATTAAAAGCACCACGTAATTTAAACGAGTGTACCGGTTGTTGGTCTTCTCGTTTTAAATAAATATCATTACCTAGTTTGGCTGATAATTTAGTTAGCGGCGTTAAATCAGTTTCTACCGCCACATCGTAAACCGGCGCCATTAATATACGACGCAAATAATCAAGACCGATATCTTTCATGTTGTCATTATCCTTTGGTTGATTATTTATCGTCATTATATTTCCTAAACACTCATCTAAAATAAGTGATTAATAGCCTTGTCCATCAAGTAATTCACGGTTTCTAACCGCACCTTTGTCAGCACTCGTTGCTAACATAGCGTAATTTTTTAACGCGTAGCTAATTGGACGGATACGATCAACAGGCCTGAAAGCAGCTTTGCCTTTCGCTACCATTGCAGCACGACGTGTTTCCAGTTCAGCTTCAGATACTTGTAGTGTAATTTCACGCGTAGGGATATCGATATGAATAATATCACCTTGTTCAACTAACGCGATTGTGCCGCCATCAGCAGCTTCTGGAGACACATGGCCAATTGATAAACCTGAAGTACCGCCAGAGAAGCGACCATCAGTTAGCAGTGCACAAGCTTTTCCTAAACCCATAGACTTTAAGTAAGTCGTTGGATAAAGCATTTCTTGCATGCCTGGTCCGCCTTTAGGCCCTTCGTAACGAATAACAACTACTTCACCAGCGACAACTTTGCCGTTCAAAATACCGGCTACAGCAGCATCTTGGCTTTCAAAAACATGCGCAGGGCCAGTAAAGACTAGGTTGTCGTCACTTACACCGGCAGTTTTAACAACACAACCATCAACCGCTATGTTTCCTGAAAGTACCGCTAAACCGCCTTCAGTAGAGAAAGCATTTTCTAGAGAGCGAATACACCCGTTTTCACGGTCATCATCTAAGGTATCCCAACGACAGTCTTGGCTAAATGCCTTTGTAGTGCGAATGCCAGCCGGGCCAGCACGGTAGAATTTTTTAACGTCTTCGTCGTCAGTCAACGTGATATCGTATTTTGCGATAACATCCGCTAACGTTGTACCTAAAACATTTGGTACGTCAGTGTTTAATAAACCTGCACGTGCTAACTCACCTAAAATACCAATTACACCACCGGCGCGATGCACATCTTCCATATGATACTCAGGAGTTGAAGGGGCAACTTTACATAACTGTGGCACGATGCGTGATAATTTATCCATATCGCTCATGGTGTAATCTATTTCAGCTTCTTGTGCTGTTGCAAGTAAATGTAAAATGGTATTAGTTGAACCACCCATAGCAATATCTAAACACATAGCATTATGTAACGCTTCTTTACTGGCGATATTACGTGGCAATGCCGATTCATCATTATCTTGGTAATAACGTTTAGTTAATGCAACTATTTGCTTACCTGCATCTGAAAATAATTTTTCTCGATCGGCATGCGTTGCTAACATTGAACCGTTACCAGGCAGGGCTAAACCTAATGCCTCAGCTAAACAGTTCATCGAGTTAGCCGTGAACATGCCTGAACATGAACCACACGTTGGACACGCAGAGCGCTCAACTTGGTCAGATTGTTCGTCTGATACTTTCGGATCAGCACCTTGGATCATGGCATCAACTAAATCGAGCTTGATGATTTGATCTGAAAGCTTGGTTTTACCAGCCTCCATCGGGCCACCTGAAACAAAAATAACCGGTATATTTAAGCGCATTGCTGCCATTAACATACCAGGAGTAATTTTATCACAGTTTGAAATACACACCATAGCGTCGGCACAGTGAGCATTAACCATGTATTCAACTGAATCAGCAATTAAGTCACGCGAAGGTAAGCTATAAAGCATACCGCTGTGACCCATAGCGATACCATCATCTACAGCAATAGTATTAAATTCTTTAGCAACACCGCCAGCTTCTTCGATAGCGCCAGCAACTAATTGGCCCATATCTTTTAAATGCACATGACCTGGAACAAATTGGGTAAATGAATTACAAACAGCAATAATAGGTTTGCCAAAATCACCATCGGTCATACCGGTAGCACGCCAAAGGGCACGTGCGCCAGCCATATTACGGCCTTGAGTGGATGTTGCAGATCTTAATTTTGGCATTATTCTTCCTTTAAAACTGTTTTTAATTCATTACTGTCTGTATTTAGGTGGTTAAGCTATTTAACTGGAGCCAACCAACCCCATTTATCTTCTGTAGTGCCGTCGAAAATACCAAAAAAGGCTTCTTGAATTTTCTTAGTAATTTCACCACGTTTACCGCAGCCAACTTGCATACCATCAACCGTACTTACTGGTACAATTTCTGTTGCCGTGCCACACATAAAAAATTCATCCGCAAGGTAAAGCGCTTCGCGGGCAATAAGCTCTTCACGAACTTCATAGCCTAATTGTTTGGCTAACGTAATTACAGTGTCACGAGTTAAGCCCGGTAAAATAGAACAAGAACCTGGAGGTGTATAAAGAACGCCTTTGCGAATTAAGAATAAGTTTTGGCCGGCACCTTCACTTACATAGTTATTTACATCTAAAGCGATACCTTCAGTGTATCCGTGACGCGCTGCTTCACGAGAAATTAATTGTGAAGATAAGTAGTTACCGCCAGCTTTTGCTGCTGTTGGGATAGTATTTGGTGCAATACGATTCCACGAAGAAACACCAACATTTACGCCATTTTCCATTGCATCAGCGCCTAAGTAAGCTTCCCAGCTAAAAGCAGCAACCATTAAATCAGCCTGAGCATCATCTGCCGGACGCAAGCCCATACCGATATCACCTAAGAAAGCTAATGGGCGTAAATATGCAGATTTCAAACCATTTTTTGCTACTGAATCTTTACAAGCTTGCATAACTTCTTCACGCGAATAAGGAATATTCATACGGTAAATTTTTGCTGAATCAAATAAACGGTCAATGTGCTCTTCTAAACGAAAGATACATGTACCTTTATGAGTGTCATAAGCTCTAATACCTTCAAAGACTGAAGAGCCGTAATGCAAAGCATGACTCATTACATGTACCGTGGCGTTTGCCCAAGGCATTAACTCACCGTTAAACCAAATTTGTTCTGCGTTTACTTTAGCCATTTTTCATTCCTAATATCTTGTTTGTGCGCTTAACTCATGCATTTTTTATGGGTTATTTATGCAAGATCAAGCGATAATTTTTTGTCTACTGCGATCTTCAACTGTTATGTGCTTAATGTCGATGATTTTAAGCAATTGATTTTTTAGATTTTCGACTGATTTGTCAGTTTCTACTGACAGTTGAACATTTACCTCTTGCTCAACATCACTTGGAAACATACTAACACTGTGTAAAGTAAAGCCACGATAGCGCACCACTTGCAGTAATCTTTCCATTACTAATGGATTTTTATGTGCTGTGATTGTAAACATATGTTGTGGCATGCCACTGTCTCCTAAATATTTTAACATTGTCAGTCACGGCCTAAAGCAAGCGCTAACAAGTACTACAGATAATAACAGGTATATTGTTGCAAATAACAATAATCCTTAAGATTTTACAGATTCAAGCATTGCTTCGTTCGCTGTTTCTGGCGGCACTAATGGCCACACATTATCCATCTCATCAATTTTAACCTGCAAAAGATAAGGCCCATCATGGGCGAGCATTTCTTTAAGTGCATCATCAACTTGGCTCTTGCTAGTAATTACTTGTGCTTTTATATCAAAAGCACGGGCTAACATAACGAAATCAGGGTTATCACTAAGATCGGTTTCACTGTACCTTTCTTGAAAAAACAGTTGTTGCCACTGACGCACCATACCTAATCGCGAATTATCAATAAGCACGATTTTTACCGGAATGTTATAGCGCTTTAATGTACCTAGCTCTTGCACGTTCATCATAAATGAACCATCGCCAGACACAGCAATAACCGTATCATCTGGTCGGGACATTTGTGCGCCAATAGCCGCCGGTAAACCAAACCCCATGGCACCTTGACCACCACTACTTAAAAAGTTTTCAGGTTGGTGAATCGCAATATGCTGTGCTGACCACATTTGATGCTGACCAACATCGGTAGTAACTACCGTAGAATTTGGCATTAAATCACTCATGGTTTTAAGCAATGCCGGGGCGAATATTTTTTCACCTGGGTGATCATAACGCCAAGCAAAATCTTTGGCCATTTGTTGGCAATGTTGTTGCCATGGCTTTATGTCGACTTGTGTTGCTAACGCGCTAATGTTTGCTGCTAAGTTACCTAAAACAGCAACGTCGGCAACACGTACCTTATTAATTTCTGCTTGGTCGATATCAAAATGGATAACTTTTGCATGCTTAGCAAATTCAGCTATTTTACCGGTAACCCGATCATCAAAACGCGCACCTACGGCAATTAATAAATCACATTGTTGTACGGCAATGTTTGCTGCCTTGGTACCATGCATACCAAGCATACCCAAATAATGTTCATTGTCAGGATTTACCGCGCCTAAACCTTTTAACGTAGACACGCTTGGAATATTAGTCGCGTTTATAAAGTCTCGAACCTCAGTAACGGCATTAGCCATACCAACACCACCACCCACATACAAAATTGGTTTTTGTGCATTGGCTAACAACTCTTTCGCTTGCTCTATAGCATGACTAATTTTCTCAGAGCCCGCATTTGCAGGCGTAGCTGCTCTTACGTAATCAAGATCCGTTGCAGCAAGTTGGATATCTTTAGGTATATCGATTAATACCGGCCCCATTCGACCAGAAAGGGCTATTGCAAAAGCCTCTTCAATCGCCGCCGGTAATTCTTCTACACAAGTAATTTGCACACAGTGTTTAGTTACTGCTAAAGACAAGCCAATAATATCCACCTCTTGAAAGGCGTCACTGCCCATGGCTTTGGTAGATACCTGGCCGGTTATGGCAACTACGGGCACCGAGTCACTCATAGCATCAGCTAAACCCGTGATAAGATTAGTAGCACCCGGACCAGAAGTCGCTAAACACACACCAACTTTCTTACTTGCCCTTGCATAGCCTACGGCAGAAAACGCAGCACCTTGTTCATGGCGGCATAGATAATGATTAATTGGACTGTCATAGATCGCATCGTATAGAGGCATTATGGCACCACCTGGGTAACCAAACATTCTATCAACTCCATGTTGCTCTAATACTTTTAATACTAATTCTGCGCCAGTCATGAATCTTCTCTTTTATTTAATATTTAGTTTGCAATTACACTAACTTTCTTTAGGTCTATAAAACAATAAACCCCCCGACTCTTGCGAAGCGGGGGGTTGAAATTCGTTATTTAAACAACTCAACACCAAGCCCGCGGTGATTTAATAATCACAACGACGATACGGATAATCAGAATGAGGTTTAAGTTGTTCATTTTCTTTATTATTAACTCGGTTATGTACTTATACTTTTTAGTTATAGGTAGCGCCAGTAAAGCGCTGATGACTTATTAGTATCATAGCTCTAATTTTCGAACAAGCTTTTTATACTAAATATTTACATTTAATTCTTATGCCGAATTTGTGAATTTATATTCTTGCGGACATAATATTTGCCGAATTTTTATAAGCAACTAAACTTATAATTCACCAACGAATTAAAAAATGGATTTTTTATGGCGTTAGCATGTATATACTCTCGTGCCCGGATTGGACTCGAATCTCCCCTAGTAACTATCGAAGTACATTTATGTACTGGTTTACCTGGGTTTCATATTGTGGGTTTAGCAGAAACCTCAGTAAAGGAATCTAAAGATAGGGTACGCAGTGCTTTACTTAACTGTGGCTATTCATTTCCCAGTGAAAAAATTGTCGTTAATCTCGCCCCGGCAGACTTACCCAAAGAAGGTGGGCGTTTTGATTTACCTATAGCTATTGGTATTCTTGCGGCTTCTGACCAAATACCTACCACTGAATTAGCTCATTATGAGTTTGCTGGAGAGTTGGCTCTATCTGGAGAGCTCAGGCCAATAATCGGTGAAATCCCTTTAGCTATAGCTTCTAGAAATGAACAGCGTACCTTAATCTTACCCGAACAAAATGCGCAGCAAGCCTGTTGGGTTAATGATGCAACCATAATAGCTCTGCAACATCTGAAGCAATTATTCCCTCACTTTGCTCGTCAGCAACTATTGCCTTTAGTGGTTAACAAAACACCTGAATTGGAGGCTGATGAAAATAAGATATGCATTGATGATATTGCTGATGTCATGGGCCAACCCATGGCTAAGCGGGCGTTGGAGATAGCAGCAAGTGGCTCACATAATTTAATTTTTGTTGGTCCTCCCGGTACAGGTAAAACCATGTTAGCAAGCAGACTCCCTGGTATTTTACCACCAATGACTAAAGAAGAGTCACTAGAAACAGCGGCTATCCACTCTATTTGTGCATCTGCATTTGACCAGAAAAACTGGTTACAACGCCCATTTCGGGCCCCACATCATACCGCTTCTTCAGCAGCACTTGTTGGTGGTGGTGCACAGCCTAATCCTGGTGAAATTTCACTTGCCCATAATGGCGTGTTGTTTCTTGATGAACTGCCAGAGTACGATAGAAAAGTACTGGATGTATTGCGTGAGCCAATGGAATCTGGCGAAGTGACTATTTCAAGAGTTATGCACAAAACGACTTACCCAGCAAAATTTCAATTAGTCGCCGCAATGAACCCATCACCTACCGGGTTTTATAACGACAATCGCTCAACACCTGAGCAAATATTAAGGTACTTGAGTAAATTATCAGGACCATTTTTAGATAGAATTGATATTCAACTTGAGGTGGCAAGATTACCAAAAGGTTTATGGAATAAAAGTGATATTAATAATGAAACCAGTGAAGTGATCAGAGCAAGAGTAAAAACTTGCCGTGAAATCCAACTTAATAGACAAAACAAAGCCAACGCACACTTATCCAGTCCTGAATTGAAAGTTCATTGTCATTTAAGTATGGAAGATTGTGAATTTTTAGAGCTAGCTGTAGAAAAGCTTGGCTTATCAACTCGTGCGCACCACAAAATATTAAAAATTGCCCGCACCATTGCTGATATGAATAATGTAGAAGATATTGCACGCGAGCATATTATTGAAGCGCTATCTTATCGCGCCATGGATAGATTGATTCAACATTTAACCGCTAGTTTATCGAGTTGATAATTAATGCAAACCCTATCTGTTTACATTTTAATAACTAATTCGATAACACAATTACAATTCATTAGCCTAGAATATAAGAGTCAAATAAATTTAAAATGGTAGTAAGGATAAGTAGATGAGACTAGCAATAATCGCGACTATATTAGTAATGGCAAGCACATCAGTTAACGCATCAAATTTAAAAAGTGATGAAATGTGTCAAACCTACCTAAGTGGTTTAACTGGTAATATAGTAATTGCTGAAAATGTCGGTATGCACGCTATGCGCTTATCTATAAACCGTATCGCAGATACTCATCCTGAATATTACGAATTAGCACAAGAAATTGTGTTTGGTACTGCGCTTAGTGAAGAAGGTCATAGACGTGTTGGTTCTTATATAAATTATATGTGTACTCAAGACGGAAGCGTATTGGTCGATCTAATGTATAAAGTACTATTAGAAGAATCTATCAGGATCACTAATGAGTTAAACGCTAAACCATAATCTTTTTAGTTAATCCTCTACTTCAAGATGAAGACCATATTAGACCTTAACAACACCGCTTGTTAAGGTTCGCTGATGGTTGCTAAAAAGGCTTTAATTACTGGCTCTTGCATACGTTTTTTCAAACAACATACACCTAGCTCAAATGGTTTAATGGTATGACTGGGGGTGAGTCTTTTCACTCGCTCTTTCACCGGACTATTATCAATAACCACTTCTGGTGCAATACCGACACCACAACCTAATGCGACCATAGAAACTAAAGCTTCATGTCCTGAAACCGTGGCATAAATATTAGGTTTACCTTGGCCTTTCTGCCTGTACCAATGCTCAAAGCGTTTTCGCGCACTACCATGATCTGGCAAAATAATAGGGATCGTAGACCAGTCAATTTGCCTTGCCTGTAATTGTTGCTGAACCTGACAATCAATAGTCGGGCCGATAATGGTTAATGGAATTTGCGCAATCGAGAAAAAATGACAACTAGTCGATAACTTTTCCGGATGCGCGGCAATGGCAAAATCAACTTGCTTACTTTTAACTTGCTCAACGGCATTAGCAACATTACCGGTTTCAAGCATAATTTCAATATGTGGGTACTTTCGGCGAAAGCCATCAAGTAGTTGCGGTAAATGCGAGTAAGCCGCAGTTACAGAACAATAAATACTTAGTTTGCCCTGCAATTGTGGTTGCTCGGCATGTAAATCACCTTGTAGATCTTGCCATAACTGTAGTTGTTGTTTTGCATACGTCTCAAACCTAACGCCCGCAGGCGTTAATACTACTGAGCGGTTATCGCGTTGTAATAGCTGACAGCCTAATTCATCTTCAATGCGCTGGATCATACGCGATAAAGTTGATGGGCTTACATGGTGTGCATGCGCAGTTTGGCCAAAATGTAAGGTTTGTGCTAAATGACAAAACACTTGTTGAGATTTAATATCCATTAATATCTAAAACTCGGATCGTTATTGCAATATATGCAACATAGTAATGCAAATATATCATTTTAAGCAACACAATAAATGAGTTAACCTGCAGTTAATGAATCGCTAAAGTCATAAAAGAGCTTTAGCAACAAAACAAATATGGATTTAACGGAGCTTCCCATGTCGAATTATTTTAATACTTTAAGTTTACGCGAAAAATTAGGCCAATTAGGCAAATGTCGTTTTATGAAACGCGAAGAGTTCAGCGATGGCTGTAACTTCCTAAAAGGTTGGAATATCGTTATCGTTGGTTGTGGTGCTCAAGGCCTAAACCAAGGCTTAAACATGCGTGACTCTGGCCTTAACATTTCTTATGCATTACGTGACGCAGCAATCGCTGAGAAACGTCAGTCATGGCAGTGGGCTTCTGAAAACGGTTTTACTGTTGGTAACTACGCTGATTTAATTCCACAAGCCGACTTAGTATTAAACTTAACGCCTGATAAACAGCATACTTCTGCAGTAACTGCAGTAATGCCTCTTATGAAACAAGGCTCTACTTTAGCTTACTCGCACGGTTTCAACATTGTTGAAGAAGGCATGCAAATCCGTAAAGACATTACCGTTGTTATGGTTGCACCTAAGTGTCCGGGTACTGAAGTACGTGAAGAATACAAACGTGGTTTTGGCGTTCCAACGCTTATCGCAGTTCACCCTGAAAACGATCCACAAGGTAATGGTTTAGCTATTGCTAAAGCCTATGCTTCAGCAACGGGTGGTGACCGTGCTGGTGTATTAGAATCTTCATTTATCGCTGAAGTTAAGTCTGACTTAATGGGCGAACAAACAATCCTATGTGGTATGTTGCAAACGGCTGCAGTATTAGGCCATAAACAATTACTTGCTCAAGGCATGGACGCAGCTTACGCTCGTAAATTATTACAGTACGGTTTAGAAACAACGACTGAAGGCTTAAAGCACGGCGGCATCACTAACATGATGGACCGTTTATCAAATCCTGCAAAAATTAAAGCGTTTGATATGTCTGAAGAGTTAAAAGTAATTTTACGTCCATTATTTGAAAAGCACATGGATGACATCATCGAAGGTCGTTTCTCGGCTACTATGATGGAAGACTGGAAAAATGATGACGCAAACTTATTAAAGTGGCGTGCTGAAACTGCTGAATCTACATTCGAGAAAGCACCAGATTGTGATACTGAAATTACAGAGCAAGAATACTACGACAAAGGCATTTTCGTTGTAGCTATGATCAAAGCAGGTGTTGAATTAGCATTTGAAGCTATGGTTGCAGCCGGTATTATTGAAGAGTCTGCATACTATGAGTCACTTCATGAAACACCACTAATTGCTAACTGTATCGCTCGTAACAAGTTATACGAAATGAACGTAGTAATTTCAGATACTGCTGAGTACGGTAACTACTTATTTACTCACGCAGCGGTACCATTACTTGCTGACTACGCAAGTAAGTTAACCTTAGAGCAATTAGGCGAAGGCATTAAATCTTCATCAAATGGCGTTGATAACGTACGTTTAATTGAAGTTAACGAAGCAATTCAAACTCACGGTGTTGAAGTTGTTGGTAAGAAACTTCGCGGTTACATGACCGACATGAAGCGCATCGTTGAAGCAGGCTAATCAAGAGGGTCAGATCAACTTGAAACTTGCTGAGAGCTGAAACAACAAGCCTTAATGTGTGAACATTAAGGCTTTTTAATATTTTATACTACACAACAAGTGCTCTAATAAAATCAAGTTGATCTGACCCCCTTGATTTTAAGAACGGGTTTCACCCTCACCAAATACAACAAATTTTTCGGTGGTTAAGGCTTCTAAGCCCATCGGGCCATAGGCGTGAAGCTTACTAGTTGAAATACCTATTTCAGAGCCTAAGCCAAGTTCGCCGCCATCAGAGAAACGTGATGATGCATTAACCATTACCACCGATGAATTAATACGACGAACAAACTCTTTAGAGCGACTGTAATCTTGGGTAATGATCACTTCGGTATGATCAGAGCTAAATTGTTGAATATGAGCAATCGCAGTCTCAAAACTAGACACTTCTTTTACCGCAATTTCTTGCGCTAAATATTCCGCATCATAATCAGTATCTGTCGCTAACTCTGCACCTTCAAAGTACTCAATACTGTTTGTACACGCATGAATTTTAACTTTAAATGGCGCTAGGGCAACGGCTGCTTTAGTTAAAAACTCATCACTCACATCTTGGTGCACCAATACTGTTTCTAATGAATTACAGGCACTAGGACGCTGGGTTTTGCCATTAACTAAAATATCTACGGCTTTGTCTATATCGGCAAATTTATCAACGTATAAATGACACACGCCTTTAAAGTGTTGGATCACCGGAATACGAGAGTTGTCACTTACGTAGCGAATTAAGCCTTCACCGCCACGAGGTATAACTAAATCGATATCTTGGTTTAGGGTTAATAGTTTTTCAATGACACTTCTATCAGGATTTGGAACCACAGAAATAACTTCTGGTAACAGCTTAAAGTCGACTAGCGTTTGATGTAGTACCTTCGCGATTGCTAAGTTACTATGTAGAGCTTCAGAGCCACCACGTAAAATAACGCCATTACCCGATTTTAAACATAGCGCGGCAGCTTCAGCAGTTACATTAGGGCGAGCTTCATAGATCATCGCAATAACCCCTAAAGGGATACGCATTTTTGCCACTTCAATACCACTAGGACGCTTACTAGTTGGTGATACGATACCTACAGGGTCTGCTAAATTAGCAATTTCAGTAATTGCACTGGCAATACCATTAATACGTTCAGGATTTAGTAATAACCTATCAAGCATCGCGCTCGATAAGCCTTTTTCCTCACCTGCGCTGATGTCTTTAGCATTTTCTCTAAGGATACTTGCTTGTTCGGCTTTAATGTTCTCGGCCATTGCCAACAACAGCGTATTTTTTGTATTAGTATCAAGTTGCGCAGCTTGCAATGATGCTTTACGAGCTTTTTTAGCTAATAAGGCGATGTCAAAATCGGCATCATTTGGTTTAATTTCATTACTCATTTAACTATTACTCTTTTAATTCTTTAATTTACATCGTTTGCAGTGATCAGCACTAAATCATCTCGATGTATTATTTCTTTGCTTGGGCAATAACCTAATATCCTTTCAATATCGTTACTGTTTTTACCCTGTAATTTTTCTAAGTCTTGGCTACTGTATTGGCAAATACCTTTGGCAAGCACTCGAGTGCCGCAACTGGCGGTAATATTAACGGATTCACCTTTTACAAAATCACCATAAATTTCAATAATACCCGAGGGCAACAAAGACGCGCCTTTATTGACCACCGCATCAATTGCACCTTCATCAATAACAATTGAGCCATGGCTTTTTAAGGTATGCTTAAGCCAGTATTTTTTAGCTTTTAAAGGTGATTGCTGAGGAATAAACTTAGTTCCTGGATTTTCACCTTTAAGCAAACTCTCGAATATTTCACTTTTACTACCATTTAAAATATAGGTTTGAATACCATGCTCACATGCCTTCTCCGCAGCTTGAATTTTGGTTTTCATACCACCAGTGGCAATACGATTACTCGTTCCACCAGCCATAGCATATAAGGCATCATCGATTTTATCTATTTCAGAAAACAGTCTAGCATCGCTATTTTTATGTGGATCTTTATCGAAAACACCATCAACATCGCTTAAAATCATTAAACAGTCGGCATCACTTACCATAGCGACTAGCGCCGCTAAGTTGTCATTATCACCAACTTTTAATTCCTCCGTCGCAACAGTGTCATTTTCATTTACTACTGGCAGTACTTTATTCTCGAGTAATATACGCAAGGTGTTTTTGATATTGATGTAGCGTAAACGGTCTTTTAGATCGCCGTGAGTAATGAGCAATTGCGAACAAGGAAAGTCAAAAAAACGCTGCCAATTAGCCATCATTTGCATTTGCCCAACCGACGCCATTGCTTGTTTAGTGGCAATTGATGGATTAGCCGAACCATGGGCAATTAATTGACGACCTGCAGCAACACTGCCAGAAGAGACTAAAATCACTTCTTTACCTTGTTCTTGGCAGTGACTAATAAAGCGAGCAATAGCCAAGAGGTACTTACCACTACAGCCTTTACCATCAGGGGCGACTAAGGCGCTACCCACTTTAATAACCACACGTTTAAAATCCATTACCCTACCTAAATAAAATTTACATCTATACCTATAGAAAACCCTAAAATTGCTGCTGTTGCAACTATCTTTTAGTAATAAATTAGAGTCTTTTGACAAAAAAAGGATTTTATTCGCATTTTTGTATAATTTAGTTAACCTATGGCGTTAAAATATAAAGTTGAACAACTATTTGTCAGCGTAAACAGAAGTGCTATGCTGTTAATAATATTGTAATTATTCGGAAAAATCATGTCAGAATTAATCCAATCATGGCTCATTGAATATGGCCTAAGTGCCGATTTAATCCCACTAGTTTCGGCCGCTATTGGCTTAACTATTTTATTATCAATTTGCTGGATCAGTTATTACTTAGCTAAATACATAGTACTCAATGTAGTCCATAAAGTTGTCACGCGTAGCTCAAATCAACTAGATGACTTAATGATCACTCATAATGTCTTTGGACGTATCGCTTGGTTAGTACCGATTATTCTATTATTGGCTTTTATTCCGGTATTTATTAGTGATAATCCAAAGATCACCGATACCTTAACTATATTTGCTAAAATAGCACTGGCATTGCAAGTGGCAAGAAGCGTGAGTTCTTTATTAAATGTAACAAACTCAGCTTTTCAAGAATCGAGTAAAGAGCGGTACTTACCGTTAAATGCCACAGTGCAGTTATTGAAACTTGCCATTTATATGGTGGCAACCATATTAGCTATCTCGATATTAATTGACCGCTCGCCTATCTACTTACTCAGTGGTTTAGGTGCATTAACTGCAGTTTTATTATTGGTATTTCAAGACACCATTAAAGGTTTAGTGGCTAGTATTCAAATTTCAGCAAACAAAATGGTTGCTCCTGGTGATTGGATCTCTATGCCACAATACGGTGCTGACGGCGACGTGGTAGAAATAGCTCTAAATACGGTAAAAATACGCAATTTTGATAACACCTTAACCACAGTACCAACCTACGCATTGATCAGTGAGTCATTCAAAAACTGGCGTGGTATGTCGAATTCTGGCGGTCGGCGCATAAAGCGCAGTTTGAGTATTGATTTAGCCAGCATCCATTTTTGTGATAATGAGTTGATAAGTAAGCTCAAAGAAGTCGAATTATTACAAGATTATTTATCGACAAAAAATACTGAAATAGAGCAGTACAATACGGGAAAAGGTCTTACTAACAATACTTCTAATCCAAATTGCCGCAGACTCACCAACATAGGTACGTTTAGAGCGTACATCGGCGCTTATCTAGAGCATCACCCTAATGTACATAACAACATGACTTGTATGGTGCGCCAACTTGCACCTACTGATATAGGTGTGCCATTAGAGTTATATTTCTTTAGTAGTGATACTAACTGGGTAAATTATGAAGGAATTCAAGCGGATATTTTTGATCATCTATTCTCTATCGCACCTTTATTTGAATTAAGAATTTTCCAAACGCCAAGCGGTTACGATTGGCAGAAATCATTATCTTAATTGCATCATGAGATAAAACAGAGTCAGCATAAATGAAGCTTAGTTTATGCTGACTTATACCCATTTGATTAATTAGACAGCGCCTAATATTGCCTAATTACGCCTTCTTGCACTGTTGATGCGACTAACTCACCAGCACGATTGAATATTTTACCTCTTACTAAGCCTCTACCACTGCTTGCCGACGGGCTATCTATGTCATACAACAACCAGTCATTGAAACTAAATGGTCGATGAAACCACATAGCATGGTCAATTGTCGCTATTTGAAAGTCTCGTGACCAAATGCTTTTTCCGTGTGGATGCACTGCGGTTGGTAAAAAATTATAATCAGAGGCATAACCTAAAACGTATTTATTAATACCTAAATCATCTGGCATTGTACCTTTAGCGCGCATCCAGACCTGATTTCTCGCTTCAGATTTCTGTGGATCCAACCAATCATATTCTTTTACTGGTCTAAATTCTATTGGCCGCTCAGCAAAAATAGTATCGTGCATAGACTCAGGTATTTTATCTTTATGCTGCAGCTGTAAATCAAACATACTCATTAAGCCATCTGGCCCAGCTACGTCTGGCATTTGATCTTGATGCTCAAAGCCTTGTTCTTCAATTTGAAAAGATGCCATTAAGTTAAATATGGTTTTGCCATTTTGCATTGCTTGTACACGGCGAGTACTAAAACTACGTCCATCACGAGTAACTTCCACTAAATAAGTGATAGGTTTTTTAGCATCTCCAGGACGTAAGAAATAAGAATGAAACGAATGTAATTGCCTATCATCCGTTAACGTTTGTTTTGCTGCAGATAAGGCTTGCCCTATAACTTGACCGCCAAACACAGAGTGAAAGCCTAAATCTTGGCTTTGCCCTAAAAATAAATTGTCATCGAGCAATTCCAGCTTCAATAAACCCAATAACTCGCCAAGAACCTTGCTCATAGTCGTATCTTCCTATTTCAACATACCTTAATAATAAGACATAAAGTCACTATTAAACAGACAATTACGGTTATATTTTCCTGCCAACAAGGTTTTTTATTTACAAAAGGTTTACAGGTGGGTTGTATCGGCTATAATCACAGGTAGAGCTTACTTAGCTCGTCCAAGGCAAACCTGATGAAAATCAGGGACGCAAAGTTACCGGTCTAAAGGTGGCGATTAAGTTTTTAATTAGGTTTATTACTGATTATTTAATCACAACCAATGACAGCGGGACTGCCGACTAAGATATAGCGGGGGCTTATCTTTATTAGCTTTTCTGTTTGACTGTTTTCTTTGCGTGCCTTGTCTTTACTTCCTTGTTGTTCATCTCAATTTCTAATTTCTAATTTCTAATTTCTAGAAGAGTATTATTCAGCATCCTTGCTTAATAATTATTTAATAATAAATGGCTTAAACCACTTTCTTACTCTCTATATATTCACGGATTTTTTTCTCTAATAAAGACAATGGAATAGAACCATTTTTTAGTACTTCATCATGAAATTCACGTAAATCAAAGTTTTCAGCAAGAGCTGTTTCGGCCTCAACACGCAAACGTTTAATCGTTAGCTCACCCAATTTGTACGATAATGCCTGTGCAGGCCAAGAGATATAACGGTCAATTTCAGTTTGCACATTATGCAACGACAAGGCTGAATTATTCGCTAAGAAATCCATCGCTTGTTGACGACTCCAACCTTGAGTATGCATGCCGGTATCAACAACCAAACGTACTGCTCGCCACATTTCATACGTTAATCGGCCAAAGTCTGAATATGGGTCTTGATAAAAACCAGCTTCAATTCCTAAGAACTCAGAGTATAAACCCCACCCCTCGCCAAACGCCGAAATATAGGTTTGATTTCTAAACTCTGGTACATTTTCCATTTCTCTAGCAATACTGCCTTGTAAATGATGACCGGGAACAGCCTCATGTAAAGTAAGCGCTTCTAGTACATATAAAGGTCTGCGGTCTAGAGCATAAGTGTTTACCCAGTAATTACCTGGTTGGTCATCTCTACTTGGGCCTGAATATCTGCCAGTAGTATATTTAGGGGCAATGCTCGCTGGCACCGCAATTACACCATAAGGGGTGCGCGGCAGAGTTTTAAATAATTTAGGTAATTGTGCATCCATTTTTTTAGCAATATACGACGCTTCTTTTAATAGTTGCTCTGGCGTAGTTGCATAAAATTGCGGGTCGGTACGTAAAAACTCAACAAACTCAGCGAAGCTACCTTTAAAACCAACTTGCGTAATAATGTCGTCCATTTCAGCGCGGATACGGGCAACTTCAGCCAAACCAATTTCGTGGATTTCAGCTGCCGTCATTTTTAATGTTGTGTAATGCTCGATTCGGTTTTGATAAAAACTTTCGCCATTAGGCAAATCTTTCGCGGCTATCGTTTGTCTTGCATTTGGAATGTAAGTGTCCACCATGTAATCATAAAAATTTTGATACATAGGGTTAATATTTTCTAAGATAATTTGTTGTGCTTTACTCTGCAGTAAAGCTTTATCTGCGTCACTAATATGTTTTGGCATACGATTAAAAGGTGCATAGAAATCACTTTTCGTTGCATCTTTGACAATATAAGCGCTAATACTATCTTCAAAACCTTTTAATACAACCTGTGGTTGGGTGATACCTGATTCAATACCTTTATTTAACCAGTAAATTTGTTGCTCAAAATAGGTATTTAATGCCACTAATCTTTGTAAGTACTTTTCATAATCCGCAACATTTTTAAATGATGAACTTGATGATATATAGGTGATGTAAGCATGAAAGCCAGCTTCAGCGGTAAGCGGGATGTAGTGGTCAAAATTAGTATAAGAGTCGATAGTATTTTTAAATTTGTAGCTTAAAATCGTCAAATTAATCTGGTTTTGCTCTGATAACTGAGCTTTATCGATTTGCTGTAAACGAGTATAAAGCTCGGTCACCTTAATATTATGCTGCTCTAACGCCTCGGGCGATGCGTCATAATACAAGATCTCATTGTCAGCATTAAATGGGTCTAAGCTGTCTTGATAGCTTTGTTGGTCTTTAATAATTTGCGCTAAGGTTAGATCAGCATTTTGTTCTGCTTGTTCTGCCTGTTGTGCACAAGCACTGATAAATAACGCTAAGGTTAGCGCGGCAATAATTTTTTTTAACATTGGTCTAATACTCTTTATACAATTTGATACCAAGTTCATTATTTAAAAGATAATGACTAATCATCTATTCGGTTTCGGGTTCTGAGTTAACAGCTAAAATCAATTCATTTAACGTTAACTCACTAAACACCTTTATGCCATGTTCAGTTAATAATTGAGCTGTGACACCCATACCTGTGATTTTATTGCCTTTAAAGCTACCATCATAAACATGACCTGAGCCACAAGAAGGGCTAAATTCTTTCAGCAGAGCATAACGTATATCGTGCTCTTTACAAAGCAGCAGTGCTTGCTTCGCGCCAGCTACAAACTGTGCGCTTACATCCTTTCCATATTCATCAATAACCTTACCATTAAGTTGCTCGGCTTTGGGCCTTGGCACAGGTAATCCACCGGCCATTTCTGGGCATATAACGATTAATTGCTGATTTAGCTGCCAAGTAGTGAGTTGGGGATGCAATATTGGTTTAGCGACACCATCGTAACGAACTTTATTGCCGAGAAAACAACTGCTGATTAAAATTTTAGGCTTATGATCCAGCATAATATTAATTTTCTATATCATGTTTGAATAAGGTTTCTAATTGAGCCCGGCCTTGCTTATTTAATTTTATCATCGCCTGCATATCTAGCTGTTGGTTATCTTGATATGACTGATTTAGCATTTCTTCATCATGATGTTTAAAAACCCGAACCATATTCTCGGCCCTTGCTTGATCAAATCCATATTCTTGCAACACTAAACGAGCAGCCTCTAAACTACCATCAAACATTTCACGAACACTGCTGTAAACACCAATATCTCTGTATTTCAACACACTTATACGGCTCTTAGCGCGGGCAATAATTTTAATATGTGGATAATGCTCACGCACAACTTTCGCTATATCAAAACCATGTTTATCGGAATCAGCAGCAATAAACATCACTTTCGCATGTTCGAGTCCTGCAGCCTTTAAAAGCTTTAACTTAGTGGCGTCACCGAAAAACACTTTATTACCAAATTGTTTTATAAATTCAATATGTTGAGCATTATTATCAAGTGCGATGAAAGGGATATGGTTGGCGGTTAAAATACGACCAGTTATTTGCCCAAAACGACCAAAGCCAGCAATAACCACTTCCGGCTCAGTTATTTCAGCCTGAGTGTCGTATTCAGGTAAAATAGCTTTACCCTGTTGCAGTTTTTCATAAAGCATCACTAAAGGCACAGTTAGTGCCATCGATAAACCAACAATTAAAGTCAATTGATCAGCCAAGGCTAACGGGAGCAAGCCATCATTTAATGCCGTACCAAAGATCACAAAAGCAAATTCACCACCTTGGGCTAGCATCAATGCTACCTTGATAGGATGAGTGCCGGCTTGTTTGTTTACTGACAATAATAAACTAAGAATTACAGTTTTTATCAGTAGCAATAAAATACAACCACCAATAATTAATAGAGGTTGTTCAACCAATAAATTTAAATCGAGTTTCATTCCTACGGCAATAAAAAACAAGCCAAGCAGTAAGCCTTTAAATGGCGATATTTCTACTTCTAGTTGATGTCTGAAACTTGAGTTAGCTAATAATATACCTGCTAAAAAGGCGCCTAAGCCCATAGATAAACCGGCTAAGTGCATTACTTGCGCAGTCGCAATAACAATAAGTAATGCTGCCGCAGTCATAACCTCTGAGCCACCATAGCGAGACAACAGACGCAAAACAGGATTAATTAAATATCTGCCAGATAGCAAGACCGCAGCTACAGCTAATAAGGTTACCCACCAAGCAGGAGCGTCTGGGTTTTGTGCACCAGATAATGCGGTAACAATAAGTAAAACAGGGATAACTGCTAAATCTTGCATTAGCAAGACTGAAAAGCCCTTTTGACCAAGAGGAGTTCTTAGTATATTTTTCTCCGTCATCAGCCCTATAGCAAAGGCAGTAGAAGATAATGCTAAACCTAAGCCAATAACCACAGCTATTTGCCATTGCAAATTGAGTAGTAACAAGATGCCAATAATAATGGCGCTAGTTAGTATGAGCTGACCACCGCCAATGAATAATATTGTATTACGCATACGTAATAATTTTTCAGGCTCAAGCTCTAAACCAATAATGAACAGTAGAAACACCACGCCGAGCTCGGCAACATGAAGAATTTGGTCAGGATCGCTTATTAACGCTAATACCGATGGACCAATAATAACGCCAGCTGCAAGGTAACCGAGAATGGCACCCAATTTAAAACGAGTAAAGATAGGCACCGCGATAACCGCGGCAAAAAGAAAAATAATAGCAGAGCTAAGGTCGCCCATTAAAAGTTCCTAACGAGTACAGAGTAGTCTTGATTATACTCAATAATCAATCGATTAGGAAAATTTTAAAAGCGCTACTTAAATAAAAATTAATGACGAGCGCGGGCTTGTCTTATCCACATATAAATTCCAGATAACGACAAAATAATAATAAATAGCGCTACCAAGTCCATAAACAAAACGCCTAAGCTAGCAAAGAAACGTCCACTATGAATGTCTAATACAACTCGCTCCCAACTAAGGATTTGTTGGCGATATAGCTGTTGATAATGCTTTATCTCTGCTGCAGAAATCGTTGAGGCTTTTGACCAGTTATCTAAGGCTTTATCTTTAGATTGTAGCTGCCAACTATACAGTTCATCGTTACTTAAGAATATCCCTTGCGCGGTTTGTAAGTAGATATTATTGCCATTAACAGCGAGCCCTTGAATATTGGTTGGTAAGCCAGAGGCTTTGTCCATAACATCAACTAATTGTCCGGCATGGTTATATAAGCGTAAATTATCATCGCCACTTATTATGATAAACTGTTGCCAAATAGCAGCTGAATTAATGTCATTATCGGCAGTAAATAATAAGGTATTCGCAAGCCACACCTGTTTGCCAACAACAAATAGTGCACTTTTATTTTTAGCTAATGAAAATTTTAAAACCTTATCAGGAGCTTCAATATTATAGTGATCGAGTATCCAATTAACTTCAACTTTAGATCGGTCCAAACTTAGGGAATTACCGTGATTAATCATAATTCCGGTAAGCGCTAAAAATATCATAAAAAAGGCAAGTAACATCCCCAATTGGCGATGAGTTTCACGCAAATGTTTAATTAATCGGACATGTACTGAGCGGTTGCCTCTTCTTACCATGATTATTTTGCTCGCTCTTGATTTAACCGTTCTTGATCTAACCAAAGGGCCATACGTGCCAATTTAGTTAATGCACGTACCGACAAGGTTGCTCCAGTAATACCATCAATCTGCTTATCTAATTGTTTGTTTTCTATTAATTTTGCATCGATAAATTGATTAGTAAAAAAATCTGCTTTAACTTCATCACCACGGCTTTCACGATAAATGAGCACTTTTATTTGTTTGAGTTGTTGTTTCTCAACCACCAAGCCAACCGTGATTGGAGCTTCTTTACCAATTTCTTCTAGTACCCACACACTACGCTCATCTTGCGGCCAGTAGCGAATGCGTAAACGATTATAATTGTGCTGTAAAATATCGGCTATTTCAGCTTTTTGCTCTTTATTCAGCCATAAGGTTTTGGCCTTAGGTGTGTCAGAACTAAAAGCCTGATTAACAAATTCGTCAGGTGCTTGAATAACCTGCTCAGCCATAACAGAGCAACTTAACAATAATGACAAGATTAATACTAACGTTTTCATTTCACACCTAATTTAAATAGCTATTATCCAAATAATATTGTGGATAAATATAACGACAAAAGTGAGCATACCATTTTAATAGCAAGCCCACTTTAATCAGAATCAAATTGTTCTAACTAATTTAGAACTGGTAACCCATGCCTAAGTTAAAGCCGTCTTTATCAATGGCATCATCTTTGCCATCTTGAATTTCGTAATCGGCTTTAATTACTACATTTTCATGTAAGTAATAATTAATACCAAAATTTACTTGCTCAATTTCAGTATCGTCACTATTACCTGCTTCGTTATCCCACATGTTGTAACGAGCAAAAACACCAAACTCATCGTTTAATTTATATGATGGTTCAATATAGTAACCTGATTGCTCATCACGGCCTAAAACTTCAGCTTCATTGCCGTCGATATCCCAAGTGGCGTATAACGCTTTAACGGTAAATTTATTAATTTGATAAACAGCATGTGCTGTTAACAATGTAGCTGATGCTTCATCAACGGCAGTTTCAACACCACCAACATTAACTAAACCACCTTGGGTAATATCTTCTTGATATTGAACCGATGCAGCAAGCTGTAACCCAGGAATAGCTGTGTAGCTTACACGACCAGTAAAGGCAAAGGCATCTGCTGCAGCTTCAGAAACTTTACTACGACCATCACGAGGTTTGTAAGAGCCTTTCTCACTAATGTCTAAACCAGAGTGAAATGCTGTATCAATAGACCAACCAGCTGTCGGCTTATAATTTAAATTAGCACCGGCTTCCCACCACGTAGTAGGTAAAATATTTTTCTCAACCGGGTTACGCTCTACACCATAAAATGTTGGTGGCTCATGCGTTTCATTCATTAATCCGACAGGCACTAAGAACACACCAAACTGAGTCGTTAACTGGTCATTAATATCGTGTTCGATATAAGCTTGCTCTAATTCTACTTCGCCTGCTTTATCATCACCAGACAACGCATGTTCAAGTTCAAATTCAGAGAAAAAACGTGTAGTCGAGTTAAATTCTTTACCAAAGAATAAAACAAAACGATGGAAGTCGATTTCTTTTTTATCGTCTGCAGAGTCATTATTATCGCTAATATTGTTGTAATGTAGTTCACCATAGCCACCAATGGTTGTTGCATTACTTGATGTACTTGCACTATCAACAGCGTCTGCTGTAGCTTCAACACGTTGATCAGTTTCATCTAAACGACGCTCAAGATCTTTTAAAATTTTATCTTGCTCGGCAATGATTTTACGTAATTCAGCAGTTTCTGATGTAGTTTCTTGTGCAGCATTTACTGAACTAACAGCAAACAAGCTTAATAAAGTAGTAGCGATTAATGAGCGTTTCATAATGATCCCAGAAAATTTAAAATATGTTTTATGTTTTTAATTGCGGCAATATTAAACCAACCCAAATCTAAATGCAAACCATTCTCATTTGTATTTTTAATTTAGTTGTGTTTTTTTTGATCTAGTGCAATATTTATAGAAATACTCAGGTCTATTAGTTACTTCATTATCAAATAAAGAGATTATTGTGCATAAAGTTTATCTATTTTTAAGTTTATTTATCCTTGCCAGCTTCAATGTTACAGCGGCCGATAAAACAATTGCGGAGTCTGCTGGTAGCGTTACACCATTATTAGTTGGTCAACAGGTACCTGATGTAAAGACAACCGACATTAATGGCAAAGACATATTATTAAGTGCTGTTATTAACAATAAGCCGACTATTTTATTTTTTTATCGTGGCGGTTGGTGTCCATTTTGTAATGTACAGATGGGTCAATTACAGGCTATTGAAAAAGATTTAACTAATCTAGGCTTTCAATTAGTCGGCATATCAACCGACGCTACCGCTGATTTACAGAAAAGCCTTAAAGATAAAAAGTTAAGCTACACCCTGTTATCTGATTACCACTCAACTCTTAGTAAAGAATTTGGTTTAGCCTTTTTTGCCTCACAAAAAGTAACCGAACGCTACTTAGCTAAAATGAATTTACAAAACCCTCTACAAAAGAATGCTGCTGGGGAGAAACGTTTAGTGTTACCTGCACCGGCAATTTACGTAATCGACAGTGATGGCTTAGTACACTTTCAATACGTAAACCCAAATTATAAAGTAAGACTAGCACCAGAATTGTTATTACATGCAGCAAGATTAGTGGTAGAAAAAAGTTAGGTGTTAGGTGTTAGGTGTTAGGTGTTAGGTGTTAGGTGTTAGGTGTTAGGAAAATATAAAAGCTAGATTGATTTAATCTAGCTTTTTATTATGTCGACTTTAGTGATTAACTTACTATGACTACTACTTAATGGTTTCGTAGATCACTGGCAGGTCTGGTTCAGCATGGTCTGAGATAGTGAGTGCAGTTAGATAGTTTTGCATTGCACTTAGTGCGCTGTCTTTATCTTTGGCATGTACGCGGGCAATTACATCGCCGCTAGCTACTTTAGATCCCAATGGCAATATCGCATCAAAGCCAACACTATGATCAACACTTTGGCTGTTATCCACTCGACCACCGCCAAGCGCAACGACTGCCATGCCAATATCCCTTGTTTGCATTGCTGTTAGGTAGCCAGCTTGTGGCGCGCAGATATCTTGCACAACCTTAGCTTGCGGCATTACTTGCCAAGGTTTAGTAAATAAATCAGCAGATCCACCAAGCGCACAAACCATTTTTTCGAAAACTTCAGCGGCTTTACCGTTATTTAAGCTAGTTTCTATCAGAGTTATAGCCTGGGTGTTATTGGTCGCTAGTTTACTGTCAACTAACATAGCAGCAGCTAAAGATGTTACCACTTGATGTAATCGTGGTTCACGATACACTCCAGATAAATAATCCAACGTTTCTTTAATTTCTAACGCATTACCGGCGCTATTACCTAATACTTGGTTCATATCGGTAATAATGGCTTGAGTTTTAACACCTGCACCATTAGCAACATCAACAATACTTTGCCCTAAGACTCTAGCATCATCAATGTTATGCATTTGCGCACCATTGCCTACTTTAATATCCATAACTAAGTTATCTAGCCCTGCGGCAAGTTTTTTAGACAAGATAGACGCGGTGATTAAAGGAATGGAATCCACTGTTGCAGTTATATCTCTTATACCATACAAGCGCTTATCTGCAGGAGCTAGATTATCCGTTTGGGCAATAATGGCCATACCTACATCTTTCACAATCGCTTGAAATTGCTCATTACTTGGGGTGACATTAAAGCCTGAAATACTCTCTAACTTATCAACGGTACCACCAGTATGACCAAGTCCCCTGCCAGAAATCATCGGCACATAACCACCATTGGCCGCCACAATGGCTGCCAACATAAAACTAACCTTATCTCCTACACCGCCAGTTGAATGCTTATCGACAATCGGACCATTAAGATCTGACCAAGATAAAACCACTCCTGAATGCATCATCTGCTGAGTTAAGGCAACAGTTTCATCTATATTCATACCTTGCAAACGGATCGACATAGCCATAGCACCGACTTGTGCATCATTAAAGCTGTGATCTACAAGCCCAGTAACAAACGCTTTTATCTGCTCGTTATTAAGTGACTCACCATCGCGCTTACAGCGAATAATTTCTTGTGGTAAAAGCTGTTGTGTCATAGTCGAGTACCTTGTGGTTTTTAAGATAAGTCTTTCGGAGTGAAAGCATCTGGCAATAGTTGTTTAACTTGCCAATGCACAACATCACCCAAGTGATTAGTAGCAGTAACAACAGCATCTTGATTAAAAAATTCAGCAATAACTTGTCTACAAGCACCACAAGGCGGAGTCAGCTTTATCTGCTCGGTATATATTACAATGGTGTCGAACTCTTGTTCGCCAGCGATCACCGCCTGAGCAATACAATTACGTTCAGCACAAACCGTTAAACCATAAGATGCATTTTCGACATTACAGCCACTAACAATATCACCGTTTTGACAAAGTGCAGCGGCACCTACATAGAACTTACTATAAGGTGCATAGGCATTATCATAGGCTTGCTTGGCTGCACTAACTAATTGTGCATGCTTTGAAGATAAAGTAGTCAATTGGGATTCTCTTTTGTATGTGTTTATTAAATTTTAGCAAAATAAATTACTATCGGTTAATTTTATGCAGAAATATAACAATCTTTTACATTTCAATGACCTAGAGCTCTGGGTTACTCACAAAACGGATAATTACGATTTACATTTGATTAACACTCTAATACAAATCTCACCTACTTATCTTGCTACCCGGATCTTATAATAGTAAGCAGTCAATAAAAGAATTTAGATAAGGGGGAATGCTATGAAATCTAATAATTCAACATCATTAGCGACATTAACGTTACTCACTTTAGCTATAATTATCAGCATTTTATACATTCAGTTTACAACTGGTAGCGTAGTAAAAACGCAACCAGTTAATAAAGTACAGCCAGTAGCTAAGGCTCCTGTTGTGTCTATAAAGGAAACAGAAAAGCTTGCTGAAACAAAAGCGACGACCAATTCACCAGTATCTCCTGTTAAAAAAACAACAGTAGAGCAACAGCCTGCTGAGCCTGAGTGGCAACCAGCATTAACTATGTCTAAAGATGTAGAAAAAGCGGCAGAGTCTGTGACTATAGAGATAGCAAGTAACGAAATCACAGATAAAAATTTGATTAAAACAGACACAGCTGAGCAAGAGTTTTCTAGCAAGGACTTACAATTCAATCCTTATATTGGGGTTGAAGCTGATTATGCTAATTTAAGCTCTTCACAAGTTGGTCAAGAAGCTATTAATGCCAAAGATGCACCTGAAGTTGAATTTAGAAAGGCTGACGATGCTGCGGCCGTACTGCTGAATATAGTCGGCTCATATTATTTTGATAAGAATAGCTCTTTATATGCAAAGCTTGGCGTAAATGCATGGCGAATGGATGATAACCATATTAATGCTATGTCATCTACTGGCAGTCAAAACGCACCTCATATGAACTCAAAGTCAAATATTGGTGCAGATATGTTTTACGGTATAGGTTTTAAATATGACTGGCGCTCGTTTGTATTTAAATCCGAATATAAAATCATCAATTTAAATGGTGAACAGCATCAAACGGTAAACATTGGCGGTGAAATTAACTTTTAATGGTATTTGCTTAGTGCTAAAGCGATTAAACAAATACCATTTTTGTGGTTTATAATAAATTTGCCGGAGAGTATTGATCCGTTAATATACGATATTCAGTAACCACTTTTGGTTCAAATGTTATATAACCAAAAGTCTCTTCTATATCGACACCAAACGTCGCAAGCGGCTGTTTTAGCAGCTCAGCATTACTGGTGATTTCTTCTTGGTTAAGCAGTGATTTACCAACAACTAACACTCTATTTCCGGTATTGGTTGATTTTTTAATTGAATAATAATCTCCAAATACGTCGTGATAGGTAGCGGATTCATGATGATATAATTTACTGCTAGAGAACGTATTCGCGACTAACACACCATCGTCAGCTAACAAGCTTTTACTTTCTTGTAAAAACTCCTTGGTAAGTAAATGTTCTGGGATATACTCGCCGTTAAATGCATCAAGAATAATTAGGTCATACTGCAACTTTTTACGCTGTGCGCGTTTAATAAAAATACGTCCATCTTGAATATGTGTTTTTACTTTAGCCGTTTGTTTGAAACCAAAATATTCAACCGCAACACTCACCACAGCAGGGTCAATTTCAACATTGTCTATTTCAATCTCAGGGTATAAATCGAGTAAATTGTTAGACAAGGTACCGCCACCTAAACCGATAATAAGCACACGCTCAGGTTTGGTTTTGAATACTAATGCCGACATCGCAAATTTAGTATAGTTAAACACGACCTTCTTCGGTTGAGATTTATACATACACGACTGACTAGAAGTACGGCGTTTAACCGAGAATTTTAAGCAGCGCTTATCGCCATCATCTTCAACAAAGACATTTTGATATAACGAACGCTCTTCTTTAATCACTTTCGGCTTTGCACTTACTGCTTGGCTGAAAATTGTGGCAGTGAATGCTAACAATACAACACTAAGCTTGTGGTTGAGCAACATAACCAGCCTCCATTTTATTCACAAAAACAGCACAAACACCTAATAGCACTAATACAAAGCAGTAACTTAGAATAATCGTATCAACATTAAACCAAAGTACGAAATAAAATGATGTTGCTAGCGTGCCTAACGCACTGCCAAGAGTCGAGATAAAGTATAGGGCACCTGCGACTTTACCACTTTCTGCTTCATTGGTTACTAATAAGCGTACCGAATAAGGAGAAATCATACCTAAGATAATACTTGGAACAAAAAATAAGCCCATAGATGCGAGTAATGACCCGTAGCGGCTATCTTCAACATTATCAAACACTAGCTCTAAAATGGGGGTAGAAAAATAAGCTAAAGGTAATAAGCATAAACCAGCAAACATAAAAATGGTGCCGTAACGTTTAAGCGATGGCTTATGAAAAGATAAACGCCCACCAAATAGGTAACCCAATGAGAGTGCCAACATAAAGACTGTAATGATACTGCCCCACACATGGACACTTGAGCCAAAGTAAGGAGCTAAAATACGCCCACCTAATAGTTCGATACCCATAATGGAGAAACCACTGGTAAAGGCGAGGAGATAGATAAAATAGTTATGCCATTGCTTATTCATAAATACAACTTAGAGAAATAAATAGTAATGGCTAATTTAGCAGTTGTAGATAGGGATGAGCAACAAAAAAGTAACAAATATTACTTTACAGTGTTAACAAGATTTTCGCTCAATAATTTGTGTAGGAATAAGTAAAGTACTCGGTTTTTCACCAGCAATTAACTTTAATAAGTTATCCACTAATAACTGGCCTGCTAAAACAGTGTCCTGCTTCGCTGTAGTTAAAGCTGGGCTGGTGAAATTGGCAATTGGAATATCATCAAAACCAACTAATGCAACGTCATCAGGAATTTTAAGCCCATGCTCTTTAAGTGCTCGCATAGCACCAATTGCAATTAAGTCTGTGGCTGCAAATACGGAATCAAACGAAACATTGCGTGCAATTAATTCTTTTGTCGCTAAATAACCACCTTCTTCAGTATACATAGCATCAATTTGTAATTGTTCATCAACACTAATGCCTGCAATTTCTAAAGCCTGGCAATGACCACGATATCGATCATATAATTCTGGCGCACGATGTGATGCTGTACCTATAAACGCACAAGACTTTTTACCTTTGTCTAACATATGCTTAGTTAATTGGAAACCGCCATTAATGTTGTCACAGCCAATCGTCGCTACAGCCATATCTTTAACCTCAGCGCCCCAACGAATAAAATGGGTTCCTTGCTCACTAAGGTGCTTTAACTTATCTTTATAGTGAACGTAATCGCCGTAGCCCAATAATATTAGACCATCAGCACGATTGGTATCTTCATACTCAGCGTGCCAGTCATTATTCATCTCTTGGAATGAAACTAACAAATCATAGCCTTTAAGAGAACAAGCTCGGGTAATACTGCCTAGCATTGATAAGAAAAAAGGATTGATTTGCGAGTCATCAATAGTTTTATCTTCAAACAATAATAAGGCAATCGTATGACTTTGTTGTGAACGTAAATTACGAGCGTTTTTATCAACTTTGTAATTTAATTCTTTAGCAATAGCTTGAACTTTAAGACGAGTTTCTTCATTAACTAAAGGGCTGTTGCGCAGCGCTCTAGAGACAGTAGATTGGGAAACACCAGCTCGGTAGGCAATATCAAAGGAGGTCGCTTTCACTAAATGCATCTGTGTAGTTAAATATTACAAAAAATATTAACGCAACAGCCAGCTAATGTATAGCTTTTAAAGACGAGTAAAATCAGCCTAATAGCAATTAGGCTGATAATTACTACTTATCAATAACAATAAATAGTCTTAATCTTTAACTCGTAAAACAGTTAAACCGGCAATAAACATTAAAACACCACCTAGCACTAAGGCATATAAACTTTGCCCTGCAAATAATTCTCGTACCAACAAACCAAGCGCACTTGCAGCTAAGAGCTGCGGGATCACAATGAAGAAGTTGAAAATACCCATGTAAATACCCATCTTTTTCGCGGGTAATGAACTCGATAATAAAGAATAAGGCACAGACAATATAGATGCCCAGGCGATACCAACACCAACCATAGAAAACAGTAGAAAGTCAGGATTTTCAATAAAGGCCATAGAAATCAAACCCGCAGCACCACAAGTTAAACAAATAAAGTGAGCTATTTGGCGAGAATATCTAGAGGCTAATACCGGAATTAAGAAAGCAGCCAACGCTGCAAAACCATTATACGCAGCAAACAAAACACCAACCCAATCGGCACCAGCATTATAGGCTGCTGATGACGTATCCGTACTACCAAAATGAAAACTAGTTACTGCCGAAGTAGTGTAAATCCACATAGCAAATAAACCAAACCATGAGAAAAACTGGGTAATCGCTAATTTACGCATAGTTTCAGGCATATGATATAAATCATCGATTACTTCATAAAAGCCATTGGTGGTTTTATTTGATGTTTGCATATGCGCTGCAACAAACTGAATTAACGCAAAGGCGATAGCACCAAGAGATAAAATATAAAGTTGCTTGTCTAAGGTCAGTTGATAAATCGCTATCGTAGTCAAAACACCTAACGTTAGATAAGAAATGCCTTTTACTTTGAAGTTAATTTTATTACGGGCGACCGCTTGTGCTTCACCTTGACTATGCAATTGTTCCGCCGCTTCAAATTCGGCAAGCTGCTCTGGGCTATATTCTTTAGATTTATAAACCGTCCACATCACCGAAGCAAATAACACCATGCCACCAAAATAGAAGGAGTACTTAACTGAATCCGCTATTTCCCCCGCAGGAGCGACATTACTAATACCAAACCAGTTTGCTAGCATATATGGCATAGCTGAGGCGACAATTGCGCCAATACCAATAAAGAAGCTTTGCATGGCAAAACCAGTAGTACGTTGTTCGTGTGGCAAGTTATCACCAACAAACGCTCTAAAAGGTTCCATAGTAATGTTAATCGACGCATCTAAAATCCATAATACACCAGCGGCAATCCATAAGGTCGGCGAGTTAGGCATTACAAATAAAGCAAGTGTGGTTAATATCGCACCAGCAAAGAAGAATGGACGGCGGCGACCAAACGAGTTCCAAGTTTTATCACTAAAATAACCAATAATCGGCTGTACTATTAAACCAGTAAGCGGTGCCGCTATCCACAAAATAGGAATATCATCAATTTCAGCACCTAATGTTTGGAAGATACGGCTGACATTGGCATTTTGTAAGGCAAAGCCAAACTGAATACCGATAAAGCCAAAACACATATTCCAGATTTGCCAGAACGATAATTGTGGTTTTTGTTTATTCATAAGAGTTTCTTTTACTTAGTTAATTACTTTAAAACGAATGGCAACACCGCCACTGGTAGCTAACGGTAAAGTTAGCGTATCTGTATGTTTTACATTTTTCTGTTCGATAATCATTTCGTAAGGATTTTCAATCCAATTGGCATTTTTATCATCACGGTAAATTTCAGCAATATAGTTTTTATTAGCCGATAAAAAGTCTAACTTTATCGCTATCGCGCGGCTATTTTCGTCAGTTAGTGCGCCTAAATACCAATCATCACTATGCTTATCTTGACGGGCAAAAGCAACGTAATCACCTACCTCACCAGCAACCGCTATCGACTTGGCCCAATCGGTTGGTACATCTAAAATAAATTGAAATGCTGGCAAATTAGCTTCATAGTTACGCGGTAAATCCGCCGCCATTTGAATTGGACTATATAACACAACGTATAATGCTAACTGCTTAGCCAACGTGGTTTGTGGCCTGTTAGTATCCGCACCTAAGCCATTAAAACCCATATTAAAAATACCTGGGGTGAAATCCATTGGTCCAGCTAACATTCTTGTATAAGGCAAGATTGCAGCATGCTCTGGTGGATTAGGTGGTGTTCCCCAAGCGTTAAACTCTTGACCACGAGCACCCTCACGAGCTATCCAGTTGGGGTAAGTACGGCGTAAACCGGTATCTTTTATTGGCTCATGAGTATTAATACTAATATTACGTTTTGCCGCTTCGGTAATATTGTAAAGGTATTCATTTACCATAAATTGGCCATCATGCCATTCATGACGTGCAATACCATTTTCATCGATACGCTTGATGTTACCACCATCGGCAACATAACCCGTTTTCACCTGTTTAACACCATGCTTTTGGTATAAATCTAAAGCAGCGCCCATTTGCTGGCGATAATTAGTTACATTACCTGAGGTTTCATGATGACCAATTAAATCTACACCAACTTTTTTTCCATGTTCACTTACTGCATTAATATCAAAATCGTCATACTGCTTAGTAAAATTAAATACATCGCCATTGAAGAACCAATCACCGTCCCAACCGACATTCCAACCTTCAACTAACACACCTTTAAAACCATATTTAGCGGCAAAGTCCATATAACGTTTTACTTCAGAAGTTGTCGCGCCATGAGTTTTACCGCTACCCCAAGTTGTTTCCTTTATATGCATGCCCCACCAAATACCAACATACTTGCCTGGCTCGACCCAACTAACATCACCAAGCTTATTTGGCTCATTAAGGTTTAATATTAAATTTGAATTTAATAAACCAACTGCATCTTCACTTACTTGGATTGTACGCCACGGCGTTTTAAAATTTGCTGAGGTTTTAACTAAAACACCATCTGACCACGGAGCTAAATCAGCTTTTAATACACCAGGTCGACGTTGATTAACCGACATTCCCGCATAATCAACAAGAGCGGCCTCATGAATACTCATATGCACACCAGAGCCTAATGTGAAGGTAAATGGTGTATGAGCGATACTTACATCTTCAAACTCAGTGGTATTATAAACATACTCATAACGATTGTACTTTCTTGAAGGGATCCAGTAGGCCGTTGAATTTTTAAAGTCTTTAATCGCAAATTCGGTTAGTTCATTGGTTATTTCAACCTTATCTAAGCCCTTCTGCTTTGGCACTTCATAGCGAAAGGCTAAGCCATCATTAAATACTCTAATTTTAACCGTAAATGTATTAACTGTAGCGCGATCGGCAAGTAAGGTTACCGCTAATTCATTATGATGATCGGTAATGTTTTTTTGCTCTCCCCAGGGCTGTTGCCAAGTAGAGTTAACCGATGTGGTTTTAGTTGCATCAATAGTAAAGCCGCCATCTAAATATGGCCCATCTTTGAATACCAGACCAAGCTTTGACGGCTCGATAATGCCTTCACCATTAAATGCCACTTTATATTTTATTACTTGTTCTGCATCATTAATACTGAACACTAATTTACCATCTGGAGATTTAACTGACACTTCTTGTGCATGCGCTAAACCAACAGTAACACTTAAAAATATCCCCAGTGAGTATTTACAAAAATTCATATTTTAATCCTCAACTTATGTATAAAAAGAACATTGCGGAAATAAAAACTGATTATAATTAATAACAAAGTCCCCCAAAGACTGCCTGCGCTATCTTTGGCTAAATTAGGTTCTATTTCTAGTGATGTACCTGGTATTGGTGTTACAGGTTTAACCGTAATTTGAACGATATCACTATGCTGTTCACCTGAGTTATCGGTAACGACAAGTTCAATTAAGTAAACACCTACTTCGGGATATATAAGATTAACTAAAGATCCTTGCAAGCCATTTGACCATTGATACTGAACTATTTGACCATCAGTATCAACCGACTTAGTTCCATCAAACCAAACCTCTTGTCCAACGGTAATTTCTTGATCTATGCCGGCGTCAGCGGTTGGTTTTAAATTTTCGATCATTATTTTTGTTATTTGATATTCATTACTATCGGTATTGAGCTCGATTAAATATCGAGCTTTCTCGTTCGGTAATAATATATTGGCCCCCGAGGCTTCTAACACACCGTCTTGGTTATCATCACCAAAGTTAACTTGCCAATCACCGTACACATCAAACTTGAAGCTATAATTGCTTTGTTCACCATTTCGAGTATCAATGATAACACTCCATTTTGACGCCGATTCAGATGTCATCGCCGTTGAACCCCAGCCGTTACTAACCCCTCGGTAATACATTGAGGCAAACTGATTATTAACTGCCTTATTAACCGCATCCTTTCGTGTTTGGTACCAGTTGTTCCCTGTATCTAGGTTAAACAATCGGTAACTTGACTGGTTTCCCCAATAGGCAGGATGGTCTTCTACGTAATTGTTGTCTCCGGTGTCATTACTAACAAACGGCTTTATTTGACGATGCACATTTTCAATCCATGGCACTGCATAACTTTCCACCATTAAATTGTCAGCTGTTACAAGCGTACTTAAATACGTTTTATACTGGTCTAAATACTTACTGCGGCTTAGGATTTTTTTAACCAACAGAGGTTCTCTAGCTGAGTCAGTAAAGTGAATAGGATCTTGCTTGCCTGAGTCATTAACAATGTTAGATGTGCCAAGAGTGTTATCCATATCGTAAGGCACAAAATGCATAACCTCACTTTCATCAATGTAGACAAAATAGTTATTACCGTTGCCCCAAAAACCATCCCAATGTCCTAAAACAGATTCAATGGCTAAACCTTTTAATAACAAACTAATGTTAATATGTTGATCAGCATATTGCTCAAACGCTTCACCTTCTAATTCAGTAAAAGCTGTAGCCATTCTAACTAGTTGTTCATGGCCTATATCGTATTTACTGCCTTTTCCCTTGTATTCAAAACTGGCATCATCAAAATCACCAACACCACCCCAACTGGAATTAATTCGTGAAAAATGAGCCGTTCCCCAACCTTTATAATTTCCTTGCCATAAAAATCCGGCGTCATTTTCCACACCAAAGCGCTTATCTAAATATTCATGCCTGTTCACACTTTCGTTTAACCGATACACACCAAAATAACCTAGTGGTTTATTTTCTACTAGAACTTCAACACGAGCATAGGTAGATGAGTGAGCTGTAAACACACCAAAATTGTGCATTATTTGATTACTTAATGGCTCTCGAACATAGCTAGGATCGCCATTAAACCGTTTCAATTTTAGCGCTGATATGCCACTGAGTTCTTGGTTATCAATAAATTCATCAAAGTCTAAGGTGAAATTTGCTTGCACAAACAGTCCATTTGAATCCATTGGTAAAACGAAACTGGTGTTACCGCTAACTTTCACACCGATATTCGATAGTGAATATTGAGCCCCGTCTTTATAAAAAATAAAATCAGCAGAGACTTCATTTCGTGAGTTTTTTGTTGATTGTAATAGTAATTGCCAATTTTGTTCGCTGAAGCTCAACCTAACTGTTGGCACGTCATTAATATCAAACCAAAATTGGTGTTCAGTTGTCGCTAAAAAGCTTAAATCGTTTACCGCTTTTGCTGAAAAAGAACCTACCATAAGTAAGCAACTTAACAGTAGTTTTAAACCCGCTAATTTAATCACAGAATTATTCGCCATCGGTTAATACAAACACTGCAGCACTATATTTTTCAACGCTGAAGCCAGTCGCTAATACGTGATTTTTGGTTGTTAGATTATCGCTACTTTGCTGCTGAATAGGATGCAATGAAAATGCCCCTGCATTATCAAAATCAAACGTTTGTCGTTTGCCGCTACTATTAAATAACACCACTATTTTTTGATACTCGGGATCTAATTCTTGCTCATCAAAAATGCTCATAACCACTAAACCAGGTTTCTGGCTGCTACCTGTATTATGGAACTTCACTTGCGTATTGATCTCTGACGCCGTACTTAATCGAAATAAAGGCGACGAGCTTCTAATGCTTAACAATTCAATAAACCGATCGCGGCTAAACTTAATATGCTCAGAGTTAACCATGTCTCGACCATCATTTTTTGCAATAACTTTACCAATCACCTGCCAGTTTTGTTGATCTTTTTCGTGCGGAGGCAGGCCGACATTATAATTATTAGTTTGCATCGAAAAATCGACTTTATTAAACCAATGCCCGTAATCATAACTGTCACGTAAAAATGATTTTGAACGCAACAATTCAGATCCCATATGAATAAATGGAATACCTTGAGCTAGCAGTGGGTATGACAGGCTTAATGAGTGCAAACGTACCCGGTCATCAATACTTAGATTAAAGTCATTTCGATATTGGTTATTGTCCCAAAGCGTTTGATTATCGTGTTTGGAAACATAATTAATCGTATCGGCAGGGTCTAACGCATAGCCGGTTGGTTGATCCCCATACGGAATATCTTTACCAGTAACCTGCTCGTTTTGAGCATTGGTCAACGGAAAATTAGCTAAGTTCCCGGCTAAACCAACACGAAGTTGATCAGCAAACAATAAATATTTCTGCTGGCTGTCGTCTTGGCTGCGTAGTTCATTGGGCTTAGTGTATAGACCATTACCAATGCCTTGCAGTTTTCTTATATCATCACCTGATTCAGACATGCCACCGCCGCGCACTGCATCACGAAGTCGGTCAGTGAAAGTTCCAATTTGCGTGCCACCGAGCTCTAACTGGCTCGCTTGGATAAAACGTTGGTTATTGGCCACTTCACCAAAATTCCAACCTTCGCCATAAAAATAATTATCCGGGTCAACGGCGAGTACAGCTTCTCGAGCTTGCAACATAACGGCTTTTGGTTGATGTGCCATCAAATCAAAACGAAAACCATCAATTTTATAATCTCGGGCCCACACAACCAGCGAGTCGGTCATCAGTTTAGCCATCATTTTTCGTTCTGTTGCAGTATTATCACAACAGGTTGATTGTTCTACTAATCCACTTACAGGGTTCAAGCGTTGGTAATAACCAGGAACAATCTTATCCAGAACAGACGTTTCTTTTAAGCCCGCTTGATGGGTGTGGTTATACACCACATCCATAATCACTCTAAATCCTAAATTATGGATATTTTGGACCATCTCTCGAAACTCAACAATACGGGCATTACCCTCAGAATTTTTTGCATAACTGCCTTCTGGTACCGTGTAATGGAACGGGTCATAGCCCCAATTGTATTCATCATTTTGACGCAGTTCAGTCACTAGTTTCTCGGCATCCGCACTAGCTGGGTCATAACGGTTTAGGACATCAATAAGAGTTTGTTGATGGTTAATATCATCGGTTTTACAGAGACTATGTTGCGCAATAATGGTACATAGTTTTTCCACGGTATCAGTTAAACGAACTTGTTGCTCGGCAACCTCATTTACAGTGCCAATATCAAACGCAGGTAATAAATGAATATTATTCAAACCAGCCTGTTTGAGTAATTTTAAATGATTAATACCATCACTGTTTTGTTCAGCAAACGCTTTATATTTACCTTTCGCATGCTTGTCGGCAAGCGAAGCGTCATTGGCACTGAAGTCGCCAATGTGTAATTCATAAAAGATATTGTCTTCAAAGTTTTTAACTGTTGGATTTGCCTGTCCATGCCACCCCAAAGGCTTAGTTGCTTGTTCATTTAAATCGGTAATTTGTGAATACTGACTATTGCTAGACAGACTTAGAGAATATGGATCGGTTGTAATTAATGTTTCAACTTGTTGAGTGACGGGATGAAACAACTCAATTTCGTATTGATAGTAATATGCAAATAACGATGCCTCTATCACTCCCTGCCAAGCGCCTGTGTGCCAATCTTGGCTCAGCGTTACTTTTTTCAGTGGATGTTCGGTTTTATTTTGGTTAAACAATAAAACAGACACTTTTTTGGCCGTTGGAGCCCACAATTTAAATTGGGTACCTTGCGCAGTGAGTGTGGCGCCAAAATCGGCTATTTCATCGGCATCGTTACTACCTGAAGTATAAACGTCATCAATAACATTACCCGTTTGAACGTTCGTCGCGCTTACTATTTTACTATCGGCAGTAACACCAACAAGCATAAGCTGTGATTTGAGTAACTGTTTAACAACAAGAGGGGCGATATTTGATGGTAAGCTAAATGCTTGACCTTTTTGATTTAAATGCGGGAATTTTTTCGCTAACTTAGTATCAAGCGAGTTTTTTGATAAAACAATGGGTGAAAATTTCTTATCCATTGTTAACAATAAATACGTTAGTTCATCTACAGGACCGATACTATAAACAGTATTGCGATCAAGCCAATGTGCCGAAGCATTATCTCGAACGTCAGCGGCTTGTTCAAAAGAAATTTTTTGATGTTTAAAGTTTTCAGAACTATCTTTTTGAGGTGCTTCGCTGCACGAAAATAAACAAGCAGAAAACAGCGTTAAAACTGATATTTTTTTTATCACAAAGTTCACTCCTATAAAAGCGAATAGGGCTTATTTATTAGATAAGCCCATTAGGTTTGTTATTCACATTGTTGGATAACGATGCTACCAACATTATATCCTTTACTCGGATTTGCTGAGTCTAACGATAATAAGAAACTATATTGTCCAGCTGGTAAAAGTGCTTGGTTATTATCCGTACCTGCATCTTGATACGCTATAGGATAACTAATACCGACGTCTAAGTTTTCAACACTAATGTTGTTACTGTCGGCTTCTTGAACCCAAAGTTGCGTTGTCCAGCTGTCATCATCTGAGGCAAATTTAAATTCAAAGTCATCACTAAAGTCAGCGACTACTTGATAAGTATTATTGCCTTTATAATGAAATCTAAATTCTTCAGTTGCATTCCAACCGGAGTGGTTACCACGAACGTATAGTTGCCCTGTTCCGGCGATATTAAATGGAATATCATCAGCGGAATCAGGTAATAGTGCACAATTTGTTGTTTCAACTTTCCCAACAATCGATAATTCAGGCGTTGCTTTACCTGCATTTAATCTAAATTGATAGGTGCTTGCAACCGTTAAAGTTATCACAACATTACCTTCTATATCGGCACTTGTTGCTACAGAACCTTCAGAGAAATCAAGTTCGTCAAAGCCTAAATTAACAATACTTTCAGCTAAGTCAGTTATTGCAAATGTATAAGTTCCTGGAGCTAAATCAACACTTAAGTTATATATTCCATCAGCTTCATAAGTAAAAGTGTCATCGCTATTAAAACCATCTACACCCCAGTTATTCATAGTGCCGTTAAGAAATATTTCTGTATCACCATAAGGAGCTATATCAGGTGCATTTAACGTTGCATCAGCAGCTAAGCCCTCACCTTGGCCACCATTTTGAGGTTTTACAAATACAGCCGTTGTATATGCTGGCACGCTAAATGTACCTTTACCAAGACCTTGAGAATAGCTCGATGTTTGCACCACACTATCACTTGATGCTTGCTGAATCGGACTTAACTCAAAAGCATTTGCGCTAGCAATTGTATGCGATTGTTCTACAGATGAACCATTAATTACAACCACAATTGCATCATTATTAACATCTAAATCTACTAAACCTAAGCCATCATCCAAGCTCATAACGATTAAACCCTGAGTTTGACTCGTACCTGTATTGTGAAAGCCAACTCGGTCGATAATATCAGCTGTTGTCGTAAGTCTAAATAATGGACTGGCTGAACGAATAGCGACAAAGTCTTTAAATACATCACTGGCTAATTGAATTTCAGCCGGTGAAACACTGATATTGGAATTAGCGTTTAATGCAGATATCAAAGTCCATTTGGCTTCATTATCTTCAGCTAACGGTAAACCTACATTCCAGTTGTTCGTAGTTTTAGTAAAATCGACAAAGTTAAACCAGTCACCTGCATCATAGGTATTTCTGTCCATTGATTTTGAACGAAGTAAATCACCACCTAATTGAAAAAATGGAATACCTTGGCTTAATAATGGGATAGTCGCTGCTATATTTTGGATTCTTACTCGATCGGCACTTACCACATCACTTGCTAAACCGTACTGCAATTGATCCCATAGAGTTTCATTATCATGCTTTGAAACATAATTAATAATATCTGCCGGGTCTTTCCCGTAGGCTGATTGTGAAAAGTTTTTACCTGACTTTACGTTACCGCTTTTATCTTCAAGCATATAGTCAGCTTGCGTGCCGGCTAGACCTAAACGAATGATGTCTTGGTCATTCAAGTTACCTGATGATTTAAACAAAGAAGCACTTCGTATTGTATCTCTTGGGCGGTCATTAAAGGTACCTACTTGTGTTCCTGCAATATTACCTTGATCAGCTTGAACATAGCCTTTATCTTCACGAGTCCAACCTTCGCCGTAAAAATAATTATCGGCATCAATGGCTCTAACTGCAGTGCGGGCTGAAAGAATTGACTCAACAGAGTTATTACTCATGATGTCAAAACGGAAACCATCAAATTTATAGGCCGAGGTCCATTGCACTAAAGAATCAACCATCAGCTTTTGCATCATGACATGCTCAGGGGCAGTATCTTGACAACACGTTGCATTCTCAACCTTACCTGTAATTAAATCACGACGGTGATAGTAACCAGGAACAACTTTATCAAGTACTGAATTTTCCCACAATCCAGAGGTACTGGTGTGATTGTAAACAACATCAAGAACAACTCTTAAACCAATATCATGCAGTGCTTTATTCATTGCGCGCATTTCAATAATACGAGCAACACCATCTGGATTTGACGCATAGCTGCCATCGGGTGCATTGAAATGCTCTGGATCGTAGCCCCAGTTAAAACTATCTAAACCTCGTAGAGATTGTGCTAAAGCCTGTGCATCAGTGCTAGTTGCATCATAACTTTGAAATACAGATAACAAAGTAGCATTATCTGACTCAACACCACAAACTGGAGCGGAACTAGCGACGGCACATAATTCTGCAACAGTGTTGTTAATATTAATTCGGTCACCACTATTTTCACCAATACTAGCAATATCGTTGGCTGGTAAAAATTGGAAATGCGTTAAGCCATTATCAGCTAACGATTGCAAATGCTTAACCGGTTCTGAATCTGTTTCTGTAAATGCTAAATATTTACCACGGTTTGTAGCCGAAGTACTTTGGTCACGAATACTAAAATCACGAATATGCCCTTCATAAACAATGGTATCTTCATCATTAACAATAACAGGAGCTTGATGCTCATCCCAATCAGTAGGTTTTAAATCGTCATCATTTAAATTAACAAACTGGGAATAATTACCGTTAACCGATAAAGAAACCGAGTAAGGGTCACTACTGGTAATTGTTTCAAAACGTTGGTTTTGTGGATGAAATGCTCTTAGCTCATATTGATAGAATTGACGATCAACAGTTAAAGGCAAGTCAGTAGACCAAACACCATTACTAGCATTGAGGTTCATTTCATAACTGTTTTGTAACGCCTTGCTTTCGTTATAAACGTTAACCTTTACCTGCTTTGCAGTTGGTGCCCAAAGGTTGGCACTAATCGATGACTCACTATAAACAACACCCAAAGCAGCTTCGTTAGCATCGTTGCTATCTTGTGTATACAAGGCATCAATAACTCGTGGGGTTTGCACATAAGTTGCTGAGACTAATTTGTCACTGGCATAAGCAATAGCTAACAGTTTACCGGTTAGCATTTGTTTCGCCTTCGCAACATCAACAGTATCGGCAATATAAGAAGCTAGACCTTGATAACGAGGTAAATCCAAGTCAGAATTTTTAGCATGAAACTCAAGGTAATCATTACCTTCAATACCTGTTTCACCATCAAAATTCAAATCATCGCCGTCAGAGCTATAGATCCTAACCTTTGTGATAGAATCGGATGATTGCGCTAAAAATAAAGTATCAGCTGCAACCCAATGAGCTGCGGTATGTTCAATTCGAATACCTTCAGGAATTGCGGTAGGCACATAAAATAGATCAGGAAAACCGGATAAAGTCCATATCGTATTACCTTTAACTAGGTTAGCTCTTAAATCACTGTCGCCTAAATCTTTCTCGTCGCCTTTGTGGACGATAAAGTTTGCACATTCAGCTTCAGCATTGGTGTTCAATAACCAATAAGCGCCATAGTTAGGGTCTATACCTGTCGATTGTACTCCCGTTTCCCATTCACTGCCTGCATCCGCAGAATAATCACTAAAAGCATTACAGCTTTCATTATTCCAAAGGTGCAAAATCCAATCAGTATAGTCATTATCAACACGATTATAAAAAACTAACATTTGGTTGTCATTTGCAGTAACAACGGGCTCAGGTAGGCTTGCGTCAATAAGCTGTAATTCTATTTTAACACTTCGATCTACACTTTCGGTTGCATCGGCAACATTCAATACTGCGATATAAGTTCCACTCGCGGCATAAGAGTATGAAAAGTTAGTCACACTCGCACAGTCGGCTAAACTTTGCACTGCGGTGTCGTCACCTAAAGCGATAGAACAAGTAAGTGAGTCGTTATCTGCATCTGAGATACTCCAAGAAAACTCTACACTGCCATTTTCGTTATTAATATTGGTTAAAAAGCTCGCAATATCAGGTAAATTATTCTTTGTATTTGGTGCCGTTTCTGAGTCACTTCCTTCTCCACCGCCACAGCCTGTTAAAGCAGCAGAAAGAAGAGAGGTAACTAAAATAGTTTTTACCCATTGATAGGCCATCGTTTGTTTCCTAATAAAAATATGTCTATTAAGCATGCTAATTGCTTGCTCGTTTTATAGATAGGTGGTGCATACGTATTCAGTGCTAAACATCACAAAATTGAGCACTCGATTATTAATAAATTATCAATAAAAAAGGGATCAAGTGATCCCTTTTATTATTTAACCTATTGTATATTTTATTTTTTTATCAAAAATATACTGTGGTTATTATTTTGTTGTAACACTTAATACTGGCATAGCAGGATTAACTGCATTAACCGTAAAGATTAATGTAGCTGTGGTATCAACAGTTAAAGACATGTTGCCATTACCAGGCAATGTTGCATTTAACATTTCATCTAGGACCAGAGCATCACCATCAATAACTGCACCAATTGTTGAGTCATCTTCCCAACCATCTGAGGCAATTTTAAAATTGTAAGTACCAGCGGCAACTTCAACTTCTAAAGTATACATACCTAACTCGTAAGCAAATACATAACCTTCATCTGTTCCCCAACCATTCATATCGCCTTTTAAATACATAGCTCGAGCTTGGTATGGAACAAATTCTGTTATCGTAAGAATTGGTGACACTTTATTAGACGCATCTAAGTCAAACATCAAGAACGTATCAGTAGCCAGTTCAAATTTAAGGTCAGCATTTTCACCAGTGGTCGATTTTACCGCTAAAGTCATTGCTTCACCGATAACAACATCGGCAGATTCACCAACAACTCCGGCAATATCAGACGTTGCAGTCCAGTCAGCGTCAGCGATTTTGAATGCATGTTCACCAGCAGGTACAACTGCGCTTAGCGTATAATGGTTGTCAGCATAACTAAATGTATAACCATCAGTTACTCCGCCCCATTCACTCATACTGCCTTTAAGTAATAAATTTACGCTTCCAAAAGGAATTGCATTTTCAACAGTAACAACGGGGGCCATAGGGTCAGTTGCGTCTAAGGTAAATTTGTAGTTAGCAGCAGTAGTTATTGCTAATTTAATATTTTGAGCAATATCTTCACCAAATACTAATATTTTCGCTTCACCAACAATAAGCTCTTCTGCGCCTATCGCAGCACCAAAGTTAGTTGCTTCTGTCCAGTTACTGTCAGCAATTTTAAATTCATAAGGCATATCAACTTCAGTAACATCTAGTGCCATAACAAAAGAGTAAACGCTATCACCCTCATAAGTCATCGGCGTTGTATTAGCCCAACCATTCATTGAACCTTTAACATACATAACACCGTCATATAAAACTTCGATAACAGTTAATGTTGGATTTTCTGGGTCTGCTGCATTAAATGTAAATTGGTAATTAGTATCTTCAGTAACGATGATTTTTAAATTTTCACCTTCGCCTTCGCCAACCATTAATGTTTGAGCTTGACCAAGAACAACGTCACCTTCAGTTTCCATCGCGGCAAATGAAGTTGGTTCTGACCAATTTAAATCGGCAACTTTAAATTCATAAGCATCAGCAGATGCTGGAATTGTCACAACAAGAGTATAAACACCGTCGCTAAAATCAAATTGATAGTCTGAACCATCTTCAGCAGACCATTCGTTGAAACCACCACGTAAATGAAGTGTTGTATCTGCAGGTACAAAAGTAACCAATTCGGTTGGGTCTGCAATACAGGCATCGCCAGCTTCATTTAAAACTTCTGGAGGTACACATACTAATGATGAGCCGCCAGGAACTTCTAATGATGCAAAATTACGAGGGTAAGGGAAAACAAAATCAGCAAAGGCATCATCAGCTACTAGATCTAGTACATATAAATTACCAGTTGGGTTAGTTTCAGTTGAAGATATATCGTAAGTTAAATCTTGCGTTTGTATGGCATCATTATCATAAGGAATAAAGTTCACACAATTTGGTGCGTCAATAACATTTAAAATCCAGTAGGCACCAAAATTAGCATCAACACCATCAGGCTTTTGCGGTACGCCCCATGAAGTACCTTCATCAGCACCAAAATCAGCCCAAGAACTACAATCGGCATTATTCCAATGATGGATGCCCCAATTGTTTAAGTCTTGGCCTTCAAGGTTGTAGTACACAACCAATTCACCAGGACCTGCAACATAGCTAGGATCTGGCATAGTTATATCATTTGAGCCATCTATCCACTGCTCTTTGGTCATTTCACACAGACCAATCTCATTAGCGACTTCAGGATAGTTACATGCTGTTATAACAAGTTCACACGCTGAACCATCAGCGGTAAGTGTTTCAGGTGATTTACACCATAGAGGGCTTTCTGTTTCGATGCTGTCATTGTCATCTCCCCCACAACCTGTAATTGCTGTAACTGAAAGTGTTAGCAATACACAAGTCATTTGCTTTATATAGCTCGACATTTAGGATATCTCCGGTTATTTATTTAGTTTCCACATTTTTATGCGTTTGAAACAATTAGTTTTTATACTGTCACGTACTCAAAAAACTTAACATCCTTATGCTGATTTACTACTAGCCATTCACTGTTTGAATTAAAGGAACGACTGTACAAATCAGTTACAATGTTATGCTTATAACTCTTTAAAATCTAACACTCTTACTATGAATACGTATTCATGATCCTATAACAAAAAATACACACCCAACCACAGACCAATGAAATCAAGGGTTAAACTAAAAAAAACTCTTAAAATCCAATTTGTGCCAATTTGTTCGGATATGTTACCAGTTGTAACTGGTGCGAAATTAGTTATCATTAGGTTGTCACTGTATATCTTAAAAAACAAAACTTTCAAAAAATGAAATTCTTCATCGTATGAGAATAACTCTCAATGCTTTGGAGCTTTAGCTTTTACAACATTGTTAGGAACAAGATATAATGAACAAATTTAAACCAAGCATATTAACACTGAGCTTATTAGCTGCAGGGTTATCATTTGCTAGCGTTCCAAGTTTTGCTCAAGAAGAAACTGGAGTTGCTACCGCCCAACAAGACAAACTGACTGCCGAAGAAGAAGAACAGGTAGAAGTAATCGAAATAACAGGCTTTCGTGGTAGTGTAGTAAAATCATTAAACACTAAGAGATTTTCAGATACTGTCGTTGATGCTATTTCAGCAGATGATATTGGCGGTTTACCTGACGTTTCTATTGCTGACTCATTAACTCGCTTACCAGGTGTAACGTCAATTCGTGTTGATGGCCAATCTAGTGAATTAAATATTCGTGGTCTTTCTGGCGGGTTCGTTTTTTCTACCTTAAATGGTCGAGAGCAAGTTTCTTCAGCTGGAGGGCGTAATGTTCAATTCGATCAATTCCCTTCTGAATTAATACAACAAGCACAAGTATATAAATCACAAAAAGCATCGCTTATTGAAGGTGGTGTTGCAGGTACTATCGAATTACAGACTGCAAACGCTCTACAAAATGATGAAGATACTAAAGTGCGCTTTTCTGCTCATGGTAATTGGAATGAAGCAGCTGCAGATAACGAAGATTCAGATACATTCGGTCGCCGCTTAACTGCCTCTTATCAAGCTAAGTTTTTAGAAGATACAGTAGGTGTTTCAGTTGGTGTAGCACAAATGTTTCAACCAACCGTTTCAAGCCGTTTTGTAAACTATCAATTTGATGATGTTGATTTATCAAAATCATACGACGGTGGTCCAGAAAGTATTCTTGTTTCAAGTGGTTTTGAAGTGAACGAACGTGGCGGTGAAGATGAACGTAATGCGATTGTTCTTGCTTTAAATTATGAACCAAGAGACGATTTACGTTTCCAAGGTGACTTTTTCTATTCAGATTTTCAATCAGACAAGTGGGATCGTGGTGTTCGAGTTTCTGGTTTAAACAACATTCAAAACCCTGACTCTGGCTTAACCTTAACCAATCCTATTATTGGTAATGGTGCATTATTAGGCGGTACGTTCTCACGTGATCCTAACGGCACAATTGATGCACCTCCATACAAAACATCTGCTCGTGACATGAATGTACAAACACAGGCTGATGATAACTCAACGGAAAGTAATGTTTTATCTTGGGGTATAAAAGGCGAATGGGACATTAACGATAACCTAATGATGGTTGTTGATGTTGCGCATTCTGAAGCCGAAGAAACCTATAAAGACGAAGTATTACGCATGGCGTACTTTGAAGATTCAAGCGCAGCAACGCCTGTAATTGATGACAATATTGAGATGACTTTTGAATTAGATGGTTTGGATATACCTAACGTTTCATTTAATCAAGACTTTACCGACCTGAATCATATGATGGTCACTAGTTCGGAATCTTACCCTCATATCGAAGAAAATTCATCTGATGCAATTCGTGTCGATTTTATTTATCAATTAGATAATGATTACGTAAGATCTATCGAAGCAGGCTTTCGTGTTTCAAATCGTGAATATGAACTAGATCGTGGACGTTACTTATACGGTACTAACGACTTTAATATGCGTAATGGCCAATATATTGTGTACGGTCCTAATGATGACGAAGGTAATCCTACAGAAACAACACGTTATGCACCATTTCAGATACCAGAAGGTATGGCTACTTCAACTGGCGTAGGTGGCGATTTATCTGGCATGCCTGATTTCCTTTCTGTAAACAATAGCGATATTTTAAACGCTTGGTTACCGAATGAAGATCGCACACCAATCAAAACGTGGGCACATGATTGGACTATGTCACAGAACAACGTTGTAGAAGAAGACGTAACTGCTGTATATGTTCAGGCAAACTTAGATTTAGAGTTATTCAATATGCCGGTAACAGGTAATATTGGTATTCGCGCCGTTGAGACAGAGCAAAAAAGTACAGGTCTAATTAATGTGGGCGCTGGTAACGGCGATGTTATTTTTGATGAAGCCGGTGTTTCTAATGACTCATGGACAAAAGGCACAGTAGGTACTGATTACACTGATTACTTACCTTCTATGAACTTAAACTTCTCTATTACTGAAAACGACCAAATTCGTTTTGCATACGCTAAAGTATTGGCTCGTCCAGACATGGGTGATATGGCAAACAGCGGTAACTTCGCATTTAACCAAGAAGATGATGGTAACTTTATTGCCCTAAACAGTAATACTAGCCCATTTATTCGTCCTTTTTATGCGGACCAAATTGATGTGTCATTTGAACATTATTTTGTTGAAACAGATGGAGCATTTGTTTTTGCTGTTTGGAATAAAGATATTGAAAACTACCCTGGTACAATAGTTGATGAAAATTTCAACTATGAAGCAGCTGGTATTGAAGTTCCTGAAGTTCCTGCTGATAAACAATTCGATGAAACCACAGGTGAAGAATTAGTTTGGGAAAATGGCGATTATACTCACATAGAAAATAATGCCGCTGGTGGTTATATTCGAGGTATTGAGATTGGCTATACACAAACGTTTAAATTTTTACCTGGTGCATTTTCTGGCCTAGGTGCTAATGTAAACTTCTCATATACTGAGAGTGAAATTGAACGTCCATCAAATGTTCCTGGTGAAGATGGTTCTCCAGGACCTATTGAGGGTCTTTCTCCACGAGTATACAGTGCAACTGTATTCTATGATTTTGATGACAAATTTTCTGCTCGAGTAAGTGCTAGACATCGTGCTGAATACTTAGGCCGTCAAATTGCTATTGGTGATAGCCAGTCAGCATATTTTGAAAAAGAAACAATAGTTTCAGCTCAAACATCATACAATTGGACAGAGAACCTACAAACAGTATTGTCGGTAGATAACCTAACAGATGAGCCAAATATTTCATACTTTGGTGATACATCACGAACTGGTACTATCCAATATTTCGGTAGAACTATTTACTTTGGTGTTAACTACACAATGTAATAAAGTCTAAATAGATTAGGAGCAACAGAGACTGTTGCTCCTTTTTATTTCTAACAAATATATCTTTCTTATGAATTAAATAATCAGGACATATTTCTTAGTTATAAATCTAATATTCGATGAATATTTACCTTATACCATGCACTTAAGTATAAAGCGGCTGCTCACGAATGAAAGTACATACTCAACTTAAAAACTTCACTATTTTAGCTATTATCAGCTGTATTACATCCTGTGGTGGCAGTGGTGATTCGAGCAAAAAACCAGTGGCAACAAATGATACAGTCATTGATGATAAAATCATTGGTGAACCCGTTGCAATAATCTATGCAAATGCACAAACGTCTGACACTAATCAATGCCACGCCTCCTCTGTAGACAACGACGTACTAATGTTTTCCGAAATTTCTGAGCAAGCGGGGCTAAATTTTAGCCACTCGATGCCCAACGGTGATGGCATATTAGGCATGTCTGGTGGTGTCGCTGCAGGTGATTTTAATAGTGATGGTTGGCCTGACTTATACGCGATAGGAGGCGAAGGGCAAGAAAACTTATTACTTATTAATCAACAAGATGGTTCATTTAAAGATGACGCTAACTTTGCCAATGTAGATTTATTGAACCGAGGAAGTGGCCCTTCTTTTGCTGATATTAATGGCGATGGTTTATTGGATCTATTTGTGGGCAGTGTTGGCGGTGCGAAACCTCGATTATTTATTAATACCGGTAATGAGAAATTTTCTGACATTACTGAACAATCAGGCCTAAATTTACCGACGAACAACTTCTCTGCTACATGGGCCGATTATGATAAAGATAATGATTTAGATTTATTTATTACCCATTATGATGATGGCACATTTGAGCACTATCCTTACTTTTGGCGCAATAATGGTGACTTAACATTTACCGATGTAAGTTTAGCTGCTGGTATCGACAAATTGAGCATTCGCGACAGAACATTTACCCCAAATTTTGCCGATATAAATAACGATAGCTGGCAAGATTTATTATTAGTAACCGATAATAATTTAACTAAAGTATTCCTAAATAATCAGGATGGTACGTTTAAAGATTTTACCAATACCGACGTAATAACCGATAACGCAGGCATGGGATCCGCGATAGGTGATTATGATAACGACGGCGATTTAGATTGGTTCGTATCGGCAATCTCTTTTAAAGATGGTGTTAAGCATTTTGGCTGGCTAACCCCAGGTAACCGCTTTTATCAAAACCAAGGAGACGGTACCTTTATTGATAAAACAGATGAAACCGGTGTTCGCCATGGTTATTGGGGCTGGGGGAGTTGTTTTAGTGACTTTAATAATGATGGCCATTTAGACATTTTTCATGTAAATGGCATGGAAGGCGAAGGTATAGAACCTATGTTTAAGGATGACCCTTCTCGATTATTTATGGCCAATGGAGATGGAACTTTTACAGAATCAGCCCTCGCGGCAGGCATAGATGATAAAGCCATGGGGCGTGGCCTAGTGTGTTTCGATTATGATAAAGATGGCGATCAAGATTTATATATCGCTAACCATAACCAACCGCCAAAATTATTTTGCAATCAAGGGACTAATAACAATTTTATTAATATTCGTTTAGTTGAAAAAACCACTAATACGCAGGCCATTGGCGCTCGTATTTATGTCAAAACAGAGGCTAGTCGACAAATGCGCGAACTGCGTACCGGTAATAATTTTGTTTCTCAAAACCCAGTAGAAGCCCACTTCGGTTTAAATACAGAAACAAGTATTGAATATGTACGAATAATTTGGCCCGATGGTAAAGAAACCAAAATCACTGATGTAAGTAGTAACCAATTCCTCATTATCGAAAGAATTTAGAGATATCCTAAAATGAAAAACACCCTAATTAAACTATCGACTGCCGCTATATTAACATTAGCGATAACTGCCTGTGGTGGTTCGAGTGATTCTAGTGACGAACAAATTCTTGAAGAACAAATAATAGCTGAAAGGTCTGGACACTCTGTTGCTAGGCAATGGAATGAAGTTATTTTACACGGCATTAGAAATGATTATGCCAGGCCAACGGTACATGCCAGAAATTTGTTCCACACATCATCAGCAATGTTTGATGCTTGGGCCGTTTTTGATAAAACCGCCACACCTTTTTTGTACAACAATAATGTTGCCGGCTTTAGCTGTGTAGAACAAAGTATCAATACGGATAATAATTACTTACAGAACCAAGAAGAAGCCATTAGCTATGCGGCTTATAGTTTAATTAAACATCGCTTTAGAAATTCCCCTGGGGTCCTTTCTATTATGGAAGAAGCGGATAAGTTAATGCTTAGCCTTGGTTATGATATTAATAATACCGTTGAAGATTCTGTTGCGTCTTTAGGCCGTTATATTGCAAATTGTTATATTCAATTTGGTTTTCAAGATGGTGCCAATGAGCAACTTGGTTATTCCAACACATCATACCAACCTGTTAATCAACCTTTAGAGCTAGGCACAGAAAAACCAGGAAATCCTAACATCTCAGATTTAAACCATTGGCAGCCTTTATCTATAGAAGGATATATAGATCAAGCGGGCAATCCCGTTGATAGTATTCCTGAATTTTTAGGTCCTGAATGGGGACAAGTAGTACCTTTTTCTTTATCAGAAAACGATAAATCAACTTACCCTCGAGATGGCTTCGATTACCAAGTTTATTTTGATCCAGGCATGCCGCCAACTATTGAAGGTGATTTAAGTGATGAATATAAATGGGGATTCAGTTTAGTTGCTATTTGGTCGGCTCAACTAGGTCAGAAAAACGACGAGCTTTGGGACATTTCACCTAATAGTATCGGCAACATATCATCATATCCAGAATCGTTTAAGGACTATCCGCAGTTTTACAATCAGCTCAGCGGTGGTGACAGTAGTTCTGGCTACCGAACTAATCCGGCAACGAACCAACCGTACAAAGAGCAATTAGTACCTCGTAGCGACTATGCCAGAGTATTAGCTGAGTTCTGGGCCGATGGGCCTGAATCTGAAACTCCCCCAGGACATTGGTTTGTTATTTTAAATACAGTAAGTGACCATCCATCTTTAGATAAACGCTGGCAAGGAGAAGGTGAATTACTTAGTAATTTAGAATGGGATATTAAAACCTACTTTGCTATGGGTGGAACCATGCATGACTCGGCAATAGCAGCATGGGGCATAAAGGGTTATTATGATTACATTCGCCCGGTATCGGCAATAAGAGCAATGGCTGATTTAGGCCAAAGTAGCGACTCTAACCTTCCTTCATTTCATAGAAATGGTTTACCTTTAGTCGATGGTTACATTGAATTAGTTACAGAAAATGATCCGCTTCTAGGTGAAAATAATGAACACCTAGGGAAAGTAAAAATACTGTCTTGGAAAGGTCCCGAATATATTGATGATCCTGCGATCGATTTAGCTGATGTTGATTGGATTTTAGCTGAAAATTGGTGGCCATATCAACGCCCTTCATTTGTTACACCACCCTTTGCCGGTTATGTTTCGGGTCATTCGACCTATTCAAGATCTGCTGCTGACTTAATGACAGCGATGACTGGAAATGCATACTTTCCTGGTGGAATGAGTGAGTTTTCGATAACTGCGGATGAATTTTTAGTTTTTGAGCAAGGCCCAAGTATCAATTTGACATTGCAATGGGCAACCTACAAAGATGCTTCCGATCAATGTAGCCTTTCTCGTATTTGGGGTGGCATCCACCCACCAGCAGATGATTTACCAGGAAGAGCAATAGGCGCTAAAATAGGAAAACAAAGTTTTGAATTTGCACAAAGTTTCTTTAATTAAAGGTTATCTATGAAAACAGCACAAATTGGCAACATAAGCTTACCTTCTTCACGTTTAGTTTATGGCTGTATGCGCATTAATGGTGATAATTCTAGCGAAGCCTTTAATCAAGGTAAAAATGCAATTCGCGCGGCAATTGATGCCGGTTACAATCATTTTGATCATGCCGATATTTATGGTGGTGGAGTGTGTGAGTCTATTTTTGGTGAAGTCATTAAAGAATCTCCTGAACTGCGCGATCAACTAATCGTAACATCAAAAGCAGGCATACGTTTTGCCAACACACCCAATGATGGTGACGTTGGTCGTTATGATTTTTCAAAAGAATACATCATCGGGCAAGTGGAAGGTTCATTAAAGCGTCTTAACGTCGATGCTTTAGACTTATTCTTATTACATCGACCAGATTACCTATTTGATCCACAAGAGGTTGCAGAGACGTTTGAGCAGCTTAAACGCCAAGGTAAAGTAAAACACTTTGGGGTAAGTAACTTTAGCCCATCACAACTTAATTTATTGCAATCGTTTACCAGTGAAAAACTCGCGGTTAATCAAGTTGAAATTAATATTCATAATATCGACGCGTTTAGCAACGGTACGCTTGATCAATGCTTACAAAACAACATAACTCCTATGGCTTGGTGTCCAATCGCAACCGTAGTTTATGAAGCTTGGGGCAATACTTTTAGCCCGCAAGATGTTGAACGTATCCATCAAGAATTTGACCGACAAGCAGAGGCTTATGGCGTAGAAAAATGGCTAGTCGCTTTTGCTTGGTTACTTAAACATCCAGCAAAAATATGCCCAATTGTTGGGTCAACTAATCCACAACGCATTAAAGCGGCAACTACCGCACTAGAAATTAATTATTCACGTGAAGACTGGTACCGACTACTACAGGCTCGTAATGGCCAACCTGTGCCATAGCGGTTTAACACATAAAATTTTAAAACATCAGTAAAGCAGATAAAAACAATAACAAGCCGTACTGAATTAACCAATTGATAGAGAAAACAATATGTTAGCAATACAACAAAATTTAAGTAAGCGTTTCTATGCGCTACTTAGCTTACCTTCAACAGCCATGGGGTTTGCTCTGTCAGTACAGATCTCAGCGTTAAGCTGGATATTAACCACACAATACGGGTTGGATATTCATGAAGTTGGCCTAGTATGGGCTGCAGGGCCTATTGCCGGGATCTTAGGTCAGGTAATTATTGGCATTATTTCTGACAAGGTATGGTTTTGGAATGGTCGTCGTAGGCCATTTATTCTAATTGGTGGTGTACTCGCCGGCCTAATGTTATTAGCACTACCAAACATTGATATTGTCTCAAGAGCAATGGGGGTTGAGGCAATTTTAGCGGTTGCTATTGCTATTGCCTTAACCTTAGATTTATCTATAAACGTTGGCTTTAATCCAACACGTTCTATCATTGCCGATGTAACACCTGAAGGTGAAAAACGTACCCGTGGCTACACTTGGATGCAAACCATATCTGGCACGTTCGGTGTTTTAGCCTACGCGATCGGCGCTATTTGGGGTAACTTCGTTCTAATTTATTTTGGTGCAGCATTAGTTCTAGTCCTATCAATCTTTCCTCCATTTTTCATTACCGAACCAAAAGAGCTACAGCAAAGTGATAATCAAGTCGCTAGCACACCACTTTCATTTAAAGATATTATGATCAATATAAAGCCGCTATGGGGCTTTATCATCTATGACATTTACGCCATGGGCAGACAGTTAAGTGGTACAACTGCAGATAACTATTATGCAGAAATAATCTGCGCTATTTTAACGGTTATTTTTGTTGCGCAGACTATGTTAGCTAAAGAAGACGATAAAACTGAGCAAGAAGCCGGTTTAGTTGGCTTTCGCAAAATATTAGCGGCACATTCATTTAGCTGGATTGGTATTCAAACCATGTTTGTATTTATCTTTGCTTTCTTACAAGACAAAATGACCGGTATAAGCGATGACGAACTGGGTAAAATCATCTCGATCAGCTTCTTAATTTTAAGTGCGGTAGCCGCTATTTTACCAGCGTTACTGTTACAACCTATGGCGAAGAAAATAGGCCGAGTTAAAGTGCATACCTATTGTATTGCCTCAATGGCTGTTGGTTATTTTGCAGTAGCCTTTTTAGGTCATTCACAGTACACCTTGTACTTTTTAATGGCGATTTTAGGTATTGGTTGGTCGGCTGTGATCAGCCTAGTATTTGCGATAATGTCAGAAAAAATTGATCAATCTAAAATGGGCATGTACATGGGGTTATTTAACTTATCAGTAGTTATTCCACAGTTGTTGGTTAGCTTAGGTATTGGCTTGTTCATTTCTCAAACCCAAGATAAAAGCGCCATCTTTATTTTGTGTGGTATCGCCCTATCTATTTCAGCATTATGCTGGAGCCAAGTAAAAGAACACAAAAAATAAATCATAGATCAGAGTGCTTGAAAGAGATTTCAAACACTCTGACACCTTGATTTATTTGTGTCATCGATTGTCTTTACTAAGGTTATGTTAAATCTACTTCACAACTTGGGCATTTATCCATAGCCCCAAATGAAATAGAACCGTCTCTTTTATTACGAGGTACTTTTTTACAAGCAGGACATCGGCTCCAGTAATTAAGTCCAACGATGCCAACAATAAAATTAAGCACCGCAAAACCTATTACAATAAAGAACCAAGGTTTAGCTCGAAGCTCCTCAACTAAAACCAATAACCCTATAGATAAAACAAAGATAATTAACCCGGTATAAGCGTATTTACGCCTTAATGTTAGTTGCTCAGCATATTGCTGCTTAATACTTGTTATGGTCATGATTTATATAGGCTCCGCTTATTGTTAATTATATTTAACTTATACTTCATCTTCAAAAATTTGCTCTATAGGCAATGCGAATAGTCGAGACACTTTAAATGCTAGTGGCAAGCTAGGATCAAACTTACCTTTTTCTATCGCATTGATAGTTTGTCTTGATACATCAAGTGCTTCAGCTAGCTGAGCTTGAGTCCAGTCTCTCTCGGCACGCAGTATTTTTAAGCGATTTTTCATCGATATTTCACTCCGCCTTTAATAACTCCAATCATGTAAGAAATACACATGACTATGATCAAATGTGATATTTCTGGCTCATAAGTAATAAGCTTAATATCTTCAAGTAATTCATAGCTACTGCCTAAAACCAAACCAACACCTAAAGAAAGTGCCATGGCTTCAGTTTGAATTTTTTGCTGCATCTCATCTAATCCACGTAAATGTGTACGATTCGCTAGGATCATACCGAAACCAACGAGTATGTTAACAACAACAGCAATAATGGTTAGTGTGGTATTAAAGTCCCAAATAAATTTTGGCGCGAATGCAGTTATCGCACAGGTAAGCACCCAAAAGAATGTCCAAAGACCTAGTCTTACTGTATTTTTCTTGGTACGTGTTTTCCAGCTATTATCTTGATTTGTCATTGTCTACCTCACTTGTCATTATGTAAAACGAACTTTACTTTTTATTTATAATAGGCTTGGTTTATGCCAATGTCAAGTAAGCTTTACTTAAAGACAAGTAAGCATAACTTTAAAGGTATACCGAAATTAGGGAGTTTAATGAAGTGATGAGTCACAAAAATAAAAAGGGACCCGAAGGTCCCTTAGTAAAATATCAAAAGCGTTATTTCGCTTTATAAATTGCATAGCTCAATGGTGCTAAGTTAATGGTTACTACACCATTGTCCTCACTTTTATCTTTTGCTAATACTACAGGTTCAAATCCAGCGTAAGATAAACTCATGGTTTGCTGCTGTTCAGTAGTTGCCGTATTGGCTACCACTAAGTATTGTCCTTGTTCAGTCGTACGAGTGAACGCGTAGAGACCAGGAGTATCTTGTGCATAAACTTGTGCTTGTTGGCCATGACGCAGTGCATCATGCTCAACATATAAGTTCGCCAAAGTTACTAGGTCTTGATACAGCACATGGCTTTGATCAAAGTTTTCTTCAGCAGTGGTTGCGTCCGTACCTAATAGGTCATCATCGTTATAGCTAGCAACCATTGATGGCATCATATCTTGACGTGAATCTTTGTCATTACCGTCACCAACAAATCCTTGTTCATCACCGTAATAAACCACTGGAATACCACGTGAAAAATACATCAATGCATTTGACAGTTTAATACGAGCAAGTTTTTCAGCTTCACTCATATCAGGGTTTTCTCGTTCGAGCATATGGGCAAAGCGGCCCATGTCATGATTACCGGTAAAAGTGACTAACATGCTAGCATCGCTGTCTTCATCTTTATAAAAGTGATCGTCATTGAAAATAGCTTCTAACTCATTAGTACCTTTTTGCTCAATCAAGCTTTTGTAAATACCACTTTGCACGCCAAAATCTAAAATTGATTGCATTTTACCTGTCGTAGTAAAGGTACTTAAAAATTCAGGAGTTGAGTCATACACTTCACCAAACATGAAGAACTGCGGAATACCTAGTGACTTAGCATGGTCAACAATAGCCGGTGAAAACTCAGTCCAAAATTCCATATTTACGTGTTTAACGGTATCAATACGAAAACCGTCAGGTTTGAATTCTGAAACCACACCTTTGAAAACATCAATTAAACCAGCAACCACTTCTGGGTTATCAGTATCTATGTCATCAAGACCGGCAAAATCACCGTAAATAGCGCTTTCACCTTCCCATGTGCTGTCACCTTGGTTGTGATAATACTTAGGGTCATTTAGCCATTGAGGAGTTTTAATGTTCTCACTGCCTTCAGGCACGAATAATGTATAACCATCGCCATTCGCTACTTGTTCTAAGGTTTTGTAATCACATAAGCCAGGGTTTGCACCTAACCACTGCTTACCGTCTTTACCATGACATTCTTCAAACTTAATTACATCGGCGCTATGGTTGGCAATGATGTCGAAAAATACTTTCATATTAAGTTCATGAGCTGCGTCTATTAAATCAATTAAATCTTGATTTGAACCTAAGTGCGGGTCAATTTCAGTAAAATCTAATACCCAGTAACCATGGTAACCAGAGCTATCACCTTGTACTGCTTGGTTGCGCATAATAGGCGTCATCCAAATAGAGGTAATACCCATTTCTTGTAAGTAAGGTAGCTTTTCTTTTAAACCGATAATATCACCACCGTGATAATGGCTTTTACTAGTGACGTCAAAGCCGCCTTGCGACTCTAATAATGTTTTTGAACCATTATCATTACTTGAGTCACCATTTTGAAATCTGTCTGGCATAACAAAATAAAAGACTTCGTCACGAATGTCGCGCTCTAAATAATGTGGTAGTTTCGTGCTGATCTTAGCAAGAGGTAGTTGCTCTGTTTTAGATTCTGGGGCAACAGACTTAGAGCTGTCACAACCGAAAACGGCTATGCCAGCAATGAGAGGTAATATTTTAGTAATTAATTTCATATTCTTTCCTGTTAAGAAAAAGGAGATATTAATATCTCCCTTATCATTAATTTTAGTCAATTTTATGAACTAGCCTTTAGGGCGCTCATGGTTCATCACACTAACTAAATTAGTCATATCATGGTGCTGCCAAAACTCACTAATGGTATATGGCAAACGTCTACGCCAGTTCGGGTGTTCATCGATTGTTCCTGGAATATTTACCTGCTCATGTAAGCCTAGTGCATCTTCAAGTGGAACTAATAAAATACGGCTTGGCGCTTTCGCTAAGAAGGCTTGCACGGCACGAGATAACTCAGAATTCATAACGGCAGGTTGTGCTTGCGGAAATTGTTCTTTCGTTAGCACACCTTCATATTCAAGTGCGCCAAGTAATTTTTCACGGTCAGTAATACGACCATTACGCTCATCAATACCCATTTGCTCATTCGGGTATAAGTTAAGGTCTTGACGCCATTTTAAATCATTACCTGTCCACCAACCGGCAATGGTTGATAAATCATGGGTTGAAACCGTAACCATAGATTGCTCAGGGTAAATTTCAGGGCGGAAATACAAGCCGTTTTCATAGCGTTCAAAGAACAATACTTTGTATGACTGTAAACCTGAAGCCGCCATAATTTCGCCGAAACCATCAGGCACGTTACCTAAATCTTCGCCAATAACAACACAGTTATTACGACGAGATTCGAGCGCGATAATGCGGAAGATGTCATCAAGCGGAAAAGTAATATAGATACCTTGATCAGCGGCCATGCCTGGTGCAACCCAATATTGACGCATTAGCCCCAACACATGGTCAATACGAAGTGCGCCGGCATGTCGCATATTACTGCGCAGAGCTTTAACTAACGGCATATAGCCTTTTTCTTGTAATGCAACAGGGTTGATAGGAGTTAACCCCCAATCTTGGCCTAGTGTATTCATTGCATCCGGCGGCGCGCCAACTGCAGCACCAGAAACGTAGCTGTGTTTATCAGCCCATACTTCAGCGCCACTTCCGTCGCAACCAACTGCTAAATCTAAGTATAAGCCAACGGGCATTTTATCAGATTTGGCCTGCTGGGCCGCAGCACCTAACTGGCTGTCTGCGACAAATTGTAAAAATTGGAAATAACCAATACGTTCGGCATTGTCTACTTTGAATTTTTCAACTTCAACGCTGTGCGGATCTTGAAACTCTACCGGCCAAGCTTTCCAGCCATAAGCATTTTCGTCAATCTTTCTAAAGTGCTCATAAAGTGCATCAAAAGTAGCTAATTCGAATAAGTCATCACCCATCTCAGCAACAAAGGCGTTGTACTGTTTGGCAAACTCAGTGTTCTTTTTTAAGTGTTTGCTAACGAAATCTGTGTATAACAATTCAAGTGCTTGCAGTTTCAGATTAGCAGCATGCGGATAATCAATGAATTCTTGACCATTTACTTGGGCTAATTGCTGTTTAAATGCTTTCGTTGCAACTAATTTTTGCACTTTAGCGCAGCTGTCAAAGTTAGCTACGTTAGTTACATCTATGTATAAAGTGTTTAAGAAACAACGACTAGTAGGTGAATACGGGCTAATATGCCCTGGGTTATCTATGTATAACGGGTGTAATGGATTTAAACCAATCGCAGTAACGCCACGCTTAGCTGATTCAGCCACTAAATTTTTCAAATCACCAAAATCACCCATGCCCCAGCTATTGTCAGATTTAACTGAATATAACTGCGCGGCTAAGCCCCACATGCGGTAATCGGATGCATCATTAGGGCCATAACACGTTTTAGGAGCTACGATTAAGTGACAGCTAGCAGTAACATTGCCGACAGTCATTGATAACGAATGATAACCTTCAGCTATCTTAGGTAACACTAAGTGTAATTTTTTATAAACGACACCGGCTATTTCATGCTCGGCAAGTACAGTAAGATCGCTAACGGCAATCTCACCAGTTAATGTATCACCAGACTCGAGTTGTACTGTCCAAGCTAGCTTTTTGTCAAAATCTTCACAAGCAACACTTAACCAAGCTTTATAAATCTCATCTTCAGACTTAAGCATTTGCATCGCGGGTAATAACGATACCCAAGTTGAGTTTTGCAGTTCGTTAACGCTCTTCATAATTGCATCATCGCAATCGACGTTATATTCCATCGCAGTTAAAAGAGCTTTTAAGGCGTCTTGGTTTGCGTTTACATTATTGCCATAGCAGTCAATGTAGCTCGAGTGAAAACCGACCTGTTCGGCCAGTTGTTGCATAGGTGTCATGGTTATAATCCCTGAGTATCTTTTTGGCTATATGTTAAAACCGAGCAGCTAAATGCAGCAATAGACAACAGCGAGTCTTCTATTGTAGTAGCATTAATTTTTGGTGTGCAATCGGCTGTATTTATTATGTGGGCCCAATCACCTTTTAGTTTAGGTAATTGGAAGTTATGCTCATGATCATGAGCATTAAAAATGATCAACAACGCATCGTCGTCGTAGGCCTTATCTTGACCTTTGTCATTCATATCTTCGTGGTCGGTATCGGCTAACATCATCGCAAAACTTTTTAATGATTTGTTATGCCAATTACCTTCATCCATGGCTTCGCCATGGCAGTTAAACCAACTTAAATCTTGCAGGCCTGTTTTCTTAGAAACTTTATGGCCGTGCTGATAATTCAAGCGGTTAAGAAGTGGGTGTTGTTTACGTAATTTGATCAACTGCTGCACAAAGTGCACTTGCCCTTCATCTTCTTTGTGCCAGTTTAACCAAGTAATTTCATTGTCTTGGCAATAAGCATTGTTATTACCTTGCTGTGAGTTATTACGTTCATCGCCAGCAAGCAACATAGGAGTGCCTTGCGCTAAGAATAGTGTGGCTAGAATATTGCGTTTTTGCTGATTACGAATTTTATTAATATGGGCATCTTGCGTTTCGCCCTCAATGCCATAATTACGACTGTAATTGCTGCCATGGCCGTCACGATTTTGCTCACCATTAGCTAAGTTATGACGTTGCTCATAGGTAACTAGATCATGCAAAGTATAACCATCGTGGGTAGTTACTACATTAACACTGGCGTATGGACGACGACCGTGATGTTCAAAAATATCACCACTGCCATGTAAGCGTTTCGCTAGCTCAGGGATCATATTGTCATCGCCGCGCCAGAAACGACGCACAGCATCGCGGAATCTATCATTCCATTCGTACCAGTTACCCGGAAATTGCCCTAATTGATAACCACCATGGCCAATATCCCAAGGCTCAGCAATCAGTTTTACATGAGCTAATACAGGGTCTTGACGAAGAGCTGCGAAGAAGCTTGAGTGACCATAAAAATTATCGTTACCACGTTGGTCTTGGCGTCCTAAAATAGGCGCTAAATCAAACCTAAAGCCATCAATACCCATAACTTCAACCCAATAACGTAAGCTGTCCATCACCAGTTGTAAAACACGGGGATGAGCTAAATTAAGGGTGTTACCACAGCCTGAGTGATTGATATAAAAACGCTTGTCTTCGTTTTCTAAACGGTAGTAGCTGGCGTTATCTATGCCTTTAAAGCTGTACGTTGGTCCCATGTGATTGCCTTCGGCGGTATGGTTATAAACCACATCTAAAATCACTTGCAAGCCAGCTTGGTGAAATGCATCCACCATTTGTTGAAATTCTTTTAATTCGTTCTTCTGACAATACCTTGGCTCTGGTGCAAAGAACGCAATAGAGTTGTAACCCCAATAGTTTTTCAAGCCTTTTTCTAAAGCAAACGATTCGTCAAAAAAAGCATGCACAGGCAATAACTCAACACTGGTTACACCTAAATCTTTAAAGTATTGAATTACCGATGGCTGACCTAAACCTTTAAACGTGCCACGCATCTCAACAGGTACGTGAGGATTTAATTTAGTGAAACCTTTAACGTGCGCTTCATAAATAATGGTTTCGTTATCAGCAACAGTTACCGCATTATCTAGGCCCTCGAGTTGCTGTGATACAACACATTTAGGCATGCAGTTTGAATTATCGGTGTGGTCTATCATTAGATCGAGCTGGCGAGAACTTAAATCAAAACCGTAATGTTGCTCAGACCAAGAAAAGCTTTTATTTAATTGCTTGGCGTAAGGGTCTAGTAATAATTTAGCCGGGTTAAAGCGATGGCCATTATGTGGTTCATAAGGGCCGTAAACGCGGTAACCATATAAAGCACCGGCTTTTACCTCTGGCAAATAAATATGCCAAACTTCGTCGGTATATTCGGTTAACTCAATTCGCTTTAATTCAGTTTCAGTAACTTGATCAAACAGACACAGTTCAACCTTAGTGGCGTTAGCACTAAACAGGGCAAAGTTGGTACCACTGCCATCGCATGTCGCACCTAAAGGATAATTTTTACCAGGTAAGGTTGCAGTCATAAGAGTAATTAACCTTCAATCTCAAACACAACTGTCGCTAGAGGCGGCACTGTAATTTCAATTGATTGCTCGCGGTCTTGCCATGGCGTAGCTGATGAATGAACACCGCCTAAATTACCAACATCACTACCACCATAAACATTAGCGTCAGAATTGAATACTTCTTTATGGAAACCGGATTTTGGCGTACCTAAACGGAACTTGTGTACCACATTAGGGGTAAAATTACATACCACTAGCACCGGATTACTACCATCAGCACTATAACGAACATAGCTATAAATTGATTGCTGGGCATTAGTGTGATCTATCCAATCAAAACCATCTTTTTGACAATCTAATTGATGCAAGGCTGGGGTGTTTTTATAAAGGCTATTTAAGTCTTTAATTAAACGCTGTATACCTTTGTGGCTATCACTCTCAAGTAAATGCCAATCAAGCCCTTGTTCAAAGTTCCATTCGCCGCGCTGGCCAAACTCACAGCCCATAAATAATAGTTTCTTACCAGGGTGAGTCCACATAAAGCTGTAGTAAGCACGTAAGTTGGCAAATTGCTGCCAATCATCACCAGGCATACGGGTTAAAATAGAACCTTTACCATGCACCACTTCGTCATGGCTTAGCGGTAATACAAAGTTTTCATCAAAGGCATAAACCAAACCAAAACTTAACTCGTTATGGTGATGTTGACGGTGAATAGGGTCGCGTTTCATGTACTCAAGCGAGTCATTCATCCAGCCCATATTCCATTTATAACCAAAGCCTAAACCGCCATCGCTAGTAGGGCGTGATACACCCGGCCAAGATGTTGACTCTTCAGCAACCGAAAATGCACCAGGGTAGTCAGCATAAAGCTCTTCGTTAAATTCTTTTAAGAAGGCAACCGCTTCTAAGTTTTCATTGCCACCGTGTTCATTCGGGATCCATTCACCATCTTCTCGGCTGTAATCTAAATACAACATAGACGCTACAGCATCAACGCGAATACCATCAACATGATAGGTATCTAACCAATGCATGGCGCTAGCACGTAAGAAGTTAGCAACCTCCGTACGGCCGTAGTTATAAATTAAGGTGTTCCAGTCAGGGTGAAAACCTTTACGTAAATCTTCGTGTTCATACAAACAGGTACCGTCAAATTTCGCTAGGCCATGTTCATCAATAGGAAAATGACCCGGTACCCAGTCAATCAATAAACCAAGGCCAGCGTTATGGCAAGCTTGGACAAAGTATTTAAAATCTTCGGCGCTCCCAAAACGGGCAGTTGGAGCAAATAAACCAACCGGTTGATAGCCCCAAGAGCCATCGTAAGGAAACTCACTAATTGGCATTAACTGGATATGAGTAAAGCCCATATCTAAGGTATAAGGGATTAAACGCTCGGCAATCGTGCGGTAGTTTAAAAATTCATTGTTTTCATCGCGCTGCCACGAGCCTAAATGTAATTCATAAATTGAAATCGCACTGCTGCGTTCATTACGTAATTGACGAGAGCTCATCCACGCATCATCGGTCCAATCAAACTCAGGTTCAGCACTGATCACTGACGATGTTTCTGGTCGAATTTGCGCTTGTACGCCATATGGATCAGCTTTAAGCGGCAATAAGTTACCGTGAGCATCTTTTACTTCAAATTTGTAATGACAACCGGCACCGATTGTTGAATAGGTTGCGTCTGCTGGAACAAATATTTCCCACATGCCACACTCTAAACGCTTACGCATTGGGTATAAACGACCATCCCAGTTATTAAAGTCGCCAACTAAAGCGACATGGCTAGCATTAGGAGCCCAAACAATAAACGACACACCTTTAACGCCATCGTGTTCAACACAATGAGCACCAAGTTTTTGGTACGGCTTTTTATGTTTACCTTCATTAAATAAGTAAATATCTAAATCGCCCAGTACAGGCGAACAACCAAATGGGTCGGTAATAATACGCTCACCTTGGCTGTCGGTAACTTTTAATTGATAAGCAAACGCTTTTTTACGGCGTGTTGTTTTGCTAAATAAGCCGTTGTTATCAACTTTATCTAGCTTGGCAACCACTTTGCCTTTAGCGTCGATTAACGACACAGCACTCGCTTCGGGTAAAAACGTATTAATTTGCAAATAGCCTTTATCGTTAGCATGCAAACCTAAAAATCCATAAGGATTGTTGTGGTTAGCATTATTGATGGCTTGAATGTCATTTTGCATATTGTAGTTATTCCTAAACGCGTTATTTATGTGTGTTATCAATAATAGTAAAAATCAAAAAACAAGTAAGGTTAATTACTTGTTTTTTAAGTTAGTTTTAATGCTTAATTGGTGTTAGCTGCCAAATATTATCAACGTAGTCTTGAATTGATCTATCAGATGTAAACTTACCCATTTGCGCAGTATTAATTATGGCCATACGTGCCCAACGTTTTTTATCTTTATAGGCTTTGTCTAATTCGATATTAGCTTGTGAATAGGCATCATAGTCAGCTAGCAAGCGATAAGGGTCACCACCTTCTAATAAGCTGCGCGATATTGCTGCTAACTCACCAGGTTTACCCGGAGTGAAGTAGTCTGTATGTAACCAGTCTAAACAGGCTTTGATCTCTTCGTTATTAGAGTAATATTCGTAAGGGTTATAGCCTTTCGCGTCTAACGCTTTAAGATCGTCAACGGTATTACCAAAGATGAAGATATTGTCATCGCCAACTTCTTCAGCAATTTCAACGTTAGCACCATCAAGTGTACCAATTGTTACTGCACCATTTAGAGCCAGTTTCATGTTACCTGTACCTGAAGCTTCTTTACCTGCAGTAGATATTTGCTCAGAAACGTCTGCAGCTGGAATAATTTTCTCAGCAAGCGATACTCGGTAATTAGGCATGAATACGACTTTCAGTTTGTCTTTAATGCGCTCGTCGTTATTAACTACATCAGCAACTTTATTAATTGCGTAAATAATCTCTTTTGCTAAGTAATAACCTGGGGCTGCTTTAGCACCAAAGATATAAACACGTGGCTGCATGTCGTAATCAGGATTGTCTAATAAACGACGATATAAAGCTAAAATGTGTAAGAAGCTTAAATGTTGACGTTTATATTCGTGTAAGCGTTTGATTTGCACATCAAAAATGGCATCTGGCGAAACCACAACACCAGTAGTCGCTAGAATTTCTTCGGTAAGCTTCACTTTATTGTTGCGTTTAATGTCCATAAATTGCTTTTGAAAATCTGCATCATCAGCAAATTTAGCAACCTGTGCAAGGCTAGATAAGTCTTTCGCCCAATCGGCTTTTACTTTGCTATCAAGTAATGCAGATAACTCAGGGTTACAGGCTTTTAACCAGCGTCGAGGGGTAACGCCGTTAGTTACGTTAGTTAATTTACCTGGGTACAACTGGTTAAATTCAGGGAATAAATCGCTCTTAACTAAGTCAGAATGAATTTGCGCAACACCATTAACTTTAAATGCAGTAACCACACATAAATGTGCCATACGCACCATTTTTTGTGGGCCTTCTTCAATTAACGATAAACGGCCGCGAATTTGGTGATCGTTCGGCCATAATGCATTTACTTCTTTATCTAAGAAAAATTCATTAATTGAGTATAAAATCTCTAAATGACGAGGTAATACACGCTCAAACATTGCTACAGACCATTTCTCTAGAGCTTCAGGAAGCAAAGTATGGTTAGTGTAAGCAAAAATCTTACGACATAATGCAAACGCATCAGTCCAGCTAAAGTCATAGTCATCAATTAACGTACGCATTAATTCTAAAATTGCAATAGTCGGGTGAGTATCGTTTAATTGGATCACGACTTGCTCGGCAAAGTGTGACCAATCATCAGCAAACTGATCTTGATACCGCTTAATAATATCTTTCATTGAACAAGCACAGAAGAAGTACTGCTGAATAAAACGTAGCTCTTTACCGGCATCTGTTTCATCGTTCGGGTAAAGTACCTTACTGATGGTTTCAGCTTGGTTTTGCGCAGCATTAGCGTCTTGATAAGCACCAGAATTAAACTGATCCCAGTCAAAATGACTTGAAGCGCGCGATTCCCATAAACGTAATACGTTTACCGTTTGTGAGTTGTAACCCACAATTGGCACATCCCAAGGAACCCCTTTAATCGTTTGTCCTGAGTGCCATACTTTTTTAACACTACCATCAGCATTAGATAGTGTTTCTACCGTACCGAATAATGGAATTTCTTGTACTGCTTCAGGGCGACATACTTCCCAAGGATTACCGTATTCACGCCATTCATCGGGTGTTTCAATTTGGCGACCTTGGTGGAACTGTTGTTTGAATAAACCGTGCTCGTAATGGATACCGTAACCTACGGCATTAAAGTCCATCGTTGCTAACGAATCAAGGAAACAAGCTGCTAAACGCCCTAAACCGCCGTTACCTAAAGCTAAATCGTGACCTTCTTCAAATAAGTCTTCTATTTCTAAGCCAAGGCTAGCTACGGCTTTTTTAGCTACATCAAACAAATCTAAGTTATGTAGGTTATTTGAAAGCATACGCCCCATTAAATACTCTAATGAAAGGTAGTTAATCGAACGTGTTTTATGTTCTTTATGATAGGTATTGGTTTCTTTTAATTTTTCGTACACTACTTCGTTTACAGTAAGGCACACGGCTCTTAATACTGCGGTAGGGTTTTCAACAAAGTTATCTTGTGATGAAGTGAAATTTAAATGCTGTATCACTTTCTTTTTAAACTGCGCTGCAGTTAAAGGCTTTTTAGTTGTTGCCATAATTAATTTGATCTCTATTGATAATTCAAAATACCACTTAAGGGTATTGGTAAAGTCGTATAACAGCTTGTTGCGAGTTTATCGACTGTCTAAAAAAACGCCATAATTAATCTATGCTTGTAAAGTTACGTTAATTTACAGTTTTAGTGCAAATTACTACATACGTATGCATAGCAATATCACTATGCATACGTATGCAAATTACAAAAAAGCATCGGGTGTTAATACATTATCAATAGCTGACAAACGCCGTGTTAACAATAACTTGATGGATGATATTTTTTAACGTATCGAGTTAAAGATTTTTTATATCAATAACATGCACTGTACTTATATTGAATAAATGGCAAAAATATTACGTTTATTTAGGTTGAACTAGCAGATAGAGTTAATTACGATGGCTATTCATTAACAGTAAAACAAAGGATTGATGTGAACCCAACTGTATTAGATACGCCAGAGGCGCTAGCCGATTTCAGTAATAAAACTGTTGCAACAGACGAACTTGCTAGCTTAGCCAAGCTTAACTTTAACGCGCTATCGGCAAAGTATGCGCCAACACATCGTTTAGTTATATTAATGACAACACTGTTGTTAATGACTTTAATACTTATCGCCCATCACCAACCTTGGTTAGCCTTACCAACAGAAGTCAAAGTAGTGTTTGAAGTAGCACAATGGGTTATTGGCACAATTGGGTTATTAGCGTATCTATACAATTATTTTGCCGACCCGAAAAAGCAATACTCTTTGCGTGAGCAAGATATAAGTTACCAATCAGGTTTAGTTTTTAACAAAACGGTGTGCCAACCAATTCTTCGAGTACAACACGTAGAATTAAAAAGAGGCCCAATAGAGCGTAAAGTTGGCTTAGCAAGTTTGCAGGTATTTAGTGCCGGCGGCGCCATGCATACTTTTGAAATTCCCGGGTTAGACTATGATAACGCCGAAAATATTAGGCAATACATTTTATCCCACAAGGATTTAACTCAGCATGGATAAAGAGCTGGAAGCAGAGGTGGTTGAACAAGCAACTAATGCCACTGAAAATGACTCTACAACTCATAACTGGCAAAGGGTTTCACCTATTGCTCTTCTTTATTTTGTTCTAAAAGTTATTAAGAATATCTTTGGAAATTTCATCTATTTGGCTCCTGCGCTTTATCTTGGTTATGATAAAGTCGCTGAAGACCCAAGTTTTTGGTTGCCGATTATTTATGGGGCTGTGGCTTTAATTGTGCTCTCGGCAGTTCTCAGCTTTTATTTCTTTCAATATCGATTATCAAATCAACAAATTGAAATTCGCTCGGGTGTGTTCTCGAAAAAATACATCAACTTACCCTTTTCGCGAATCCAAAATGTAGAGCTAACCGAGCCTCTATATTATCGCCCATTTGGCTATACCTGCATGCAACTAGATACTGCAGGTTCGGTTAAGCAAGAAGCGAAAGTGGTGGCGATTAATAAGCACTTAGCGTTGCAATTAAAAAATGAAATATTAGCTGCACATCAACCTGTAACGAGTACTGAAACTGAAGACGTTACTGAAACACAAACGAAAATCGAAGACGAAGTGGTACTTGATACTCGTAATTTAGATGATTTAGTCATTCACGGTATTACCAACAATAGGGTCTGGATATTTATTGCCGGTATGGCACCATTCATTGACCAAATTAGTGACAAAATAGGTCAATGGCTTTATTTTCTTGGTTTTAACGTTGAACAATACTTTGAATTTGAAGGCAAATCTGGCTGGCAAATTGCTACCACGGCAATATCACTGACCTTAATGGTTATGATCCCGATCACCATATTCTCAATTATTGGTTCGATAATCGCCTTCCATGATTTCAAGTTAAGCCGAAGTGGTGATCGCTACATTCGTCGCAGTGGTTTATTTACCCGCAACGAAGTGACTATGCGTTTATCAAGGTTACAGGTGATTGTAAGACAGCAAGACTGGTTAGATGTATTGCTTGGCCGTATCAATTTAAAATTCGAACAATCCAATGCTAACTTCCAGCAAGCTCAAGCCGGACAGTTGACCAATAAAATTATAGTACCTTCGGTTACTCGCAAAGAGTGTCAGTTTTTAATTGATGATGCCTATCCTGAAAACAAACTAAAAGATGTTGAATTTAATCGTGTTAGTCCACGCTTGTTAGTTAGGAATTTACTGTTGTTTATCTTGCCAATTAGCGCCGTAATTGCCAGTCTTGCTTACCAACAGCAACCTATAATCACCATAGTGTACGTATTAATATTTGCTGTATTTATTAGTGTGTTGATCACGATGAGCTACATTCGTTGGGGTTATGCGGCAGATGACAATTTCATCTATGTGCGCAAAGGCTGCTTGGGAGTAGATTACTATTGCTTCCCTATCTACAAAGTACAGCAAGCTGGGTTTAAACAAAGTTGGTTTCTAAAAAGGAAGCAGCTTTGTAGTGTTGAATTTGTACTTGCCAGTGGCGCAATCAATATTCCTTATGTAACAGAGGCCACAGGCTTATGCTTACTAGACAATAGCTTATATCAAGTGGAACAATCTAAGAAAAATTGGATGTAAGTGATGGATACGACAACGACACCAACTTTATCAAACTCTAATTTATAGACTAATATAAATTAGTAGTGATTTATGGATCATAGTTATACCAATTTAATTAGGAGTAATAAATGTCGAATAAGAAGCTTATTAGCATCGCCTTAATGATAGTAGGTATTGGACTTGCTATTTGGGGCTATCAAGAGTCCACAGGCGCAGGTTCGCAGTTTTCATCTGCCTTTACTGGCTCGTTTTCAGACAGGGTAATGCAGTTATATATTGCTGCCGCCGTTAGTTTTGGTATTGGTTTTTTTATTTATAGGAAATAAAAAGAGGGAGAGCTAATGCTCTCCCTTAAAAAACCTCGTCATAGGCGAATAGGAACGAGGGAAAAGTTAAACTCTTTACTAGAGTACGTATTTCACAGAAAGCTGCATGTAATCTGAATCGTAAGATTCTATGCCTTCATCGGCTACTTCAAAATTACCCACTTCAACACCGTATGATAATTCTTTAGTAACATTATTAAATATGTTCACCCCCCAATGAGTTCTATCACGATTAGACTCATCAGTTTCATGGTTACCATAAAAAACGTTAGTACGTAATGTTTCAGTCCAGAAGTGGCGATACGAAGCCATAATAACCGTTGATTCTTCAACTTCTTCACCAACTACATCAGTGGCAGCGGCTGCGCCAACATAACGACCAGTGTTACCACCATGAACAGCAAAGCGTAAATCATCTTTACCAAAAGTATTAATGCGACCAGAAACACCATAGCCAACACCTGACTCTGATTCGCCACCTGCAGTATTTAATTGTTTGGCAACAGCTGAAATAGCAACATTACCCCAGTCACCTTTAAGGGTATATTTACCAACTACATCAGGTACTGAATCTTGATCACCATAAGAAGCTGCATCGTTAGTTTCACCGCCATAAGATTCAGGGTTTTCAATAGCGATTTGAAAATCACCATAGGTATAGCGTATTTGGTCTTGACGAATAAACGCAGAAGCCACAAGCGGGCCACCAAAATCAGCTGTTTCAGCAAGCGCGCTGGTATTCATGAACGTTGACCAGGTTTGACCAACGGTCCAATTTTTATATTTAATAAACGCATGACGCAGACGAGGATGACTCGAGTTGGTTAGTTTTTCATTACCACCGCCACCATAAAAGTCCATTTCAATAAAACCAGTTAACTCACCATGGACGTATTTGGTGTTAAAGCGGGTTGAGTTGGCATTAAAATTAACATTAGATACATCATCTCTAACAGCATGGCCAATCCAAAAGTCATCCGTAGTTAACGGAGATTGTGCATCTCCATCGACATAACGTATATCACCTTGAATATAACCACCAAAAGTAATGGTGTCATTGTCAGTTATTTTAATGGTATATCCAGCATTTGCAGCACCTGTTAATAAGGCTAATCCAGTTGCTAAAGCTATTTTATTTCGTTTCAACATTTCTTACTCCCCATCGTCTTCCCAGGTAGACAACAAACATCCGTTCAGGCGATTATTTAGTTATTAGGGGGCAAGCCCC
>JAQWHD010000062.1 GCA_029237915.1 Thalassotalea sp. | reverse complement strand
AATAACTAAAATTTCTTTTTTCATCAGTGTTCCAAATTTATATTGTATAAATATCAAGGTGTCAGACACCTTGCTACTGGTAATGGGGCTATGGTTTTAACGTGAGTACATCTGTTTTTAACAAACCTAAGATGTTTTCGGCGGTATTACCGATTAATTTCTGGCCAATACCTACACGGCCAACCGTGCCTATGACAACAATACCTGCGTTATGTTTCGCCGCCATTGAGGGGATGACTAACTCAGGCTTGCCTGCATGGATATGGAAATTCTCAAGTGGAATATTATATTGTGCTGACAGTTCATTAATTATAGGCGTTAACGCCAGTGCTGCACTGTCTTCTACATCAGATTTTTTCTGCATGCCTAAGTCTCTTAATATGGTAGAGAATATCGGCACATAACAAACTTGTACTTGCACATTTAAATTTTTGGCGAATTCGCAGGCGGCAGTTAATATTTTATGATTAAGCGCTAATTTTTCAGGGATTAAGGTTTGTAAGTCAAGTGAAGCTAACACATCAGGGTTATGCTTCCATTTATCTTCGGCAACAATTAAAACCGGAGCAGGGCATTCGCGGATCAGATGCCAGTCGGTTGAGGTATAAAACATGGTTTCGGAGCGATGGCCGGTTTTGACTACCATAAAAGGTTGGTACAACTCGGCATACTGGTTAACCCATTTGGGGATGTCTTTTGCCCAAACTACGTCATAGGTATAGCTGTTGTCAGCGCAAACCTCGGCAAGTTGGTCGTTGGCTTTTTCTTCAAGGCGCTCGAGTATACTGGTTCTAAACGCTTCGCCTTTGCTGCCTAAGCCGCGCAGGTCTTCGTGATAAAAGTACACCACATGTAATTTTGCGTCATACGCTTTGGCAAGTTTATCGGCTTGTTTAATAGCGGTTGTTTGAGCAAAATCTGAGTCGGCAATAACCAAAATGTTCGTCATAATTAAACCTCACTGTTATTTCATGCTACATCTCTTATACATTAATCATAATAGATGCTTTGAAACTTACTTTGATTTAAATCATTGATAACGTCATTTTAACTTGTTGCTCTGTTGGCTAGGCTATTTCACTAATACCTTAGGTATTAGTCCTTAGGTATTAGTCCTTAGGTATTAGGATCTTAGCATTTGGAACCAAGTGCTGAATTTTTTGTTGCAATGCTTGCTTTGCTTTATCGTCACCATGGACAATTCTGATATGTTTAGGCTTTTTACGCATACGTTTGATAAATCGTAATAAGTCATGTTGATCAGCATGGGCGCTATAACCGCTTAGGTTATGAACCCCGGCTTTGATGACTGATTTGGTATGGTCAATATGTACGTAACCATCTTTTTTAGAGCTGAAATTAATGATATCCCGCCCAAGTGTGCCTTTAGCTTGGTAGCCAACAAAAAGGATGTCAGTGGTTTTATCTTCGATAAAGCTTGCTAGGTAATTAACAATGCGGCCACCACTGCACATACCCGACGCGGCAATAATTATCGCCGGTTGTTGGTTTTGTTTATAAAAATCAATAATATTTAAGTGTTCTTGATGATCTCCGGCGCAATATAATTCTTTGAAAGATAGCGGATGGCGATTTTGACTAAGCTTGATTTTAGCTTCATTGTCCCAGTGCTGTTTTAACTCTTTATAGTGCTCGGTAAATTCATTGGCTAGAGGCGAGTCAACAATAACGCTAATTTGATTAAGCAATTGTTCATCATTTGATAAATACTGATATTGCTTTCTATGCAGTTGATGCAAGATCTCCTCTATCTCGTATAAAAGCTCTTGTGTTCTGCCAATACTAAATGCAGGGATCAACACCAGTCCTTTGTCACTAATGCACGACTTTAATATGCGCTCTAAGTTTTGTCTGCGCAATTTGCGGCCATGATGATTTTTATCGCCATAGGTTGATTCAATAATTAATGTGTCACAACCATAAGGCGGCGTTGGTGCTGGCAGTAATGGCGTGTTGCATGCTCCGAGATCACCTGAAAACACCACACGATGTGATAATTTAGAAGGCGATGATTTTTTTGTCGCATTATTTATGGCTTGATCTGTATCTAAATTTGGATTTTGGTTAAAATTCAGCTCTTTTATTATATCTAACTCAATATAGGCTGAGCCTAGGATATGTCCGGCAGGTTTAAATTTGATTTTCACCTTAATGTTTTTGTCGTTCGAGGCGATAGCTTGCCATTGATGGTAGTCAACCGCGACTAATTGCTGCTGAAGGCGAGTTAGTACTTTATTTATTAATTGTTTATTTTTACTTACCCCAACCTTAACGGCATCTTCAATAACTAAGGGTAATAACTTTGCGGTCGCGCTTGAGCAATAGATTGGCCCTCTAAAACCTGCCGCTAATAAATAAGGAATTCGGCCAACGTGATCTATATGACAGTGAGTAACCAATAACGCGATGATATTATCTAGCGGGAAGTTAATGCTATGAGCGTGATCTGCTAAGTTGGTCGTTTGGCTATTGTTACTATCAAGCTTGCTCTGCTTGGTTGAGTGGTCGCTTGCTTCAGCACCTTGAAATAAGCCGCAATCCACTAAGTAGCTGCTGGTATGTTCAATGTTAATTTGATGGCACGAGCCGGTAACGCCATTTACTGCGCCGTGATGAATAAACTCAATGTCAATTTTTTGTACTTCCTTATCAACTAACATGCACTTCCTCTTTAAGTCCTTGCTGCATTTCTCTAACTCCATTTAAGCTTAATTAGTTAAAAATACAATAAAATTTAAAATTAACCTTAAAAATTTATCGCTCTTGGTTTTATCAGTTTCTATAGGGTGATATAGTTAAAGTATTAGGCAGGGCTGTATTACGGGTAAGTGGTTAAGTTTTATCGCTTTATCAATACCCAATTTCAATACCCAAACACAATACACTGCACTTATTTTTAATAACATTTGAACGGATCCAAATTATTATGCCAGCTAAAAAATCTAACCCTACATTTATTAAGAAAGCGGTTATCCCTGTTGCCGGACTTGGTACTCGTATGCTCCCAGCAACGAAGGCTATCCCTAAAGAAATGTTACCAGTGGTAGATAAACCATTGATCCAATACATAGTAAATGAATGTATTGCTGCTGGCATTACTGAAATCGTATTGGTTACTCACTCTTCAAAAAATGCTATTGAGAACCACTTTGATAAATCATTTGAGCTTGAAACCACACTAGAAAAACGTGTTAAAAGAACCTTATTAGAAGAAGTTCAAGCAATTTGTCCAAAAGGCATTACTATTTTACATGTTCGCCAAGGCGAAGCGAAAGGCTTAGGCCATGCAGTTTTAAAAGCTAAACCTATCGTAGGTGACGAACCATTCGTTGTGGTATTACCTGACGTATTAGTTGACGATGTTGCAGCAGATCCTAAAACAGAAAACTTAGCGGCGATGATCAAACGTTTTGATGAAACTAAAGTTAGTCAAATAATGGTTGAACCTGTGCCTATGGAATTAGTTAGTAGCTATGGTGTAGTTGATTGTGACGGCGTAGAAGTTGCTCCTGGTACTTCTGCAGTTATGAGCGAGATTGTTGAAAAACCAGCACTTGAAGATGCGCCATCTAACTTAGCAGTAGTAGGGCGTTACGTTCTATCTAAAGAAATTTGGAAGTTACTTGAATTTACCCCTCCTGGTGCAGGCGATGAAATTCAACTGACAGATGCTATTGCAACCTTAATGAATGTTGAGCAAGTTGAAGCGTTCAATATGACAGGTAAGTCTCATGACTGTGGCTCTAAGTTAGGTTACATGAAAGCGAATGTGATTTATGGCCTACGCCATCCTGAAATTGCCGATGAGTTTGCCGAGTTTTTAAAAACTCAAGTGCAGTAAATAGCATTAATTATTGCTAGGTTTACTGCTACTAGATAAGTATTTACTAAGCCTAACTCATAATGACTTTAATGAATAAAAATGGAGTACTAATTACTTAGTGCTCCATTTTTTTGTCTTGCTTATTGCTTATGACTTATTACTTATGACTTTTAGGTTTAGGGTCATTGTGACGCAGGTCGCAATCTGCTTTTGTTTTTAGCGTATAGCGTCATTGTGACGTGTTAGGTTCAGCGTCATTGTGACGTGTCAGGTTTCGCGTCATTGTGACGTAGGTCGCAATCTTGCTTTTGTCTTTGCCTCTAGCGACGTGTCAGGTTTCGCGTCATTGTGACGCAGGTCGCAATCTTGTCTTTGTCTTTGTTTTACGAAGTTAAATCCCATGTCTAACAGGGTTAAAAATGGATCCCCGCATGCGCGAGGACGACGAATTTTATCTATAAGTGATGCAATGATTAGCTTTAAAGTTCATTGTGACGTGTCAGGTTTCGCGTCATTGTGACGTAGGTCGCAATCTTGCTTTTGTCTTTGCCTCTAGCGACGTGTCAGGTTTCGCGTCATTGTG
>JAQWHD010000028.1 GCA_029237915.1 Thalassotalea sp. | reverse complement strand
ATATACTGCAACGATGTTTTCGCCACGGTTTTTATCCATACCGTAAGCAAGTGCCGCAGCAGTTGGCTCATTGATGATACGTTTAACTTCAAGGCCCGCAATACGACCAGCATCTTTCGTTGCTTGACGTTGTGAATCGTTGAAGTATGCCGGTACAGTAATTACTGCTTCAGTAACTGCTTCACCTAGGTAATCTTCAGCTGTCTTTTTCATTTTTGCTAAAACTTCAGCAGAAACTTGTGGTGGCGCAACGTTTTTATCGTTTGCTGTAACCCAAGCATCACCGTTGTCAGCTTTAACAATGCCAAATGGCATGATGCTGATGTCACGTTGAACTTCTTTGTCTTCAAAACGACGACCGATTAAACGCTTGATAGCGTATAATGTATTTGTAGGGTTAGTTACCGATTGACGCTTAGCTGGTTGACCAACTAACGTTTCGCCTTCTGCTGTGTAAGCAATGATTGAAGGGGTTGTACGATCGCCTTCGGCGTTCTCAATTACACGTACCGTGTCGCCATCTAAAACAGCAACACATGAGTTTGTTGTCCCAAGGTCAATACCGATTATTTTGCCCATTTTTAGGATCTCCGTAATAAAACAATTAAAACATAATTTTGATACCTTTCTTAGTGGGGGAGCAAATATTGGTTTTCAATAGAAAAAATGAAAAAAAAGCAAAAAAAAGCAAAATAAATGCAAAAAACCTCAAATATGAGGCTTTTTTATTTAAATCTAGGCTCTGGCGCTAGAATAGAATGACGAGCTATTGATTAAAAAAGCTTACTCATGGCGGTTACCAAAGGTGAGTTCTTCATGTTGATCAGCATAATCTGACATAACTTTGCATATTTTCGGTAAACAATTTTTAAATGCAGGGATAAGTTCAGGGTCAAAATGTTTACCTGATTGCTCTGTTATATAGGTCATGGCTTCATCAACAGACCAAGATTTTTTATATGGTCGCTCGGAAGTAAGCGCATCAAACACGTCGGCAATAGCAACGATGCGTGCACTTAATGGGATTTCTTCACCTTTAAGTTGGTGCGGGTAACCTGACCCGTCATATTTTTCATGATGGTATAAACATATCTCAACCGCCATCGACAGCAATGGCGACTCATGATTACCAAGAATTTCTGCGCCGTATTCTACGTGACGTTGCATTTCTATCCATTCATGCTCATTCAATTTACCTGGTTTAAGTAAAATATTATCGGCAATACCTATTTTACCTATATCGTGCATAGGAGCTGCGTTGTAAACCAAATCAACCCATTCATCATTAGCATTAATTTCTTCGGCCAAAAACTTAGCGTAGCAACTCATGCGTATAACATGCATGCCGGTTTCATTGTCTTTAAACACTGCGGCTCGCCCGAGGCGACGAATTATCTCAACTCGAGTATTTTCTAGTTGCTTGGTGCGGGCAGAGACTTGACGTTCAAGCTCTCGTTGTTGATCATACAAAGCCAATTGGGTCTTCACCCTAGCTTGTACAAGAGGCACACTTACCGGCTTAGTAATATAATCGACAGCGCCTAATTCAAAGCCTATTTTTTCGTCTTGAATTTCAGTTTTTGCGGTAACAAAAATCACCGGTATATTTGAGGTGACAGGATTACTCTTTAGTTGGCGGCACACCTCATGACCATCCATACCAGGCATCATAACATCGAGTAAAATAATATCTGGTTTTTGTTTGGCATTGGCAATTTTAAGCGCGATTTCACCATTAAGAGCAGCCTTAACTTTATAGAAAGGTCTTAAAATACCATTTAATACGTCAATATTATCTGCGTTGTCGTCAACAACTAAAACGGTTGCTTGCTCGGTCATTTATTTATCCAACCCGTGATCAGTAATAAACTGTTTAAGTAAGTCGTCCGCCAGGTCAAAGTCATAGCTCTCTATTGCTCGCAACACTTTATTAAATTCATCCTTTTGTTGTACTTCATTAATTAATGGCACCAATTGTTCAGCTAAATCAATAGCATCGGTTTCAAAGTCTGCAACCATAGTATGTAATTTTACAATTTTTGGCTGTAAATCTTTTAAACTAATTTGTTGGTTTTCATTATCTATTGTAGTCGGATTATCATGTTTTGGCTGACTTTCAAAAAACGCCACTATTTCAGTGATCACATCTTGCAACTTTTTACAGCAAAGTTGGAATTCGCTTGCAATAATTTCTGTTGCTAGGTTATTAATACAAACTTGTTCTAAAACACCGGCTTGCTGCTGTAAAATACTCGCGCCAATATTACCTGCGGTACCTTTTAATGTATGAGCAAGTAAAATAGCTTCGTCCATTTTATGTTCAGACCAAGCTTCACTAAAGTTGACGTAAAAATCACTTTGATTAGAAATAAATTTTTTCAACAGGCGAGCATATAAATCTGAATTACCATTGCTGACAGCCAGCCCGGCGGAGATATTAATATAACTGAAACTGGCTAAGGAAATATCTACGGATGGTGTTAGTTTGTCTTTATTGATATTAGCTATTTTATTGGCAATAACTTGTTGCTGACTGGCTGTTAAACCAGATGGTTTAATCCATTTATGCATAGTCTCGAACATATCGATAACATGGATAGGTTTGGCAATGTGGTCGTTCATTCCTGCCGCTAATACTTTTTCTTTATCCCCTGCCATTGCATTAGCGGTCATGGCTATTATCGGCAAGGTTTTATGCTCGTGGCGAAGAGTAGCGGTTGCTGTGTAACCGTCCATAATTGGCATTTGTAAATCCATCAGCACGCCATCGTATTTATTATGGTTGACCATATCGACCGCTTGCTGACCATTTTCAGCTAATTCAACAATGATGTCGGATTGCTGCAGTAACTCTATAGCTAGCTCTTGATTAAGTTCATTATCTTCAACTAAAAGTATTTTTGCACCAGCAAGTGATTGCTGATATTCACGTAAAGCGTCAGTCTTCTTAACTTTGCGAGTTGTAGCAATGTAAGATTCGCCTAAGAGGATCATCATTTCATCAAATACTGATGACGCCGTTACAGGTTTAGCTAAGAAACTATCAACACTGTATTCATTTGACGACTCTACGTGACGCCTGATCTCTTCTCTACCATGAGCGGTTACCATGATAAAATGCTTGGTATTTTGTGATACTAAATTTTTAAGTTTATTTATGGTCTGCAAGCCATCAAGGCCGGGCATTTTCCAGTCAATCATTACAAAATCAAATTCTGTCGCACTTTCTTGTACAAGTGCAATAGCTTCTAGCCCATTGGTTGCGGTTGTCACTAGGCAATTAAATGAGCTCATGATGTTATTTAAAACATCAAGTGCCATAGGGTTATCATCAACTAAAAGCACGGTTTTGCCGGCTAATATCTGCATCTGTTGATCACTAAACTTGTGCTCTATATCAGCATTAGGAAGTTCTAAATTGACATCAAAGTAAAAACAGCTCCCCTTGCCAACTTCACTTTCAAGCCAAATATCGCCCCCCATTAATCCAACCAATTCCTTACAGATAGTAAGACCTAAACCGGTACCACCGTATTTACGAGTGGTCGATGAGTCAGCTTGAGAGAAAGACTTAAACAATTTTTGTTGTTGTTCAGGGCTCATACCAATACCTGAGTCTTGAACGGCAAAGCGTAATTTAACCTGCTGATTTTTCGTCTCGACTAACTTAATAGAGATGACTATTTGCCCTTGCTCTGTAAACTTAGTGGCATTATTTGCAAGGTTAATTAAAATTTGACTTAAACGCAGAGGATCGCCTTTAACAAAGAGAGGTACTTCCGAACTAATGTTATATAACAGCTCAAGACCTTTCTCGTGGGTTTGTATCCCGATAATATGTGACAAGTCATTCATCACATCTTCAATATGGAAATCAATATTCTCTAAATTCAGTTTACCGGCTTCAATTTTAGAAAAGTCCAAAATATCATTAATAATGCCTAATAATAATTCTGCCGCTCGGTTTACTTTTTGAATATAATTACGTGGTTTGGGGGCTAAATCGGATTCTAAAGCCAAATGCGACATACCTATTATGGCGTTCATTGGCGTACGAATTTCATGACTCATATTGGCTAAGAAATCAGATTTAGCACGACTGGCATCATCTGCTAAGACTTTAGCTTCTAGTAAAGCCTTTTTCGCCAAGTTTTCTTGAGTAACGTCGCGAAGAGAAACAATAAGTAATTGCTCATCTCCTATAGAGAATGGTGTATAGACGGACTCAACCTCAATGGTTTTGCCACTTTTAGTAAGGATATCTAAAGTTATCTCGGAGTTACCACTGCGATGCACTATAGGGTCAAGCCAATAATCTTTAGTAAATATGATATGTTCATCACGACGATAATGAGGCACGATAGTAATTAGTGGTTGGCCCAGTAATTCTTCTTCTGCCCAGCCCAGCATTTTAACTGTGGTTTCATTTAATTGTTCAACAATGTCTTGCTGGTTCACTACTAACATAGCAATAGGGGCTGCCCCTAAAATTCGTTCGATACGCTCTTTTTCTAATAAGCGCCCAGAAATATCTTGAAAAGCGATCACCGCAGCTAACGTATTAGAGCTATTTTGGCCTTGTGCTATTGGTGCAACACTATATTCCACCATCACAGGTGAGCCATCTTTATGAGTAAAGCGTGCTGAGTCGACCCTAGATACTTGTTGTCTACAGATAGCATCCAAAATAGGGTTATTTATAACAACTTGCTGTTTCCCTTGTCTTTTCCCTTGTTTATTACCTTGCTGATTAACATCATAAAATAAATCAAAGAAATATTCCCCTATTGCCTCAGACTCTTTAAAACCAAGCATCTCGCTAGCAGATTCGTTAAAAAACACACAACGACCAGAATCATCAATACCAAAAATACCATCGGCGACAGAACTCAATACTGAGCGACTCTTATTTTCTAGTATTTGTAACTCTTGCGTGCGTTCATTGACGATTATTTCTAACTCATCCTTTGAACGATTATTTATTTCATTGGCACGACGAGAAATAACAAACATGAATAACGATAATGAAATGATAATTAAGCTAATGAGGCATAGAATTAATATAAATAAATCACGTAATTCGAGATAACTTTTATAAACTTCTTGTTGATCCATTTCAGCAACAACTGAAAAGTTTAACTGCGGCATCCACAGAGCTGAGCCAATAACCTTTTCACCACGGTAATCAAAGTAACCGATTAAATTATCTCTATTTAATTTAAAACGAGCACTTTCCACTATATGATTATTATCGACATCTGGTAGCTGAATATTAAGTACGGCAGACTTACTTACATCTAATTTACCACTTTTATAAAGCTGTTTAACTAAATGTCCTTCTGCAACCATATAACCGTTGCTGTCAATGGCATACGTTTCTAGAGTATCGCCAAATCCTGACTCTTTGAAAATTTTGGAAAAACTACCATTGACATTAAATTGCATGGTAAATACAGCAATAACCTTGTCGTTAGAGTCGATGATAGGACTCGCAATATAAATAGCGATATCATCATTGCCAATAATTAGCGAATCGTTGCTATTTTTTGCGATATTAACTGCAGGAATAAATTGCGTATTACCAGCGATTACACTAGCAAATAACTTTTCACGCTGATCCGCAATTGCCGATGGGAGACCAATTGAATTATTATTTGTGCTATAAATAGTTTCACCAGTTAAAGCAATAATATCAACCGAGCGATTATTGATAAATACAGATGGTCGATATTTAAAAAATTCTCTAATATTATCAACTGAAATATCATCTAACTCATTGTTAATAAGATCTTCGGTTAAAGATATTAACAAGGGCAATTCACTAATACTGTCAACTAAATCGGATCTTGATTTGTACCAACCGAGCAAATTCGATGATACCCCACTCAATGACACATCGAGAATTTCACTCGACTCATCTAACGCGTTTTTCTTAAAATCACTCAGATATAAACTCATACCAGTATTAATAATAACCACCAAAAGAATAATGCACAGGATATAAATACTTTTGAATCGTGACGTGCCAAACTTTATCGCTATTTGGTCAGTATATTTTTGTGAAAAATAATAAACAAAAATCAATACAAATATACTGATAATTATGGTGCTATAGAGAGTTGAATTAGATTGCCCTTTTATCACTTCTTTTTTATTTTGAAATGATTGTGACCACTGCAATTGAAATTTACTAAATGAGTTCTTTCCTAATTGATCAATCCCCCAATCGATTATTTCAACCAATTCAGGTTTATCTTTATTAACACAAAATCCTAAGTCAAAAGAATCAAAACCTTCAAGAGCTATGGGCCTTAAGCCTTTAATATCAAATGTTTTTTCAGCATATACCAGTGTGTATAAATAGGTAATAAAACCATCAATTTTACCTTCTTCAACAAGTCTTAAGCCTTCTTCTGTAGTCTCTGTTTGTACAACATTGTCTGCACCAACTAACTTTTGGGCGTAGTCTAGTGTGACATATCCTTTGGTTATGCCTATTTTATGGCTTTTATTAAAATCGTTAACTGAATCGATCTTAGCACTGCGGTTAACAGCGGCTACGGAAGTAAAAGTTAGGATAGGTTTGGTAAATAAGACATCTTTAGCACGCTCTTTTGAACTTGCACATATGGATAACACATCCGTGTAGCCATTCTTAACAGAGTTATATTCTTGAGCAAAATTGGTTGCGGAGCTAACTTGTAATGTGACAGGTAAAATATCATTTAACGCTTGTCTTGATAAATGGCCGATCCCCGATGGTGAGTTAATTTCGTCAAGATAATCAAAAGGAGGAAATTGTGAGTCAATACCAACACGAGCGATAGGATTTTCATTAGCCCATTGCAATAGCTCGCTTGATAATTCATCTGCGTTAGTTGTTACACTAAAAGCAACAACACAGATGACTAAAAACTTTAATACTATATTTTTTAAGTAATTCATTAATAAATAATTATTTTTTATTCGGACTATCAACTAGTATATAAAATGAATTGTATTTTGCGACTTATTTTTGCGGTAATTTAGATGTCTAACTATCCCTTACAAACATTGAAAGATAAATCTGTACTTTTGGTTAACTTTAACCAGCCTAATGCTACTTTAATTTCACAGCATTTACAGACATTTAAATTTAGTGACAATAATGCCAGTGACTTAGCTCAGAGTATTAATTTTATGCAAGCCAAACAATATGATTTAATCATTTGTTTTTGGCAAAATAAAACAGATTTATTTATTCTAGAGCTGATCAAACGAGTCAGAGGCGCAGCAAACACCTTAAAACTGCCGGTTGTCATTATTTCAGAATGTGCTTCAGCAGAATCAATTAATCATTTTATCGAGTTAGGTGTATCCGATTATATAGTTACCCCGATAATACAATCGCATTTAGCACAACGTTTACAGCGCGCAATTGAGTTTCCAATCCGCAACAACGGTAAAGCCCTAGCTGGCACAACTACTCATAAAATATGGGATATAAATAGTGATATTGAGCAAGTAAATTTACTTGTTGTTGATGATGTAGCAACGAACATTGAACTGATTGTCGGTGCGCTAAAGTCAAATTACAAAATAAAGGCGGCTAACAATGCACGTTCGGCAATGTCTGTATGTATGACAGACTCACCGCCAGATATTGTTCTGCTAGATATTATGATGCCGGACACCGATGGCCTAACCTTTTGTAAGCAATTAAAGTCCAACCCATTAACTCAAGATATTAGGGTGATATTTACGACGGCATTAAGCGATGTTGATGATATTGTCCGCGGGCTTGAATTAGGGGCGGTAGATTATTTAACGAAACCAATTATTCCTGCGATTTTAAAGGCAAGAGTAAAAGTTCATGCACAAATAATTATTCAACATAGACTGTTACAACAGCAGATTGATTCGCTGATCAGCTTATCAAATAAGTCATAGCTATTTACTACCTGTGTTAACAAGATGACTAAATTAAGGGCAATAAAAAAGCAGACCAGAGGCCTGCTTTCTTTGATGTGCTAGATTTTAGCAAATTATTACGCTTTTGCTTTTGATACCATAACCATGGCAGGTCGAACTAAACGACCATTTAATTCGTAACCTTTTTGCATAACAGCAATAACAGTATTTGGCTCTACACCTTCAACTTCTTGCATTGACATCGCTTGGTGTAATTCAGGGTTAAAAGGTTTATCTTGTGGGTCTACCGCTTTAACGCCAAATTTTTCTAAACCAGAAAGTAAACCTTGCAGGGTTAAGTTCATACCTTCAAATGTCGCTTTTTGCTCTTCAGCTTCGCTATCGATTGTTGCTAAACCGCGCTCTAGGTTATCAACAACACTTAACATTTCACCAGCAAATTTTTCTAAAGCAAATTTTTTCGCTTTATCAACATCTTGAGCTGCGCGGCGACGCATGTTATCAACTTCAGCTTTAGCGCGAATAACCGAATCTTTTTGATTGGCCACAGTCGCTTTTGCTTCAGCTAACGCTTGTTCTAATTCAATAATTTTTTGTTCTTCAGCTGAAAGTACTGCAACTTCTTCAACTTGCTCAACATCACTTTCAGTTGTTACTTCAACATCTGCAGTATTTACTTCAACTTCATTTACTTCTTGTTCAGCGTTTTTGCTGGTATTTGTCGACTCAGTAGTCATTGATAACTCCAATATATAACTCAATGTTGGTAATTATGGGGCCTGAATTAAAGGATTCAAGCACTATTTATAAATTATATCCTTTACAATGCCAAAAATAATGGTAAAACTGCCATAATTAATAATTATTACGTCACGAATTTATTATGCAAATGTATAAAACCATTGGCCTTATTGGCAAACCCGATCATGAAGGTGCTTTAGCAACTATTGCGGCACTGCATCATTATTTAGAAAATAATAATTATCGAGTGATGATTGAAAAATCAGTTGCTGAAAAATTAAACAAAGATGAACAGTATGCTTTTTGTATAACAGATATTGGTGACCAGGCTGATTTGGCTATAGTGGTTGGCGGTGACGGTTATATGCTTGGCGCTGCTAGGGTATTATCTTGTTATGATATTGGTGTTATTGGTATCAATAGGGGGAACTTGGGTTTTCTAACCGATTTATCACCAGATAACTTAATTGAGCCCCTAGAGGCTATATTAGATGGCCGTTCTAAAACAGAACAGCGATTTTTAATTCATACTGAAGTTTATCGCCATGGCCAATTAAAAAGTTCAAACAGCGCAATGAACGAGGCAGTGCTGCATCCTGGCAAAGTTGCTAGCATGATGGATTTTGCTGTTTATATTGATGATGTCTTTATGTTTTCACAGCGCTCAGATGGCCTAATAGTTTCAACGCCAACGGGCTCAACTGCCTACTCAATGTCAGCTGGTGGCCCAATTTTAACACCAACCTTGAACGCTCTAACTTTAGTACCTATGTTTCCACATACACTAAGCAGTCGCCCTATTGTGGTCGATGGCGATAGCGAAATTAAGATTGTTACGGCGATGAATAATAATGAAGAGCTACAAGTAAGTTGCGATGGCCATGTGATTTTGGCAGTGATGCCGGGTGATGAAATTATCATTAAAAAGAGCAAATATACTTTACGCCTTATTCATCCTAAAGATCATGATTACTTTAATGTTCTGCGTACTAAGCTCAGTTGGGGCAATAAGGTCTATTAATTAAAACTGCCCGCCTTTCCTGCAAATGTAAAAATAAATTTGCATTGTCAAAATAACACTGGTAACTTTACTGTATAAATTACCAGTGATTATTATTACAGTTGTTTTTTGTTTGAGGTATACCTTCGACATTCCCAGCAACACACAAAATAATCACTTAACCTAAGTGAGTTATGTATGTTGCTAAACCTTTCAATAAAGAATTTTGCTATCGTCAGTTTTGTCGAAATCGATTGGCAACAAGGCATGACCACCATCACCGGTGAAACGGGTGCGGGTAAATCAATTGCTATTGACGCTTTAGGGTTATGTTTAGGCGAACGTGCAACCACCAACACAGTGCGTCCAGGCTGCGATAAAGCAGAGTTAAGCGCAAGTTTTGACATTTCAAACAATCACAAAGCAATAACTTGGTTAGACTCACATGACTTAAATCAAGACAGTGAATGCATTATTAGAAGAGTCATTAGCAGTGAGGGACGCTCAAAGTCTTATATAAATGGCTCAGCCGTTCCCCTTGCCCAATTAAAAAGCATTGGCCAATTGCTAATTAACATTCACGGTCAGCACGATCACCAATTACTTATTAAAAGCTTTGAGCAGCGCAACTTATTAGATGGCTATGCTGGCCATCAACCGTTACTGGAAAAATTAAAATTACAACAAAAAAAATGGCAACAGTTGCAACTTGAATTTAAGTTGTTAGAACAAAACCATGAGCAAAGAAAAGCCCAACAACAATTAGTTCAGTATCAAGTAAAAGAGTTAGATGAGTTCAACTTACAAGAACATGAATTTGCGCAATTAGAAAACGACTATAAACGGCACAGCAACTCACAGCAGCTATTAATACTCTCTGAGCAGTGCGTAAAACAGCTTAATAACACAGATGAATACTCGATGCTGTCTTTACTGCAAAAGTGCAGTGACGACTTATCAGAGCTTGCTGAACTAGATTGCAATGCCAATGAACTTGCTCAACTTGTTAATGAAGCCAGAATTCAGTTAGAAGAAGCCAGTAACGATTTAATTCATTATCAGCAAAATATTGATATTGACCCACAAGCTTATGCTTTAATTGAAGAGCGCTATTCAACTGCCCTGCAGCTTTCAAGAAAGCATCATGTTGCCGCTGAAGATCTGGTTAAATATCATGCTAATCTTAGTCAACAATTAAGTGCCTTACAGCAAGATGACGATCGCTTACTTAATATGAGTAACGAGCTTGAACAATGTCAAAATAAATACTTAGACATTGCTAAGAAGCTAAGTAAGAGCAGGATAAAAGCAGCAAAATCTTTACAGCAAAGGATCACTACCAGCATTCAGCAACTAAACATGCCTGACGCTAACTTTAAACTGCAAGTTAGTGAAAAACAAAACAATACCCCTTGTGAGTCCGGCATAGATGAAATTGAATTTTTAGTAAGTATGAATCCTGGCCAACCATCAGAAGCTTTACATAAAGTTGCCTCTGGCGGGGAACTTTCTCGAATAAGTTTAGCCATACAAGTGATACTAGCCGAAAGAGTCGTGACCCCAACATTAATTTTTGATGAAGTAGATGTTGGTATCAGTGGCCCTACAGCAGCGATGGTTGGCCATCAATTACAATTACTTGGCGCAAGTACACAAGTAATATGTGTTACTCACTTGCCACAAGTTGCAAGTAAAGGACATCAGCAATTATTCGTGACTAAGCTCACCGACGGTAAGCATACACAGACAAGTGTATCGGAGCTTTCCAATGAATCTAGAGAGCGAGAAATAGCACGTTTGTTAGCAGGTGATAGTATTACCGAAAGTAGTCTAGCGAATGCAAGAGAGATGTTGGCAGGCTAAAATTTGATTAAAATAGCTAAAGCTGTGATATTTTATCAAATTAATGAATAAAAGGCTTTTATCTGGCTAAAGCCTTAGTTATTATCCTTGCTCAGGATGTAAAGGAAAAATATTTAATGTTATCTCGCGCAATAGTTTTATGCTTGGCTTTGTCTTTAGTTTCAGGCTGTGTTTATCGAATTGATGTACCTCAAGGTAATTACCTTGAACAAAAAGAAATTGACAAATTACAAGTTGGTATGAGTCGAGAGCAAGTTAAATTTGTTCTTGGTAACCCAGTTATTGTTGATAGTTTTAATAAAAATACTTGGTACTATGTTTATGATTTTTTATCAGGAAAAGATGAAAAATTTAACAAGAAAAAACAGCTGACGATTACTTTTGTAAATGACAAGCTAGCAACTGCTGAGGGTGATTTTGTATTACCTGAAAGTTTCTATGTACCTATCAATAGTTAATTTTTAACTTTAAAAAACTAAATGTTAGAATCAAAATAAAGCCGGCTTAGCCGGCTTTATTGTTTATATTGCATTAATAAAATTAACTACGCCATTACTTATTTAATAATGGTGAAATTAAAGTCGCTAATGATGCGAATGTTTCGCTACGAGGCGAAGCTTTACGGGCAAGTAAAGCAATCTCACGACTAGGGTTGCCAGCCATTTGCGCCACACTTAAATAGGCGTGGCCTGCAACGCCTTTATTAATTGCCATTTCAGGTAAAAATGTAATGCCTTTATGGTGAATAGTCATCTGCAGTAAGGTTGCTAGCGAAGTTGCTGAGAAATGATTGATTTTTGATTTATCGACTAATTGACAAGCGGACAACGCATGGTCAGTTAAACAGTGCTCTTCAGATAATAAAAATACACTTTCATCGGGTAGTTGCGCATAGTCACCTTGCTTGGCAGTTGCAGCAACTAAAGCTTCATCCCCTGCTAAGTAGAATTCATCTGTGCCAAGCGATGTAACACTAAAGCTCTTTAAATACTTATCTTCAATTGGTAGAGCTAAAATAGCAATATCGATATCACCATTTGCAAGCTGTTCAAGCAAGTGCTCTGTTGTATCTTCTTTGATAAAGATTTCAAGCTCAGGCAGTGCTTGTGATGTGACATCTATCATATCGGTTAAAAGGAAGGGTGCTATGGTGGGAATACAACCGAGGTAAATATTGCCTTTATTTACTTTTCCTTGAGATTGAGAAAAACTCACTAAATCGCTAGCTTGATAAATTAACGACTTTGCCATCTCAACAACCGTTTTACCGTGGCTGGTAAAAACAAAACTTTTATGATCACGTTCAATTAACTGGCAATCAAATAACTGCTCAAGTTTAATGATGGCACTGCTTAAAGTAGATTGGCTGACGAAGCAAGATTCCGCGGCTTTATGGAAATGCTGATACTCGTCTAGAGCAATTAGGTATTGTAAATGTTTTAAATTGGGTAAATGGGTATTCATCGTTTCTATCAATCAACAATTAAGGTTTTAATTAATTTAATTGAAACCTTAATCGATAAAGAACGATAAAGCTAATTTATGGGTGATTAATTTCATATTGCAGAAAACAAAAAACCGGCTAAGGGCCGGTTTATATAAATAATTAAGCGTACTAAATTTTAGTATCGCTTTAAGCTAACACTTAAGCTTTGTAATTATTTTTGTATAAAACTTTATGCGAGCCGCCTTCACAACTACCTACAACTTTAAAGCCTTCATGATCGTTTACTTCATCGTTTTCAACAACGATAACGTCAAAATCTTCTACGCCATTGTTTTCGATTTTAGTTTGGATTTCATCTTTAAGCTCATCACAGTCTTTTATTTCTGCTTGCGCTGATACTGAAAATAATAATGCACTGGTAACTAATAAAATTGCTTTTTTCATGGATAATTCCTGATGTTGTTTGATGTTGTTTAACTGGAATTATAATACCTAGGATATATGTATTTTACTGAAAGCATTTGTTAGTACCTTGTAGTTAAATTGTTAACAACCAAATTGCTAAGCTCAGAAAACAAAAAAGCCAGCAGATGCTAGCTTTGTAAATGTATAACCCAATGGACTACTAAGCAAATGCGCCTTTTATCATCCAGAAGAACATAATTGATAATGCCGCACCGACAGGAAGAGCAATAAGGAGGGTTACAACCCAAGATACAATAATATTGTGAAGTTCACTTAGGTTGCTAACCACCACTTTACTGAGCGACTAAAACAAAAAAGCCAGCAGATGCTGGCTTTGTAAATGTTTAACTCAAGGGCTACTAAGCAAATGCGCCTTTTATCATCCAGAATAACATAATTGATAATGCCGCACCGACTGCCAGAGCAATAAGGAGGGTTACAACCCAAGATACAATAATATTGTGAAGTTCACTTAGGTTGCTAACCACCACTTTACTGAGCGACTAAAACAAAATAGCCAGCAGATGCTGGCTTTGTAAATGTTTAACCCAATGGACTACTAAGCAAATGCGCCTTTTATCATCCAGAAGAACATAATTGATAATGCCGCACCGACAGGAAGAGTTACAACCCAAGATACAACAATATTACGTACAACACCTAAGTTGATTGCCGCAATACCACGCGCCATACCTACACCTAGAACGCCACCAACTAATGTTTGTGTAGTTGAGATAGGTAAACCAGTACCAGAAGCTACAACTACAGTACAAGCTGCTGCAAGTTCTGCTGCAAAACCACGACTTGGTGTTAAATGAGTAATACCTTTACCAATGGTAGCGATAACTTTGTGGCCAAATAAAGCCAGACCAGCAACAATACCAACACCACCAAGAGGTAATATCCACCAAGCTAATGTAGCTTTAGCAGAGATTTCACCGTCATTACCTACGATTGATACTACAGCGGCTAATGGACCAATAGCATTGGCAACATCGTTTGAGCCGTGAGCAAATGCCATACAACAAGCAGTAATAACCATTAATACAGCAAATACTTTTTCTACGTTAATGTAATTAGCTCGTTTATTTTTACTTTCTTTGAAGTTTAAGCGCGCAATAAATATTTTACCAATAATAGCAACAACAATTGCAACACCGAGAGCCCAAAGGAATCCTTCGGTTGAACCCAAGTTAAGACCTATATGCTTAAGACCTTTTTTAATGGTTACTAGCGCCAATACAAAACCCGCTAAAAACATGTACAAAGGTACCCATTTCTTAGCTTGTTGTAATGGATTTTCAGTATCAAATATCAGTTTTTGCGCACTGTTGAAGATAATAAATGCAAAGACACCTGAGATAAGTGGGGTAATAATCCAACTACCAACAATACCACCAACAGAGCCCCATGCTACGGTTTCCACACCAACACCTACAGCAGAGAAACCAACAATGGCTCCAACAATAGAGTGTGTTGTAGATACGGGCCAGCCCATCCAAGAGGCAATCAGTAACCAAGTACCCGCTGAAAACAATGCAGCGATCATACCGAATACTAATAATTCAGGTGTATCTATATAGAAGCTTGAATCTATGATGCCTTTACGTATGGTAGATGTTACTTCACCACCAGCAAGATAAGCACCTGCAAACTCAAAAATCATCGCAATAATAATTGCTTGTTTAATGGTTAGAGCTTTCGAACCAACCGATGTACCCATGGCATTAGCAACATCATTTGCACCAATACCCCAAGCCATAAAAAAGCCTACAAGTGCGGCCATAAGAACCAAGATGGTCCCATAATTTTGTAAAATTTCCATTATGAAACCCTTACCTTGCTAACATAATTTCTAGACGAGCACCAACGCGCTCAGCTATATCGGCTAAATCACCAACCCATTCAATAATTTGATATAAGAACATTACATCAATTGGGTTAAGAGTTTTTTCTAGATCCATTAGCGATTGGCGTAAAACGATCTGCATACTATCTGTATCATCTTCAATTTTAGCCAGTTGATTAATCATTTTATCAACTTGTTTAACTTCGCGACCGCGAAATCCTGTTTCCAATAAATCATCTAATTCATTGATTGCATCGGCTGCTTTTATGATTGCATCGATACAACGTGTCACTAAATCGTTAAATAAAGGAGAAATTTCTGCAGGTATAACTAACTTTCGGCCTAACATACGACCGGCAATATCTTTTGATTTATTAGCAATTTTATCTTGCTGACTAACCAGTTCTAAAACGTCAGTACGTTGTACCGGCATAAAAATACCACCAGGTAATTCCATACGAATTTGACGTTTCATTTTATCTGCGTCACGTTCAATGCTTGAGATGTTTTTGCGAATTTCTTCCGCTTTAACCCAGTCATCTTCTGTTGCCGCAGCAAAGAAAGAAGGAAGAAGTTGTGCACATTCACTCACTTTACGAATATGTACTTCTAATGGTTTTAATGGTGATTTTGCAAACACACCAAGAATTGTATTTCCACTCATATATTTTTCCTACAGCCCAAATTAGCTGCTTATTAAGTTCGCGGCAAATATACCTCATTTACCGAGTAATCAAAAGTTTATGTAACGAAAAAAAGATGTATTTTAAATAACATAACTTAATACGTTCAAAAAAAATACAACTTATTGATTTCATATTTACTTTGGTTCTAAAGTTTAGACGTTAAAGCTAAATTTCACCAAGAAAATCACGAGCCACATCTTCTTCTGAAATATGACGAATAACTTTACCCTTAACGAAATAAATAACGTATTCACAAATATTTTGGCATCTATCGCCAATACGCTCTAATGCTCGAGCAGACCAAATTACTGACATAATCGATGGAATAGAACGTGGGTCTTCCATCATATAAGTCATTAATTGACGCATTAATGCTTCGTATTCTCGATCAATTCGGTTATCACTTTGATGAACTTTTAATGCGGCATCAAAGTCCATTCTGGTAAATGCATCTAAAGTCGCTTGCAATGTACTAAGTACTAATCGACCAAGGCTATCTAAATTTAATAAAAAATCTTTTTGTTTGGCCGTAAATTGCTCTAAGGCCACTTTAGATATTTTCTCAGCTTCGTCGGCAATACGTTCTAAATCTGCAATTGTTTTGATGATTGCCATCACTAGACGTAAATCACTTGCCGCTGGTTGACGCTTGGCAATAATACGAGTGCACTCTTCATCGATATCAACTTCCATTTTGTTGATTTTATAATCACTTGAAAGTACCTTTCGTGCTAATTCTTCATTGTTTTCACTTACCGATGCCAAAGCATCTTTAAGCTGCTGTTCAACTAAGCCACCCATTTGCATAACATGGTTACGCACGGTATCTAGTTCAGCATTAAAACGACCTGATATATGTCTACCAGTGTCAAAAGTATCCATTATTATTTCCTCTATTAACCGTAACGGCCAGTAATGTAATCTTCAGTTTTCTTTTTTGCAGGCGTGGTAAACAGCGTATTGGTATCGCTGTATTCTATTAAGTCGCCCATATACATAAATGCAGTTTGATCTGATACTCGCGCCGCTTGTTGCATATTATGAGTAACGATAACAACCGTGTATTTTTGCTTTAATTCCGTGATCAGCTCTTCAATAACCAATGTTGAAATAGGGTCAAGCGCAGAGGTTGGCTCATCCAGTAATAACACTTCTGGCTCAATCGCAATAGCACGAGCAATAACCAAACGTTGTTGCTGTCCACCAGAGAGACCAAGTGCGCTGTCATGAATACGGTCTTTAACTTCATCCCAAAGCGCAGCTGCACGTAATGCTTTTTCACAAGCCTCATCTAAAGTACGGCGATTTTTTATACCGATTAAACGTAAGCCATAAACCACATTTTCATAAATTGATTTTGGAAATGGATTAGGACGTTGAAATACCATGCCTACTTTACGACGTAATTGCGCAACATCTACGTGCTTACCATAGATATTTTCACCATGGAGGTTAATTTCACCAGTTATTTTACAGATATCAACCAAATCATTCATACGATTGATACTGCGCAGTAAGGTTGATTTACCGCAACCACTCGGACCGATAAACGCAGTTACTTGGCCTTTCGGGATCTTCATCGAAATATTTTGCAAGGCTTGTTTATCACCATAAAACAAATTTAAATCTTTGATCTCTAACGCTACCTGATCATCAGGTAAGTTATGAATATCAAGCACTTTGTTATTGCTAGCTGTAGTTTCAGGTTTTACATTAATCATAGTATTAACGACTCGTGTTAAATTTAATTTTTTTAATTGACTAGGTTTTTAAAATGACTAGTCAATCTAATGCTCAAGTGAGCGGTATTTTTCTCTAAGACGGTTTCGTATTGAAACCGCAGTCATATTTAAAGCCACAATAATGGTTACTAGCAATAAAGCCGTTGCATAGACTAATGGTCTTGCTGCCTCAACGTTAGGGCTTTGAAAGCCTACATCATAAATATGGAAACCTAAGTGCATGAACTTGCGCTCTAAATGTAAAAATGGGAAGTTACCATCAAGTGGCAATGTTGGTGCCATTTTTACCACGCCAACTAACATTAACGGTGCTACTTCACCTGCGGCTCTGGCAATTGCTAAAATTATTCCTGTCATAATTGCCGGACTAGCTATTGGTAAAATGATCCGCCATAAGGTTTCCGCTTTTGTTGCACCTAAAGCCAGTGAACCGTGACGCATACTCGCAGGTATTCGTGCTAACCCTTCTTCAGTTGAAACAATAACAACCGGTAAAGTTAATATTGCTAAGGTTAGCGCTGACCATAAAACGCCTGGAGAGCCAAAGGTTGGGCTAGGTAAAGATTCCGGGTAAAATATTTGGTCTAACGAACCACCAACCATGTAAACAAAGAAACCTAAACCAAATACGCCATAAACAATTGATGGTACGCCTGCTAAGTTAATAACAGCGATACGTAATAATTTAGTAAAGGCATTATTACCAGCGTATTCATGTAAATAGATAGCGGCAACAACCCCCATTGGGGCAACGATAACGGTCATTAGCAGCACCATTAATACCGTACCAAAAATTGCTGGGAACACACCACCTTCGGTATTCGCTTCACGAGGCTCTGCAAAGATAAAATTACCTATTTGCGAGAAGAACATCGTGGTTTTTTCGATGATATTTAATTTATTGTTGAAGCTAACATGGATTACTTGTTCAAGATTAATCTCTATTTTCTCGCCGCCCATGGCGCGGACAATGATTTTATCTCGCTGTACTTCTTCACGAAGTTTATTCAGATTAGTTTCTAGTGCTAAATATTCATCTTTTAGCTGCTGCGTTTGGGCATCAAAACTTGCTATTAATTCAGGTGTTAATTCACCGTTAATCTCTGCCTTACGAGTTTTTAAGCGAATACGTTCAAGCTCGTAGTTTATTGCGCCAATATCTGTTTTTTGTAGCTCAAATATTTCATCTTGTAAGTTATCAACTCGCGCCATAAAGTTATCTAGTTTCGATAACTCCACCGCTTTACCATCCATAAATACTTGTTCGATAAAACCGTAGAAATTACCGTTGGTGCGTCGTTCAATAACAACCAAGTCTTGTGGCTGGGTTTGCTGCTGAATAAGCGGCGCCACGATCCAGCGAAAATCTAAATTAACTAACTCACGGTTACCCGTTTTAATTAAATAACGTTCAACAAACTCAGCGCCTTTAACATCGATACCTGTATGTATCACTTGTTCCGCTGGGATCGTTTCTACATCATATATTTCACCAATAACGGTGCTGTGTTTACCATCGACATCAACCATTTCAAATTGATGTAATTGTGAAGGCCAAAAATATGAAAGACCATTACTGGCGATTAATAACAACAAGCCAACAACAGAGATCAAACTTAAGGTTACACCACCAGCGCTTAGCCAAACCCAAGGAGAACCTGATTTGAACCATTTATTTAAATTATTCATTCGATAATTCCTACAGCGAACTGTACTTTTCACGTAAGCGCTGACGTACAAACTCAGCTAACGTGTTAAAGATAAAAGTAAATACAAACAACACAAAGGCTGCTAAGAATAGAATACGATAATGCGAACTGCCTACTTCCGACTCCGGCATTTCTACCGCAATGTTCGCCGATAAAGTACGCATACCTTGGAAGATACTCCAGTCAATTACCGGAGTATTACCTGTGGCCATAAGAACAATCATAGTTTCGCCAACAGCACGACCTAAGCCCATCATTACCGCTGAAAAAATACCAGGACTTGCCGTTAACAAAACTACCTTTACTAAGGTTTGCCACTGAGTAGCGCCCAAAGCAAGTGAGCCTGAAGTTAAATGTTTTGGCACACTAAAGATGGCATCTTCGGTCATTGAGAATATGGTTGGTATTACCGCAAACCCCATAGCAATACCAACAACTAAGGCATTACGTTGGTCAAAGTTGATGCCCAAATCGTTAGTAATATATTGGCGCATATCACCACCAAAAAAGACGTCTTCAAGTAAAGGCGACAACTCAAACGATAGATAACCCGCTAAGATTAAAAATGGTAACAAAATAAGCGGTGCAAAAGACTCTGGTAACATAAGCTTTATCGCTTTAGGGGTATTAAACCAAGCAAAAGCAGTAAGACAAGTTGTAACCGGCAATAGGATAATTAAGAGGAATACCGCAGGTAAATAAGCTTCAAGCAATGGCGCTAGCCAAAGCCCCGCCAAAAAACCTAAAATAACGGTTGGTAATGCTTCCATTAACTCGATGGTCGGCTTTACCGTTTTACGCATGGCCGCTGGCATAAAGTAAGCGGTATAAATAGCCGCAGAAATTGCAATAGGTACGGCAAATAACATGGCATAAAGTGCCGCTTTTAAAGTACCAAAAGAAATTGGCATCAATGAAAATTTAGATTCAAAGTCATCACTGCCCGACGTTGACTGCCATATATAGGCCGGTTCAGGATAACCTTCATACCAGACTTCTTGCCAAATCGCTGACCAAGTTACTTCCGGGTGTTCGTTTTCAACGTCTAAAACCTCTAATCTATCTGATGAAATTACTAGGCCGTTAGCACGAGGTGCAATCGCAAAAAGTTGTTGATCAGAAGCGAGTAACTTTCCTTGCCATAGCATAGCTTCACTTGTGGTGTAATAAACACCAACATCGCCATTTGGCGTAACTGCATAAAAGCTTTTACGGAATGTTTCCGGATAGATTTTAGTTATCGATTCTGTGTCGCTCGCATTAAAGCTACGAATTTGCTGATATTTTCTGCTGTTTTCACCAGCAACCTCAAACCACTGTAGAACTTTGCCGTCACTGGTGCCAAATAATATTGAGCTGCTGCCCGATAACAAAGCCATCGATGTGATATTAGTCGACGTGTTGTATAGCGGATTAAACTCAGCATAAAGAGCAACATCCCATTCATCGCCTAAGTCAAAAATACTGACGTCGTTCTCTTTAACAATCACTGCCATTAATAAATCAGGAGTAATTGCTAAATGCGATATTGCTGAATAATCGGTGGCAATGGTTTGATATTCAGCACTAAACTCAGAATCAAAATTAAAATCATCTTCAGCAATCAATGAGGTTTTAATAAGGCGTTGGTCTTTAGTAAGTGCTACAAAAACAGCTCTTTCTTCATTCATTGCAAAACTAAATTGCTCGATGACGGCTTCGTCTTCATCCAGATAAATTGCATCTTCGCCTAATGGATAAAATATGGTTGGAGTTACTGTTCGCTCATCAACAACAAAGGACACTTTGAAAGTAGGCTGTATAACTCGTACAGAGCCATTAGTTAATAAGATTATGTATTGATTAATATTGGTCGCAAAGACTTCTTTTATTACTTCACCATCGGCTAATAATGTTTGTGTAAGAAGTAATTCATTTGCTTGATGATGCTCATTAGTTTGAGCTTGATAAAAGTTAATATTACCATCGTCAGTGATGTGAAAAGCTACCTGCTTTTGCTCATCGACACCAACAGCCAAGGCTTTACTAGTGATAGTTACAGGAATACTTGCTACAGGTTCGATAGTGGCAGATTCGAAGACTGGCTTAACAACGTAAACCAAATACATAAAAATCAACACTAAGGTAAATAGAACACTCACACCACCTGCTGAAATAAACCAGCGAGCTAACGTGTTTTTGATTTGCCTTGCATCAACAGTTCTAGCAGAAATTGTCACTTTAATACTCTCAAAGTAAATATAATAATTAGACGCTGAGAAGTATAAGACACTTATGTGACAGTTTTGTTACAGCAAGAAAATTATTTCATGTAGCCAGTTTTAACAAGAATAATACAGCCCTGATCGCTAAATGGATTATGTTTAGAATAATTAGGCGAGCGCAACCAAGTCCCCTTTGGATAGGTGCCATGTTCATCCTCAAACACGCCATCGAGAACAAATATTTCTTCACCACCAGCATGGACATGCGGCTGAAAATGAGTGCCTGGTTGCCAGCGTACTAATGCAGTGTGCTCAGTACCAAACGAATGCAGAGGCATAACTGATAAGCCAGCAACTATTCCAGGTAACCACTCTTGCTTTGCGGTTTCAATTTTTACAAATTTATCATCACCCGTCTGAAATTGATTAAGCTTAACGAACAATTCACACCCTTGTGGACTTTTAGGTGAATGGCTTGAGCCTGGGGGATTGCGAAAATAAGTGCCTTTGGGAAATTTACCGTGTTCATCTTCAAACACGCCTTGCAGTACAAATATTTCTTCGCCACCCGGATGTGAGTGCGCAGAGAAACTTGTGTCTGAATCATATTTAACCACACTAGTAGTTAAACCCGATTCAGCAGCTTCACGTTCCAATTTTTTACGAAACACACCTTTACTCGGTGATTCCTGCCAAGGCAAATCATTAGTGTTAAGTACTAATTGTATCGAACGATCAAGATTTAATGACATGACATTAGCCTCGGTTATAACAATTTAATAATTCATTATGAAGTAATTCGTATGTCAGGTGTAATCATTTTGCAACAGATATGTCTTATTTCGTTACAATTTTAGTATCATTGTTATAGCTAAAAGTTTTACAACGCCATGTGTTTGTTATAAAACATAGACCACAAAATTTTATAGTTAAATAAATAGATTTAGATTATCTAATATATCACTGGGAATAATACATCAATGAAAACTAGAATTATTACGCCAATTGCACTTGCGGTAACGTTAGCACTTACCGGCTGTCAATCTGGAAATGACCAACAAGAATCAGTTAAAGCTGAGCAAGTAGTTTCTGCTAACCCTTTCTACCAAGAATTTGACACGCCATTTGGCATGCCAGCTTTTGATAAAATCAAAGTTGAACATTACTTACCTGCGTTAGAAAAAGGTATTGCTGATTTAAAAGCTGAAATTGAAGTAATTAAGAATAATCCTGAAGCCGCAACGTTTGAAAACACCATTGAAGCAATGGAAATGTCTGGCGATTTATTAGATAAAGTAACCAGTGTTTTTTACGGTTTGATCGGCTCGATGTCGACTCCTGAGATGCAAGAAATTTCAAAAGCAATTTCACCTCAACTATCTGCAATGGGTGATGACATTAATCTAAACCCAGAGCTTTTCGCTCGTGTGAAAGCTGTTTACGACCAAAAAGATTCATTAACCTTAAATACTGAACAAAAAACTTTACTAGATAACACATATCGCGGCTTTGTTCGTGGTGGTGCTAACTTAACAGAAGAGCAAAAAACAACTCTTCGTGATTTAAATAACCAGTTATCTAAATTAAGTATTGAGTTTGGTGAAAACTTATTAAATGAAACCAATGGTTTTGAATTAGTTATCGAGAATGAAGCAGATTTAGCTGGCTTACCTGCTGATATCATTGCTGCTTCTGTCGCTACAGCTAAAGAGCGTGGCCATGAAGGTAAGTGGGTATTCACCACACACCGTCCAAGTTTTTACCCTTTCCTAACTTACTCGACTAACCGTAAGTTACGTGAGCAGTTATTCTATGCTTATACGCATCGTGGTGATAACGACAATGCCAATGACAACAAAGCAATAGCATCAAAAATGGCATCGCTTCGTTTCCAACGTGCACAAGTTATGGGTTATAAAACGCATGCTGATTTCGTACTTGAAACCAACATGGCGAAAAACCCTGAAAATGTTTACGGTTTATTAGATAAAGTATGGCCGGCATCGTTAAAACGCGCTAAAGAAGAAGTTGTTGATATGCAAGAATTTGCTAACTCGCAAGGCGCTGATTACAAGCTTGAAGCTTGGGATTGGTGGTACTTCTCTGAAAAAGTTAAAAAGATGAAATATGACTTAGACGAAGAAGCGACTAAGCCGTACTTTGAACTGAACAACACAATGCAAGGGGTATTTTACACAGCCAATCAACTTTGGGGTGTTAAATTTACTGAGCGCAACGACTTACCTAAATACCACCCAGACGTAACAACTTATGAAGTTACTGACCGTGACGGTAGCGTAATTGGTGTTTACATGACCGATTTCTACGTACGCTCATCAAAACGTGGGGGAGCTTGGATGAGTTCTTTCCGTAAGCAGTACAAAATGTATGGTGAAAATGTTCAGCCGCTTATTTATAACGTATTAAACTACCCTGCCCCGGTTAATGGTGAGCCAGTGTTATTAACGTTTGATCAAGCATCTACTTTATTCCACGAATTTGGACATGCTATTCAAGGTCTTTTATCTGACGGTTACTACCGTTCTTTAACTGGTACATCATTACCGCGTGACTACGTTGAATATCCTTCACAAGTAATGGAAAACTGGATGACAGAGCCACAAGTATTAGCAAACTTTGCTAAGCACTATAAAACTGGTGAAGTTATTCCAATGGAAATGGTAGAAAAAATTCAAGCCTCAGGTAAATTTAACCAAGGTTTTGCGACTACTGAATATATGGCAGCTGCATTACTTGATTTAAAATGGCACACCCTAGAAACTGCAGATTTACAAGATGCAGATAAGTTTGAAGCAGACACATTAGCAGAATTAGGTTTAATTAACGAAATCGCTCCTCGTTACCGCACAACTTATTTCTCGCACATCTTCGCGGGTGGTTACTCTTCAGGTTATTACGGCTACATTTGGTCTAACATCTTTGATGCCGATACTTGGGAAGTATTTAAAGAGAAAGGTATTTTCAGCCAAGAAGCAGCTACAGGTTACCGTGAAAACGTATTAGAAAGTGGTGGTACAGAAGATCCAATGATCATGTACAAGCGCTTCCGTGGTAAAGAGCCAAACCCACAATATTTACTTGAACGTCGTGGTCTAGTACCAACAACTAAGTAATTAAGTTTTTACAGCTTATAAAATAAAGAAAGCCAACTTACTTTGTAAGTTGGCTTTTTTAATGACTCGCTTAGCTGAAGAATATTTATCAATCAAAGAAGTAACTTATGCCAACTTAGTTAAATTGGTCTTAGTTAAATTGGTATTAATAAAGTTAGTGAACAATATTATTAATTTCAGCTAAAAATCTTGCTGATATCTCTTCAAAAGATAAATAACTTTCAGATTTTAACAAGCTTTCTAACTCTATCGCTCGATCAGATAACTCAGTAAAACCAAACATGCCCGCAGCACCGGCTATTTTATGCACTTCAATGGCAAGATTTTTATAGTCTAGCTGATTAATATAGTTACTTAATTGCTCTTTATCTTGCGCTAAATTAGATTTAAACGTTGTGATTAAATCGGAAAAATCCACGCCTTGGTCGTGATTTACCTCAGAAGATATTTCACTAGTCTCTGGGGCATCAAAGTGTTTATTTAACATAGTGACAAAGTCGGTTCTATTAATTGGTTTTTGTAAATGCCCAGTAAAACCTTGAACCATATAATTTTTAACTTCGTGTGCCATCGCATTTGCCGTTAAAGCATAAGTAGGTTGGTTACAGCCCTGCTCTTTTAACATAGAGAGCGTTTCCACACCGCCTATTTCCGGCATTTGTATATCTAATAGAATAACTTGAGGTTGCTCTTCTATCGCTAAGAGAACAGCATCATGGGCGTTACTTGCAGTAATAACTTCTAAGCCTAATGTTTCTAAGAAATGTTTGATTAGTCTGAGGATATCGCTGTGATCATCGACAACCAATATTTTGCCGACAAAAGCTAAGTTATCGGCTCTAAAGATATCTGGACAATTAGCAACGTCGTCAATCGCAGGTTGGTTAATGCTATTTAAAGGCAGAATAAAAGAAAAAGTACTGCCCTCTCCTATAGAGCTTGCAACTTCGATATCAGCGGACATTAATTCGGCAATATTTGATGATAAGAATAAGCCTAAACCTGTACCACCAAATCTGCGATTAACGTTGCTGTCAGCCTGCGTAAAACAATCAAAAACTTGTTTAACTTGCGCAGAGTTCATTCCTATGCCGGTATCTTTTACAGCAAAGATTAAATTGTCATCTTGTTTTGATATAGTTAATGTAACCTCACCGTGCTCGGTAAATTTGATCGCATTTGAGCAAAAATTAATAAGTACTTGGCTTAACCTTAAACTATCAACATGAAAATAAAATGCTGAATCGAGTTGGTTGATAATTGTAAATTTCAAGCCTTTTTGATCAGCTATTGAGTTGAACATATCAACAAGTTCACCTGTGATATTACTTAGTTTGGTCATCGAAGGATTTAAGTCTAACTTGCCCGCTTCAATCTTACTTAAATCTAAAATATCATTTACCAATTGCAATAGATGTTTACTATTCCTATGGATAACCTCTACTTCTTCATTTAATTTGTTTTCATCAATTTCACCAAGCACAATTGCTTCCGACTGCCCTAAGATAGAGGTAAGTGGTGTGCGAATTTCATGACTCATATTCGCTAAAAATTGACTTTTCACCTTATTGGCAATCTTTAATTGTTGAGCAACCAGTTCAATATCTTTGATTCTCTCTTTAACCGTATTCTCTAACTGAACATGATATAACTTCGCTTTGTTCCTTCGATAAAAAAGAAAGATTATAATTAGAGCAAATAAAGCAATAACAATACTAAAGTTGCGCTGTACCCCTTGTTCATGAGCCTCTAAAGCAGCAAATTCACCCGCTTGTTTTAACTGTGATATTTGTTGGTTTAGCTGCTGAGATTCAAGCTTTAAAAATGCTTGTGCCAAATTTTTATTGTTAAGCTCATCTTCACTTTTTTGATATTTATACAACGTCGCTAGTGCTTGCTTGTTGTTAGACACCGACGTTTCAATGAGAGCATGGACAATAAGGTTGTTATCAAGAATTTTTTTATGGTTTAATCTTATGGCGATTTGATCAGAGTCATTTAATGCAACCTTGGCTAATTCGATATCCCCTAACTGAAAGTGAGCTTTTGCTAATTCTACTAGGCCATAAGCCTTTAACTCTTCACGGCCTACAGCACTACTTAGCTCAATTGAGCGTTTAGCATATTCTTTAGCGGCAATAGGTTTAGATTGTTCATTACTTAATGACGCTAAACTAGTTAATTCAAACGAGGCGTCTGCCTTGTAGCCATTACGTAAATAATAATCTAGAGCTTTAAATGTATACTCTTCACTAAGCTTATACTCGCCAAGATGTTTATACGCTATGCCCAAATGGTTGTAGGCTTGAGCAACACCATGATAATTTTTTAATCTAGTTCTTACTTCTACTACTTCATTCAATATATCAATCGATTTGGCAAAGCCTTTTAAATTTAAATACAAACCGGCAATATTGAAACGAATATCTATTTGGTCTGTTTCACTACCATATTCAGAGTAGATCTTAGACGCTTTTTCATAAGCCTCTAGGGTGAATAATTGCTTACCCATAGAGTCATAAGCCAAGCCGATATTATTGTATAGGTGAGCCTGTTTAATCGGAATATTAACATCAATATAATAATCCAAAGAAAACTGATAGGCATCTATGGCATTTTGCTGTTCACCTTTGTAATAGCTGTATATGCCAATTAATTTACTCGTATCAGCAGCCTCTTTTAATAATTTATTATCAATGGCAATCTGTTTAGCTTGTATGAGTGTTGTGATCGCATCATTAAGCGCACTTCGTTGATAAAAGAGACTACCAATGGCATTTAATACTTCTACTTGCTCTTTGCCGGTTAGTTGATGTTCTTCGATGTGTGATTGTAGATAAGTAATTGCTTGCTGTGTATCGTTAAGTTTGTTGGCATAAGATATCGCGGAGGTTATTGAATCATCACTAGCGAAACTAGTACTTACAATAGGAAATAATACCAAAATAAAAACGAACAGTAACCGCATAATCTCTATTTACTTCCTTGTTGATTCATAATTATTTTCAATTAGTACCCTAGCTATTAGACAGCAATTTGTAACGCAGTACAATAGTTGAACAGCACATATTTTTATGTGTCCACTTGAACAGTTAACACTGAACCAAAGCTACACAGCATCCAATCAGAACACTTTTAGATAAAGTTATTTTAAAGGAAATTTTTCAGTGTTTTTTGTAATGAAAGAGCACCATTTGTTCTTAACCTAAGTATTCGTACAGCCAATTCATCTTGGCTAATTTTTTGCCGCAAATAATAATCTAAATTAACTCTGTTTTTTAAATCTGATAGCAAGGTGTTTAATTCATTTTGAGATAACCCCGTATTACAATGCGCCCCCAATAATTCATTTAGTATCTCCCCCTCTACAAACTCATTGCAATTATCTCGAATAGAAAGCTGCACATTAACAGGTAGTATGCCACGGATCACCATACGATATTGCGTGTTGTGGTAGATAATCGCATCTAGATCTTGTGCATAGTAGCCCGATAATTTAGCAGCTAAAGCCGGCCCACCAATTAAACCCAATCTACCGGTTGCCGCCAGCGCATTATATGAACCAACAGCAGAATTATTTGCTAAAATATTAGAAGCTTGGTAAAACGCAATCACCATCTTTTCTGGTGATAATGCGGGTTTATCGTCCCATAGAGTCAAAGCATGATTACCAAACTCTTGTACAGTAGAATAATAAGAGATGGTTTGCTCTGCGCTTTGTTGATCAAACTTTAAATCATCAATCAACAGCGCCACATATTCATTAGCCAGTTGCTTTTCATTTCGAGCATGTTCCCAACTTGACAACTGCATAGCAACCAGTATCCCGATCACAACGACTAAAAAATCAGAGATCACAGCTACCCAATTTTGCTTTTTCAGGTCAGTTATAAAACGATTAGAAATCATAAAATTATAATTTTTATTATTTAACTTAATTTTAGTTTAATCGAATTTAAAATATTTGCTAATTCTAGAGGTAATGCCCTAAAATATGCGTTATAAAATATTAACCCTAATAATAAGGCTTTAAGATGGCATTGCCAGATAAATTTATCTATTCAATGAACCGCGTATCTAAAGTGGTTCCACCAAAACGTACAATCAT
>JAQWHD010000026.1 GCA_029237915.1 Thalassotalea sp. | reverse complement strand
CTGATTGTGGGTGTAATTGCCCGCGGCCATAACCGCCAACGGCAAGTAGAGATATTTGATGTTCGTCGAGGTGGTGTTGACACCAAACTTTCTGTAACACGTGATCAACGTAATCTGCTCTAGCCCGCACTAACTCGTCAACTTCATAGAGATTAAAGCTTTGTTTTAACCAAAGGTGAAATTCTTCACCAAGAGCTACGATTTCTTTGGTGGAAAGTGGTGCGGCAGCCGTAGCCAATTTATTTGTAAATGAGCAGGGCAATATAGGATTTGATAACACGACGTTGATACTTCCTTTATAGTTATTAGCTTAAAGAAGTTAACATTAATAGGGCAGACATTTCTAGTGTTTTAACTCTAGATAAGACCAGTTAATAGATTTTTATTAAATAATACTAAGCTGCATAAGTATATAACTAAAAATAGAACACATATTTAAGCCGGTTTTATAAATGTTTGGTTGCTATAAAAAGGGCAAAAAAAATCCCCAACTTAAGGTTGAGGATCTCTATATTAAATAGGATTAATTATTTAATATTTTACTGATTTCTTTTTCTTCACTACGATGGGTTAAAATTTCACAACCTGTTTTGGTTACTACTAAAGTATGTTCCCATTGTGCTGAGTTTTTACCATCAACGGTATAGGCGGTCCAACCGTCGTCTTTATCTAATTTCGTACCACCTTTACCTAAGTTAATCATAGGTTCGATGGTAAAAATCATACCTTCTTTCATTTTACGGTCATCAGAGTTTTTATAATGCAAAATTTGCGGTTCTTCATGGAATACATAACCAATACCATGGCCACAAAAGTCTTTTACTATGCCATAACGGCCGGCTTTTTTGATGTGCTTTTGGATTGTGCCACCAAGCTCAGAAAACTTAGTGCCTGGTTTTACTTTACGAATAGCTGCGTACAAGCTTTCCTGGGTAACACGACATAAACGACGATTTTCAGGAGAGACATTGCCAAGTAAAAACATTTTAGAAGTATCACCGTGATAATACTTTTTATCAGCTTCTGCTGTGTCTGCGTCATCAAGACAAATTTTACAAGTAATATCAATGTTTACGATGTCGCCATCTTGCAATACTTGCTCTGACGGAATTCCGTGACAAACCACATGATTTACTGAAGTACAAATTGACTTAGGGAAGCCACCTTCACCGTTTTGATCTGCGCCGTAGTTTAATGGAGCCGATAGGGCGTTATGGTCGCTAGTGAATTTCGCACAAATAGCGTCTAATTCAGCTGTAGTTACACCAACTTTTACGTGCTCTGCAATCATATCTAATACGCTTGCAGCTAATTTACCGGCAACGCGCATTTTTTCTATTTCATCTTGAGTTTTTATGGCAATACTCATGCTTTTCCTTCAAGGGTTTCTTAAGTGAAGTTATCTCTTATTGATGACTTCAATTATTACTAAAATTTGATGATCGCAATAATAACTTAAATTATAAGGTTATGCTATAACGGCTAATAAATGTAGCACTGCTATTCCTGTTAACTTACACCACGTCATCCCATCGTGCTTTTGGATGGGACCTCCTGCAGCGTGCTGTGGTTTAATCGTCATAGCCACCGTATGCGTGAGGAGGTCCTGTATCTCGCTTGAGCTCGTACAGAATGACGGAGTACTTTTTCTAGATATATATATGTGGTGTAAGTTAACAAATATTAGAGCTACTTTTAGCAAATAAAGCCAAAAATAACTTCCCTTTTTAGCGTTAAAGTGGTATAAAACGCCGCTCATTGAAAAAGTCATTTTGACCTTCAATGAAAAACGCTTAATTTTAAGCAAATTTTACTGCTCAATAGTGGGTAGTAATTTATTATTAAACTCACATACATTCGGCAAACATATTCCGGGGTGCCTGTTACCAGCATGATGGTAACCATAGGTCGGAATTATGGAATGTATGAACGCTTAACCCCAGAGGAATTTATAATGCCAAACGTATCAATGCGCGACATGCTAAAAGCAGGTGTTCACTTCGGTCATAAGACTCGTTACTGGAACCCAAAAATGAAATCATACATTTTTGGTGCACGTGACAAAGTTCATATCATCAACTTAGAACAAACTGTTCCAATGTTCAACGAAGCTCTAACTTTCTTATCAGGTGTTTCTACTAAGAAAGGTAAAGTATTATTTGTTGGTACTAAGCGTGCTGCAAGCGAAGCTGTTAAAGAAGCTGCAATCAAATCTGATCAATTCTTCGTTAACCACCGCTGGTTAGGTGGTATGTTGACTAACTGGAAAACAGTACGTCAATCTATCAAACGTCTTAAAGATTTAGAATCTCAAAGCCAAGACGGTACTTTCGATGCTCTTACTAAGAAAGAAGCATTAATGCGTACTCGTGAAATGGAAAAACTTGAGAAAAGCCTTGGTGGTATCAAAAACATGGGCGGTCTTCCTGATGCATTATTCATCATCGATGCTGATCATGAACACATTGCTATCAAAGAAGCTAACAACTTAGGTATCCCAGTAATTTCTGTAGTTGATACTAACTCAAACCCTGACGGCGTAGACTATATCGTTCCTGGTAACGATGATGCTATCCGTGCAATCAGCCTTTACTTAGATTCAGCTGCTAACGCTGTAATCGAAGGTCGCGAGCAAAACATTGCTGTAGCTGCTGAAAAAGATGGTTTTGTTGAAGCTGAATAATTAAATCTTTCGATTTAATATTATCTTCTAAAAAAGAGGTTCACATTTGAGCCTCTTTCTAATTAATTACAGATATTTGAGGAATTAACTCATGGCAATTACTGCTAAACAAGTTAAAGAACTTCGTGACCGCACTGGCGCGGGCATGATGGATTGTAAAAAAGCTTTACAAGAAACTGACGGTGACATCGAACTTGCAATTGATAACATGCGTAAGTCTGGTCAAGCTAAAGCTGCTAAAAAAGCAGGTAACATTGCTGCTGAAGGCGCAATCATCATTAAAGAAAATAATGGTGTTGCTGCATTAGTTGAAGTTAACTGTCAAACAGATTTCGTAGCTAAAGATGGCAACTTCTTAGCATTTGCTAACGAAGTAGCTGAAGCTGCAGCTAACGCAAACGTTTCTATCGAAGAGCTACAAGCTCAATTCGAAGAAAAGCGTATTGCTTTAGTAACTAAAATCGGTGAAAACATCAACGTTCGTCGTGTATCTTATGTAGACGGTGCTGCTGCATCTTACATTCACGGTGGCAACATTGGTGTTGTAGTTGCTGGTACTGGTGATGCTGAATCATTAAAGCACATTGCAATGCACGTTGCGGCTTCTAAGCCTGAGTACATCAATGCTGAAGACGTATCTGCTGAAGTAATCGCAAAAGAAACTGAAATTCAACTTGAAATCTTAAAAGCTGAAAATGAAGCTCTTGATGAAAAGAAGAAAAAGCCAATTGAATTACTTGAAAAAATAATCATTGGTCGTATGAAGAAATTTACTGGTGAAATTTCTTTAACAGGTCAAGCTTTCATCATGGAACCTAAGAAAACTGTTGGCGCTATCTTAAAAGAGAAAGGCTTAACTGTTTCTGCATTCGTTCGTCTAGAAGTAGGTGAAGGAATCGAGAAGAAAGAAGAAGATTTTGCTGCTGAAGTAGAAGCACAAATCGCTGCGGCAAAAGCATCTAGCTAGAAGCTTTTAACGTTGTAAAAAAGCCCGGTCATCTTTGATGACCGGGTTTTTTTTGTGCTTGAATTTACACCTAATTAATTAACGCCGAGTAACAGCTTATTCTTGTTTGTACTAAAATTGAGCATATTAACGACTTAAACTCCTTAATTTACAATTATGTTGCTCAGTCGGTAGATAAAAAATGCAATTGGTATTAAAATACCTGCGGTTTAAATTTTGTATTTAAACCAAATTATTTTCTATACTAATCTTAATGTTATTATCAATTTCAATAATATTAAGATTAGTATTTTCTCACTTTATACAGGATTGTTTACTTTATGAGCACTAACCCTAAACCAACGTATCGTCGCATTTTATTAAAACTTAGCGGTGAAGCCCTAATGGGAGATGAAGGCTTTGGCATAGACCCTAAAGTATTAGACCGTATGGCTCAAGAAATTAAAGAATTGATTGAAATGGGCGTACAAGTAGGCTTAGTCATTGGCGGCGGCAACTTATTCCGTGGCGCAGGTTTAGCTCAAGCTGGTATGAATCGTGTTGTTGGCGACCAAATGGGCATGTTAGCTACCGTGATGAATGGTTTAGCGATGCGCGATGCTTTACATCGAGCATTTGTTAATGCACGTTTAATGTCTGCAATTGATTTAACTGGTGTATGTGATAGCTATAACTGGGCTGAAGCGATTAGCTTGTTAAAGTCTGGTCGTGTCGTTATTTTCAGCGCAGGTACAGGTAACCCATTCTTTACTACGGATTCAGCAGCCTGTTTACGTGGTATTGAGATTGAAGCAGATGCCGTATTTAAAGGTACTAAAGTAGACGGTATTTATTCGGCAGACCCTGTAACTAACCCTGATGCAGAGCTTTACACTAACTTATCTTATGACACTGTACTTGAGAAAGAATTAAAGGTAATGGACTTAGCTGCCTTCACTTTAGCTCGTGACCATTCAATGCCTATTCGTGTATTTAACATGAATAAAGAAGGTGCATTAAAGTCAATTGTTATGGGTGGCAGTGAAGGTACTACCATTAACCATAACGCAGATGCTAAATAAACATTAGCCGCTGTCGACGAGTTGTGACTAAATAACTCGTTTAATTTATTTCAGAAAACATTTTAAATTTTAGCAAAAAGGATCAAGGTTTTGATTAACGAAATTCAACAAGATGCCAAAAGCCGTATGGGTAAAAGTATCGAAGCATTAAAAAGCCAATTAAATAAAATCAGAACTGGCCGTGCTCACGTATCATTATTAGATAATATCACCGTAGAATATTACGGGGTAGATTCACCTTTAGCGCAAATTGGTAACGTATCAACTCCTGATGCGCGTACTATTTCTATTTCTGTTTTTGACAAGTCTATGGTTGGCTTAGTTGAGAAAGCAATATTGAAATCAGATTTAGGTTTAAACCCTTCATCGCAAGGTACGCTTATCCGCATTCCATTACCGCCATTAACTGAAGAGCGCCGTCGTGATTTAGTTAAAGTTGTTGGTGGTGAAATTGAAGCAGGTAAAGTTGCTATTCGTAATATCCGCCGTGATGCTAACTCAGACATTAAATCTTTAAACAAAGACAAAGATATTAGTGATGATGAAGCCAGAAATGGTGAAGATGGAATTCAGAAGATCACTGATGAATTCATTAAACAAGCTGATGAAATTGCATCTGCAAAAGAAAAAGAATTAATGGAAATCTAATTTTTAGATTTTTTAGCTAATCGCCGTAAACCTAGTCGTTATTTTATTTAATTGATATATTCGCAGAGTTTACGGCTTTTTTATAAGATGGATGTTTCGTGACAACTATTGATACTTTAAATAGTGAACCTGCAGCGTTACCACAACATGTGGCTATTATTATGGACGGTAATGGGCGTTGGGCACAGCTACAAGGCAAAGGCCGTGTAGCAGGGCATAAAGCTGGCGTTGAGTCAGTGCGGGAATGTGTAACTACAGCACGGGAACTTGGTGTCAAGGCACTAACTCTATTCGCTTTTAGTAGTGAAAACTGGCAAAGACCAGCAAGTGAGGTTAGTGTTTTAATGGATTTATTTATGTTTGTGCTAACTCGTGAAGTTAAGCGTTTACATAAAAACAATATTCGTTTTCAAGTGATTGGCGATAAATCTCGCTTTTCGACAAAGTTACAACAAAAGATCATTGACGCAGAGCAGCTAACTAAAAATAACGATGGCATGGTGTTATCCGTTGCCGCCAATTATGGTGGCCGTTGGGATATAGCTCAAGCTTCGAAAAAAATTGCTCAACTCGCCGTAAACGGTGATGTTAACGTTAATGACATAGATGAGCACATGCTCAATAATCATATTAATTTATCGAATGTTCCTGAATTAGATTTATTGATCAGAACTGGTGGTGACTTTCGGGTTAGTAATTTTTTGCTGTGGCAAGCCGCTTACGCAGAATTTTATTTTACCGAACTACTCTGGCCTGACTTTAAAGCAGAACCGTTTAAACAAGCATTAGCGTCATTCTCTGATAGAGAGCGACGCTTTGGTAAAACTGGTGAACAGGTACAATCGAAAACTGAAAAGGATTAACGTTTGTTAAAGCAACGTATTTTAACGGCATTGATACTAGCACCTCTTGCTATTGCTGCCATTTTCTTTTTATCTCTGCAAGCATTTGCAGGGGTAGTGTTAGCCATTATTGCCATTGGTGCATGGGAATGGGGGCCTTTAATGGGCTTCGATACCACTAAGCGCCGAATTGGTTTTGTTACTTTTATTGCCTTAGCTATTGCCGGTTTATGGTACATTTTACCGCCAGAGCAGCTATGGCAAGTAGGTGGTTTAAATCCTCTGGCTGAAACCATCCTTATTGGCGCATCAGTTTGGTGGGCACTCTGTATATTTATGATATTTAAATATCCTAGATACAGCGCATTTTGGACTGGTCATCGCACTATTCGAGGCTTGTTTGGCTTAATTACCTTAGCACCTATGTGGGTTGCCTTTTTGGTTTTACGTTCAAATAATATTATCTTTGCAGAATTTGATGGCGCTTATTTATTAATGTTGCTATTTGCCTTTGTTTGGAGTGCCGATATCGGTGCTTATTTTGCAGGTAAACGTTTTGGCAAAAATAAATTAATGCCTAATGTCAGCCCTGGTAAAACCATTGAAGGATTTATTGGTGGCAATATAGCCGCAGCCGCTGTTGCTATCATTACTGGCGTTTATTTCTCTTGGAGTAATGAGCAGTTAATGATGTCTGTAGGTTTAGCATTACTTATTAGCTCTGTATCTGTTGTCGGTGATTTAACCGAGAGTATGTTAAAACGCCAAGCTGGTGTTAAAGACAGTGGTTCAATTTTACCTGGCCATGGCGGTATACTTGATCGTATTGACAGCTTAACTGCAACAGCTCCTGTATTCGCCCTTTGCTTTGCATTATTCGGCTGGTAATTAATAGATGCAAAATTTATGTGTGCTTGGTGCTACCGGATCAATAGGTTTGAGCACGTTAGATGTTGTTAGGCGCCACCCTGATAAATACAATATAGTAAGCTTGTCAGCACATACACGTGTTGATGCTATGTATGACTTATGTGTCGAATTCTCTCCTAAAACAGTGGTTATGGTTGATGAATATTGTGCAGAGCAACTTAAGTTAAAGTTAATTGCCCAAGATTATCATCACATTGAGGTTCTCGCCGGTACCCAAGCCCTTACCGACCTTGCTAGCTGTCCTAGTATCGATACTGTAATGGCTGCCATTGTCGGCGCATCTGGCTTACTGCCAACACTCGCTGCAATAAAAGCTGATAAGCGAGTGTTACTTGCTAATAAAGAATCATTAGTCACTTCTGGTCAAATATTTATTGATGCTTTAACGGCTTCTAAAGCTGAATTACTACCAATTGATTCTGAACATAATGCTATTTTTCAAAGTTTACCTTTAGGCATGCAGTCTAAAGTTGGGCACGGAAATATTGCTGATTACGGGATTAGTAAGATATTACTGACCGGCTCAGGTGGGCCTTTTCGAGAGACGCCACTAACTGAGTTTGATGACATAACCCCAGATCAAGCTTGCGCACATCCTAATTGGGATATGGGTCGTAAAATATCTGTCGACTCAGCGACTATGATGAATAAAGGCCTAGAGTTAATTGAAGCTAAATGGTTATTTAACTTAGCTGTTGATGATATTCAAGTGGTTTTGCATCCACAAAGTACAATTCATTCTATGGTGCAGTATGTAGATGGCTCTGTTATTGCGCAAATGGGTAACCCAGACATGCGTACACCAATTGCACATGCTTTATCCTATCCACAGCGTATTGAGTCAGGCGTGCAGCCGTTTGATTTCTTTAACTGTAAGAATTTTGAATTTTCTCCTGCCGATTTAAATCGCTATCCCAACCTTAAACTCGCCATTGATGCTTGTCGCCAAGGACAAGGTGCTTGTACCGCTTTAAATGCAGCTAACGAAATTGCGGTTGCGGCATTTTTAAATACTGAAATTAAATTTACCGAAATTAGTGTGGTCAATGAAGCGGTGATGAAACATTTTTATGATGTTGAAATAGCCACTATTGATGATGTCATTAAGCTTGACTCTGATGCGAGAACGTTCGCTAAAAATACAATAAAAACACTGGATGTGACTTAGTATGTTCGATTTATTATGGAATTTAGGCTCTTTTATTGTTGCTCTAGGTTTGCTTGTTACTGTGCATGAATATGGGCATTTTTGGGTAGCAAGAAAGTGTGGGGTAAAAGTTGAGCGTTTTTCTATTGGCTTTGGTAAAACTCTATGGCGAACCCATGATAAACATGGCACCGAATTTGTTATAGCCTTATTGCCTTTAGGCGGTTTTGTAAAAATGCTTGATGGCCGAGTTGATGACATTACTGAAAGTGAAAAACAGTTCGCATTTAATCATAAATCTGTTTATCAGCGCATTGCGATTGTTGCTGCTGGCCCTATTGCTAATTTTTTATTTGCCATCGTAGCATTCTATTTAATGTTTCTTATTGGCATGAGTAGCGTAAAACCTATCATCGGTGAGGTAACAGCCGATTCAATTGCTAGCCAAGCACAATTACAACCTAATACCCAGATAGTTGCTATTAATGATAAACAGACGCAAGACTGGAACGCCGTACAAATGGCCTTGGTTGGTCAAATAGGTGAGCCTAATGTCAGCATATCAACTCAGAACTTAGACTCAACTTACATTAATAAACAACAGCTTAACACTAGCGAGTGGCAGTTCGAACCGAGTAAAGAATCGGCTATGGCTAGCTTAGGTATCAAACCTTTTATACCAAATACTCTAACAAAAGTAGCCCGTATAGAAGCCGGTGCAGCAGGGGATAAAGCTGGCTTAAAATTAGACGATGAAATTATCTCGGCAAATGGTGAGAATATATATGGTAATTGGCAGGGATTTGTTGATATTATTCAACAAAATCCGAACACCTTAATACCAGTTGAGCTATTCAGGGATAGCGAAAAACTGACTATTGAAATATTTGTGGGAACTCGTGCGCAATCTGATGGTCACAAGGTTGGATATATTGGTGTTTCACCAATTGTCGAGGCTTGGCCAGATGAACATCGAATTGAGATTTCATATGGCCCGATAGAGGCAATAAGCAAAGCGACAGCGAGTACATGGAATTTAATCACGCTGAGTTTTGATATGGTAGGTAAGTTAATTACCGGCCATGTAAGTGTAGATAATTTAAGTGGACCAATATCAATTGCGCAAGGCGCAGGTAATAGTGCAGGTTACGGCCTAGTTTATTTCTTGAGTTTTTTAGCGTTAATTAGTATAAATTTGGGCATTATAAATCTTTTACCGTTACCGATACTTGATGGCGGACATTTACTTTATTACTTTATCGAGCTTATAAGCGGTAAACCCGTACCAGAAAAATTTCAGGAAGTAGGATTTAAAATAGGAGCACTGATTTTACTATCGTTAATGAGCATAGCTATTTTTAACGATTTCTCCCGGCTCTAATAACATTGGTTGTTCCAATGTTATAAATAAGAATTAGAAAAGTTGACTATTCATATGATAAGAAGAAAACTCGCCTTAGCAGTATTACTAGGCAGCATTGGTTGCAATACTCAAGCAGCGAATGATTTTGTGGTTGAAGATATACAAGTAAAAGGTTTGCAGCGTGTTGCTCTAGGTGCAGCATTAACTCACATTCCTGTGGGCGTAGGCGATCAATTAAATGACTTTCGTATTTCGCAATCGATCAAGTCTTTATACAAATCCGGTCACTTCTATAATATCGAAGTTTTTAGAGATGGTAATCGCCTAATCTTTAAAGTTAAAGAGCGTGAAACTATCTCAAGCATTATCTTTGAAGGTAATGATGATATTAAAGACGAACAATTACAAGAAAGCCTAGACGGCAGTAATATTCGCGTTGGTGAAACATTAGATCGTTCGGTATTAACGGGCATCGAAAGTGGCTTAGAAGATTTCTATCATAGTGTTGGTAAATATAACGCTACTGTAAGCACAAAAATCACTCATTTACCTCGTAATCGTATCAACCTTGAGTTTGAATTTGAGGAAGGCGATGCAGCCGCGATTGAGCAAATCAACGTAGTTGGCAATGAAATATTCACTAATGAGCAATTATTAGACAAAATAGAGCTTACCTATGATTCTCCATGGTGGGATTTCATGGCGCAAGACAGATATCAAAAGCAAACTTTACAAGGTGATATGGAAACTATCGAGAGTTATTATCTTGATAGGGGTTACCTTCGTTTTGCAATTGATTCGACTCAAGTTTCAATGACACCAAATAAAGAAGGTGTCTACATAACAATGAACGTTACTGAAGGTGAGCAGTACACCGTAAGTGAAGTTGAGTTTATTGGCGATATGGCCGGTTACGATAAAACTATTGAAGCCATCAGCCCACTGCGTATTAATGAATTATATAATGGCGCAGAAGTTACATATACCGAAGATTTAATCAGTAAGTTTTTAGGTCGATTTGGTTATGCTTATCCTGAAGTTCGTACTATGCCAGAAATTAACGACGATGATAAAACCGTTAAGTTAATTGTTTCGGTAGACCCAGGTAAGCGCGTTTATGTAAATCGCATTAACTTTACTGGTAATGATGTTACATCAGAGCAAGTTTTACGTCGTGAAATGCGTCAAATGGAAGGCGCTTGGTTGTCAAACAACTGGGTTGAAGCGTCTAAAATGCGTGTGCAACGTTTACCGTATTTTGAATCTGTAGAATTTGAAACTACGCAAGTTCCTGGCGAAGAAGATTTAGTTGATATCGACTTTACAGTAAAAGAACAACCATCTGGTTCATTTACTGCTGGTGTTGGTTACGGCTCGTATTCGGGTTTAAGTTTAAATGCTGGTGTACAACAAAATAACTTCTTAGGTACTGGTAATCGCTTAGCATTACAAGTTAATACCATGAAGTATTCTGAAAGTATTAATTTATCTTACACTAATCCATATTTCACCATAGATGCTATATCTCTAGGTGGTAATATTTTCTACAGTGAATTTGATGCTGGTCAAGCTAACCTTGTAAACTACAACAATACCACTTACGGTGCAGGCGTTAACCTTGGTTTCCCAATCAATGAATACGTACGACTAAACTTAGGTGTTGGCTATAAGAGTAGTGATATTTCAAACCTACAAACTTATGAGCAAATCAAAAGCTTTTACGAAGTATATCAAGATCCAAACAATCCTGATGCTAAGTTAAACTTTGAAACCTTCGATATTAATGCAACATTATCGAGAGTAACATTAAACCGTGGTACCTTCCCTACGGCGGGTTCGTCACAAGTACTTAATGGTAAGATAACAACACCAGGCTCAGATGTTCAATATTTCAAATTGAAATATAACTCAAAGTACTATTTCCCGATATCACGCGATCATCGTTGGACTTTCTTAGCTCGATTTGAAGCTGGCTATGGTAATGGTTATAGTACGATAGATGGTAATGACCAGTTATTACCTTTCTGGGAAAACTATAGAGCAGGTGGCTCTGATACATTACGTGGTTTTGAAAATAACACGGTTGGTCCAAGAGCAATATACCGCTTCCCAAGCCAAGCACCTGGTGTCCCTGGTGAAGGTGGAGAAGTATTACCACCAAGTCAAGATGCAATCGACGTGTCTGACCAAAGTGTCGGTGGTAATGCTATAGCGATTGCCGGTATTGAACTTATTGTACCAACGCCATTTTTAGATGAAGGTTATAGCAACAGTGTACGTACTAGTTTCTTTGTTGATGCTGGTAACGTATGGGATACTGAATTTACTTTAGACGATTATCGTTCGTTAGAGCCGAAAGAATTTGAGAAGTTAGATGATTTCTCTGACCCGAAACGAATTCGTATATCCTCAGGTTTATCAATTCAGTGGCTATCACCTATGGGTCCTATGGTATTTAACTTTGCCAAACGACTTGAAAGTGAAGACGGTGATGATACTGAGTTCTTCAGTTTCAACATAGGTAAAACGTTCTAATACCATTTCATTATGTACTGAGGAATATACAATATGTTATTGCTCAGTACATTTTTAACATTAATAGTCAGCAAAGACTGGCGTATAATATAAAATTACTATTATTTAGGAGAAGTAGGTTGAAAAAATTAATTAAGTCTCTTGCATTTACTGCAGCAGCGACAAGCATGTTATTTGCAGGGAATTCATTAGCAGCAGATCAAAAAATTGCAACAGTTAATGTACAGCAAGTAGTTGCACAACTTCCACAAATGGCTGATATTCAAGCGACTATCACCAGTGAATTTAAAGAGCAAATCGATGCTCTTAAAAAAATGGAAGGTGATATCAAATACAACATGGAAAAGCGTCAACGTGACGAAGCCATCATGAGTAAAAAAGAGATTGAAGCATTAGAAGCTACTATCAGTGGCTTACGTCAAGAATACGCAGCTACAGCACAGCCTTTACAACAGTCATTAAAGCGTCGTGAGCAAGAAGAGCAGCAAAAAATTCTTCTTATCGTTAAAGAAGCGGTTGATGCGGTTGCTAAAAAAGAAGGCTATGATCTAGTATTACAACAGTCAGCTGTTGCTTTTGCTAAGCCAGATGCTGATATTTCTTTAAAAGTTGTTGAGCAAGCAGCGAAAATTAAATAAGAATATTTATGGTAACTTTAGGTGAATTAGCACAAAAGCTAGGCGGTTATGTTATTGGTGATGAACATTGCCAAATTTCGTCATTAGCAACGTTAATCGATGCTAAAGCGGGGCAAATCGCTTTTTTAGCCAATGCAAAATATCGTCCTCATCTTGAGTTCACTCAAGCTTCTGCCGTAATACTTGCAGAAGCGAGTGCAAAATATTGTCAAACCAATGCCTTAGTTTTGCCAAATCCTTACTTAGGTTTTGCTCTTGTTGCCCAGCTACTTGATACCACACCTAAATCTGCACAAGGTATAGCGGATAGCGCAATTATTGCTACGGATGCCATTATCGGTGCAGATGTAAGTATTGGCGCTAACTCGGTTATTGAATCTGGCGTAGAGCTTGCAGATGGTGTATCCATTGGAGCCAATTGTTTTATTGGTAAACAGGCTAAAATTGGTGCTCGCACGCAATTATGGTCAAATATCAGTGTTTATCATCGTGTTGAAATCGGCGAAGATTGCTTAGTACAAGCTAATACAGCTATTGGTAGTGATGGTTTTGGCTATGCTAACGATAAAGGCTTGTGGGTGAAAATACCACAACTTGGCTCTGTTATTATTGGCAATCGTGTCGAAATTGGTGCATGTACTACAATAGATCGTGGTGCGCTTGAAAATACCATTATCGAAGATAACTGTATTTTAGATAATCAATTACAAATAGCCCATAATGTTGTTATTGGTTCAGGTACTGCAATAGCGGCTTGTACTGTTGTTGCTGGTAGTACAACTATTGGTAAAAATTGTACTATTGCTGGTTTGGTGGGCATTAATGGCCATATAAAAATTGCTGACGGTACTATTATTACTGGTATGTCTATGGTCACTAAAGCGACGACTGAAGCAGGTGTTTACTCTTCGGGTATGCCAAGCTTACCGAATAAAGAGTGGCGAAAAAATGCCTCGCGTTACAAGCATTTAGACACAATGTATCGTAAAATAACTGAATTAGAAAAGACTGTTGCAGAATTACAAAATTCAAAATAGTCTAATATAGTAATAAATATAAATTGTTGTAAGGATCGTATTTACACATGGACAAAAATGTCATAGATATTGAAGAGATTAAAACATTAATCCCTCATCGTTACCCATTTTTACTCGTTGACCGAGTGCTAGATTTCGTACCTGGAAAAAGCATCCATGCGATTAAAAATGTTACCGTTAACGAACCTGCATTTATGGGGCATTTTCCTGGTTATTCTATTTTTCCAGGTGTACTTTTACTTGAAGCGTTAGCTCAGGCAAGTGGTATTTTAGGCTTTAAATCGGTAGATAATAAATCTGAAGGTGAAATGTTTTTATTCGCCTCAATAGATAACGCCAAGTTTAAACGTCCTGTACATCCGGGTGATACCGTACATTTGCATTTAGATTTCATAAAAGAACGTCGAGGTATGTGGAAATTTTACGCTGAAGCGCGAGTTGATGGCAAAGTTGTCTGCAGCGCTGATTTAATGTGTGCAAGAAAAGGACAATAAATTAGTGATTCATCCTCAAGCAATAATAGAGCCCGGTGCTAGCATAGGCAACAATGTAAAAGTAGGTCCTTGGACTTATATTGGTAATGATGTGGTTATCGGTGATGACTGTGTTATTCATTCCCATGTTGTTATTAAAGGGCCAACCACCATTGGTGCAAATAATACTATTTTTCAATATGCATCCGTTGGTGAAGATTGCCAAGATAAAAAGTACGCTGGTGAGCCTACCCGATTAGAGATAGGTAACAACAATGTATTTCGTGAAAACTGTACTATCCACCGCGGTACTGTTCAGGACGATAATGTGACTATTATTGGCGATGATAATTTATTTATGGCCGGTGCTCATGTAGCTCATGACTGTGTCGTTGGCAGCCATGGCATTTATGCTAATAATGTTACCTTAGCTGGTCATGTTCATATTGGTGACTATGTGATTATGGGCGGCATGTCTGGCGCGCATCAATTTTGTAATATTGGCTCACATGCCTTTGTTGCTGGTGGTGCCATCGTATTAAAAGATATACCTCCTTATGTTATGGCTTCAGGTCATCCTGCAACCCCATTTGGTTTGAATTCTGAAGGTCTAAAACGTCGCGGTTTTGACAAAGACGAAATCTTACAAGTACGACGTGCCTATAAAGAAATTTATCGTAAAGGTTTAACTTTAGCAGAAGCTAAAACTGCTATTGCGGCCTTGTCTGAAGGTTTCCCAGCGGTCCAAGGTTTCTTATCGTTCATCGAAAATTCAAGCCGTGGCATAATCCGTTAAGGATCATTTTGAGTAAACAACCTACCTTTGCAATTGTTGTTGGCGAGCACTCTGGAGATACTCTGGGTGCTGGCTTAGTTAAAGAATTACAACATCGTTACCCTGATGCTAATTTCGTTGGTATCGGTGGCCCAAAAATGAATAAGCTTGGCTTTAACAGCCTGTTCTCAATGGAAGAGTTAGCCGTAATGGGCATCGTTGAAGTCTTAGGGCGTTTACGACGCTTGATGCACGTACGTAAATCATTATTTAATTACTTTACTGAAAACAAACCTGATGTATTTATTGGTATTGATGCCCCAGACTTTAATTTAGGCTTAGAAGCTAAATTAAAAGACCAAGGTATTAAAACTGTGCATTATGTGAGCCCTTCGGTTTGGGCTTGGCGTGAGAAACGTATTTTCAAAATAGATAAAGCCACCGATATGGTGTTATCTTTATTACCTTTTGAAAAGGCGTTTTATGATAAACATAACGTTGCTTGTACTTTTGTTGGTCACCCACTGGCTGATGATATTCCTATGTACAACGACAAAGCTGCTGCAAGACAAGCATTAGGCATAAATTTAGACGATAAATATTTAGCCATTATGCCCGGTTCAAGGGGCAGTGAATTAGCTATTTTACTACCAGATTTTTTAAAGACTGCGCAAATAATCAAAAATAACCACCCTGATATCAAATTTATCACGCCAGTGATTAATGATATTCGCGAGCAACAGTTTAATGAAATTAAGCAGCAAGTAGCGCCAGAGCTCGACATTCTTTTAGTTAATAATAATGCCCAGCAAGTGATGGCGAGTGCTGATTGCTTATTAACTGCCTCTGGTACGGTTACTCTTGAAGCTGCACTAATTAAAAGACCTATGGTAGTTGCTTATAAGTTTAATTGGTTAACTGCTATAATTGGCCGAATTATGGTTAAATTAAAGTGGTTCTCATTACCTAATTTATTAGTCAGTAAAAGTTTAATACCTGAGTTATTGCAAGAGCAAGTAACGCCTGAAAACTTAGCAGCTACTGTTGAACCTCTGCTTTATCAAGATCAAACTGAGTTAATTGATCAATTTACCAACATCCATACGATGCTAAAACAAAATGCTAGTGTAAAAGCCGCTGATGCAGTGGTAGAGTTGTTAGAAGCTAGGAACTAGAAGCTAGAAACTAGGAACTAGAAGCTAGAAGCTAGAAGCTAGGAACTAGAAGCTATAGGCTTCAAGTGAGCAACAAAAATAATAATAAATTCCCTTCGTGGTATATCAGGAGAAAGTAGACAATGAGTGATGATTTTATTCGTCCTAATGCCCAGTTTATTGCTGGTGTAGATGAAGTAGGGCGCGGTCCACTTGTTGGCGCTGTGGTAACTGCAGCGGTTATATTAGATCCTAACAACCCCATTCTAGGCTTAACCGATTCTAAAAAACTATCAGATAAAAAGCGCCAAGCACTGTCTATCGAAATTAAAGAAAAAGCCCTAGCTTGGAGTTTAGGCAGAAGTGAGCCTGAAGAAATTGATCAAATAAACATACTGCAAGCTACTATGGTTGCCATGCAACGTGCGGTCGCTGGTTTAACCGTTCGTCCAGATTATGTCCTTGTTGATGGCAATCGCTGTCCTGACTTCGGTTTGCCTTGTCAATCAGTAATTAAAGGCGATTTAAAAGTTGCTGAAATTAGCGCCGCCTCCATTATTGCAAAAGTTGCCCGCGACGACGAAATGTTAGCTCTTGATAAGCTTTATCCAGAATACGGCTTTGCCAAGCATAAAGGCTATCCTACCAAATTTCATTTTGAAAAAATTGCAGAGTTAGGCGTTTTAGACTGCTATCGAAAAAGCTTTAAGCCAGTCGCCAAAGTTATCAACGATCGAGAACAAGGTTAATGACAGATCCTAAATTTGTACATTTGCGTGTGCACAGTGATTTCTCGATGTGTGATGGTTTAAATAAAGTTAAACCTATCATAGCTAAATGTAGTGAGATGAAACTGCCGGCGATTGCATTAACTGATCAAACGAACCTTTGTGGTTTGGTGAAGTTTTATGGCGCGGCACATGGCGCTGGTGTTAAGCCAATTATCGGCTCTGATTTTTGGGTTAAAAGCGAAGAGCTTGGCGATGAACTCTCTAGAATTGTTGTCTTGGCGAGTGATAATGATGGTTATAAAAACTTAACCGAATTAATTTCGAAAGCTTATTTACGTGGCTCTATTCAAGATAAACCGGTAATTGATAAGCAATGGCTAGTAGAGCATAGCAAAGGTATTATCTTATTATCTGGCGCCCGTGAAGGTGACCTAGGTAAAGCTTTACTTAAAGGTAATACTGCTTTAGTTGATGCTATGGTTAGTTTCTATCAAGAGCATTTCCATGATCGCTTTTTTGTTGAATTGATCCGCACAGGTCGAGCGCAAGAAGAAGATTATTTACACATGGCTGTGGCCTTAGCTGGCAAAGAAAATTTTCCGGTTGTTGCAACTAACGAAGTGATGTTTATTAAACCGGAAGGTTTTGACGCTCATGAAATTCGCGTAGCCATTCATGATGGTTTTACTTTAGATGATAAACGCCGCCCGAAAAAATACTCTAATCAACAGTATTTACGCTCTGAAGATGAAATGTGCGAGCTATTCGCCGATATCCCAGAAGCATTAGCGAATAGTGTTGAAATAGCCAAACGCTGTAATGTAACCGTGCGTTTAGGAGAATATTTCTTACCTGACTTTCCTACAGATGACTTAGATATTAAAGACTTTTTAGTCAAAGTCTCAGAAGAAGGTTTGCAGGAGCGTCTTGAGTTTTTATTTGATAAAGATGCCGCAGATTTTGCCGAAATCCGTAAAGAATATGACGAACGTTTAGACATTGAATTAAACGTTATTAATAACATGGGTTTCCCCGGTTATTTCTTGATTGTTATGGAGTTTATCCAATGGTCAAAAGATAATAATATTCCAGTGGGACCAGGACGTGGTTCTGGTGCCGGCTCTTTAGTGGCTTATGCCCTTAAAATCACCGATCTTGACCCATTAGAGTTTGATTTACTGTTCGAGCGTTTCTTAAACCCTGAGCGTGTATCAATGCCCGATTTCGATGTCGATTTCTGTATGGATAGACGCGATGAAGTAATCGATCATGTTGCCGAACTTTATGGCCGCGATGCGGTATCGCAAATCATCACCTTTGGTACTATGGCTGCAAAAGCGGTAATACGTGATGTTGGCCGAGTGCTTGGTCACCCGTATGGTTTTGTTGACCGGATCTCTAAAATGATCCCTGGCGACCCAGGAATGACCTTAGCAAAAGCCTTTGAGGTTGAACCTAAGCTCCCTGAAGCGTATCAACAAGATAATGATGTAAAAGACCTTATCGATATGTGCCGAATTTTAGAAGGCACAACACGAAATGCCGGTAAACATGCTGGTGGGGTGGTTATTTCACCGACTACAATTACCGATTTTGCACCTCTATATTGTGATGATGAAGGTAATAACCCGGTAACTCAATTTGACAAAAATGATGTTGAAGAAGCGGGTCTGGTAAAATTCGATTTCTTAGGCTTAAGAACGCTTACTATTTTACAGTGGGCCATTGAAATTGCCGATGAAAAATTACTCAGAGCAGGCAAAGAGCCGATCGATATCACGGCCATTCCATTAGACGATCAGCCTAGTTTTGACTTGCTGTTACGCGCTGAAACTACGGCAGTGTTTCAGCTTGAGTCGAGCGGCATGAAGTCACTGGTTAAAAAATTAAAACCTGATTGCTTTGAAGATATGATCGCCTTAGTTGCATTATTTCGTCCTGGTCCACTGCAATCGGGAATGGTAGATAACTTTATCGATCGTAAACTTGGTAATGAGGCAATTAGTTACCCCGACGAAAGATGGCAACACATAGATTTAAAACCAATTCTTGAGCCTACTTACGGCATCATCTTATACCAAGAACAAGTAATGCAAATTGCTCAGGTTCTTGCTGGCTACTCACTTGGTGGTGCCGACATGTTACGTCGAGCCATGGGTAAGAAAAAACCAGAAGAAATGGCCAAACAACGAGCAGGCTTTGAACAGGGAGCAATAAACCGCGGTGTTGATGGCGAATTGGCGATGAAAATCTTCGATTTGGTAGAAAAATTTGCTGGTTATGGTTTTAACAAATCGCATTCTGCAGCTTATGCATTAGTGTCATATCAAACGCTGTGGATGAAAACTCATTTTCCTGCACCATTTATGGCAGCGGTAATGTCTGCGGATATGGATAACACTGAAAAAATTGTTACCTTGGTAGATGAATGTTCAAATATGGGCATAGATCTTCTCCCGCCGGATGTAAATGCAGGTTTATACAAGTTTGCGGTAAATGATGATAATCAAATTGTTTATGGTATTGGCGCCGTTAAAGGTGTTGGTGAAGGGCCTATTGATGCCATTATTGCTGCCCGAACCGAAGGCGGTCCATTTAAAGATTTGTTTGATTTTTGCGCGCGAATTGATTTAAAGAAAATCAATAAACGTATCTTAGAAAAGTTAATCAAATCAGGTGCTATGGACAATTTAGGTCCACATCGAGCAGCCCTGTTTGCGACTTTACCTGAAGCGATTAAAGCTGCGGATCAACACGCCAAAGCACAAGCCCTAGGGCAAGATGATTTATTTGGTCTTATCAATGTTGCTGAAGAAGATGAGCGTCAAACATTTAAAGAAGTACCACTTTGGCAAGAAGAAGTTTGGTTAGAAGGTGAACGTGAAACTTTAGGTTTATACTTAACTGGCCACCCAATCGATCGTTATTTAAAAGAAATTAAGCAATACGGTGGTAACCGTTTAGTTAATTTACAACCCGGTGGTAAAGATCAAATATCGACTGCGGTTGGTTTGGTTCTTGGCGTTCGCGTATTAGTTAATAAGCGCAATCGCCGGTGGGCACTGGTAACCCTTGACGATAAAAGCGCTCGTATTGATGTGCGATTATTTCCTGATGACTATGACAGGTTTGAAGAAATACTAGAAAAAGACGCTATTTTAGTCTGTAAGGGACAGGTCAGCTTTGATGATTACTCTGGAGGTATTACAATGACCGCCCGAGACATCATGACAATCTCACAAGCTCGGGAAAGTTTTATTAAATCTATCGATATTCAGTTACAGCGAAGTCAGGTAGATAAGCAATTTGTATCAGGTTTTACTAAGGTATTATCAGAATATAAAGAAGGTAGTTGCCCAGTAAAACTGCATTATCAGCGTGATGAAGCGAAAGTAACGCTGGAGTTAGGTACACAATGGCGGGTCACACCGTCCGATACTTTGATACATGAATTAAAGATATTGTTAGGTGAGGATAGCGTCTCGTTAAATTTTTAGCGAGAGCACAGGGGGATAGCAATTAAATTGCTATTATTTATACCCTCTTTACGAAAATTCGTTAGCAAAACTTTAAGCTAGCCATTATATATAGTAACATTGCTTTTTTGAGCAGTGTTTTAAGTAACGTTTATACTGTTAAAACAAAATATTAAAACTAATATTGTTTTAGGTAGTAGTACAATTAATTAGGTAAATTTATATGTCACTCAATTTTTTAGATTTTGAGCAACCAATTGCAGAATTACAAGCAAAAATAGAAGAACTACAATTGGTAAACCAAGGACAAGACTTAGATCTTGACCTTGAATCAGAGATCGCCCAGTTAAACAAAAAAAGTGAAGAACTAACTAAGAAAGTTTTTTCTGATCTTGAGCCATGGCAAGTTTGTCGTGTAGCTCGTCATCCAGGACGTCCATATACACAAGATTATATCGATAGGATCTTCACAGATTTTAATGAATTAGCTGGTGACCGTACGTACGCTAATGATGAAGCTATTATTGCAGGTACTGCACGTTTAGACGGCGTTCCGGTAATGGTTATTGGTCATCAAAAAGGCCGTGGTACTACCGAAAAAGTTCGTCGTAATTTCGCTATGCCACGTCCAGAAGGCTACCGTAAAGCATTGCGTCTAATGGAAATGGCAGAACGTTTTAAAATGCCAATCATTACTTTCATTGATACACCGGGTGCTTACCCAGGTATTGGTGCTGAAGAACGTGGTCAATCTGAAGCTATCGCTCGTAACTTAAAAGTTATGTCTCGTCTTACTGTGCCAATCGTATGTACTGTAATTGGTGAAGGCGGTTCAGGTGGTGCATTAGCAATCGGCGTAGGCGATAAAGTAAACATGCTTGAGTACGCAACGTATTCAGTTATATCTCCAGAAGGTTGTGCATCAATCTTATGGAAAACAGCTGAAAAAGCGTCAACTGCTGCTGAAGCTATGGGTGTTACCGCTCCTAGAATTAAAGAGTTAGGTTTAATTGATAATATTATTGATGAACCATTAGGTGGTGCGCATCGTGATTTCGATTTAATGGCGAATACCTTAAAGCAATCACTTAAAGCCGACTTAGCTAAACTTGAAGGTAAAGAAGCACAAGCGCTTATTGAAGAACGCTACCAACGCTTAATGACTTACGGCTACTGTTAGGCTTTAGTCGTTAAACTTTAACTGCTAAGCACTAATATAAAAGGAGAGGTTACTCTCCTTTTTTGTATTTAATGTTTTTGTATTTATTGTATGCTTAATTGATGGACTTTGTATTTAATGAGTAAAGACTGTTTGCATCCTATTTGTCAGCAAATTTTAAATTTTTGTCAGCAAGCGGAAATCGTCAATAAAACCTTAACTGTTGCATACAGTGGCGGCGTGGACTCGCAGGTTTTATTGCATGCGGTTGCCCAGTTGAGCAAAGCAAACTTATTAGCAGTTACTGTTAATGCTATTCATATCAACCACGGTTTAAGTGTTAATGCGGCTAATTGGTCGTTATTTTGTCAACAGCAAGCTGAGCAATTATCTATTCCATTTCAGGCGGTTGCTGTGGTTATCGACCAGCAAAGCCCGCAAAGTCTAGAAGCGCTAGCTCGTGACGCAAGATATAAAGCTTTGCAACAAACTTGCGTTAACCATAGTGTCATACTTACTGGCCATCATTTAGATGATCAGGTTGAGACTTTTCTACTGGCTCTAAAGCGCGGTGCGGGTATTCAAGGTTTATCAGCTATGCAAGCGCTACGAACCCTTAATAATACTCAGCCAGAACAACATAAGCTTCTCGCCAGACCTTTACTTAATGTAAGTCGTGAAGACATTGAGAGCTATGCAAGCATGCATGACTTACAATGGATTGAAGATGAATCGAATAGCGACCAACGTTTTGATAGAAACTTTATCCGCGCCGAGGTCTTGCCCTTATTAAAACAGCGTTGGCCAGCAATAAACCAGACTATAGCGCGCAGTGCAAATCATTGTGAGCAAGCTCAAAATTTATTAGAGCAATTAGCTGACGTCGATTTACGCCAGTGTCAGCTGAGCCCAGATAGTTTATCTATTACTGAAATGTCGAGCCTATCGCTTGAAAGGATCAATAATTTACTGCGTCATTTTATTAAAGTAAATGGTGGTTTAATGCCGTCAACCCAGCAACTTGAGCAAGTTTACAATGCTTGTTTTGTCGCTAGTGTTGATAAAAATCCACACATTAGCTTAACTGACTATTCGCTGCGACGATTTAATAATGCGTTATTTTTTACTCGAAATTATGCAGACATTAGCCAATGGCAAAAGTCGTTATCTTTACAACAACTTACTAATGAAACAATAGACTTACCCGATGGACTTGGGCAGTTGCAATTACAGCGTATAACTCGGTTAAGTGATTTAAAAATAACAGAACAAGACTCTAATAACTTCGCTTGTGTTATCGCGATATCGGCTGATACGCAGCAATTAACTATTAAATTTCAACATAATAACCCTAAGTGCTGGCCTGATTATCGAGCGCAGCGCAGACCGTTAAAAAAGGTCTTACAAGAGCAGGGCGTTGCAACATGGCTACGTAATCGTTTACCTTTTATCTTCGTCGAAAATGACTTAGCTGCTGTGTTACCCTTATTTGTATGTAGAGAGTTCGGTGCTAAAGAATTTATTAGCAGTAAATTAAGTAACACAGAGCAAAATCTAGATGCGATTGACAATATAAATGTTGAAACTCATGTTTATTTAAAGATCACTTGGCTAAACATATAACGACAAACCAAAAAATATATTAACCACAAAATAATAATAATTTTAAATTAAACTAAATTACATTGAGAGGAATAATAATGAGTACTTCATTATTTACAAAAATAAAATCGGTTGGCTTAGTAGGCCAAATTGTCATCGGTATTTTCTTAGGCTGTGTTGTTGCTGTTATAGCACCAGATACCGCTAAGTCAGTATCACTATTAGGTGATCTGTTTGTTAGTGGTCTAAAAGCTGTGGCACCAATATTAGTTTTTGTGTTAGTTGTTTCATCAATAGCAAATCAAAAGCTCAACAGTGACGCTAATTTAAAACCTATTGTTGGTTTATACCTAATTGGTACATTAAGTGCTGCGCTAGTCGCGGTTATGATGAGCTTTTTATTTCCAACCTCGCTCACATTAGATTTAGCCGGTGTAACTGCTAATCCACCTAAAGGACTGCAAGAAGTACTGACCACATTAATTTTTAAAATCGTTGATAACCCAATTAATGCCATAGCTACAGGTAACTTTATTGGTATCTTAGCTTGGGGTTTAGGTTTAGGTTTTGCCTTAAAACAAGCCAAAGATACGACTAAATCTACCGTTCATGATATGGCTGAAGCGATTTCTGCATTAGTTCGATTTGTTATAAAGTTAGCGCCAATCGGTATTTTTGGTTTAGTTGCTAATACAATTGCGACAACTGGTTTTAGTGCTTTAGCTGAATACAGTCAATTGGTGCTAGTGTTGGTGTCTTCAATGTTGATCATCGCTTTAGTGGTTAATCCATTGATTGTTTATTTAGTTACCCGCACTAATCCATACCCGTTAGTATTTACTTGTTTAAGAGAGTCGGGTATTACCGCATTCTTTACTCGTAGTTCAGCCGCTAATATCCCTGTAAATATGGCGTTATGTAAAAAGCTAGACTTACACGAAGATACCTACTCAGTATCTATTCCTTTAGGTGCCACCATCAATATGGCAGGGGCTGCAATCACAATTACGGTATTAACCTTAGCAGCTGCCCACACTTTAAATATTAATATTGATATAGGCTCAGCAATATTATTAAGTGTTATAGCTTCTGTTTCAGCTTGTGGTGCTTCTGGTGTTGCCGGTGGCTCTTTACTACTTATTCCTTTAGCTTGTGGTTTATTTGGTATAAATAATGATGTTGCTATGCAAGTTGTTGCAATCGGCTTTATTATTGGCGTTATTCAAGATTCAGCTGAAACTGCGTTAAATAGCTCGACTGATGTGGTATTTTCAGCGGCGGCTTCGCATCATATTGAAAAATCACTACAATCAAATAACTAATCACTACTTGAGGTTAATGCTTTAGGTATTAGCCTAAAGTTATTCACATTTAAACGCCATTAATTTTTATTAATGGCGTTTTTCGTTGATAAGATCCTTTGATCTTAATTTTTGCCAATTAATTATTCACATTATCATAAGTTATTCACTCAATCTGTGGATAACTTTGTGTGTTAGCTTGGTGCAAATGATCGCACCCTTGATACAGCTTGAACTGTCAGCATGCGCTTAATTTATGAACAATTTAAGATGTTGTAAAAATATTGTATTATTTTCGTACTAAAATACTGCTTTATTAAGATCAATGATGAAAAAAATTGTGAAAAATATGATCGGCAAACGATCATGTTAATAGAGACATGTAGATGATTTGAGCGCTCTTGCTTAACTTACTAAATAGCTTTATCTATGTTAGAATGCGCAGCTGATTTTATTATGGTTTAGGTCAAGGCTTGTTAATTAAACACGCACATATGCTAGTAGCGGCATGCTCTGTTATTTTATTTATTATCCGTTTTATTTTATTAATAAATAATAATAAAGCACTTAATAGTAAGTGGTTAAAAATAACCCCTCATGTCATAGATACCGTTTTATTTACTTTAGGTATCATTATGGTGATTAACTTGTCGTTATATCCATGGCATGTAAGCTGGATAAGCGAAAAGCTTTTATTGGTACTTACCTATATTATTATGGGTTATTACACCTTAAAACTTGCTCGCAACACAACCAAGCAATTTATTGGTTTTTTAGGTGCTATGAGCTGTATTGCCTTGATCGTATTAATAGCCACTAATAAACAAACATATTTATTTTAATTGCCATGTTTCAAATCTATTTGTTGTCCTAGTAAGCTACTTGCTAGAGAAAGAGAATTTTAAAGCTAAATGAACGAACTATTATTATCAGAGATAAACTCTGAGCGAATTGACCTATTACAAATGATTGGTTTAATTGAGCAGGAATTATTTTCTCAAGAAGAAAATAAAACCCTTATAGACTTATCACAAATTAACGAACTCATTACTTTTTGTCAGCTAGAGATAGAAGACACTAGTGACGCACTCGAGCGTGCTGAAAAATTGATAGAGTTGTTATTTATCGATAATCTTTTTCTTGATATCACAAGAGACAGCTGGTCTGTTAATAGCCATTGTTTAGAGCATGCGTTGAACTATCGTTGTTTTGCACCTGCACTTAAATGTTTGCTTATAATCCATATTATCCGTTGTTGTGGTTTTGAAATAAACGCAGTTTATGTGCCTGACGAAGTTATGTTACGCATTATTTGTGATGATGATTATGCGATTATTTTTGACGTACTAACCGGTTGCCCAATCAACTGGTTAGAGCTTGAACAGCGTATTAATAATTTAGATGATAATGAAGAAGAGCCAAGTTTAGCTGCAATTGACGATAAAAAATTAATCGTACAATACTTGGTGTCATTAAAAACGTCTTTGATCAGAGAAGGTCAATTTACCTTAGCACTAAAGTGTGTTGATTTAATTTTGGCATTAAATCCTGACGATCCATATCATCGCCGTGACCGTGGCTTTTTGCTACAACAGCTTGATTGTTATAAGGTAGCTTTTGATGATTACCGATATTTTGTTGAGCGTTGTCCAAAAGATCCCGCAGCAAAGTTATTACAACAGCAACTAGATATGATCAGTCACATAGAAACCAAGTTCCATTAATTTTTAGCGATAACTATAATAATTCAATTAAGCAATTAAGCTCAATTAAACAAAAACAATGTAAGTGGAGAACTTATGCAACATCAAGCTCTAATCACCAATGACGCTTCAGTCCTTGGTTTATTAGCAATTTTATTAGGCTTAGTCTTTTACACCGCTAACAGTAGTAATAGTAAATTACAAAAATTTTACTCTATCGTACCTGCGGTATTACTGTGTTATTTCTTACCGTCATTGTTAAATACGTTTGGTGTTATTAATGGCGAAGAGTCTAATTTATATTTTGTTGCATCGCGTTATTTATTACCGACTTGTTTAGTCTTACTCACTCTAAGCGTTGATTTAAAGTCTATTGCAGGTTTAGGCCCTAAAGCCCTTATTTTATTCTTCACCGGTACTGCGGGTATTGTTATCGGCGGTCCATTAGCGCTACTAATTGTATCAAGTTTTAGACCCGACTTACTTGGTGTTGAAGGTCCTGAAGCGGTATGGCGTGGTTTAACAACGGTTGCTGGTAGTTGGATTGGTGGCGGTGCAAACCAAGCTGCGATGAAAGAAATTTACGGCGCAGGCGATAAAATATTCTCGGCAATGATCACCGTTGACGTTATCGTTGCTAACCTTTGGATGGCGGTATTATTGGTGATGGCATCAAATGCTAAGCAAATCGATGCTAAGGCCGGCGCTGATACATCAGCAATTACTCGCTTAAAAGAAAAGGTCGAAACTTTTCAATCAGCAAATGCACGTATTCCAGTATTAAACGATTTAATGATAATTTTAGCGGTTGGTTTAGGTGTTACCGGCTTTGCTCATATGTTTGCCGATTCTATTACCCCATATATGGTAGAAAATTACCCAACTCTTGATCGATTAAGCTTTCACAGCAAATTCTTCTGGATGATAATTTTCTCTACTGCTGTCGGTATTGCTTTATCTTTTACACCATTACGAAAATTAGAAGGGGTAGGTGCATCTCGTGTTGGTTCAGCTATGCTGTATATTTTAATTGTATCTATCGGTATGAAGATGGACATCACCATGATATTTGATGCGCCAATTTATTTTGTTATTGGTATGATATGGATGCTTTTCCATGCGGGATTAATGTTATTGGTTGCGAAGCTAATTAAAGCGCCTTTATTTTATATGGCGGTTGGCTCGCAAGCTAACGTTGGTGGCGCTGCCTCGGCGCCAATTGTTGCTTCAGCTTTTCATCCTTCACTAGCTCCTGTTGGTGTATTATTAGCTGTATTAGGTTACACCGTTGGTACTGTGATGGCATGGTTCTGTGGTCAAATTTTACAAGTTGTTGCTTAAACAAGGATTATTATGAATTTACAAAGTGTTAATGTTGCAAACTTAACCGTAGCAAATGATCAACCATTTGTGCTGTTTGGTGGAATGAACGTATTGGAATCTCGTGATTTAGCTATGCGAATTACTGAGCATTATGTTGAAGTAACGCAAAAGCTTGGCATTCCATATGTATTTAAAGCGTCTTTTGATAAAGCGAACCGCTCATCGGTTAACTCTTATCGTGGCCCTGGAATGGACGCAGGTTTAAAAATATTTGAAGAAATTAAATCAACCTTCAATGTGCCAATTATTACTGATGTGCATGAAACTTACCAAGCACAGCCTGTTGCAGAAGTGGTTGATGTTATCCAACTACCGGCATTTTTAGCACGTCAAACTGACTTAGTCGTTGCTATGGCAAAAACTGGCGCGGTAATTAATGTTAAAAAACCACAATTTTTAGCCGCTCATGAAATGCGTCACATCATCACTAAGTTTGGTGAAGCAGGTAATGATAAAATTATCTTGTGTGAGCGTGGCAGCTGTTATGGTTACAACAATTTAGTGGTTGATATGTTGGCTATGGATGAGATGACAAAAATGGCACCAGTTATTTTTGATGCGACTCATGCATTACAAAAACCTGGTGGTCGCAGTGACTCAGCTGATGGCCGTCGTGCACAAGCTGCGCAATTAGCTCGCAGTGGTATGGCATTAGGGATTGCCGGTTTGTTTATTGAAGCACACCCAAATCCTGATGAAGCTAAATGTGATGGCCCTTGTGCTTTGCCTTTACATGCTTTAGAACAGTATTTGTCACAAATGAAGGCCGTTGATGATTTAGTGAAATCATTTTCACCTTTAGTTATCGATTAATTTGTTTTTAGTAAATCCAAGACGAAAAAAAAGCTGCAATTTGCAGCTTTTTTTATGAATTTGATTTTATTTAGTTATCTTAAAAAAGATTACTCAGCAATCATAGTTTCGCTGTTAGCAACGCTCATTTCTGCTTCTACATCCATTTGCTTAATGCTGTCTTGAGTTAATGCTGCGATTTCCATTTCGTTTTGCTCGTCCATAGAATCCATCATTACTGCTAATTCGTTTTCAAAAGAAACTGCTGCAACACGAATCTGTTGTGCTTGTGCCACTGTTACTGCTGATTCTTCTGCTACAGCACCAAATGAGAATAAAGATGCCGTTGCTAATGCTAAAACGGTGCTTGATAAAGTTTTTTTAATAGTTGTCATAAGTGTGTACCTAGTAATTAATATGGTGCTATTAAACCAGTGCAACATTAGATTAACAAGTAACGGATTGTTCTCGAGTGTAAAGTTTTGTAATTGCCTGTTTTAAGTAATTAAAACAATAGCTTAGTTGGCGTGAATAAATGTTAAAAAATAGTTCGGTTAGCATAATGTTAAAGCTTGCTTTATAATAGCCGCCATATAAAAATATTTTACATAAAAGATCATAAATGGTGTCCAAAAGGTTACCCCCATTAAACGCTTTAAAGGCTTTTGAAGTATCGGCTCGGTTATTGAGTTTTACTAAAGCGGCTAATGAATTGTTTGTCACCCAGGCAGCAGTCTCTCATCAAATAAAGTTATTAGAAAACCATTTGGGCCTTAAGCTTTTTATGCGCAAAAATCGCACCTTGTTATTAACAGAAGAGGGGCAGTCTTACTATTTAGACATCAAAGATATTTTTCAATCGTTACAAGAGTCAACACAAAGGCTATTAGCTAAAGGTGCGAAAGGCACTATTACTGTTTGTATCCAAGCAAGTTTGGCAATTCAATGGCTAGTCCCTAGGCTTAGTGAGTTCAACAAACTTCATCCAGATGTTGAAGTTCGTATTAAAGCCGATGATAGGGATGATGACACCTTAACAGATGATGTAGATATTGCATTTTATTATGGCCATGGTCATTGGCCGGGTATTATTGCAGACAAAATCATTAGCGAATATTTACAGCCGGTATGCTCACCATTGCTCTTAACCGCTGACAATGCAATTGTTGATATCAGTAGTTTGCAACAGCAAACGTTATTACATGATACCTCTCGCAGTGATTGGAAAAGATGGTATAAATCTGTTGGCATAAAAAGTAATAAGGTTGATCACGGTCCGATATTTAGTCATTCAGCTATGGTTTTACAAGCAGCAATTCACGGTCAAGGCATTGCTTTAGTGAATAATATCTTAGCAAAGCCCGAGATTGACGCTGGGCGCTTACTTGTGCCATTTAATAAAGTGTTAGTTAACCAAGATGGATTCTATATTGCTTGTCGAGATAATCAATTGGATATGGCTCGCATAGCTCCCTTTAGGGATTGGGTTTTGGCAACCGTACAAAACGAAGGCGATGATATCTTAGATGCAGATGATAGCCATGATAAAATGCAGGGATAATTAATGAGTATAGAAATTTAATGGATCGTAAAATAGATTTAGCAGAAAAACCTACTGCCACATTAATTTTTGCTCATGGCGCTGGTGCCGATATGGACAGTGATTATATTGAAAATATGACAAAGGCATTAGTGGCACAACACCTTAATGTAATACGTTTTAACTTTCCTTATATGGTGCAGCGTAAAATAGATGGTAAGCGCAGGCCACCTAATCGTATGCCACAGTTACTAGAAGAGTATTTAAAGCACATTAATGACTATAGTGACGCATTACCTTTATTTATTGGAGGTAAGTCTATGGGCAGCCGTGTGGCGACAACACTAGCGAATGAAGACAAAGTTCAAGGTGTGTTTTGTATTGGTTATCCATTTCATCCGCAAAAACAGCCTGAGAAATTAAGACTGGAGCCACTGCAAGCATGCACAAAGCCAGTACTTATAGTGCAGGGGACTCGTGATGCATTAGGTAATGAAGATGAAATTATTAGCTATAAACTAGCTGATAATATCAATTTAAAATTTTTAGAAGATGGTGATCATGATTTAAAGCCAAGAGTAAAGTCGGGCTTTAAACATCAGCAGCATAAAGATAGTGCGGTAAATGCTATTGCTGAATTCGTGCAATCACTAATAAATAGTAAATAACGGCAACCAATGGCAGCAAATGCAATGAAGATCAGAATAATACAAGCTTTTGGGGGTATATTCGCAGCAATTGCTGTATTATTGTCCGCTTGGTTAAGCCATGCTGGCAAAGAGTTACCATTAGCAAGCCAAAATAATATTGAAACCTCACTGTTATTTGCATTCATCCATGTGCTTGCCATATTTATTGTAGTAATACTGTTTAATCAAACCAAAAGAGTCGCCTTACTTTATAGTGGTTATTTATTTTTGTTTGGCATCTGCGCCTTTAGTGGCGTATTAATATTAAAAGCTTTTGTGGCTGTAGGCGTGTTAGCAAAACTAACACCAATTGGCGGCATGGCATTCGTACTGGGCTGGTTGATCCTCGCTTTTGTACAACCCAAAGAGTAGGTTTAAAATTTTATGACATCAATAGTCCTTTATTGTCGCCCAGGTTTTGAAAAAGAATGTGGTGCAGAGATACAAGAAAAAGCTGCGTATAGTGAAGTGTTCGGTTATTTAAAACTAACTAAAAATGAAGGTTTAGTTTATTTCCATTTAAATGATCCGAGTCAAGCTGAACAGCTGATGAGAAAATTGCCTTTAAGCCGCCTTATTTTTGCTCGTCAATGGTTCGCGACAATTGTTGATGAACCTGTTGAATTACCGGAATACAACCGAGTAGAGGCGATCTCAGAAGCTTTAGGCGAAGAATTTCGTTACAAAGATATGCGCGTTGAATTACTTGATACTAATGAAGGGAAAGAGCTTTCTAAGTTTTCTCGTAAATTATCAGTTCCTTTGCGTCAACACTTGCGTAAGGTGGGTACATTAGAGCCGCAAAGTAAAGGTGATGTTGAAGATGACCGTGGTGCCATTTTACATATTTTATTTTTATCAGGTCAGCAGGCGATACTAGGTTACTCTTTTGTTCGTAATACTTCAGCGTACGTAAATGGTATACCTCGTTTAAAATTTCCAAGTGCATCACCAAGTCGCTCAACATTAAAACTCGATGAAGCATTTATTTACTTTATTCCAAAAAATGAGTGGCATGAACGTTTGTGTTCTGGTTTAAATGCAGTAGATTTAGGTGCAGCACCTGGTGGTTGGACATATCAATTAGTGCGCCGTGGCATGATGGTTAAAGCCATTGATAATGGCCCTATGGCAGAGTCATTAATGGAAACTGGTCAAGTGAAGCATCTTGAGGAAGATGGATTTAAATATCGACCACGTAAAAAGAATAACTACTGGTTAGTGTGCGACATGATTGAACGACCTACACGAGTAGCTAACTTAATGGCACAGTGGCTTGTTGATGGTGACTGTCAAGAAGCTATGTTTAACTTAAAACTGCCTGTTAAAGGCCGTTATCAGCAAGTGATGAAAGACTTACAAACGATTAAAGATATTTTAAGTAAAAATGAAATTTGGTACGAAATGTACGCTAAACATTTATACTATGACCGTGAAGAAGTAACCGTACATTTGCGTAAATTAAATCGATCGGTTTAACGCCCAACATCAGGCGTTTATTATTACAAAGCTAAAAAGGACCTTACCGTCAAGCTATTGACCTTTCGTGTGCATTTTATTGTCATTGGACCTTAAGCATCCAGCTTTACAAAAAAAGCCCTCAGCCAGATATTTGGCAGAGGGCTTTTTAATAGCAATATTACTAACCCCTTATGTCCGCTGTACCATGAGGTTCCATACTAAATTAGAAAACCACTCCGTCATTCCACCGTGCTTTTGGGTGGAATATCATGCAATTTGAAGGTGACTCGAACTGCAATTCAGTACCATTCGCCGACATACGATATTAGAAAAAATACTCCGTCATTCCATCATGCTTTTGGATGGAACCTCCATCAGTTTTAGGGTGACTCGAACGAGCATTTTGTGCCATTCGCCGACAAAGCATAACCTGTTAAAAAGCACCAAAAAAGTAAACACAATCTTAGAAAAATAGCGCCGTCATTCCATCGTGCGTTTGGATGGAACCCTCTTCAGATATAAAGAGCTTATAAAAAGTCCTAC
>JAQWHD010000016.1 GCA_029237915.1 Thalassotalea sp. | reverse complement strand
AAACCCGCAACGATAATTGCGGGTTTTTTTATTCTTGTAATCGTTGCAAACAGACAAAGGCAAAGTCATGGATAATACAGTTAAAATTTTTGATACCACATTACGAGATGGCGAGCAGGCATTATTGTCTAGCTTATCGGTTCATGAAAAATTACAAATTGCGTTAGCACTTGAACGCCTTGGCGTCGATATTATGGAAGTTGGTTTTCCGGTATCTTCTCCTGGTGACTTTGAATCAGTGCAAACGATTGCCCGAACAGTTAAGAACTCTATTGTATGTGGTCTATCAAGAGCCGTAGAAGGTGATATTCAAGCTTGTGCTGATGCATTAGGTGTTGCTGAGCAGTTTCGAATTCATACCTTTATTTCAACCTCTGACGTACACGTACAGCAAAAGCTTAAGCGCGAATTTAGTGATGTAGAAGCCATGGCTATTCATGCCGTAAAATTTGCCCGAAAATTTACCGACGATGTCGAGTTTTCATGTGAAGATGCGGGTCGTACGCCAATCGATAATTTATGTCGTATGGTTGAATCGGCGATTAAAGCAGGTGCTAGCACCATTAATATTCCTGATACCGTTGGTTATACCCTACCGCACGAGTTTGGTGGCATCATCACCAACTTATTTGATCGAGTACCAAACATAGATCAAGCGACCATCTCAGTGCATTGTCATAATGATTTAGGTTTAAGTGTAGCTAACTCCATTGCGGCAGTGAACGCCGGGGCAAGACAAATTGAATGTACCATTAATGGTATTGGCGAGCGTGCGGGTAATTGTTCACTTGAAGAAGTCGCCATGATCATGAAGCTTCGCAGCGACATCTTAGGGTTAGATACTAATATCAATCATAAAGAAATTGCTCGTACCTCTCGTCTTGTTAGCCAAATATGTAATATGCCAGTACAAGCAAATAAAGCGATTGTTGGTGCAAATGCGTTTAGTCATTCATCTGGCATTCATCAAGATGGTATGCTTAAAAGTGCAAATACTTATGAGATCATGACTCCTGAAAGTGTTGGTATCAGCAAAACCAAATTAAATTTAACATCACGCAGTGGTCGTCATGTGATTAAGCATCGTATGGCAGAGCTAGGTTACAAAGAAACTGATTTTGAATTAGAAGATTTATATCAAGATTTCTTAGCCTTGGCTGATAAAAAAGGCCAGGTATTTGATGATGACTTAGAGGCATTGCTGTTTAAGAATCAACAACAAGATGATGCTGATAGTTATAAAATTGAATATATGAATGTAAACGCTGGCAGTGGCGACTTTGCCACAGCAAGCATCAAACTAGTGTCTGGCGATAACACTTTAGTTGAATCAGCAACAGGTAATGGTCCTGTAGATGCATTGTATTGTGCAATTAAAAAAGCAGTAGATATTGATTTTGAAGTTGCCGATTACAAAATATCAAATAAAGGCTCTGGTGAAGATGGTTTAGGTCAAGCTGCATTAGTTGTGACTTGGCAAGGTAGAAACTTCCATGGTTACGGTTTAGAAACTGATGTTATTGACGCATCTGGGCAAGCCCTAATTCATGCAATAAATAGTATTATGCGCGCTCAGCAAGTTGCTCGATTAAAAGAGCAAGCGGGCATTGAAACACAACAAGAAAATGTTCAAGGGATTTAGAAAATAATGGCAAATATAGCAGTATTAGCTGGTGACGGCATCGGCCCAGAAGTAATGGTAGAAGCGATCAAAGTATTAGATGCTGTCGCTGAAAAATTTAACTTTGAAATTACCACAAAGTCTTACGATGTAGGTGGTTTAGCCATTGATAATCATGGTCAAGCTCTGCCACAAGCAACTTTAGAAGGTTGTGAACAAGCGGACGCCATTTTATTTGGTTCAGTAGGCGGCCCAAAATGGACAACACTACCACCAAGTGAACAACCAGAGCGCGCTTCTTTATTAGGTTTGCGTGGACATTTCGGTTTGTTTTGTAACATGCGTCCGGCATCATTAATGCCATCGCTGTCTCACCTTTCAACATTACGTAGTGATATCTCAAGCCAAGGTTTTGACGTCTTAGTAATACGTGAATTAACAGGTGATATTTACTTTGCTGAGCCAAAAGGCAGACGCGGTGAAGGTGAAGAAGAAACTGGATTCGACTCTATGTTTTATTCACGCCGAGAAGTAAAGCGTATTGCTCATTTAGCATTTCAAGCCGCGCAAAAGCGTAATAATAAAGTTACCTCTGTAGATAAAGCCAACGTATTAGCCACCAGTATTTTATGGCGTGAGGTAGTTGAAGAAGTTGCAGCTGAATACCCGGAAGTAGAGCTTGAGCATTTATATGTAGATAACGCTGCAATGCAAATGGTCAAAGACCCAGCCCAGTTTGACGTAATGCTTTGTCCAAACTTATTCGGTGATATTTTATCTGATATTTGCGCTATGATAACCGGCTCTATGGGCTTATTACCATCAGCGAGTTTAAATGAAACTGGTTTTGGTATGTATGAACCCGCAGGCGGTTCGGCGCCAGATATTGCAGGCCAAGGCATAGCTAACCCAATAGCACAAATATTATCTGCTGCATTAATGCTTAGATTTAGCCTTAATCAAAGCGAAGCTGCGACAGCGATTGAAAATGCCGTAGCAAAAGCATTAGACGACGGCATGCTTACTGGTGATTTATTACCAAGCGAACAAAGAAGTAACGCAAAAAACACCAAGCAGATGGGTGATTATATTTGCGATTTAATTAAAAAAAGTGACATCAAGGGATAACATCATGGCGACTACTTTATACGAAAAATTATGGCAACGACATTTAATCCAAGACAAAGCGGGCGAAACACCACTTATCTTTGTTGACCGCCACCTAGTACATGAGGTTACTTCTCCGCAAGCTTTTGCAAATTTAAAATTTCATAAGCGCCCGGTACACAGCCCAAAGCGTACAATTGCCACCATGGACCACAATATTTCAACCAAAGCTTGTGACATTGATGCGGCAGGTGAAAACGCTGCAAACCAATTAAAAACACTACAAGTGAACTGTGATGAGTTTGGCGTTGAGCTTTTTGGCATGGGCCATAAAAACCAAGGTATCGTGCATGTAATGGGACCAGAGCTTGGTTTTACTTTACCAGGGCAAGTAATTGTTTGTGGTGACTCACATACAGCAACTCACGGTGCATTTGGTGCATTAGCTTTCGGCATTGGTACTTCTGAAGTTGAGCATGTATTAGCGACACAAACATTACGTCAAAATAAAGCAAAAACCATGCAGGTAAAAGTTGATGGTAAATTAAATATTGGCGTTAGTGCTAAAGATTTAATTTTAGCTATTATCGGTAAAATTGGTCACTCGGGTGCAACTGGCTATGTGGTTGAATACACAGGTCAAGCTTTCATAGATTTAACTATGGAAGAGCGTATGACAGTGTGTAACATGAGTATCGAATTGGGTGCTAAAGCCGGCTTAATTGCTCCAGATCACACCACATTTGAATACCTTAAAGATAAAGAAAATGCACCTAAGGGTGGCGTTTGGTTAGATGCGGTTGCTGATTGGCAAACATTAAAAACTGACGATGGCGCAGTGTTTGATACTGTTGTGACCTTGCAAGCTGAAGATATTAAGCCACAGGTAACCTGGGGAACAAATCCTGGTCAAGTTGCAACTATCGACGGTCTAGTACCTGCTCCTGATGACTTTAGTGACCCAATCGTACGTGAGTCATGCGTTAACGCATTAAAGTACATGGATTTAACACCTGGCACTAAAATCTCAGATATTGCTATTAACAATGTTTTCATTGGCTCTTGTACTAACTCTCGTATTGAAGATTTACGTGCTGCGGCTAGCGTTATCAAAGGTAAGAATGTTGCCGAAGGCGTAACTGCTATTGTTGTACCAGGCTCTTACCGCGTTAAGCTACAAGCTGAAAAAGAAGGTTTATCACAAGTGTTTATTGATGCTGGCTTTGAGTGGCGCCTACCGGGTTGTTCAATGTGTTTAGGTATGAACGATGACAAATTGAAAGAAGGTGATCGCTGTGCTTCAACCAGTAATCGTAACTTTGAAGGCCGACAAGGTCGTGGTAGCCGTACTCACTTAGTGAGCCCGGCAATGGCAGCTGCAGCAGCAATTGCTGGTCATTTTACTGATGCGAATGCATAGGAATTAATCATGGAAAAATTTAGTCAACATACAGGCACTGTTATCGCCTTCGATAGAGCGAACATTGATACCGATCAGATCATCCCTAAACAGTTTCTACAAAAAACAACGCGCATAGGTTTTGCTCAGCATTTATTTCATGACTGGCGTTTTTTAGATGATGATGGTTTACAGCCAGATCCAAGTTTCATTCTTAATGATGCTAAATATAAAGGCGTAAGTATTTTACTTGCTCGTGAAAACTTTGGTTGTGGTTCATCGCGTGAACATGCACCTTGGGCTATTCAAGAGTATGGCTTTAAAGTCGTTATTGCCGCAAGTTTTGCTGATATCTTCTTCGGTAACTGCATTAACATTGGCGTACTACCTGTTGTATTAGATGCAGCAGTAGTTGATGATTTATTTAATCAATTTGGCCAAGGTGAGTTAACTTTGACGGTTGATTTACACAAAATGAAAGTAACTAATGGCGATAAAGAATATTCGTTTTCGTTAACTGAGTTTCAAAAGTATTGTTTAGAGAATGGCGTTGATGCTGTTGGCTGGACATTAGAAATTGCTGATAAAATTAAAGCATACGAACAAAGTCTACCTGCTTGGCAATAGAATAGTATTTTTATAACAAAGAAAGGGCTTGCGCCCTTTCTTTTTATTTGTTTTTTACTATGTAATTTATATGCTATTTTTGATAAAAATCTTTATACCAAGTGACAAAATTAGCCACACCTTCATCAATAGCCACTTTAGCTTTATGCCCTGTCACTTTAAATAAATCTTCAACCTCAGCATAGGTTTGATAAACATCCCCAGGCTGCATTGGCATTAATGTTTTTTCAGCTTTTATGCCTAATGAAGTTTCCATCGCTTGAATAAAGTCTAATAACTTAACCGGGTGGCCATTACCTATATTATAAATGCTGTAAGGGGCTGAGCTATTCGCTGCCGATGCACTTTCTACTTGCCAACTAGGGTTTTTCGCTGGGATAACATCTTGAATACGAATAACGCCTTCAACAATATCGTCAATATAAGTAAAGTCACGACGCATATCACCATGATTAAATACATTGATTGCTCTACCTGCGCTAATAGCGTCAGCAAACAACATAGGAGCCATATCTGGTCTTCCCCAAGGGCCATATACAGTAAAAAACCTAAGGCCTGTTGTCGGTAAGTCGTATAAATGCGAATAAGTATGAGCCATTAACTCATTTGATTTTTTAGTAGCGGCATAAAGTGATACTGGGTGATCTACACTATCAGCTGTAGAAAAAGGCACTTTAGTATTTAAGCCATATACAGATGAACTCGAAGCATAAACTAAATGTTGTACCTTATTATGACGACAACCTTCCAAAATAGTTAAATGACCAATTAGGTTAGAGTCAGCGTAAGCAAGGGGGTTCTCAATAGAATAGCGAACACCGGCTTGTGCAGCCAAATGAATCACTCGCTCAAATTGTTCTGTAACAAATAGCTGAGCAATACCTTCTCGATCAGCTAAGTCCATTTTTACAAATTCAAACGTACCAGCAGATGATTCTTGCTTAGTTAACTCTTTGCTGTACTTTTTTAATACATCTAAGCGAGCTAACTTTAGATTTACATCATAATAATCATTTAAATTATCAAGACCTACGACATCATGGCCCATGTCGCATAATCGTTGAGCAACATAAAAACCAATAAAACCAGCGGCGCCAGTTACTAAATATTTCATAAGGAGATCCTTTTCACCAAGTTCAAATTTGATGAAAATTTAATTTACTTGCTACTATTCTAATCAGAGCCAAATAAATCGCGAGTATATACTTTCGCGGCAACATCGCTCAGCTCACTATCCATTCGATTAGAGACAATTACATCGGATATTTTTTTGAATTCTTCTAATTCACGGTAAACCTTAGAATTGAAGAATTCATCATCTTCTAATACAGGTTCATAAATAACAACCTCAATACCTTTGGCTTTAATGCGTTTCATGATGCCTTGGATAGAAGACGCTCTAAAATTATCAGAGCCTGATTTCATAATTAAACGGTAAACGCCAACAACTTTAGGATTTTTGGCAATAATCGAGTCAGCTATAAAATCTTTACGCGTAGTATTGGCATCAACAATAGCGCTAATAATGTTATTAGGAACATTTTTGTAATTGGCTCTAAGCTGCTTGGTATCTTTTGGTAAACAATAGCCGCCGTAACCAAATGACGGGTTATTGTAATGATTGCCAATACGAGGGTCTAAACCTACACCTTCAATTATATGTTTAGAGTCTAAGCCATGCGCTTCAGCATAAGAGTCGAGTTCATTAAAGTAAGCTACGCGCATTGCTAAATAAGTATTTGAAAATAATTTAACCGCTTCTGCTTCTGTAGAATCAGTAAACAGTACGTCGATATTTTCTTTAATTGCACCCTGTACTAATAAGTCAGCAAAGACTTTTGCTCTTGCAGATTCTTCACCAACAATGATTCTGGATGGGTGCAAGTTATCATACAAAGCCTTACCTTCACGCAAGAATTCTGGTGAGAAGATGATGTTATCGCATTTAAATTGTTTACAAACACTCTCGGTATAACCAACAGGGACCGTTGATTTAATTACCATGGTAGCATTAGGGTTTATCTGTATTACATCTTTAATTACAGCTTCAACTGAAGACGTATTGAAGTAATTAGTTTCTGGATCGTAATCAGTCGGGGTGGCAATAATTACATATTGTGCATCGCTATAAGCGATCTTTTTATCTAAGGTTGCAGTGAAATTTAAGTCATCACGAGTCAAAAATTCAGAAATTTTTGTATCGACGATAGGCGCTTGCTTATTATTTAGCATTGCGACTTTTTCAGGGATAATATCGACTGCAACAACTTCATTGTGTTGAGCTAATAACATAGCGTTGGATAAGCCAACGTAGCCGGTACCGGCAATTGCAATTTTCATAACTATTAAAATCTTATAATTGAATGGTTTAAGTATAACACCAATACTTAAGCTTGAAAGTATTGAAATGTTAACTATTTAATGGCTTCTACCAATTAGTTAACGCTTTCATGCTAAAACGCTCACCTTGATATTCTAATATCAGCTTTTGTGGCATAATTTTTTCGATAATCAAACCTTCATCGGTTTGCTCACCACTATAATAATCTTTACCGTTTAACCTTAGCCAGCTATCTTGCGGTGATGAAGAATACATATGCAAAGTAAAATGTAGTGTTGGTAAAGAGTCTTGGTACCAAGTAGGCATTTGTCCTAGAGGCTTTACTTCTTCATGTAGGCTTGAACTGTCCTCAGTGTTATCAAATTGCTCAGTTTGTTTATCTGTTTCGCTAACGCTATTACTATCATCAAGAGCTGTTTGAAAAGCAAGTAACAACTCAGGTGAAACACCTTGCAGTTCATCCTGATTAAGGGTTAACTTAACCGGTTCCTTTGTTGTTTTCTGCGCTGGTTCAAGCGGGCTTTTACGAGCGTTAGAGCCAAACTGGTTCATCATGCCAGTATCCGCTAAAGCTTTTTCAACTTGCTTTGCTAATAACTCTTGCTGCTGTTTTTGCTCAAGTTGATATTGCTCTTGTGCAACTTGTTGGCGCTGCATTTCGGCAAACTTTTTATTAGCAATTAATTGTTTATTGTAGTCATCTACTGCACTGAAATACTCATGTACATTCGTATCCACAGGCGTAACATTGCTATCTAAAGCTTGCTCAGCACCGACCCTATCCACGGTTGCTAAATTTGCATTTTTAGTCTGGGAAAAATGATGTTCTAACACCTTTTGTCCGCCGCCTAAATAAAAACCTAGCAATATTGATAATAGGAATAACACTATTATTTTGCTAATTAATAAAACGTAGTTATGAGCCGAGTCATCAGAGGATTTATCATCACTAGTATCGTCATTAAAATCTAGAGTGGATATTGATTTTTGATCTTTTTTAAGGGCATCTAATATGTAAGACATTATGACTTCTCCCTTAAATTATGAGCATTAGCTAATAACATCACAGTTTCTATATCTGCATATTCAGCAACAGTTAAACCTGCTTGTTGCTGAAACTGTTTTAACTGATTCAGCAATAATGGGTCAAGCTCATCCACGACTCGAGTTGCTCTATGTTGCTCTGTACTTAGTTTTTTCTCTAACCAACGAACCAGCTCAATAGGGCTGTTATTGTCAATTTTATCAATAAAATACTCAGGCGCACGCCATAAAATAGCCGCACTGCCCTGCCAGTTATTTTTTAACCATTGCTCACTAACATCATAATTATCAGCAGCGAATTGTAATTGTATTCGGTTATTTTCAGTGCCTAATAATGTTGCAAAATACGCTTGACCATTTTCATCAAAAAACTGCAACACAGCCGGATAGTTTAAAGTAAGTAGTGTATCAACAGTACCTTGATACCAATAACATTCTAATTGGTAGTCTGCTGCTACATCACAAGGCGTTTGCTCACCTTGAAAGAGGTTTACTTGCCAAAGGTTATATAAATGTTTAAATGCTGCCGATAAGCTCCGGCTTTGGTTGATCATAGAATTTGGCAGGTTATTCAAACGTTGCTGTTCTTGCTGTTTCACCTGTTCATTGAAGGTAACTAATTGCTGGGCTTTTGTTTGTTCTATGGTTTGCAGTTCTCGATCGGTAAGATAAAAAGCGGTAGTGGCAAAACTAATAGCGACAAGTGCCGCTGTAGCCGTTTTTAACCAAGTATTTCTCCAGAGAACAACTGAACTAATATCATTACCTAACGCCTCTGCACTCGCCTGTAAAACATGTTGTTTACTCACCTGTTTTTTTTCTTGGCTATAAGCTCCCAACAAAGCACGGTCGCACAATAAGTTCACCAACCTTGGTACACCTTGCGATAATTTATGAATTAAATTAATCGCAGACGTTTTAAATAATGCTTTGCTGCAGCCCGCGACAGCTAAACGGTGCTTAATATAAAGTTCAACTTCCCGTCTATTTAAAGGCAGTAAATGATAACGAGCGGTAATTCGCTGAGCTAATTGCCTTAAATCTCGGCGCTTCAATAGCTCTTGTAATTCTGGCTGACCAATTAAAATTACTTGTAATAATTTTTTAGTATGTGTTTCTAAATTAGTCAGCAACCTTAATTGCTCTAATACTTCAACTTGTAAATGTTGTGCTTCATCAATAATTAATAAAGTATTTTTACCTTGCTGATGATTGTCTAATAAGTGTTGTAAAATTAGATCTGTGAATGTTTTTAACGTTGCACTAGTATCGTATCGTATTGATAACTCATCACAAATTGTCGCCAGTAATTCTTTCGCAGACAAGGTGGGGTTAAAAATAAAAGCCGCCTGAGTATTTTCAGGAAGCTGCTCTAGTAAACACTTAGACACTGTAGTCTTGCCAGTTCCTACTTCGCCAGTTAACAAGGCAAAACCGCCTACTTCGCCTAATCCATAAGTTAAATGGGCAAGCGCCTCTTTATGGCGTTCACTCATAAAAAGAAAATGCGGGTTTGGCGCAATTGAAAAAGGAATATCTGTTAAGCCAAAATAGCTTGTGTAGCCGTTATACATAAGACTCTAGTTTTATAATAAATCTATCAAGGAAACTACCCTGTAAGCCCGCATAAGTCAAAAAATCAATCTATATAAAGACGAATTTTTGCTATACACTAACCATAAGTTAAAAGTTAATTAATAAAGTGCAAATGGATACAGAGATCACATCAGATCTAAATGTTTATTTAGTTGGCGGCGCCGTCAGAGATAAACTATTAAATAGAGAAATAGTTGAACGAGATTGGTTAGTAATAGGGGCTAGTGTCGATAAAATGTTGCAACTTGGATTTAATCAAGTAGGCAAAGACTTTCCTGTGTTTTTACATCCTCAAAGCAAAGAAGAATACGCACTCGCCAGAACAGAGCGCAAACAGGGCAAAGGCTATACTGGCTTTGCTTGCTATGCTGAGCCTGACGTTACCATTGAACAAGATTTATTACGCAGAGATCTAACCGTTAATGCCATAGCCCAAGCAGAAGATGGCACCATGATTGATCCTTACAATGGTCAAGCAGATATAAAAAACAAACTATTACGTCACGTTTCAGCCGCCTTTGCAGAAGATCCATTACGAGTGCTAAGAGTAGCTAGATTTGCCGCTAGATATCATTATTTAGGCTTTAGCGTTGCTCCTGAGACGATGCAATTAATGACCGAAATGGCAATGACTGGCGAGTTGAATAACTTAACACCCGACAGAGTTTGGAAAGAATTTTCACGGTCTTTAGAAGAAAACAACCCTGAAGTTTTTATCGAAGTACTGCGCTCATGCGGCGCGTTAGCCGCATTATGGCCATCACTAGATGCACTTTGGGGCGTGCCCAACCCTGAACAACATCATGGTGAAATCGATAGTGGCATTCATACCATGATGGTACTTAAGCAAGCAGTAAAGTTTAGTAACCATATCGCAGTAAGGTTTGCCGCCCTTTGTCATGATTTAGGTAAAGGCTTAACCCCAAAAGATAAGTGGCCAAGTCATCATGGCCATGAAAAGTCTGGCTTAGCGCTAGTAAAAGTCATCTGTAAAAAATTTAAAGTACCTAATCAGGTAAAGCGCTTAAGCTTTTTAGTGTGTGAATTTCATTTGCATTGCCACCGCGCTTTTGAATTAAACCCAAAAACTGTATTAACTTTATTTGATAAATTAGATGTGTGGCGCAAAGCCGATGACTTCGAATTATTTTTACTCGCTTGTCACGCCGACAGCTCTGGTCGTTTAGGCAAAGAGCAATCAGCTTATCCGCAAGCAGATTACTTACGTCAAGCGCTTAGCGCATGTAAACAAGTAACCGCTAAAGAGTTTGTTGAGCAAGGTCTTAAAGGCCCAGCAATTAAAGAGGCGATGAACAAAGCGAAAATTGATGAAATAGCTAAAGTACGCCAACATTTTAATCAATAATTAAACCTGCAGTATATCGCTACTAAAAAAACAAAAGGCGAGTTCAACTCGCCTTTGTTATCTTTTTATATGCTATTTAAAGCTTTTATTACATTATAAACCAGACCAAAAAAGCCCCTAAGATTAAACGATAAATCACAAATGGCATCATCCCCAGCTTATCCAATAAAATTAAGAATGCATGAATACAAGCATAAGCACTAATAAATGAGATAGCTGAGCCCATAAAGATCGCTTGCCAATCAACCAACTCACTACCTGTGATAAGTTTCATCGTTAAATAGCTACCCGCCATACCTATTGCAGGAATAGATAAAAGGAACGAGAAACGAGCGGCTGCTTCTCGCGTTAAACCTAACATTAAGCCCATAGTCATCGTAATGCCTGAGCGAGAAGTACCGGGAATAAGTGCAACAGCCTGTGCAAGTCCGATATACATCGAGCCTTTTATACCTAAGCTTTTAATGTCGCGGTTTTGCTTACCTTTAATATCGACATAACCAAGTAATAAACCAAACACTATTGTAGTAATGGCAATTACCGCAGCCGACCTTAAATGCTCTTCAATAAAGTCTTTACCAAACAGGCCAAACAAACCAGCAGGAATGGTGGCAAATATAATCCACCAAGCGAGAGCACTTTCACCGTTATGCTGTTTTTTTACGATTGAGTTTGTTAACGCAAAAAACATTTCGCCAACGTCTTTGCGGAAGTAAATCATCACGGCAAGTAAGGTGCCGACATGAACTGCCACATCAAAAGCTAAGCCTTGGTCGGCCCAACCTAAAATTTGCGAAGGTAAAATTAAATGAGCCGAACTTGATATAGGTAAAAATTCAGTTAAACCTTGAATAAGGGCTAGGATAATTATTTCTAGAGTTGACATATTAAGCTTCCGGCCAGATAAAAGGTATTTTATTAATCAGCTGTTTAGATTTATTGAAGTTTAGCCAAAGTTCACTGTAGCTAAGAAGTAATACTGGATGCATTAATTGCCCGGCAAGCTCAGCTAATGGCAGCAACACGTAGGCATTTTCAGTAATTTCATTTCTTGGTACTTGGACAGGCGTATTTAGCACTAAGTCATCGTAAAGCAATATATCTAAATCCATTTTACGAGCACTAAATTTTTTAGAGAAATCGATTCGGCCATGAGCTTTTTCAAGTGCTTTAAGAAACTCACCCACTTGCGCAGGTGACTTATCAGTAGTAACTACAGCAACTAAGTTATAAAAATTATCACCTTTAAAACCTACTGGTTCACATTCATAAACAGAAGACAGTTCTACTTTACTAAACTCTGCATGTAATGCTTGTACGCTAGCGATGATTTGTTGTTCTTTATCGATATTGCTACCGATAGAAATATATACTTGCGCCATTAACTACGTACACCACGTTCAATTAAAACACCAACAGTGTTGGCTTCTTTTACCGCTTGCGGCTTTGATATCTTTAAGCTTAACCAGGTTATGCCAAAACGAGTCATTAAGTGCGCGGCTAAATTTTCAGCGAGGGTTTCCAGCAAATCCACAACCTTAGCGTTTGCGAATTCAGCAATAGCTACTGATATTTCAGCATAGTCTAAGGTCTTAGCTAATTCATCACCAGCGGCAGCTGCACGTATGTCTGTACCCATTTGCAAATCAAATATTAGTGGTTGCTTTATCTGTTTTTCCCAGTCGAAATAACCAATGGTGGTTGGCACGGTTAAACCTTCTATAAAGACAATATCCATAAGCGTAAGTTACTTTTATCAAAAATAATGGTAATTAATTATAAATATTACCTTATTAAGAGGTAGAAAAACCACCAATTACACTGTTAGAATGGCAAAAAACAAGCTATCGTACATAAATCACTCACCTATCGTTAGGTTTAAAGGGGCAACTGGCATAACCATGTTATATTTTTTAACATTTCTTATTATTATTGCAGCTTACCTTTTAGGCTCTATCTCGAGCGCGATACTAATTTGTAAATTAGCTGGCCTACCAGATCCTAGAACTCAAGGTTCTAAAAACCCCGGTGCAACCAATGTACTGCGTATGAGTAATAAGTTCATTGCGTCAATGGTTCTGTTATTCGATTTGCTCAAAGGTACTTTACCGGTTTATGGCGCTTTCCTTTTAGGCGTCGAGCCTTTGCACCTAGGCTTTATTGCATTAGCTGCTTGTCTTGGTCACATGTATCCGATATTTTTTCAGTTCAAAGGTGGAAAAGCCGTTGCTACCGCTTTTGGAGCTTTAGCGCCAATTAGTTGGGGCTTTGCATTAATGTTAATAACGACTTGGTTAGTAGTTGCTAAAACAACGAAATACTCATCACTTGCAGCGATTGTTACTGTATCACTCGCGCCTTTATACAGTTGGCTAATTAAACCTATGTACACCCAGTCAGTAACTATGATCTCAATACTAATATTGATCCGTCACCGCAGTAATATCTGGCGATTACTCACCGGTAAAGAAGATAAATTTAGCAAAGAATAAACGCAAACATCTCGTTTGCGTTATTCTTTACGATATTTTTAAAGTAGCGGTTAAACTGGCGGTAATGAATCTAAAGACCAGCGCGGGTTAGCTTTAAAGGTTAAATCGCTAGTTACACCAGATTTTAATCTTTGCATACCTGCATACGCTATCATCGCGCCATTATCGGTACAAAACTCTGGGCGAGGATAAAACACTTCACCATTCAACTTTTTCATTACTGCGGCAAGCTTGGCACGCAACTCAGTATTAGCACTAACGCCGCCAGCAATAACCAAACGATTTAAGCCACATTGTTCTAACGCTCTGCGACACTTGATTGCTAAGGTATCAATTACCGCATCTTGGAATGCATAGGCAATATCCGCTTTAGTTTGTGCACTATCGTCTTCAGCTCGGATAGTAATAGCTGCCGCAGTTTTTAAACCTGAGAAACTAAAATCTAACCCTGGCTTATTTGTCATAGGTCGTGGAAATTTAAAACGACCAGGGCTACCATCCTCAGCCATTTTTGCTAATACTGGGCCTCCTGGGTAATCTAAACCGAGTAGTTTTGCAGTTTTATCAAACGCTTCACCGGCGGCATCATCTACCGATTCACCAAGTAACTGATATTTACCAATACCATCAACTCGAACCAACATAGTATGGCCACCAGAAACTAACAGCGCCACAAATGGAAACTCAGGTACATTATCTTCTAACATAGGAGCCAGTAGATGCCCTTCCATATGATGTACAGGTACCGCAGGTAAATCCCAGCCATAAGCAAGAGAACGGCCAATTGAACACCCTACTAATAATGCCCCTACTAAGCCAGGTCCAGCGGTATAAGCAACACCATCAAGATCTTCAGGTGTAAGACCTGCTTCAGCTAAAGCCTCTTTAATGAGTGGTATAGTTTTACGAACATGATCTCTTGAAGCAAGTTCAGGAACCACTCCACCATAATCTGCATGCACCGCAATTTGTGAATATAAACGGTGCGCCATGATGCCCTGCTCTTCATCATAAATAGCAATACCGGTTTCATCACAAGAGGTCTCAATACCTAAAATTCGCATATCAAATTAGTCCAAAGGTCATTTTTATGCGATCATAGCGCTGAATTTATAAATTAACCACTGCTTTTCAATAAAAAAAGCTATTTATAACTTTACATGACATTGGGGTTCGGATTAGAATAGCGCACCAATTTTAATCGGCTTGGTTAAATATTACCAAGTATCACAGTATTCACTAGAGGTGAGGGCACAAATGCCAGTAATTAAAGTAAGAGAAAACGAACCGTTTGACGTAGCTTTACGTCGTTTTAAACGTTCATGTGAAAAAGCAGGTATCCTTTCTGAAGTTCGTCGTCGCGAATCTTTCGAAAAACCAACTTGGGAACGTAAGCGTAAGAAAGCAGCCGCTGTTAAGCGTCACGCTAAAAAAGTTTCTCGCGAAAACGCTCGTCGCGTTCGTTTATACTAGAACTTAGGTAATAAGTTCCTAGTTATGAGTTTGCTAAGTCAACTCAACGAAGAAATGAAAAATGCCATGCGTGCCAAAGACAAACTTCGTCTTGGCGTTATACGCATGGCATTGTCAGCTATTAAGCTTGCTAAAATTGACAATCAACTAGATATGTCAGAAGCAGATATACTTGCGTTAATCAGTAAAATGATCAAACAACGTAAAGAGTCTGTATCTATGTTCACCCAAGGTGGACGTGATGAATTAGCAGCTAAAGAAGAAGCTGAAATCCTAGTATTAGAAGAGTTTTTACCACAAGCATTAACGGCTGATGAAATTAAAGTATTAATTTCTGCGGCAATTACGGAATCTGGTGCAGCATCAATGGCTGACATGGGCAAAGTAATGGCGATTTTAAAGCCACAAATGCAAGGCAAAGCTGACTTAGGTCAGGTAAGCGGTCAGGTAAGAGCAACTTTAAACGCATAAGCGATATTACGATTTTATAGAAACCGTGCTTACCTTAGTATGCACGGTTTTTTTATATCTAAAGCATTATAGATAACATCAATATAGTTGTATATTTTTAACCAGATATGACACTATAATCAATATTGTAAAACTTTTTCCTAACGAAGAAACCCCGCTAATTATGAAAGGTATGATCCCTAGAACATTTATCGACGACTTATTAGCTCGTACTGATATTGTTGATTTAATTGACTCTAAAGTTAAATTAAAAAAAGCAGGGAAAAACTATCAAGCTTGTTGTCCTTTCCATAGTGAAAAAAGCCCTTCTTTCTCAGTAAGTCGTGATAAACAGTTTTACCATTGTTTTGGTTGTGGTGCCCATGGCAATGCTATTAGCTTTATTATGGAATATGAACGCCTAGAATTTGTCGATGCTATCGAAGAACTCGCCAGCCATAATGGTATAGAGGTTGAGCGCGAGCAATCAACACAAACACCGGCCCAACAACGACAACAACAAATAGCCCATAAACAAAAGCTAGATGATTATGAACTATTAGGCAAAGTTAGCCAATTTTACCAGCAAAATTTAACACGCCACAGTGATGCTAAAACCGTTATCGATTATTTAAAAAATCGTGGATTAACCGGTGAAATCGTTAAGCAGTTTGGCATTGGTTACTCAGCAGATAGCTGGGATGACATGATGAAAGAATTTGCAAAAAACAATCAAATTTCCGCGCAACTAGTTGACTTAGGCATGGCTATTCAAGGGGATAAAAGTCGTCCGTACGATCGTTTTCGTGGCCGAGTTATGTTTCCTATCAAAGATAAACGCGGCCGAGTTATAGGTTTTGGTGGTCGTATACTTGGTGATGGCACGCCAAAATATTTAAACTCTCCAGAAACCCGTATATATCATAAAGGCCAAGAATTATATGGTCTACACGAAGCCAGACATAACTGTAAAAACCTCACTCGTTTAGTCGTTGTTGAAGGTTATATGGATGTTGTAGCACTTGCCCAACATGGTGTGAACTATGCTGTAGCTTCTTTAGGTACTTCCACTACCCAAGAGCAACTCACCACCATGTTTAGAACCGTGAAAGAAGTTATTTGTTGTTACGATGGTGATAAAGCTGGGCGTGATGCTGCATGGCGAGCAATGGATAATGCCCTACCGTTAATTAATGATGGTATCTCGTTAAAGTTCGTTTTCTTACCTGATGGCGAAGATCCTGACACCTTAATTAGAAAACAGGGCCAAGAAAAATTTGAACAAATTTTAGATAATGCTAAGCCACTATCACAGTTTTTATTTGAACATTTGTTAAATGATGTTGATATTAATTCTTGGGAAGGAAAGTCTGCGTTAGTTGAATCATTTCAACCATTTTTACAAAAACTTCCGGAAAGTACCTTAAAAGATTCTATCCGCAATGAACTAGCTAATAAGTTTGGCCACGGCACAGAGCAGCAGCTCGCTAAACTTAATAAAAACAAATCACCAGCTCAGCAACAAGCAAAAAAATCGAAATCAAAAGCAACTCCAATTAGATTAGCTATTGCATTATTGCTTGAGCATCCCCATTTAGTAGAAGTGCTGGATGATTTATCGGCTTTAGAGCCAATAAATGTCCCAGGAATAGATTTATTCAAACAACTGATGCATCAATGTAAAGCTAACCCGGCCATTACTAGCGCGCAATTAATTGAAAGTTGGCGCGGTACAGAGCAAGGCAAGGTACTAGCCAAACTCATTGTTTGGCAACATCATATTGATGCTGACGCAGCAGAAGATGTATTTAATGATATTTTAGATAAAATTATTGATACGTTTATAGAGAATAAAACAGAAACACTGTTACAAAAAGCTCGTTTAGGACAATTAAACTCTTCGGAAAAACAAGAACTTCAAGTACTGCTTAATGCGCAGAGCGAATAAAAAGCTTATGCACTTAACTGGCTTTTATAGAATCATCTTGCTATAATTTCGTCCTTTACAATTTGTATTTTGATAGCCATATATAGGTGGACATTTGTCAATGGATCAAGCCCCACAATCTAGACTTAAAGACCTTATCACTAAAGGTAAGGAGCAAGGGTACTTAACTTTTGCTGAGGTGAATGATCACCTTCCTCAAGACATTATTGATTCGGATCAAGTCGAAGATATCGTTCGCATGATTAACGACATGGGTATTCAGGTGTTTGAAAACGCACCAGATGCTGATGACTTAATGATGAGCGAAGCTAATACAGATGAAGATGCAGCCGAAGCTGCAGCTCAAGCATTAGCAACTGTTGAAAGTGAAATAGGTAGAACTACCGACCCAGTACGTATGTATATGCGTGAAATGGGAACAGTAGAGCTTCTAACTCGTAAAGGCGAAATAGTTATCGCCAAGCGTATTGAAGAAGGTATTCGAGAAGTACAACGTAGTGTTTCTGAATACCCACCGGCGATTAACCACTTACTTGAGCAATGGGATAACTTTGAAGCTGAAGAAGCTCGTTTAACCGATATTATTATCGGTTTCTTAGACCCTGATGCTCCAGATGAAGTTGCTCCTACGGCTACGCACATTGGTTCTGAATTATCAGAAACCGAATTAGCCGATGAAGATAAAACTGACGCTGCAGACGACGAAGATGAAGAAGAGGAAGACACAGGTCCTGATCCTGAGCTTGCTCGTGAACATTTCACCGAATTACGTAAACGCTATGAAGCAGCTAATAAAGTAATTGAAGCTAAAGGCCGCAATCATAAAGATGCAGTTGAAGCGATTAATGAAATATCAGAGTGCTTTAAAGAATTCAGAATCATTCCAAAATTATTTGATCGCTTAGTTAAAGGTATGCGTGACGTAATGGACAGAGTTCGTGTTCAAGAGCGTTTAATAATGAAGCACTGTGTTGTTGGCGCTGGTATGCCAAAAACTCATTTCATTAAAATATTCCCTGGTCATGAAACCGAAACCGAATGGTTAGAAGCTGAAATTGCAGCCGGTCACCCATACTCAGAAAAATTAAAAATCGTATCTTTTGATATCGAGCGTTGTATTTATAAATTAACGCACCTTGAAGAAGAAACATTTTTAAGCGTACAAAGTATTAAAGACATCAACCGTCGTATGTCAATCGGTGAAGCTAAAGCTCGTCGTGCGAAAAAAGAAATGGTTGAAGCTAACTTACGTCTTGTTATTTCAATCGCTAAAAAATACACAAACCGTGGTTTACAATTCCTAGATTTAATCCAGGAAGGTAACATTGGCCTAATGAAGGCTGTTGATAAGTTTGAATACCGTCGTGGTTATAAGTTCTCAACTTATGCTACTTGGTGGATCCGTCAAGCTATCACACGTTCAATTGCTGACCAAGCACGTACCATTCGTATTCCGGTACATATGATTGAAACAATCAATAAATTGAACCGTATTTCACGTCAAATGCTACAAGAGATGGGCCGCGAACCAACTCCTGAAGAATTAGCAGAACGTATGGTTATGCCTGAAGACAAGATCCGCAAGGTATTAAAAATTGCTAAAGAGCCAATCTCAATGGAAACACCAATTGGTGATGACGAAGATTCGCACTTAGGTGACTTTATTGAAGATGGTAGTGGTGAATTACCAGTTGATGCTGCAACGACTGAAAACCTTAAAAATGCGACACACGAAGTATTAGCCGGATTAACGGCACGTGAAGCTAAGGTATTAAGAATGCGTTTCGGTATCGATATGAATACTGACCACACTCTTGAAGAAGTTGGTAAGCAATTTGACGTTACTCGTGAGCGTATTCGTCAAATCGAAGCGAAAGCATTACGTAAACTTCGTCATCCTTCTCGTTCTGAGCAACTTAAAAGTTTCTTAGACGGCGAGTAAGCCAAGCGCATCAAAATTTAAAAACCTGCTTCGGCAGGTTTTTTTATGTCTAAAGTTTAACTCAAACTATTTCATCAAATAAGTACATTACTGTAAATCACGTAAAGCCGGTGTTAATAATAAGATAACTTCTTGCACTAAAAATTGTGCTCCCCTATTATGAGAATAACCAAAAATAAAAAAGTGACCTCATGAAAAAATGTTTACTCAGTTTAATTATCGCCTTAGGCTTTTCTCAATCAGCCATAGCTGCAAATGAAACCGACAAAGAGCAATGGCAATTAACTGTTTTCGTTGGCGAACGCACATCTTCTAGTTTTGAGGATGATGATGAACTTGACGAAGAAACACCAGCGTTTGAAGTTGATTTTCTAAACGAGGCATCCGCAGGTATTATTTTGGGCTGGGATTATGATTATAACAGCCAAGGTGAATTATTATTTAGTCATTCAAATACCGAATTTGATGAGGGTGGTGATGTTGCACTTGATGATATGGAAATATCAATTAGCTACCTACACTTAGGTGGCAATGTAATGGTAAGCGATGGCAAACTACCCGTTTACATCAGTGCAGGTATTGGTATTGCCCATTTAGCTCCATCAGATAGCTCACTGGACTCAGAAACTAAACCATCAGCGAACTTAGGTGTTGGTGTTAGGTTTAACTTTAACGATAATCTTTCATTAAGATTAGATGCCAGAGGTTACGGAACATTTTTTGATAGCGATGGCTACATCTTTTGCTCAGGCGATACTTGTAAAATTCGAACCTCTTCAAGCGTCTGGTTTCAAGCAGATTTCACAGCAGGACTCAGTTATTTATTTTAAATTGCTTACTTTATAAACGAACGAACAAAAACTTTAAAATAATTACCATCCAAGTGGTGACAATAAAATAAAAAGTGCTTATACTTGCCACCGCTTTTGGTTATTATCTAAATAACTATAAAGTAGCACATCTAGATGGCCCCTTAGCTCAGTTGGTTAGAGCATCCGACTCATAATCGGCAGGTCCCCTGTTCAAGTCAGGGAGGGGCCACCATCTAGATAATCAAAGACGCCCTAAAGCGTCTTTTTTTATGCCCTAAATTCTTCACCCGTAACGCAATAAAGTACCAGAACATCTATCAATAATCAGTTCAACCTCCACTGTTCAAATCAGCATGCTCCCTAGTGAGTTTGTTTAATTTAAGTATCTAACCTAAACTGTTATTTTCCTTATTCCATTATTTTGTTATCAATAAAATTTATGTCACTTTAAATTTCAAAGCACTTTGATAATTGTTTTTACGCTAAGGACAGTTTATGAAATCAAGCTTTGAGCCAGCCTTACATTCGTTTCGTGGCTTTGCCATCTTATCCGTTGTTGCAATACACGCTTTTGGTTTTGTTATCTATTATGCCGCTTTGGAAGGAGCAAAATTAAATGTTGGTTTTGCAAATGCTCTTAATGAAATAGTGTTTCACGATGCAACTATCTTCTTTGCTTTAATTTCTGGAGTACTGTTTTCTTTAGTGTTAGCAAAGCGCGGTTGGGCACACTTTTATAAAAATAAGGTGTTAAATGTTGTTATACCCTACTTATTTTTTACCTGTTTGTTTACTCTTTTTCATTGGACCATGGATGGCGAATTAATCATATTCAGTGGAGATATAAGGTTATTTGCACAAAAAACAATTGAAAATTTAGTAACTGGAGGCGCAATTTTTGCGTTTTGGTATATTCCGGTACTGTTAGTGCTATACCTTTGTACACCTATTATTATAAACATAATGCAAAATAACAAAATTCGTTGGTTAATGATCCCGTTAGTTTTAATGCCATTAATATTTTCACGTAATTGGCCAGAGATATCTTGGACAAACTTTGCTTATTTTATTGGTGTATATGCAGTTGGTTTATACGTTGGTGCTAATTACCAATACACTACAAATAAAATCTCTGAACATATCTTAGCATTAACCATTTTAGCGATTGGGTCAACGGTGGTTTTAAGCGTATTATTTTATTTTGATATAAACAAATGGCAATTTATTTCACTTCAAGAAACGGCATTTTATATTCAAAAGTTATCTTTTGCTGCTTTGGTTTTAGCTTTTTTTAGATACCACTCACAATACACATCTAAGTTATTGAACATGATGGGAACTTATGCATTTCCGATATTTTTTATGCATGGATTTTTATTATTTATGTTTTATGATCTTTCATTAAAAGCCGGGCTACAAATTAATAGTTACCCTATTTTAGCCTTAGTATGTGTCGTTGTATTTATTGCAGTATTGATATTTTGCTTGTTAATTAGTCGATTATTTCAATTAATATTTAAACGCTGGTCTCGACAACTCATCGGTGTTTAGCCTTTACTATAATTTAAATACATACCCAAGCTGAATCATACGTATTACCTACGCGTGATTAATATCACGCACAAAAAAAAACATCACAAAACATTATCGTTTTGATAATATTTGATAATTTCACGTAATCACAAGTCTTCTATATAATTCCCCACATCGAAGCAAACAAGCTTTTAATAATTCTTTAATGGGCTGGTTACCTTCCTATGCTTAAGCAACGGATAAACAATAAACCACTTAGCTATATTAAAGAGCCTTAAACAGTATTAACGAATATAAGTGAGCACAAAATGAAAATGAGTCATGTAGGAATTATGGTTGGCGACATGGATAAAGCAGTAGAGTTTTATACCAAAGCGCTAGGTCTTGAAATAGTCATGGGCAAATCTGAAGTCGTTGAAGAAAGAGAAACAGCGATCGGTGCTATGTGTATTGCGGTATTCGGTGAAGGTTTTAAAGGATTTAATATTGCTCACCTTGTAACTTCAGATGGCGTTGGTTTTGAATTGTTTGAAATGAAAGACCGTGAAGAAAAGCATAATGTTGATTTCACAAAAATTGGTATTTTCCATTACTGTTTAGAAACTGATGATTTTGAAGGGGTTATTTCTAAGGTTGAACAATTTGGCGGCAAAACTAGAATGGATACTATGAGATACCATCCAGAAGATGATAACAAGCCATACAAAATGGTTTACCTAGAAGACCCATTTGGAAATCTTTTTGAATTATATTCTCATACCTATAAAGAGACATATTCTTCTGAATACGAGTAAATATATTAATATGTATTAATCAGGGGCTGGTAAATTTACCTAGCCCCTTTTTTATAATATCTGTGAGGATCTCTAATAATCAGCTTCAGCGATAACATTTTTTTGGTTGGCTATAATGAAATTTACCTCTATCATAGAGGAATAACAAAAAATTTACATTATCTGGGGATAAATACATGTTGTTTAAAGTACTTCCTATCGCTCTTGCGCTAGCTTCTACCTCTGTTTTTGCAGAAGAAGCTGTTGAAGAAGAAAAAATTTGGTCTGGTGATATTGAGTTTGGTTATACAAATTTATCAGGCAACACCGAAGAAACGACAACTGTTGGTAAATTTTTAATTAAGAGAGAAAGTGCACCATGGAAATGGCAAACTTTTTTTGAAGGTTTAGCTTCTGAAAAAGAAGATGAACGTACAGCAGAAAAATACGGTATGTTTTCTCGACTAGAGTATAACTGGACCGAAAAAAACTACGTATTTGGTCGAGTATCATACGAAGAAGATAAATTTAGTGGCTACGAATATCAATATACGGTTACTTCTGGTGTCGGTCGGAATATTTACGACCTAGAGACGTTAAATTGGGATGTGGAAGCTGGTCTCGGTTTTCGTTCTGCGGAAAGTGAAGACGTGATTGATGAAATTACCGGAGTTCTGATATCTTTAGGTGAAACGGAAGAAGAACCTATTGTTCGTTTATCAACAATATTTACTTGGGAGTTTGCTGAAAATGCTAAATTTTTGCAATTACTCGGTTCAGAATTGGGTGATGAAAATACGATCAGTTACTCTAGAACAGCGTTAGAAGTTAAGGTAATTGGCGAGCTTGCATTAAAAGTAAGTTACATAGTTAAATATACTGAAGAAGTGCCTATTGAGACAGAACATGCTGATACTGAAACGCATGTGACTCTTTCTTATTCTTTCTAGCTTACCCTTTTAGCTATAGATATATAGGTTGAGTAGTTTGCTTGAGCTCAACCTATACTATTGCTTAGTAACAAACGTCTAAATCAACTGCACAGTATTTCCACGATAGCGATTAACCACAGTTTTACATCTCAACGCAAAATACAGTATAAAATCAATAAAAGTGTTATTTATGAGCATTTTTTATTGGCTTAAATGCTTTTTATCTTTATGATCACAACATTGAAAAATTTTACATTATTTAGGAACAGTATGAAGTTCAAATTATTACCTATAGCTCTTGCGCTAACCTCTACATCTCTTTTTGCTGAAGAAGCTAAAGAAGTAGAGTCTACCGAAAAAGAGCATATTTGGTCAGGTGATATTGAATTCGGGTACTCTCATTTTACCGGTAATACTGAAGAAACTAATACTGTTGGTAAGTTTTTAATCAATAGAGAAAGTGAACTATGGCATTGGCAAAGTTATATTGAAGCTATAGCGAAGACAAAAGAGGGTGACAGGTCGGATGAAAAATACGCCATGTTTACTCGTCTTGAATATAACTTTACTGAAACAAACTATGTATTTGGCCGAACATCATACGAAGAAGATAAATTTAGTGGTTACGAAAAACAGTATACAGGGACATCGGGGTTAGGTTGGAATATTCACGATCTTGAATCTCTGTCATGGGATGCTGAAATCGGTCTAGGTTACCGCTATGCCGAAACTGAAGATGTTTATGATGAGGAAACAGGAAGTCTTTTAGCTTTGGCTAAAGAGCAAAAAGAAGCTATCATTCGTTTAGCAACGGGGTTCTCTTGGCAATTTTCTGAAAATGCTAAATTTACGCAAACACTCAGTACAGAGCAAGGCGATAAAAATACAGTAAGTACTTCTAAAACGGCAATAGAATTAAAGATTATCGGCGAATTAGCGTTAAAGTTAAGCTACGACGTCAAATACATTAAAAAAGTACCTCTTGATACTGAACATACAGATACAGAAACAGTTGCTACTCTGTCTTATTCTTTCTAATAACTCTATTATATTTTCAATTAGAACTGTAGGTTAGCAGCTTAGCTTGCTCATCCTACAGCATTCATTTCATCTTCAAAACTCAATCAACTGCAAACCTTATTACGGCCACTTTTCTTAGCCTTATATAGTGCCTGGTCGGCTAACTTAAAGGTTTGTTCAAAGCTATTATTACTGGCTTTTTGGGCGACTCCAATAGATACATTAACGCTAACTTTTTTAGTATCCGTCTTAGCTTTAGCCTTGTTTCTTTGTTCTTTGGTTTTTCTTTTTGGACTGCGTATAACCATTTTATAGTTAGCAATAACTAATCTAATTCGGTCTAATTCAGTAAGGATTTGTTCGGTATTTTTACGAGGAAAAACAATACAAAACTCTTCCCCGCCGTAACGGAATACTTTACCGCCCTTTTTCACATTTGTGAGTTTACTCGCCACTAATTTTAAAACTTGATCGCCAATATCATGGCCGTAGTTGTCGTTAAATTTTTTGAAAAAATCAATATCAACAACCGCAACACAATATTTATTACTCAATGATAAAGCTAATTGATTTAATGCTCTACGTGATGGCAAACCGGTGAGTTCATCACGATAAGCAAAGAAGTATGACTCAACAACGACAACAAGTAAGTAATAACTCACTAATACAGTTAAGGTCACACTCCATGGCAGCTCAATAAACTTATAGAAATGTAAACACCAAACAATAGAGCTGATAAACAGAGCGACAACAACTAAGTTTGCAGTGGCGATACTGCGCCAAAATAGCAACAAACTAACTAATAAAATGGGCAGTTCTAACAGTAAATAGTGATCCCATTTGCTGGTAAATTGATTAACCTTTAACACCTCTATTAAGGCTTCAATTGCGATTCCCCACGCATAGGCTGATATACCACATAAGCCAAACAAAATAATACGACTAACACCATGGGCAGAGATAACGCCCCGCTCTTTTAACTGTGACAATAGCGCAAAAATAAATAAGCCACTTAATAACAACCAACTTTGATGCGCTAAAACCCAACTAGACCAAGCAAGTTGCTCATTAATTGTGATATAAAATAAAGCAAAAATGATAGTAAGGAAGGTAAAACGACTACGGCTGAAGTGAGCAGAAAAAATGATAGTAATAACAAACAAACCATAAAGGGATTGTTCAAATAATTCCAGTTTAGGTAACCAGATAGTTTGTGTAAATATAGCAGTATAAAAAGCCAAAAACATCACAGCTAAGCTCAGTAATGTGACTTTAATTCCCTGTACTATATTCAAGTAAAATCTCCAAAAACGTATCTATCAGCCAAAGAAACTTTACTCTTTGTGTTATCTAAAGGACTAAATTATATGAATGGATACATACTAGCAATACGTTTCCAATAAAAAAGGTAAATAACTTATCATCATTTACCTTTTAAATTAGTTGTTTATAAACAAAGTTTAATTATCTATTGCCCCAAGGGTCTACTTTGCCAGAATTGCGTTCGCGAGTTACTTTAGCTTTACGTGCTCTTATTTCTTCCGCATGTTCGAGGGTCAGCTCAGCCGGTTCATATGGTTCTAAGCCAGATTGAAATACGCGCTTTCTTGGCGGTAAATCATACTCTTTATTATCAGGCTTTGGCATACGCTTAAAACGGTATAAGTAAAAGTCTTCCAACTTCTCACGTGCCCATTCTGTTTTCTTAAGAAACTTCACACTGGCAGCAATGCTAGGATTGTTCTTAAAACAATTTAAATTGGTATAAGCAGCTAATATTTCCCAATCATAATGATTGACTAGCTCAGTAAGTAAAGCTTCAAGGCCTAAGCCATGCAGTGGGTTATTTTGCTGTTCTTCTATAGACGCCATCAATATTCCTAGCAACCGTGTTATTCAATCAATTAGTATGATACCAAGTTCATTGATTATAAATTCATATAATTTATTTAGATAGTAAAAGTGAAAATACTCTTCTATTTTACTGATATTTCTTTGTCGTTAATTAAATAAACGTCGTTACCTTTGGCTAAACCAGTACATTTTTTTTCTGCCTTTTCGCACCATACATCAACGACATGTAAGTCTTCACCTACCTTAACAATATAGCGCCAGCCATAGATTATTTTTTTAGTGCTTTTTTGGCTTGATGCACCAAGAAATCCGCCAAATATTTTTGCTGCGGTATTGCCTGAGCCCGAACCAAATAATGAACCAACGCCAGCTCCAGCAACAGCACCCAATATAGGTTTACCATCTTTGCCAACTTCGGATGTGATCATTTCAGCCTTTTCTATAACCCCTTCTTGTACAGAGTTTTCGGCCAGAGATGGCAAACTAAAAAATAAAACTAATAATGTAGCTAAATATTTTTTCATCATTACCTAACATTTAAAATATGAATCTAGAGTAACTATAATTTAACAAAATATTTGTACAAGCACTGTGTTCAATTGTAATTAATAAAGTTTTGTATTTAACGTATCAGCATAAATGCTAAGATAATGACAATTTCATTTTAAAGACCATAAACAAGAACAATTCATGAGTAAAAAACATTACGTAATTTGGAAAGGCGAAAAGACAGGCGTTTTTGATAATTGGCCTTTAGTTAAGCAGTTAACCGCAGGGCGTGCTGATGCTCAGTACATGGGGTTTCCATCTAAAGATGAAGCCGAAGCAGCGTTTGCATCAACCTACAGCAAAGCATTAATGAAACGCTCATTATCGAAAAACCCAAATCAAAGTTTCACTGCCCCTACAGGCAAAGCAACACCAGTTAAAAAAACAGTAAGCAAACCAGTAAAATCAGCTCCAACGAATAGAAATAGCGCTGATGTAAACATCTACTGTGACGGTGCATGCTCCCCTAACCCTGGAAAGTCAGGTACGGGTATGGCGGTTTATCAAAAGTCAGAATTAATCGAATTATGGTACGGCCTACATCAAGCGATGGGCACCAATAACACAGCAGAGCTTAACGGCATTTTAGAAGCCATGCGCTATGCAGCCCCTCTTGTTGCTAAAAATATGCAAGTGCAAATTCTTTCCGATTCTAAATACTCAATTGACTGTATTACCAAGTGGGCAAAAGGTTGGAAAAATAAGGGCTGGACTCGAGGTAAAGGCGAAGAAATTAAAAATCTAGCCATTATTCAAGAATGCTTTTCTTTGTACGAAAAAATTAAAGCTAACTTAACCATTACCCACGTTAAGGGACATGCCAACATTGAAGGTAATGAATTGTCAGATCGCATGGCGGTTTATGCACGAGTTAATAAAGAATTAGGATTTGTTAAGTATACTGACACTATAAATATTAAAACTATCTTAGCAATGGAGCCTGGATAACAGCTGCACAAACCTTAAGTCACCAATAAAATCCTCATATATATAAGCCTATACATTTTATTACATATTAATTTGTATAGGCTTACTTGTTAACTTAGTGATAAAGATTATAATAAAATTAATGTTTTCAATAAATTGCTTTAAAGCAATAGGGAAGTTTTATGTTTCAAGCAACGAAAGTTAAATCGAACTTAAAAATATTACTGGTCGCATCATTAAGCTTTGTCGTCATAGCCTGCTCTTCTTCAGGTACCGATATTGAAAGTGATTTAGATATCGATGGTGCACCAGATTGGGTTAACGAAGGTACTGTAGCGGTTAGTGATAATGACGGTAAATACATCCAAGGTGTTGGCATGTCCACGCCAGTTCATGATGAGTCTTTACAAAAGTCAGCTGCTGATAGTCGTGCTCGAGCGCAATTGGCACAAATAGTATCAACCTTTATGGATGTAGCTATTGATGATTACACCGCAAGTAATGGCGATATTGGCACAACCAACATCGAGCGAGAAATTAAAACCTTAAGTAAAACATCCCTTAATGGTTCAAAAATAATGGCTCGTTGGAAAGATCCAGAAACCGGCACTATTTATTCATTTGCCGAATTAGATTTAGATAAAGTAGAAGCTATGATCAAGCAATCTACTAGCATGAATAACGAATTAAAATTATATTTAAATGAAACGTTGGATACAAAATTTGATCGTTTTATTAAGCAAAATGAATCGGAGAATAAGTAATGAAATGTAGTAAATTAGTCGCACTAACTTTATCAAGTGTTTTAATTTTAGGTGGTTGTGGCACAACTGTAGAGCGTGTAGATGCTGATACAGCAGTTGACTTAAGTGGTGCTTGGAATGATACCGATTCACAACTTACCGCTAGAACTATGGTTGAAGATGCGTTATCTAGACCTTGGTTTAAAAAACACATGCAAGCAACCGGAAAAGCGCCAACGGTCATCGTTGGTAAAATTAAAAATTTAAGCCACGAGCATATCAATACTCAGACCTTTATTGCTGATATCGAACGTGAACTAATTAACTCAGGTGATGTAGAGTTTGTTGCCGATGCTACAGCACGTAAAGAGATCCGCGAAGAACGTGGCGATCAAGACTTAAACGCAACGGAAGAAACTCGCAGTGAAATGGGCAAAGAGATTGGCGCAGACTACATGATGCAAGGTAAAATCAACACCATCATCGATGTTGACGGTACCGATCAAGTTCGTTTTTATCAAGTTGATTTAGAGTTAATCAGCATGAAAGACAACCGAAAAGTTTGGATCGGCCAACAGAAAATCAAAAAACTTGTTGAAAACAGTAAAATGAGAAAATAAGTGTTAATGAGTATTACTATGGGCAGAAGATCTTTTCTGCCCTCTTTTATTAGCTACCGATTTTTTTTACTATTTGCTCTGTTAATACTTTCAGGCTGTAGTGTCACCCATAAAAAAGTAAACCTATTATCGCAATCTTTAAATACCAACTCACCTGAAGCAGTTCTTACCCAGATCCAAACGTTGAAGCCTGAAGAAAGGGATCGCCCTTTATTTAATTTAAATATTGGGACTTTGCAATTTTTATCGCAAGACTACCCTGCAGCCATAACATCATTAACTTTAGCTAAAGATGAAATGGCAATACTCTTTGCCACATCTTTCTCTGAAAATATTGGCGCAGCAACCGTAAATGAAACCATGCGAAGTTACTCTGGTACACCTTCCGATTTGGTTATGGTACATAATATTTTAGCCTTGTCTTATTTATTTAACGATGACCCTGATGCCGCCTGTGTTGAAATATTGCAAGCCGACATCATGATGAAAAAGTTAATAAAAAAAGATTCAAACTCCGGGCAACTGGCCAGTGCCCATGTTATTTCAGCGATTATTTATGAGTTACTAGATGAGCAAGATAATGCATTTATCAGTTATAAATTTGCCGCAGAATTAATGCAAGCTCGCGGTGCGCCTTTAACTGACGATATAAAGTTATCATTAACTCGGTTAAGTAAAGAACTAGGTGTACTCGATCAATTCGATCAATATAAAACCGAATTCGCCATAAGTGATGAACAAATTAACGAGTTAACCGCAGCAAACAACAGCAACTTATACTTTATACATTTTGACAGTGTAGTAACCAGTAAAAAAGAAGTTTCTATTATGGTGCCTAGTTATCACGATAATCGTAATGACCAGTTAGTTCGTATCGCAATGCCCTCTTACCCAAATGTGGCTCGAAGTATTGGCAGTGCAGATATAGATGTTGGTGAACAAGATATCCGCACCACTGAGATTGAAAGTGTTGACGTACTTGCCAGAGAAGATCTAGACGCTGAGTATCCAGCAATATTACTAGCGACAACGGCAAGGGCAGTCATAAAATATGATGCGGTAAAAAATGCTGAGAAAAAAGATCCTCTAGCAGGTTTTCTTATGAACGTGGCCACAGTATTAAGCGAATCGGCAGACGTGCGTAGCTGGAACATGTTACCGGCATCTATTCAATACGCGTATGTATCAACTAATGAAGAAAATGTATCGATACGCGCTCGCAAATTAGCCAAGCGCAAAATCGAGTTAACAGCAGGTAGTAAACACGTTATTTTAACCAGTAGCATTAGTGACAAACTCTTTCATTACCAGCAAGACAAATCGATTTATTAAGTTTCGCCATTTAGTCTTAAATGGATAAATTTATCAAATACAGCTATAAGAAAGTATATATAAAGGAAATACTATGAAACATCAGTTAAAACTAACTTTGCATATTCTATTTTGTAGCTTCTTACTCGCTGCATGTAGCAGTAATGATCAGACAACACCTCCAAGCTGGATAAACTCTCCTGACAGCGCCTATTCTAGCACTCAATATTTAACCGCTGTTGGTCAATCAACACAACGAGATAGAGCGTCAAATGTAGCCTTAGCTAACCTAGCGAAGATATTTACCGTTGAAATCGAAGCTGATACCTCAGATTTAACCAGTGCCATTAGTACAAGTTCACTTGCAGGTATGCAAACCACAACTACGCAAGAGCTATCACGTAACATAGTGACCAATACAGAGTTAGAATTACAAGGTGCGATAGTTAAGGAAACCTGGCAGAGCCCTACTGGCGAGTATTACGCCTTAGCGGTTTTAGTAAAGCAAAAAGCGGCAAGACATCTAACTCAAACCATTAGGAATGCAGATAAAAATACCCAAGCATTAATCAGCTTTAGCAGTAACAAAGCACCTAATGTGGTACTCGCATTAACCGCTTTGCGTCAAGCTCGCAGCGAACAAATAAAAAGAGAAGTAGCTAACAAACAATTAGTACAAGTTGCTAATCAAGGTATTGTTAATAAAACCAGTAGCAAAGAAATAGAAACCTTAATTAAACATTCATTAGCAGAGTTAAAAGTGGCAACCAAAGCCGAAAGTGAGCGCAGTAATAACGTTTTACAATCGGCTTTAGGACAGTTAGGCATACCACATGCCGAGCAATCAAATTTAACTTTAAAAGCAAAACTAGACACTATCGATCCAACCTTTACTAATCAATGGTATTGGCTACGTGGTAGCTACGATTTAAGCATTATGGATGGCGATACTGTGATCAGCTCAAAGCGCTGGCCAATCAAAATATCAGCCAAAGAAGAGCAACTACTTGATACTCGTTTGCAAGACCAAATCAGCGTAAAATTACCTGATTATCTAATTGAGTTATTAAGCACCCAACCGACTCAACATTATTAAAACCTTATAAGTTAGACACCTCATTTACTTCAAAAATAAGACTGTATAAAAACACAGTCTTATTATATTATAAGCAAAGTGTTCAATTATGAGTGTTTACTTTGAAGTTATACATTGCCGAGAAACCCAGCTTAGGCCGCGCTATCGCCGACGCCTTACCTAAACCACATAAAAAACAACAAGGCTATATTGAAGTTGGCAATGGCGACATTGTGAGTTGGTGTATTGGGCATATACTCGAGCAAGTTGAACCAGACGCTTATGATGATAAATTCAAAAAATGGGACATGGCACACTTACCTATTGTGCCCGATGTTTGGCAGCTAAAACCAAAAACACAAACTCGCTCGCAGCTAACCGTGTTAAGAAAACTGGTAAAGCAGTGTGATCATATTATTCATGCCGGCGATCCTGACCGAGAAGGTCAACTATTAGTTGATGAAGTCATTGATTATTTAAAAGTTAGCGCCAAAAAGAAAGCAAGTGTGCAGCGCTTATTAATCAGTGATTTAAATTTACCTGCGGTTAAACGCTCATTAAATTCATTAAAACCGAACAGTGAATTTATGCCGCTTTCGGTATCGGCACTTGCCCGCTCAAGAGCTGATTGGTTATATGGACTCAATCTTACTCGTGCCTATACCATCATGGGCAAAAAATCAGGTTTTAATGGCGTGTTATCCGTTGGCCGGGTGCAAACCCCAATACTTGGTTTAGTGGTACAACGTGACAATGATATAAACAACTTTGTCAGCAAGCCTTTCTATGAAGTTAGCGCCCATATAGAAGATAGCAATAAACAATCTTTCACCGCCAAGTGGCAGCCATCCGAAGCTTGCCAACCTTATATGGATGAAGAAGGCAGAGTACTAGTAAAAGCCCTAGCAGAAAATGTAGCCGGGCGAATAAACAATAAACCAGCAGTTGTTACTGAGTTAAAACAAGAACAAAAAAAACAGTTTGCACCGCTACCTTATAACTTATCAGCATTACAAATAGATGCAGCTAATCGCTTTTCTATGAATGCCAAGTTAGTGCTCGATGTATGCCAAAGTTTATATGAAAAGCACAAATTAATAACTTACCCGCGTTCAGATTGCCGCTATTTACCAACAGAACAATTATCGCAAGCAACAGCAATTGTAAGTAACTTAGCACAAGCAGATCTGCCATTTTCAGTGTTTGCCAAAAACGCCGACTTGAGCATAAAAAGTAAAGCCTGGAACGACAGTAAAGTTAGCGCCCACCATGCAATAATCCCCACCGAAAAATCAAGGGGTCAGAGTAACTTGAATTCATTTGAACAAAATATTTATCAAATGATCGTAACTCAATATTTAGCTCAGTTTTATCCGGCTTACCAATACGCCCAAACCAAAGTTACGCTGACCATTGAAAATGGCTTATTTAAGGTAAACAGCAAAGTACCTATAGTTGAAGGCTGGAAAGCTCTTTTTAAAAGAAAATCGGCTGACAGTAAAGCGGCTAACACCGAATCACAATTGCTGCCACAGCTGCAAAAAGGCGATATATTGCAGTGTAATTACGGTGAAGTAGTAGAAAAAAACACTCAGCCCCCGCAAGATTACACCGATGCAACATTACTTGCGGCAATGACAGGTATTGCTAAATTTGTCCGCGATGCCGAAATAAAGAAAGTCTTAAAAGATACCGATGGTTTAGGTACAGAAGCAACGCGTGCCGGTATTATTGAGCTGTTATTTAAACGGGGATATTTAGTTCGCCAAGGTAAAAAAATTAAAGCAACCGAAGTCGGCAGTTCGTTAATAAAAGCTCTACCCGAGCAAGCCACACTACCTGATATGACCGCTCATTGGGAATCAACACTCAATGCAATTTGTGACAAACAAGCAAGCTACCAAAACTTTATGTCACCTTTGCTTACAACTATCAGCAGCATGATAAAACAAGCGAGTGAGCAGCCGTTAGTGCATTTTCCTAAGCTTGCCAACAAACCTAAATTCAAGCGTAAAAACAATAGTAGCTATAAAAGAAAAGCGCCGGCAAAAACCAAAAAGTCAGCTTAACAAATGCTAGCACGCCCCGCTTTCTCCATTAAATAACTGCTATTTAATGGGTAAGGTGGTGCGTGAAAATGTTTGCTTTAACACCACAGTCGATTCAATGGTTGAAATAAAATCTAATCTGCCCAATGATTTTTTAACAAAGCTCTCATAGCTTTCTAGATCCTCAGCTACGATCTTTAACAAGTAGTCATAAGATCCTGTCACTACCGAGCATTCTAAAACATGCTCTAAATCGACTAAGGTTTGCTCAAATTTTTGCGCTAGAGTATCAGTGTTAGCAGCTAAACGTACAAATGCATAAACCAGTACACTGTGATCTACTGCCCGCCTATTTATAATGGCGCTGTAACCTTCAATAACGCCGCTCTGCTCTAGTTTCTTTACTCTACGCAAACAAGGCTTATCAGATAAACTTACTTGCTGGGCTAAATCTGAAATAGATATACGCCCTTGCTTTTGTAATATTTCAACAATAGCTTTATCTTTACTATCCAATTTATACAAAAAACACACTCTGAGTTATATTCTCTAATTTATCCACTTAAAATAGCACAATACGCTAATTATTCGAATAAATTTACTATTAATTGACAAAATAACGCGCCCACACTCTGTTAACATCAGCGTATTATTATAATAAATATCAGAGACAGATATGACGGCAAACTCACGAGCTTTTGATCAATGGATCAGAGGGAATTTTTGCAAAATAAACAGTGAACTAGAAACGATTTATTGGGCACAAGAAGATAAAGCCAATGTAGAAAACGTTGGTGAAGAATTAAAACAACAACTACAACATGAAGGGGAAGAGTTGATCCACCCTTTATTAGCCGAAGGTAATACCGATAACGGCTTTGACAATGCATTTGATTTATTAGGTAATGTCGGCCTTTATATGGCGGCGTGTCGTCGCCATGAAATTACCGAGCCTTCACGCGAGCGCACCTCTCCACTAACAGAGGCTTCGGCACTTGCCATGCACATAGGCGCATCAATTGGTGTTACGCCACGTTTTGCTACTGCTCATTTAACCACACACAACAAAGCCGTTAATGGCACCTATAAACGTTTTACCGATTTAGATGCTGAAGAGATCTTTATTGATTACAACACTAAAGGCATTTTAGCTTATAAACGAGCGGCAGATGCATTAATAAAAATCCAACCATTAGGTATTTCTCACCCTATTGCAGCCGATTTATTGAAAGTTGCCAAGCAAGCCCTAATTGACGTTATCGACTCAAATAAGCAACTATTCAATAAGCTTGATACTGACGCTTTTTTCTATCAAGTTCGCCCCTATTACAAACCTTATCGTGTCGGTAAAGAAGTATATCGTGGCGCCAATGCTGGTGATTTTGCCGGAATTAATGTACTCGATTTACAACTGGGTTTGTGCTCTGCCAATGAGCCTTCCTATTCGCAAATGTTAGTAGATAAATTTTTATTTATGATGCCTGAAGATCAATTGATATTACGAGATTGTATGCGCAGAACAAGCATAATGGACGACTTTTTAGCAGCAAGTAATTGTCATACGCAAAGTTGGTATCAAGAGAATTTAAGTTTATTTTTAGATGTATGCAAATTACACGGTGCCACCGCCATTCAGCATCATGAACAATTAGTTAAAAAGTATATCGCACAAGCCGCCACCACAATGGGACAACAACACATGTCTAAAGTAACGGCAAGTGGACCACCTTTACATGTGCTTATTGACTCTTTAGAAAAGCTAAAAGACAGACGCGCAGCAACAAAGCGAGGTGACATACGTACCCGTTTTGATGATATAAATACCTTAAAAGCAACGTTAAGTTAAGGCGCTCATAATGTACAAAGATGATTTTTTACTAGCGGATAGCTGTTACTTGCTCAACCATTCAGTTGGCCGTCCATTAAAAACTACTGAGCAAGCCTTTAAAGATAGCTTTTTAGCCCCTTGGCAAGAAAGTGGCCGTGAACCTTGGGGTGACTGGCTAGCTATCATAGAGAACTTTAAGTCTGCTCTAGCTCGTTTATTTAACGCTAATGCCGATGATTTTTGTCCACAAGTAAACTTGTCCAGTGCGCTAACTAAAATAGTAATGGCTCATGCTCGATTACAGTCAAACAACATTGTGGTGTTAATGAGTGAAGCCGATTTTCCAAGTATGGGCTTTGCTCTACAAAAGTCATTACCTGATTGCGCAATTATTCGCTTTATCAATAAAGAGTTAGATATTACCGATCTCAATGTTTGGTCTGAACATTTAACTGCAGATGTTGATTTGGTATTTATTAGCAATGCTTACTCAAATACCGGTCAGCTTGCGCCAGTATCACAATTATTAGAATTAACCAGAAGCAACAATTCGCTCTCTATTTTAGATATTGCCCAATCGGCGGGTGTGATCCCATTAGATTTAAGTAAGCAACAACCTGACTTTATGCTTGGCTCTAGTGTTAAATGGTTATGTGGAGGCCCTGGCTCGGCTTATTTATGGGTTAACCCGAAGCAAATAGCATTATGTCAGCCGAAAGATGTCGGTTGGTTTTCTCATGAAAATCCGTTTGAATTTGATATCCATAATTTTAAATATCAAGACTCAGCTATGATGTTTTGGGGTGGCACGCCATCAATCGCGCCGTTTGCATTAAGTACTCACAGTATTAATTACTTTGCTAAGCTGGGCTCAGGTGTGATCAGAGCTCATAATCAGGCAATGATAGATAAAGTAGTCGCTGAGTTTAGTGAGCAATTAGTCTCACCTATTGCGCATGATAAACGCAGTGGCACCATGATTTTAGACTTTAAAGATAAACAACAAAGTATTCTGTCGGCTCTGGCAAATAATAATATAAGCGTTGATGCAAGGCACTTAGGAATGCGAGTGTCACCTCACATATATAATGATGCTGCAGATTTAGATAAGTTTATTGATGTGGTGAAAAGCAGTTAATCGCAACTCAATTCGGATTTGAACATCTAACAGAAACTGCTTATGATGCGGTTTCTGAATTCTCTTGTTCAGCCGCTTCTAGCTTTGCACGTTCAGCCTTTGAGATATAACGCTCTTTGTTTGAATTACTTAATTTAGCGTTAGCTTTTTTAAGTTTGGCTTTTAAAATTGAGTTTATTTTCTTTTTGCGGTTCATAACAATATCACTTGTGTTTACTCTACAACATTAACGCTGTAGATATTTGTTCCTTGTTTCGGTAACGTAAGTATATCAGAACTATAATCATTTAAATAAGGCAAACTATGTCTTCGTTAAAAAACGCACCAAAACATGTGCTTCTCGCCGTGGATCTAATCCAGCTACTAGAAGAAAACAATGTCTCTACCGAAACCGCTGTAGCCGCCCTAGAAATAGTTCTAGCTGACTTTAAAAATAAAGCCAACACTAATGAATCACTTTAAATGAGATTACACAGTAATTTAATTGCTATACTCAATGTTATAGCAAGAGCAATAATACTAATTTAATAACAATAATATGAGCATGCAATACATTAACAACCAAAGCATCACTACCTCGAATATTCCATACCGTCGCTTACTTTTGGCTTCAGCCTGGGCTTGTGTTTTTTCTATGCCTAGCTTTGCTGCCGATACCTTAGTTTATAAATACAGATCTAAGTCGGGTGTGCCTTCATTTAGCGACGTTGAGCCGCAAGGTGTGCAATACAAACTGGTTAAAGTTGGTTGTTTTGCCTGTAATGTCAGCTCTATGGTTAATTGGTATAAAACCCCGTTAAATACTAAAGCTTTCGCCTCCATTATTGATGAAATGGCATTTACTTATAATGTTGAACCTGCGTTAATCAGGGCAATAATTCACGCTGAATCTCACTTTAAAGAACGCGCTTTATCAAAAGTTGGCGCCCAAGGTTTAATGCAATTAATGCCGGCTACGGCAAAAGAATTAGGTGTTAAAGACTCGTTCGTTGCTAAACAAAATATCCAAGGTGGCACTAAGCATTTAGCCAAACTATTTAAGAAGTATCGCGGCAACATCGAATTAGTCGCTGCCGCTTATAATGCAGGAGAAGGTGCGGTAAAAAGATATGGAGGCGTACCTCCATATGCTGAAACAAAAACCTATGTAGAGCGGGTACAAATTTTACATATGCGCTATCGAAGAAGCTAAAATGAGAAACTAGAAGCTAAAACTAGAAACTAGAAACTGTACATTAGCATCTACCCAGCAAAAGGTTAGTAAGTACCCCTTAACCCCATAAAGTAATCAAAACTGGCTTTGTCTTGTAGTTTTTGCGCAAATGAAAGACCGAGTTCAACCAATTGTTGATTTTGCGAGTAATTGCCAATTATCGATTTCAAAATTTCAATCGCCTGCTTAGTATCACCCGTACCATCAATTGATAAAGCATAAACATAAGCATATTGTGCATTGCTTGGGTCTAGCAGCATAGATTTTTTAAATAGTGGTATCGCTTTGCCAAGCTGCTGATTTCTTATTAAGTGCAAACCATAACCATAATGCAATAATGCCGATGCCGGTACTTTATTAATACCCGAATTATATACTGAAATAACTTGTGCTGGTTTATTTTGCATACGGTAAAACTCAGCTAAGTTACTGTAAGCAGCGTCAAAATAAGGTTCAACTCGGATCGCTTCTTTAAAGTGTTTTTCAGCACTTGAGTAGTTCGACTTATCAATCTCTAACAAGCCTTGATTTAAACGCCCTTCTCCGCGCCAGCCACTTTGCTCTAGCGATACAGTTAACTCTTTAAATGCCTTATTAAAGCTTGCTAAATCCGCTTGCGGAATATAAACATCAACTAATGTGCGCGCTGCAGCTACTCGAATCGCTTTTCTTGGATCATTTAGTAAATGACTTAACGCTTGGGCTCTAAAACCAGGATTAATTAAGGTACCAACACTTGCTGCAGCCAGTCTTAATAACTCTTGCTGGTGATGTAAATAAGGCTTAAGTGTATCAGCACTTATTTCTTGTGTACTAAACACTAACATTTGCAGTGCAGTGGCACGGCTAATAACGTCAATATTTTCATCGCCAACAATTGCTAAATGCGCATCAACAGGTAGCGGCTGTCCTGATTTTAAGGTAAAGAAATCTTGTTGAGTTTGGCTATTGCTGCGAGGTTTTATTTTCCAAGACTGCATAAATCCTAAAGCCCATTGATTGTCTTTGCCTTCATGACACGTAGTACAAGCATTAGGTGATGAGTACTGCTCTGATAATTCCGGGCGAGGAATTTTAAAGCTGTGATCGCGTCTGTCATCAACTCCCATATAACGGTTCTCTGGCATATGACAATTTACACATTGTGCACCATCGCTACCATTTTCATGATTGTGATGCTCTGGTTTATCAAAGACTTCACTGGCATGACATTGTAAACATAAACCATTACCAGGGATTTTTACTTTCATCGTATGTTGATCATGACAATCAATACAATTAACACCTTTAGCAAACATCTTCGACTGTAAAAAAGAGCCATAAACATAGACTTCTTCTTTAATTTGACCATCAACATGATATGCAGGAGCTTGCAATAATTGCGGAGTAAACTGATCTAAAAAGTGACTATTTGGCTTAATGCCATCAGTTAGCGGTGCACGCAGGGAATGACAAGAAAAACAGTTATCCATAAAACTATTATCACGTTTTTCACCAACCCACTTGGCGGTATCTTCACCAAACTTACGCTTCCACATGCCAGAACTAGCCGTAGATGAATTAGATGAGTGATTAGATTTCGGCTTAGCTTTATCTTGCGTTGCTTGCTCACTGTGTTCGTCTTTGTCACCATGACAAGACACACAACCAACATTGATATTAGAAAACTCTGAGGCAAAGCTATTATTTTTAGCATCATAGTTTCGCTCTAAACCATCCGAATGACAATCGGCGCACATGCCATTCCAGTTTTGTAGCGGTTGACGCCAATGCAATCTATCTTCAGGTTTTATTTCTTCATTAGCGTAGTTGTGGTACCAACGTTGACCGCCCTCTTCTATCGTTCGACTATCCCATGCAAAAGGCAAAACCTGATAGCTACCTTTTTTAGTTTCTACTAAGTATTGTTGCAGAGGATAATGACCAAACGTATAAGCAATCGCTAAGGTTTCAACTTTATCATCATAAGAAATATCAACAAAAAACTTACCTTTGCTTTTATAAAAATAAGCTTTTTGCCCATAGTGCTCTGCAGTTTGCTTATTAAAGTTAGCTTTAACCGTTGTTTCATCGGCTATAGCCATTGCTTTGGCGTGATCAGACTGCTGCCATTTACTTGTTTGCTCAGTATGGCAATCGACACAAGCACCATCGCCTTGGGCGAAAGCATTAACACTGATTAAACTAGATGTAATAAGCATAACGGTAACGAACGAGGTTAAAACAAAAGCGATAAATTTCACAAAGAACCTATTTTTTATAATTATATGAGGAAAGATTTAATCCCAATTCTATTAACTTTTTCACTGATGGGAGAAAACTTAGTAAACTTGGTTTAACTTTAATAGTACCAGCAAGTATAAGCACTATCGACTTTTAAAATCATCTTAAAAGTCGAGGCCTATATCAACAACTTTTTAACATTTCACGTTTGATGTAAAAAGGCTAGCGCAACTGTGCTCTAGCCTTCAATAAGATTTAAAACTTATAAGCGTTTCAATCCAGAAGAGTTTTCGCGTAAAAGCTTAGCTAATTTAGCGGCAACGTCTTTATATTTTGCGTCATCAACTACGTTAACAGTTTCACCTGGATCATTCGTCATGTCGTATAAATCACGATACACAACTTTCTTATGCTTGCTTAACCATTCAGTGTACCGATAGTTTTCTGTACGCATAGAATAACCAAAAGCACCGCCGCGTTTGTACTGGCTAATTGCTACTGGTTGTTTTGATTCAGGTAACTCATTTATAGCTGGGACTAATGAATCTCCCTGCAAACCTTTAGGAGCTTTTAACTTAGCTAATTCAGTAAGCGTTGGGAAGATATCCATTAAACCAACCGGTTTGTTATAAACGCTAGTTTTTTGACCAGGAAGCTTAATAATAAGTGGTACATGATTGGCTTTTTCCATAGTGGTATGTTTGCCCCACATCCCATGGTCACCTAAGTGGAAGCCATGATCGCCCCAAAAGACAATAATGGTATTATCTGCTTCACCAGTTTTTTCTAGCTCGGCCATTAAATCACCGACTAAACTATCAACAAAGCTCACCGCTGCATAGTAGCCATGAATAAGCTCACGCTGATGCGCCTCTGAAAAGGCACCTTTAGGGTAAGGTTTAATCTTTTCACCCGCTTTTGGGGTTGGCTTATACGTGCGCATTTCGCCATTGTTATTTAAAATATACTTGGGATTACTATTCTTAGGCGCTTGTTGAAAAGGCTCTAAAGTAAAATCAGCTGGATTGTATAAGTCAAAAAACTGTTTTGGCGCGGTAAATGGTAAATGTGGACGTTTATAACCAATAGCTAAAAAGAAAGGTTTATCTTTATTAGCCATTTGTTTAAGCAACTTAATACCACGGGCATTAATATTACCATCAACAAATTTTTCAATAGGATGCTCTAAAGATTCAACCGCTAACTTTTGCTTGCCCTTAACGGTAGATGTTGGTTGTTGATAAGGTATGCTCCATGAAGCCGGGTCGTCAGTTTGACGGCTATCGACATTACGCGGATCAAAGATTTTACCAACTGCAGCCGTTTCATAGCCATTTTGTCTAAACAGCTGTGGCAAGGTAACAACATCAGGGTTAACATCGCGGATATTATCTTTTAAATTCATAATACCGTTAGTTTCTGGTCGAAAACCAGTAAGTAAACTCATTCGTGATGGCCCGCAAACTGGCCACTGCGAATAAGCATTGGCAAACATAGTGCCTTGGTTCGCGATGGCATCAATATTAGGTGTTATAACTTGTTTATCACCATAAGCGCCCGCCAATGGCTTTAAGTCATCAACCGCGATAAATAAGATATTAGGTTGCTTAACCTGCTCGGCAGCATTTAACGCTAACGGCAAACACGCTAAAGTTACTGAAAGCGCCTTAACAATTTTTGAAAATTTCATCATAGTCCTATTAATTCACGTTTAACTGAATTGTTTTTAAATCGCTATCGCGTGATGACGAACCGATCATAAGAGTAAAGTCACCGGCCTCAACACCATACTGCATAGCTAAATTGTAATACGCTAACAGTTCAGGAGTAATTGCAAAGCTTACTTGTTTAGTTTCTTTAGCAGCTAAAGATATACGTTCAAAACCTTTTAGCTCTTTTACAGGACGTGTGACTTGGCTGTAATTGTCATTAATGTAAAGTTGTACAACTTCATCGCCGGCAACGTTACTGGTATTAGTGACTTTCACCGTTACAGTGGCACTACCATCTTTACTAATAGAGCTTTTATCGATTGATAAATCAGAATAAGTAAATGTGCTATAGCTTAAGCCAAAACCAAATTCGTATAAGTTTTTAGTCGGTGAATCAACGTAACGTTTAAAGTAAGTCGATGGTTTATGATTATAAATAGATTGAATGTGGCCAGCACTATAAGGTACTGAAATTGGCATTTTCGCGCTAGGGTTTACTTTACCGTATAAGATCTCGGCAACAGCTTGTCCACCAAAACTTCCTGGCTCCCATGCTTCAACAATAGCGTCAACATTATCCACTAACCATGGTTCAGAAACCGGACGACCATTGATTAACACCACAATAACTGGCTTACCAGCTGCGTGGATAGCTTTGATCAGCTCAAGTTGTTTACCGTATAAATCTAGGTTCGCGCGAGCAACGTTTTCACCAGAGGTTTTGCCTTCATTATCAAAGCGTAATGGATTTTCACCAACGACAACAATACTAACATCGGCAGATTTTGCACGTTCAGCGGCTTCGCTTATTTGCTCATCCGTTAACACTTTTACTTGTTTACCTACATCTAAGTAATCAAGTTTAATGCTTTTAGCGCTAACCTGTTGCAGACCTTCTAAAACAGTTGTTACCTTGTCTTCAGGCTGAGGTAATGACCAATCACCTAATATGGTATGAGCATCAGCATTTGGACCTGTGACAAAAACATTTTTCACATTTTTAAGTGGTAAAACATTGTTGTCATTTTTCAATAATACAATCGATTCACGGGCCATAGCTAATGCTGTTTGCTGATGTTCAATATTAAAGTTGACTCTATCGCGCAGCGTTTCATCGACATAAGGATTATCAAACAAACCTAAACGAAATTTAGCTAACAAGATTGGTTTAACTGATGCGTCAATTCGCTCTTCAGTTAAACGCCCTTCGTTTACTAACTCAATAATTGGGCCTGCAAATTGAGGGCCATGCATGTTCATATCCATGCCTGAATCTACCGTTAAATGCACTGCATCTTTATGAGTTGGTACAACTTTATGTAAGGTTTTTAAGCGATCAACATCAAGCCAGTCACTTACCACAAAACCAGGGAAATCCCATTCACCACGAAGTACATCATTTAATAAAAATTTATTACCATGAGATGGTACGCCGTTAACTTCATTATGAGCTGCCATAATGGTAAATACGCCAGCATCAATCACCTCTTTAAATGGAGGGAAGTAATCTTGTCTTAAGGTGCGCTCGGATACATCAAGAGGTGCGATATTTAAACCATTAATAGAGTCACCACCACCAACAAAATGCTTAGCGTTAGCTATTACTTTGTCATAACCTTTAAAATCAGTTTGCTGTAGACCTTCAACAGTAGCCACACCCATTTTAGCTACTAAGAATGGGTCTTCACCAAACGTTTCACCTACTCGGCCCCAACGAGGATCGCGAACAATATCTACGTTTGGTGTAAAGGTCCAGTGCGAGCCATTGGCACGCATTTCTTTGGCTGTTTCAACGGACGACTTTTTAACTAGGTCTAAGTTAAACGAGCTCGCCGCACTAATTGGCGATGGATAAACCGTTGCACCACTAACTAAAGCATTACCATGAATCGCATCAATACCAATAATTAATGGAATACCTAAACGCGACTTCATCGCGTGTTTTTGTAATTCGTTGGCTTCTTTAATATTAACTACATGTAAAAAAGAGCCAATTTCACTCTTTTCTATCATCTCTAGTAAATCGGCAGGACGAAGGCCTGGATAGAAACCATGCGCGTCAGAGCTATTTAATTGCTCAGCCGTTAATTTAGATTCAGACTCTTTTATATGTTCAAGGCCAACAAATTGGCTCATTTGTCCTGCTTTTTCTCGCAAAGTCATGCGCGTAATCAAGTCATCGACACGTTGCTGCGCTGATAAATCTTTATTTTGATAAGGAAGTAAATCTGCCGATTTAACAGGGGTTGAGAGCAGGTTCAACGCCATAAACAGAGTGCTAATAGGTAACGCAATTGTTGATTTCATAGTTATAATTCTTATAAAAATTAGTGATCACATTAAACACCCCCTTGACAACGGTGTCAAGGGGGTGTTTAATGATTCCATATTTTACTATCATACCTGTAACTTTGTCTTTTGGCATAGTGTAATAGGTACATTTCACTACGGAGTTAATGTTGAAATCAAATATAACTAAAACAACACGTAATACATGGAAGGTTTTGCTTCTTGGGGCAAGCTCTTTGTTTGCTTTGTTTGGTCAAACAACTTTAGTACAAGCCGCTGAAAAAGCAGCAAATACAAAACGTAATATCATTTATGTTCTAACTGATGATCAACGTTATGACGAATTAGGTATTTTAAATCCTATCCTCAATACACCTAATATGGATAAGTTAGCAAATGAAGGCATACACTTTAAAAATGCATTCGTTACTACAGCACTTTGCTCACCAAGCCGAGCTTCAATATTAACTGGCCAATACATGCACAACCATGGGGTAGTAGATAACAATAAGCCAGCTCGTGAAGGTACTATTTTCTTCCCTGAATACTTACAAGATGCCGGCTACCAAACGGCATTTATCGGTAAATGGCACATGGGTGAGTCTGCTGGCCATGGCGTAAGTGATATGCCTCAAAATGGCTTTGATTACTGGTTAAGTTTCCCTGGCCAAGGTATTTACTACCCTAAAACTATGCCAAATGGTAAGCCATACACATTTAACATTAATGGTAAGCGAGTACCGCAAACTGGTTACATTACGGATGAACTAACTGATTACTCAATTGATTGGTTAACCGAACGTGATGAAAGTAAGCCATTCATGCTATACCTTTCACATAAAGCGGTTCATGCTAACTTTTCACCAGCTAAACGCCATGAAAACCTATATGAAGATGTAACCTTACCAGTACCGGCAAGCCAAGCAGACACTCCTGAAAACCGCAAAGGTAAGCCAATGTGGGTGCAGAACCAACGTAACTCATGGCATGGTGTTGATTTTCCTTACCATAGCTCTTTAGACGTACAATCTTATAAAAAGCAATATCATCGAGCAATTGGCGCAGTTGATGACAGCTTAGGTCGTATCTTAACTTGGTTAGAAGAAAACAATTTAACTGAAAACACCACGGTTATCTTAATGGGTGACAACGGCTTTATGTTTGGTGAGCACGGTCTTATCGACAAACGTAATGCTTATGAAGAGTCAATGCGTGTACCTTTACTTGCCTATGCTCCTGGTTATTTAGAAGCGGGTAAGGTAGTAACTGAAATGGTTGCTAATATTGATATCGCGCCAACATTACTTGAAATGGCTGGTGTTGCAAGCCCTAAACATTTTGACGGTAAAAGCTTTTTAGACCTTGCTCAAGGCAAAGCAAAAGGTGAATGGCGCAACAACTTCTTATACGAATATTACTGGGAGTTTAACTACCCTTCTACGCCAACAACCTTTGCTTTACGTTCAGATAACTTCAAAATTATCCAATACCACGGTGTTTGGGATACAGAAGAGTTATACGACTTAAAGAACGACCCGAAAGAAATGGTTAACCTGATTGACGACCCTAAGTATTTAGCTGTTAAAGTTGAAATGCGCGGCAAATTATTCACCCTTTTAGCCAACAATAAAGGTGAACATACCGTACCATTTACTGAGAAGTTTAGTTCTGGTGCAGTTTACCGTGAAGAAGGTCGTTCAAAAGCGGCTGAATTCCCTGAGCATTGGTTAAAAGAAGATGGTGAAGACGGTTTACGTGACTTTATGAAACACGATAAAAAACGTTTGCCTAAAAAACAAAAAACCAAATAAAAGCACTCTACTTTTAAATAACTTTAAGGCTCGCATAGCTATGTGAGCCTTTTTTATGCCGTCTATATTGCTAATTAGTTAATAATACGGTCTAATGCAATCATATAGTTATATAACACACTATTCACAAGTTTTGATAATTCTAAGGATTTACTTTGAGATCAACCATCAAGGATGTAGCAAAATTAGCTGGAGTATCAGTTAAAACGGTGTCACGGGTTATTAATAATGAACCTAATGTGCGCCCTGCTATGCAAGAATTAGTGCAAAAAGCAGTTGATGAATTAGGCTTTAAGAAAAACCCTATGGCCAGTGCCTTACGCGGCCAACGCAGTTTTATTATTACCTTGTTATATTCTAACCCAAACCCAGGTTATGTTTTAGAGTTACAAAATGGCGCCATCGCCCAAGCCAATGAACAAGGCTATAATTTGCAAATTCAGCCTTGTGATCATAACCAACCAAATTTAATTCAAAACATTGAAACATTAATCACTCACGCCAGACAAGACGGTATATTACTGACTCATCCATTATGTGATAACCCAGAGTTGATTAAGCTACTAGAAGATAACAAGATCCCGTTTGCTCGCATATCACCGTTTAACCGCGATCATAATTCACCATTTGTTTGCTCAGACGATGAACAAGCCGCTTATGACATTACTAAGTTTCTAATTTCTTTAGGCCACACTGATATCGCGATCATCAAAGGCCATAAAGATTTTGGCGCAACGCCAAAAAGGTTTGAAGGCTATCAAAGAGCTTTAACTGAGGTTGATATGCCAGTTTATGATGAGTTGGTAAAACAAGGTGAGTTTACTTTTGAATCAGGCGAGATTTGTGCACGCCAACTGTTAACCCAAGAGCATCGACCAACGGCTATTTTTGCCTGTAATGATTATATGGCTGCGGCGGTTTTAAAGGTTGCAGCGCAGATGAAAATTAATATACCTTCAGAGCTGTCTGTCGCTGGCTATGATGATGCCCCTGTTTCACAGCAAATTTGGCCGTCAATTACTACCGTAAAACAGCCGATATGCGACATTGCAAAACACGCGGTTAAAAAGTTAATTTTGCACATGCAAAAGCAAGATTACTCTGAGGTTCAAACTCAGTTTCCATGTAAACTTGTACTGAGAAACTCAACTAGTTTAAAAGCATAATACCAAGTTCGTTAATTTACTGCTCACTTTTAATGGCTAAAATGAATAACTACTGCGTTATTAAATTTATAAGTAGAATAACTACTTACTAAATTTTATGCCTTGTATTTATCCATTTTTTCTCATGAAAACATAGTTCACTTAATTAATGAAATTGGTATAAAAAGCCTTAATATTTATATTAAGGCTTTTTTCTATCATTTGTCCCGCCCTGAAATAAGCTTTATTCGCTAAATTAAGTTGTTAATTTAACCTTGTAAGCTGGAGCACTTGGGAATACTTTTGAAATATCATCGTTAGATAACTGCCAATGTTGCTGCAACACGGTAGCAATCCAAGAAAAAGTGCTTGTCGTTGGCATTAAATCGCGACCTTCAAATAGTTGTTCTTGTTTCAAACCAGGCCATTGTCCAAGTACCTTACCGCCATTTACAGCACCGCCAAGCATAAACATAGCACCACCAGTACCATGGTCAGTACCTCCGGTACCATTTTCTTTCGCGGTACGGCCAAATTCTGTAGCAACCATAACTACTGTATTTTGCCAGTCATCTGCAAGCTCTTCTTGAAGCGCTGCAATACCATTATCTAGGTCTGTAAGCTGCCGAGCTAAGCGAAATGATTGGTTATTATGAGTGTCCCAACCACCAACTTCGAGCATGGCACAGTCAGTATCATTATTACTGGCTAATAGTTTTCCACATGCACGAGCCAAATCAACAAACTTACCCTTCTTCTTAGTTTTGCTATTACCTGCCATGTCTTGAGTATTTAAGCCTTCATTTAAGCGTGATGATAGCAGTTCATCCTCTTGATATAGATCCATTAATGATTCATAGATATTTTCATCGGCATCTTTTAGATTCGATGGGTACCAAGTACTGACTTTTTCAGTATCGCGTAAACTAATCGGCACTGAATTAGCCACAGCTAATGCTTTACTGTTGGGCTGCACTTGTAATAAGTTAATCGCTCGCCCTAACCAGCCGGTATCATGATCCATCGTAGTTAAGCCACTTTCTAAAAAATCTTGGCCATCAAAATGAGATCGCTTAGGATAACCTGAACCAACCGCGACAATAGGCATCATTTGTTTATTTTTATATAAACTGTGCATATGTTTAAGTGACGGATGCAGAGCAAAATCTGAATTTAATGGCAATAAATCATTTTTAAATGTTTTAGCTAACTTCGGTCTTAGTGATGCATAATCTGGGTCGTTATAAGGTACAACGGTATGCAGAGAGTCCATCCCCCCTCTTAATACCAACCAAACAACTTTAGCCGGCTTTTTATGACTTTTATTTATTGCCGCTAGCACTGGAGATTGCATCATGACTAATGAGGCAGATGCACCGAGCATTTTTACAAATTGGCGTCTTTTCATTATGACTCTCCAGTTATCTTCTTAAAAATTCAGGGCTTAGTAGCAGTAATGCTAAAGCTTGTGTTCTACTTTCAGCCCTAACAACTGCCTTATAAGTAGACACCTCAGGTGTTAAAGCTAAGGTTTTAGCCATAACCTTTTCAGCATTTGCTTTAGTTTTTCGAGCTAATAATGCCACCCAATCAATTTTACTCATTAACGCATTAGCGCCATCCCAATCTTGTTGCTCATCACTGTAACCAGCAGGTGAACCTGCTTGCATAGGTTGTTGACCAAAAGTCATTAACGTAAAAAATAACTCTTTATGCTTTATCTCTTTTCTACCCACTGCGCGCAGCGATGACATAACAAATTCTCTCGGCGTTTTAAACTTTTGACTGTCTGCCTGCCAAGACCAATCAGAATCGATCAGAGTTGTCATAACTTGCTTAATATTACCGCCGCTTTTTTGCCAGGTACTAACCAGTTTTTGTACTAGATCAGGAGAAGGCTTGTCACTAATAAAATGTTTCACTAACTTAGTACAAACATAGTGCGCAGTTTTTGGGTGGTTGCCTAAATCTTTAAGCATAGCCTCCCCTTGCGCCATGTTATTTTGTTTATAGGTTTTACCTAATAACATTCTGTTGCCAGGCTCTTTACCAGCAGCTCGATAGATAAACCCAACACTGTCATCTTTACGGGGGTTAGCCACACTCCAACCTGTGATACCTTTAGCTAATTCGATAACGTCTGCTTGTTTATAGCCGCCATCAACACCTAACGTATGTAGCTCTAATATTTCACGAGCTAAGTTTTCATTTAAGCCTTTGCCTTTTTTACCAATGCGCGAATTAGGACCAAAAGATCTTTCGTTATTTAAAAAGATTAACATAGCTGGATGTTTGCTTACGGCGAGTAACATCTCATCAAAATTACCTAATAAGTTTGGCGCAATCGCTTCACGCTCTAGGGTTGCAGATATAGCCCCCATTACAGGGCCAGAGGCAGTTACGCTAAAGTGATTTGAGAAAAAGTCGAGCAAGCGCCAACTAAGGCTATTGTTTGAATTTAGCGCTTCTTTGAAAGTATCTGTAGACAAAGCACGGTAACTTTTAGTTAAAAATTTCTTACGGTCTTTGGAATTTTTTTTGAATTCTTCATCAGCGTTTGTAGATTTTTTAGCGGCTTTACGAGCTTCACCTAATTTCGCTAATTCAACAAACATTTCATTCGATGACATTAGCTTATTAGTAAAGACAATTGGCTGTAATTGTTGTTTTAACCAAGCTTTAGGATTTTTACTTGCTTGTGCAAGCTCATCTCCCCTAGCGCCTAAACCAAACCGATTCACGGCAATAACCGCTTGTGTATTGATAACACTCATTTTAGTACCTACAAAATAGACTGATCAAATTAGATAACTTTAACATTAACAACAATTGCTGATCTCGCTAACCCTTTTACAAAACTTTACATTCATATTTACCTGGCGCGTGTAAATGTTTAGTAAAGTGAGTAAGTTCCAATTGATAACGATATCATATATTGTTGCTTTAGCTGAAAATAATATAACAGAGTTAACTTTATGAAATTTCCGAAATTAAGATTAATAGTCTCTGGCCTAGTACTTAGCTTAGGTAGTTACCAAGCCAATGCCGAAACCAACACAGACACAACGACTGATAACATCAAACCAAATATCGTATTAATTATTTCTGATGATATGGGCCGTCAAGATCTTGCTAGTTACGGTAGTGATTTTCATGAATCACCTAACCTTACGCAATTAGCAAGCGAAGGCATGCAATTTAATAATACTTATGTATCTCACCCGCGTTGTGTACCTTCTCGTATTGGCTTTATGAGTGGTCAATCACCAACTCGCACCGGTAGTAGCCTTGCAAATCATAAGTTAAATGCATTACCTCTTGCTAAAGTAACCTTTGCCGAGCATTTACAACAAGCCGGTTATTCAACTGGCTTTATTGGCAAATGGCATTTAGGTAAAAAGGCCGATGGTTGGCCAAAAGCGCAAGGTTTTGATGAAAGCATTTTAGCCGCATCAGCCGGCGCACCTGACAGTTATTTTTATCCTTGGGGCGCTAAATCTAAAAAAGGAAAACAGACTTTCGGTAGTGCTAAAGGCACCAAAGGTGAATTTTTAACTGACCGCATGAATACTGAAGCATTAAGCTTTATTGAGCGTCATAAAGAACAACCATTTTTACTTGTTCTATCTCATTATGCAGTACATACCCCAATTGAGTCTTTAGGCAAAGATACTGATTATTTCACTGACAAGTTAAAGAAAATGGACCGCAAGCCAGTTAAAGGTCAAAAGCAATACGATCTTGAATCTGATGGTACTGGGATTTCATTACAAAAAACCCTACAAAATCATCCGACTTATGCGGCTATGGTTAAGTCTGTTGATGACAGTGTTGGTAAACTAAATGCGAAATTAAAAGCCTTAGGCCTAGATAAAAATACTATTGTTATTTTTACCTCAGATCACGGCGGTTTATCATCTCGTGGTCCAAAACTTCGCGAGCTTGCTACATCAAACTTACCTTATAAGCATGGTAAAGGTTGGTTATATGACGGTGGTATTCGTGTGCCACACATTATTAAATGGCCAGGCGTTGTCGCTGCAAATAGTGAATCAGATGTGCAAGTTACTGGGACAGATCACTACCCGACGATTCTCGAAGCTGCTGGCTTAGCGTTAAGTCCGCAAGATCATTTAGATGGCGTAAGTTACGTTAAAGCCGCTAAAGGTGAAAATTACACCCGCGAGCCTATGTTTTGGCATTCGCCAATATCTCGTCCAAACTCTACTGGCGATCGTATCAGCTCAGCGGTTATTGATGGTGATTGGAAATTAATTAACTGGTATCAAGACGGCTTTGTTGAGTTATTTAATCTAAAAGACGATTTAGGCGAAAACAACAACATTGCCAAGCAAAATCCAGAAAAAGTAAAACAGTTAAAAGCCAAACTTGATGCTTGGTTAATTGATGCGAATGCCCAGTATCGTAAACCGGGTAAAAAGATGAAGTGGGACTTACCTAAACCAATAAAAGTGAGCGCCAAGTAATGCCGAAAGTAAGACTACTAAAAACAAAAAAAATGCTAACTTTTATTAGTACGCTAATGTTATCTAGCCTAGTAATGGTCCAAACAGCTATAGCTGTCGAAAAAGAAACAGCGCCTCAAGGTGGCAAGGTTGTTCAATATAAACCTGCGCTACTTAACCTTGTTCCCAACAATGAATTTGCAACCATAGCAAAAACAACCATTGATAATAAACAATACCCTGAGGTTTTAGATATTAACGTATTTAAAAAATCGGCAAAAATTTGGGGCATACAAGTACCATTTGCTTTTGATGATGCCAATGTTGCTATAGGTGATGTAGTTTTATTTAAAATTGTTGCGCGTAGCGTAAAATCTGAAATAGCCGATGGTAGCGTTGGCCAAATGGATTTATTTTTTAGATATAACCAAAAAGGTAAGCCTCTAGTAAATAAGCGTTTAATGCTAACTAAACAGTGGCAAACATTTTTCGTACCAGTGAAAACTAAAGGCAAAACAGCTACAAAAAATATGCGTTTAGCTTTGTTATTAGGCGGTTTAGAGAAACAACAAATTCAAATTGCCGAGCTCGAATTAGTTAATTATCAGCAACAACAAACAGTCGCTAGCTTACCTATGACAAAAATGAAATATTTTGGTCACCAAGCTGATGCACCATGGCGCGCAGAAGCGAATGCTCGCATTGAAGAAACTCGTAAAGCGGACTATGCAATTAAGCTTGTTGATGCAAATAATCAAACCGTTACTAATGCTAAAATTGACATAGAGCTTAACCGTCACGACTACGGCTTTGGTTGTGGTTTAAAAGCATTAGAGTTATTCGATAACAAGAGGAAAAACTTAACCGAAGAGCAAAAGCAACAGCAATTAAATAACATTGAAGAAATGTGTAATTTAGTCGTGTACAACAATGCACTTAAATGGCGTTATTACAAGCCAGAGGTTATCGAAAAAGCAATGCAGTGGACTGCTGAACGCGATTTAAAAGTTCGCGGCCATGCACTAGTTTGGGGTCGTTTCCGCAGTGCTCACAAAGACATAGAAAAGCAGCAAGAGTATTTCAAAAAGCATCCTGAGGAGTTTCAACAAGAGCTAATCAAACACGTAAAAGAGTTTGCTTCGCTTTACCCTGAGCAAATAATTGACTGGGATGTAATAAATGAGCCATCACCTGAGCATCACTTTGTCGATATAGTCGGTAAAGAAGCAAGTATTGAGTGGCTAAAGGCTGCTAAAGAAGCTAACCCTAATGCACAACGTTGTGCCAATGATTACGGTATTGTGTCTCGCTATGATGCTTGGCATCAAGATGCCTATTATGACTGGATGAAGTTTTATACCGATAATAACGCTATTGATAAAGTGTGTGTACAAGGACATTATCAAGGGCCAATGCCTATTAGTGAAATTTACGACCGACTTAACCGATTCGCCGAATTCGGTTTACCTATCAGTATGACCGAATTTGATTTTTTCGAAATTGATGAAGAGTTAAAGGCAAAGTTTACTAACGATTTAATCACAGTATTTTTCTCACACCCAAGTACTGATGCTTTTATGCATTGGAACTTAACCGATTTATACAATGAGCAAGGTGAGCTTAACTTAAGTGGTCAAGTTTACGACAAACTTATCCACGAAACTTGGCATACTAAGTTAACTAGCAATACTAATAACTCCGGCGAGTTAAGTTTTAGGGGTTTTAAAGGTCGCTATGAAGTAACCGTTACTCAAGTTAACGGTAAGCAAAGCACACACCTAATTGACTTTGCCAAACAAGCGTCACAACAAATAACACTGAAATAAGCATTTAGTTTAGTGTTAATAAAGCCCTAAATTGCAGTAAGTAATTTAGGGCTTTTTTATTACATAAATAGTTAAGCTATTAATTTTTAAGCTATAGTTATACTAGTGAGTTCGTTATAAGTGAGTCTTTCTATGTTTAAGATTATGTTAAAAAATATTTTATTAGTGTCTTCTGTCAGCTTATTATCAGCTTGTGCTGTTAACCCTGACGATGCACAACCGAAAAAAGTAGATCCTCGTCAAGGTGAAGAAGTTAACCAAGTGTGCTTTAACCGAACTATGGATAGCTGGAGTCCTATTGAAGGTGAAAACAAAGCCTTAATTGTTTTTGACCGCCGTAAAGAGCAATATAAATTAGATCTTATTGGTACCTGTGATCCAGAGTTTGCGATGATGCGAATTGCTACAGTATCAAGGGGTAGTTCAAGTTGTTTATCTAGAGGCGATAAAGTGATCACGGATGCCGATATGGACAGACATGACAGCTGTACTATCATGGGAATTTATAAATGGCACCCTGAGAAAGAAGAAAAAAATAAGCAAGAAGACGATGCAACAGAGAGTAAATAAGCAAAATGTTTACAGTAAAGTGTAACAATCGAGTATGAGAAACAAGACATCAGAGAAAATCCTTGATAGCATCAAGCATCACCTATTTTCAGTTACTGAAAATAACAAAAAAACTTTCTTAATCAATTAGAATAATAATAACGATTTTTACATCAGGATTTTTATATGAGTGCACCACGCGAGCATTTTAGTTCAAAATTAGGTTTTATCTTAGCAGCAGCTGGTTCAGCTGTAGGCATTGGTAATATTGTCGGTTTTCCAGTAAACGCAGCTAAAAATGGTGGCGGCGCATTTTTATTAATGTACGCTATTTTTGTATTTGCTATATGTTTACCGGTAATGATGGCTGAAATGGCCATAGGTCGTAAAACAGCAAAAAATCCTGTAGGTGCTTATGGCGCTTTAGCTGGAGAAAATTCGCGTTGGCGTCTTGCTGGGCTAGTGAGCATTATCACCCCATTTATGATCGCTGTTTTTTATACTGTATTAACTATTTGGATATTAATCTATTTAGTCATGACCCTTACCGGTAATTTAGATTATTTGGCTAGTAACGAAGGTTTCTCTACTATAATCAACAACCCATTATATCTATTTACAGCGATGGCCGGTGTTGGTGGTTTAGTTGCTTTTATATTAAAAGCAGGTGTTAAAGACGGTATTGAGCGAGCAGCAAAAGTAATGATGCCTGGCTTGTTTATCATGCTGATATTACTAGTTATCTTTGTATTAACCTTAGATAATGCTATGGCAGGTTTGAAGTTTTATATTATACCTGATTTAGACAAGATCACCCCCTCGGTAATTAGTGGCGCGCTAGCACAAGCCTTCTTCTCGTTATCACTAGGTATGGGTATATTAATTACCTATGGCTCATATATCAGTAAAGAAACTAATATTCCTAACTCAGCAAAATTAGTCGCCCTTACCGATACCGCAGTAGCATTTATTGCTGGTTTAATGATTTTACCTGCGATTTTCTCTTTTAATCCTGAGATTAACCCTGATGATTTAAGCTCAAGCTCAGTGTCGATGATTTTTGTTTTCTTACCTAAAATATTCTTAGCATTACAGCTTACCGTAGGCTACTTTTTAGCAAGCGTGATTGCCTCAGTATTTTTCTTATTAGTATTTTTTGCGGCGATCACGTCACTGGTTTCTATTATGGAAGTACCAGTTGCTTATTTAATTGATGAGAAAAAACAAACTCGTAAAAAAGCGTTAGGAAACATGTTTTTGTGGGGTGGTATTTTAGCTGCCTTATCTACATTATCATTTGGTTTAGTATCATTTTTAACTGAACTAACTACCTACGGCGGCGCGACTAAATCATTATTTGATGTGATTTACGATATGTTTTACGACACAATTTTACCGTTGAATGGTTTATTGATTTGTTTATTCGTTAGTTACCGCTGGAAAAAGTACAACTTAAACGCCGAGCTTAGTGAAGGTAATCCAGGCTTTGCTAATACCTTAATGGCAAAGTATGTTGATATCTCATTAGGTACTTTTATCCCGGTAGTACTGGTTGTTATTCTAGTGAATACAGTAGCTAAAATTTACTTTGGTTATTCAATGTTTGGCTAAAACAAGAAACTAGAAACTAGAAACTAGAAACTAGAAACTAGAAACTAGAAATATTTTAAAACCTAGAATTAATAACTCTAGGTTTTTTTATGTTAAAATCTCTGAAATTCTATTTTATCCTCAACAAATACCATGATTGAACATATTCCTTTTAGCCAATACTCACAAGATGACTTACTAGAAAGCAGGCGTTTATTTCATGGTCGTGGTCATGCCTACGAAGGTCTAGAACACGTATGCGTGGATTGGTTGCCACCGGTTGCATTAATTACTCTATACAAGGAAGAAGACTCTGCATGGCTTGCTAAACAAGCCGAGCTATTAATGACTAACCTAGCTGAGTGCAAAAGTGTACAAGTACAGTTCAGATGCAGAGAAAAAGCCCCTACCGAGCTTTTGTTAGGTGATGAAGTCACTAACTTAATTGCCATAGAGCACGGTTTGAAGTATCAGGTGCAACTTGGCCAAGCGCAGAACTATGGTATTTTCTTAGATATGCGTAATGGTCGACAATGGGTTTTAAACAACAGCGCTAATAAAACAGTGTTGAATCTATTTGCTTATACTTGCCCATTCTCGATTGCCGCGATTGCCGGAAATGCCGACAAAGTTGTTAATATAGATATCAGTAAAGCACCTCTTGCCAAAGGCCGTGATAATCACAGACTAAACAAACATGAATTAAGTAAAGTTAAGTTTGAAGGTGTCGATATTTTCAAATCTTATGGGCGCTTGAAAAAGCACGGCCCGTACGACTTATTAATCAGCGATCCACCATCGTTCCAAAAAGGCAGTGTCGATATAAAGCGCGATTACCCTAAAATCATTAGGCGTTTACCACAACTAATGAATGACGGCGGACTAATGATGCTGTGCCTTAACTCGCCAGATTTATCAGCAGATTTTATTCATCAAATGATCGAAGCGGAATGCCCAAGCTGTGAATACATAGAAAGTATTGCCCCGCCAGAGGTTTATAAAGAAGCTATGCCGGGTAAAGGTTTAAAGGTGTTAATTTTTAAATATCATCAAGTAGACTAAATCACTAACTAATATTGAAAAAAAAGGAAAAGCATTGTGCTTTTCCTTTTTTGTTAGCGACTGTCCAGTCCTAGAATAGGTTGATGGCATATTGGCAGCTAATTTATAACAACGCGGACAGCTAACAGGAGTAACACCACTCCTGTGACTTTATCAACAACATGACTATTCGATTTTAACTTGTTTAAAACCGGCCCGCGAGACAAGCCAAATACCACAAGGCAATACCAAATGGTATCGATACCACCAACGTTAAAAATCATAATAAGCTTTTGCTGCATGCTGGCATTGACATCAACAAATTGGCTAAATAAAGCCAGAAAGAATATCGCCAACTTAGGGTTTAAAAAGGCAATTAAAAAGCCATCACGCCAGCCATGAACTTTCAGCTTATTTACTGTTTCAGATAAATCAATTTTACTACCCGAACTGCGCAGTGCATTAATGGCTAAATACACTAAAAAAGCAGCACCAGTATATTGTACTACTTGAAAAACAACGGGTGATTGCACTATAACCAAGCCGATACCGGTAACTGCAATAGCAGCATATAAAGCCACGCCTAAGCCGTGACTAATTGCAGTAGCATATCCCGGCCCATGTCCCGCGGAAATGGTATTACGTAGCACTAAGGCTAAACTAGGCCCTGGAGAGAGTGCGCCTAACATGCAAATAACTACGAGTGACAACCAAAGTTCTAATTCCATATTTATTATTGCTCTTATCTCATTTAATTGGATTAATTTAACCACTATTAGCATTCTAACCATTGTCTGCCTAAGCATACAAGGTAATCCAGCCAGCAAGTTATCAATTCATTTATCTATTATTCTATCGATTATTTTAAAAACTTTTTCGCTGTCTCAAATAACTGGCAAATCTAGGTACGTTAGTTTCAGTGTAACCCCAATATTTATAAGTAATAATTGAGCCTATTGCCGGTGGGTTACGCCGTTGCTGAACGCTAAAACCTGTGCCGACTTTAAAGCGAACGCCTTCATTATTTTCAACCAGTAGAGAGCCTAACATGCCGGCAAATTTACCTTGCCCGGGTAAATGAGCAACCACAGTTGCTTCGGCGTCATAATGAGGTTTTAATTTGAGAATGTTGTTATTTCGACCCACAGTATATTGACCATTAGATTTGTGTAGCATAAGCCCTTCACCGTCATTTTTAACAACCTCATCTAAAAGCTCTTGCAGCTGCTCCCTAGATTGTATTTTTTGTTGGGGGATCATTTTTAAGTAAGGTGAGTTAATTTTCGCAACTAAGCTGCGCATGCTCTTTACTCTTTCACTAAAGTCTCCTACATGATTCGGTAAATCAAAGATCATAAAGCGCATCTTTTGCCAGCGTACATCATTACTAGATGAAGGGCTTATTTGTGAAACAATACTCAAAGCTTGTTGGAAATTCCCTCGACCCAACCACAGTTCACCATCTAATGGGTAACTGGGAAAGTTTTTTACAAACCAGGTTGGAGTAGAGATTAACAGACCATTGCGAGAAAGTAGCTTGTTACCATCCCAATAGCCACGAATACCATCAAGCTTTTCACTAACAAAATAGTCTTTTATTGACACATTTTCGTGATAGTTTTTGGCATGTTGTAATTGCGGGGGTGATGCGTTTGCATAAGGTATAAAAATACCTAGCCAGGCAAAGATTGATAACCATAGAATATTTATAGATTTGTTTATAAAACACATAAGATCTTCCTTAATCAAATAGGATACCAATTCAATTAAATTGGCATAAACAGCCTCCTGCTGTAGTTTTATAAGTGTAGTTTAAATTTCATTATTTAAAATTAAACTATACTAAAACCTTCGCAACAATTAACAAGGAATGTTATGAAAATTTTAGTCGCTCTATCACCTATTCTGTTGATGCTTTTAGCACAACCTGTTCAAGCAAAAGCTAAATGCGATCCATTTATGCTGGATTTAAAGAAAATACAATCCAAACTTAAAAATGGCTATAGCGTAAAGCAAGGTGAGAAATTAAAAAAACAGGAAAAACAGGCGAGAAAGTTATGGTGGCTTTGTAAAAACAACAAGCTGCCAAAAAAATATAAGAAGGTTAAAGGTTAAACTCAGAAGTTAAAAGTTCAGCATAGAGTGTAAACAAAAACGCCTAGCACTTAAATAAAGAGCTAGGCGTTGAAATAGAGTTGTAACGCTTAGTGTTAGTGTAATTAATTAACAGCTAAGTAAGCATCTTTCATTGCGTAATATTCAGTATTAACGGCATCCATTACGTCTTGTTCATACTCGCGTAAGCCACTTAGCACCATGTATTTAACACCATGGCCAATCACTTTACCTTCGCTAATCAAATCAAATTTAAGTTGTGCCTTACCACGTTTACCATCTACGCTTAGTGTGGTTTCTTGCTTATTCAGTTCAAGTGAAACCGACTTAACATCTAAGGTATTTAAATCAATTTCCATGCTTTCATACATGATCATAGGACGCTTAGGGTTGATCATTACGTTATTTTTCTTCATTAAAGCACAAAGAATGTTTGGGTAAGTTTGCCCAGAAAAACCAACATAAGAGCGGATTAATGAATCGATTAATGACTCACATCTTGTATGCTCTGCATCTGCAGAAAAGTTTAAGTATTCTTTTTCTTTATCATCTGTAATGCTGGTAAATTTACCAACTCTTTCAGGTACATTAAGGTTTACAGCATCGGTAACCATGCCAGAAAAATTAAATGTCATTTTTTGGCTCAAACCAGACTTTGCAATCACAATGGCAAATAATAGGTCACCAGGTACAACAAAACGTTTAGCATCGACGTTATGGATAGGATTAAAATCATCAGCTACTTGCTTAGCAAAATCACTTGCCTGCTCACGCGTAAAGTTAATCTTTTGATTTTCCTCGTTATAATACTTATCGATAAACATGTTTTTTATACTTTCCTAGATGTAAAAAATTTTAGTACGTAATATAACGCACATTAGAGCGCGTATTTTAACAGTGAATTTGTATTAAATCGAAGATTAAAATACTTATCAGACCAGAGATAAAAATTTAGATAGTAATTAACTAGAAATGAGTAGTAGTTTTTGTTTTCGAGTAAGTTTTTTAATGGCTATTTCACGTTTGGTAGCACTCGATCTGTCATCGCATTGCTCAAAGTACTCAAGAGCTACAGGCCGTCTGTTACGCGTGTATTTAGCCGACTTAACGCCACCTTCATTATGCTCTGCAACACGCCTAGCTATATCTGTTGTAATACCGGCATATAAACTATCGTCTTTACAACGTAAAACATAAACAAACCAACACTTTGACATTTATTATTTTTCTCAATATTGCTACTCTAGGCCTGCAACTATGGAAGATGGCCAGAAATTAATGATAGTTATATCAAACAACCTGTACTTAAACGAGCAAGAAATTGAATTTTCGGCAATTCGCTCGCAAGGTGCGGGTGGACAAAATGTCAATAAAGTGGCAACTGCCATTCATTTACGTTTTGACGTAAAACAATCATCCTTGCCAGATAAATATAAAGAATTAATTTTGGCGTACAGTGATTCTCGCATGACCAAAGATGGTATTATTGTCATCAAGTCACAAAGCTCTCGTACTCAAGAAAAAAATAAAGAAGCCGCCATTGCCCGTTTAATCGAATTTATTAAGACGGCAACTGTGGTACAAAAAAAGCGTAGAGCAACTAAGCCAACTAAAGCTTCACAAAGGCGCAGAATGGACAGCAAAAATAAACGCGGACAAATCAAATCAAACCGCGGCAAAGTTCAAATTTAATAACATCTGGCCTGAAAATTATAATCAACAAACAATTCAGATAAAGCTAACTATAAGAACCAAGACAATACTATGACAAACTCTATTACTGGCCATTTAGCCAAAATGACTTCCAAGCTAAATGATGGTCAAGTTGAATACAACCTACCACTAGGTGAGCACTCACTTGCTCTAAACCCTCTTATTGGAAAGCACTTAACCTTAGATTTTTCAGGAAACATTAACTGTAGTGAATGTAGTCGAAAAACTAAAAAAAGTTACTCGCAAGGTTTTTGTTATGTTTGTATGACCAAGCTAGCGAAATGCGACATGTGTATTATGAAACCTGAAACTTGCCATTTCGCCCAAGGTACTTGTCGAGAGCCACAATGGGGTGAAGATAACTGTTTTGTTGATCATTACGTTTATTTGGCCAATACCACAGCGATAAAAGTGGGTATTACTCGCCATACACAAATACCAACCCGTTGGATTGACCAAGGCGCGAACCAAGCTTTACCTATCTTTAAGGTTAAATCGCGGATTATTTCAGGCTTAGTAGAAATCGCTTTAGCTGAGTTTATCGCCGATAAAACCAACTGGCGTAACATGCTTAAAGGCAAAGCTGAAACCTTAGATTTAAAAGCTCGAGCGAATGAGTTAATCCCGCAAATTGAAGCAAAGTTAGCAGATATTAAATTAAACTATGGGGAAGATGCGTTTGAGCGTTTAGATGCTGAGGTGGTAGATATTGATTTCCCGGTATTAGAATACCCAACGAAGATCAGTTCGTTTAATTTTGATAAAACCCCACAAGTAAGTGGCACATTAATGGGTATTAAAGGTCAGTATTTATATTTCGATACAGGTGTCATTAATATTCGTAAATTTACTTCTTATGAAGTTACTGCAAGTTATTAATAATTCACTATAATAAGAGTTAATTACTGGCCCTATGCATCTTAATCAAAATATCGTTTTAAAGTGGAAACTATGAAAAAATCAATCTTAGCATTAACACTCCTCGCAGTAACTGCAGGAAATTCCTACATTGCAATTAGTGCAGAAAGTGAAGTAGCTGCGACTGAAGTTACTGCTTCAGAGCCAGCTCCTGTAGAAAAACCAGTAGAGCGAACCCCAGAAACCGAAAAGCAAGCACTGCAACAAATTTTTGATAAGCACTTTAAAGATACTTTAGATATGTCGCCGATATACGGTACATACATAGGCTTAATTGAGTATAACGATAAATTTAGTGCCCCTATTACTAACGAGTCTTTAGCAGCTGAGTTAGCTTTAGAGGAAAAATACTTAGGGCAAATTAACAACATAGATGAAAGCTTGTTAAAAGGCCAAGACATACTGAGCTACCAGATATTTAAGCGTGATCGTGAAATAGCCATCAAAGGGGCAAAATTTCAAGGTCATCTAACGCCGATAAATCAAATGCACGGTATTCATAATACATTTGCCTCGCTAGGCTCAGGAGAGAGTGCTCAACCTTTCAATACGGTAAAAGATTACGATAATTTCATTAAAAGAAGTCAGGGTTATGTTGCCTATATGGATAGCGTAATTTTAATGATGCGCGAAGGTATCAAGCAAGGTGTAGTTCTACCTAAACCTATCGCTGAAAAAATATTACCTCAGCTTTCTGCGCATGTAGTCAAAAATGCTAAAGACAGTGTTTTTTACGGCCCTGTGAATATGCTTGCCGATAACAAAGATATCAGCGCCAGCGATAAGAAAAAAATAACTAAAAAGTATAATGATTTAATACTGAAAACATTGGCGCCAAGCTATAAAAAGCTACATGATTTTATTAAAAATGAATATTTACCTAAAGCCAGAACAACGGTTGGCTTAGCCGATTTACCCAATGGTAAAGCTTGGTATGAACATAAAATCGAGGTTAATACTACGCTTGCTTTAACTGCTGAAGATATCCATAAGTTTGGTAAAGAAGAAGTTGCTCGAATTTTAAATGAGATGAAACAGGTAAAAGAAACCGTTAAATTTGAAGGTGATTTGCCAGCGTTTTTTGAGTTTTTGAAAAATGATGAACAATTTTATTGGAAAACAGAAGAAGAAGTAATTAAAGCTTACACTGATGTTAAAAATAAAATTGATAAACGTTTACCTGATTTATTTGAAGTTTTCCCGAAAGCTGATTATGAAGTAAAAGCTGTTGAAGCATTTAGAGCGGCTTCAAGTGCAGGTGCAAGCTACCAGTCGCCTGCACCAGATGGCTCTCGCCCAGGTGTTTTTTATATCAATACTCACAACCTTAAATCCCAGCCTAAGTTCTTATTAGAAACCTTAAGTATTCACGAAGCGTCACCGGGTCATCACTTTCAAATAACTATTCAACAAGAAGTTGAAGGTCTACCTATGTTCCGAAAATTCGGTGGTTACACGGTATTTTCTGAAGGTTGGGCGTTATACGCTGAAAGCTTAGGTAAAGAAATGGGTCTGTTTGAAGACCCTTACCAGTGGTATGGGCGTTTATCAGATGAACAATTACGCGCCATGCGATTAGTGGTTGATACCGGTTTACACGCCTTTGGTTGGACTCGAGAGCAAGCTATTCAATATATGACTGATAACTCATCAATGGCTGAAAGTGACATTACTTCTGAAGTAGAGCGCTACATCTCTATTCCGGGACAAGCGGTTTCTTATAAAATTGGTCAACGCGAAATTCGTTCACTACGTAATAAAGCTTCTCGTGCGTTAGGACAACATTTTGATATTAAGAAGTTCCACACACAAGTATTAATTGATGGCGCTCTGCCGATGCCGATATTAGAAAAGAAAATTGATAAGTGGATATACTATCAAGCATATCAAAATATGGATGATTAATTCTAAAGCTGTAAATATTTACAATTAAATATATGACAACTAAATAGTTTAATGCCAGTCAGTTAATAGCTGACTGGCATTTTTGTCTTATAAACCGCTAATAATTTTATCTAAACCTTGTTTAGATAACTTAACCGCATCTAAAGGTGATAAGCCATCAGGGTATTCTTCTTGCTCAACAACAAACCATACGGTTCCACCAACAGCAATCTCAGCATTTAATACCGCATTCCAATCGGTAACATCATCCCCAACAATTTGGCGCTTGCCAGTAAAGTCTTGCTCAGTATTTGGTAACTTAGCCTTAATGTGGGTTGTTAATGTTCTACCAGGGTAGCGCTCAATATAAGTAACAGGATTTTTATCTGCATAAGTGACCCAACCAACATCCATTTGTAAGACAAAATCTTTAGGGGTTGAACGTGCGATATGATCCCAAAATGTTGCGGCTTTATGCTGATTAAATTCTTTGTCATGGTTATGAAAACCAAACTTAAATCCTTGGCTTTTTAATTTCACAAACAGTTCATTTAAGTCGCTAATAAAGCTATCAATTTGCTCAATATCTGCCGAACGTGGATCTCCTGGAATAATCAAGGTATCGGTTGCTAATGCTTTATAAAAAGCCACTGACTTTGCAAAGTTATCTTCATCAAAGGCAGAGAAACGAACATGAGCTGCACTTACTTGTAAATTCAAGCTATCGAGAAAGCGCTTTAAACCGGGAGCATCATTCTTGTAAGGACCAAAGTCACCAGCAAATTCAACACCAGTAAAGCCCATTGCAGAAATTTTTTGCAGCGTTCCTTTAAAATCTTGCTTTAGCTCATTTTTAACAGACCATAATTGCACACTGATTTTTGGTATAACCTGCGGCTCTGCATTCTTCGCTTGGCTTAAACACGACACATTAAGTATCAATATCGCCGCTACCCACTTTATTATTTTCATTTTTTTTCCTACTTGTTTATCTACATAGCTGCCGCAGCTAATACTTTTTTAAATCGAATGCTTACAATAAAAAGTAGACCACATAATTAGATTAATTGCTAAAACAGCTTACTTCTGACATAAAAAAACGAGTCATAAGACTCGTTTTTAATGATTTATAATCTAACAGGTTATTCCCATTCGATAGTTGCTGGTGGCTTACCAGAAATATCGTAAACAACACGTGAGATACCATCGATTTCGTTGATAATACGGTTAGATACTAAACCTAAGAAATCGTAAGGTAAATGTGACCAACGTGCGGTCATGAAATCAATTGTTTCAACACAACGTAGTGATACAACCCAATCATATTTACGAGCATCGCCCATAACACCAACTGATTTTACTGGTAAGAACACAGTAAATGCTTGGCTTACTTTTGTGTATAAATCATGTTTGTGTAGCTCTTCAATAAAGATAGCGTCTGCACGGCGTAATAAGTCACAGTACTCTTTCTTTACTTCGCCAAGTACACGTACACCTAAACCAGGTCCAGGAAACGGGTGACGATATAACATGTCGTAAGGTAAACCTAACTCTAAACCAATTTTACGCACTTCATCTTTAAATAATTCACGTAATGGTTCAACTAAGCCTAACTTCATGTAATCAGGTAAGCCACCAACGTTATGGTGAGATTTAATTACATGCGCTTTACCTGTTGCAGATGCTGCAGATTCGATCACGTCAGGGTAAATGGTCCCTTGTGCTAACCATTTAGCGTTATCTAATTTGTTAGATTCTTCTTCAAAAACATCAATAAATACATTACCGATAATTTTACGTTTAGCTTCAGGCTCACTTTCACCGGCTAAGCGGTCAAGGAAACGATCTTCAGCATCGACCTTAATGATGTTTAGGCCGAAATGATCACCAAACATATCCATTACTTGTTTGCCTTCGTTTAAACGAAGCAAACCATTATCAACAAATACACAAGTAAGCTTATCGCCAATGGCGCGATGCAACAACATAGCCACTACAGATGAATCAACACCACCTGATAAGCCTAAGATAACTTCATCATCACCAATTTGTGCTTTCATTTTAGCGATAGCGTCTTCGATGATAGTTGCAGGAGTCCAAAGCTTTTCACATTTACAGATATCAACAACGAAATGCTCTAAAATACGCAAACCTTGTTTGGTATGAGTAACTTCTGGGTGAAATTGTACGCCGTAGAAGTTCTTTTCTTCATTAGCCATAGCAGCGTATTTACAGCTAGACGTTTGCGCAATAGTTTTAAAGCCAGCAGGAATAGCTGAAACTTTATCGCCATGGCTCATCCATACGTCTAATAATGCATTGCCATTAGCGCCGATTGAATCTTCAATCGCTTTAAATAATGCTGATTCGCCAATTACTTCAACCGCAGCGTAACCAAATTCTTTGTGCTCTGAACTCTCAACACCACCGCCTAATTGCTCAGCCATAGTTTGCATGCCGTAACAAATACCTAAAACAGGCACGCCGGCATTAAATACATACTCAGGAGCACGCGGTGAATTTTCTTCAGTTACCGACTCAGGGCCACCAGCAAGGATAATACCCGTTGGGTTAAAACCTTTAATTTGTTCTTCGGTTACATCCCAAGCCCAAAGCTCACAGTAAACACCAATTTCACGTACACGACGTGCAATTAGTTGCGTGTATTGCGAACCAAAATCTAAAATTAGAATTCGATGATCATGAATATCTTGACTCATTAGTCTGTTCTCTTTTTTTAATAGAACAATACTGCAAAACAGTACTGCTCTTTATAAATTTAATTTCTTTATTATTGGTACTAGTTAACTTAATTTTTCACAACAAGTAGCTTTTTACATCAACCCATTTTTTGCTTGTTAGAGTCAGGAATTTGGTTTTATTTCAGGTTTTAGTGCACGGAGTTTGCTCTTGCAAATGAGTACACTAATAACCTGAAATAGAGCGAAATAACCACTCTAACAACAAAAAATTAGCCCAATCTATAGTTAGGCGCTTCTTTTGTGATTGTTACATCGTGTACGTGCGACTCGCCCATACCGGCAGCTGTGATCTTCACAAACTGTGGCTTAGTACGCATCTCTTCGATATCAGCTGAACCGGTTAAGCCCATAGCACTGCGAATACCACCAATTTGTTGGTGAATGATTGCCGCCATAGGACCTTTATAAGCAACACGACCTTCAATACCTTCTGGTACTAATTTGTCTGCTTCGTCAGATTTTTGGAAGTAACGATCCGATGAACCTTCTTTTTGGTTCATCGCGCCAAGAGAGCCCATACCGCGGTATGATTTGTAGTAACGACCTTGGTAAAGTTCAACTTCACCAGGAGCTTCTTCAGTACCAGCTAACATAGAGCCAACCATTACACAGTGAGCGCCAGCAACTAATGCTTTGGCGATATCACCAGAGAAACGAATACCGCCATCGGCGATAATTGGAATATCTAAACCTGCAACACCTTTAACGGCTTCAGAGATTGCTGTGATTTGTGGAACACCACAACCAGTAACGATACGAGTAGTACAAATTGAACCTGGGCCAATTCCTACTTTAACCGCATTGGCACCAGCATCTGCTAACGCTTTAGCGCCTTCAGCAGTAGCAATGTTACCAGCAACGATTTGTAAATCAGGGTATTGCGCACGAGTCGCTTTTACTCTTTCAATTACACCTTGAGAATGACCGTGCGATGTATCGATTAATAAAATATCAACGCCCGCTTCAACTAATGCAGCAATACGCTCATCAGTACCAGCGCCAACACCAACTGCAGCACCTACACGTAAACGACCTAATTCATCTTTACATGCATCAGGCTTGTTTTCAGCTTTTTGGTAATCTTTAGCTGTGATCATACCGATGATGGCACCGTTGTCGTTAACCACTAAGATTTTTTCAATGCGGTGTTCGTGCATTAAGTTTAAGATTTCTTCACGCTTAGCATCAGCCTTAACGGTAACTAGGTTTTCTTTACCTGTCATTAGCTCAGATACTTTGCGGTCTAAGTTCGTTTCAAAACGTAAATCACGTGAAGTAATGATACCAACTAAGTTATTTTTTGCGTCAACAACTGGAAAACCAGAAAATTTAAGCTCGTAAGATAGCTCTAATACGTCACGGATGCTAATATCTGGACCAACAGTTACAGGATCTGAGACAATACCACTTTCATATTTCTTAACTTGACGAACATTTGCAGCTTGTTCAGCAATCGTCATGTTTTTATGAACGAAACCTAAACCACCTTCTTGTGCAAGTGCAATAGCTAAACGCGCATCGGTTACTGTGTCCATAGACGCAGATAAGATCGGTACATTTAGTTCAATTGTACTGGTAAGTTTGGTTTTTAAATTGGCTGTGTGGGGTAAAACCGTTGAGTGGGCAGGTACTAGTAGTACATCATCAAAGGTTAGGGCTTCTTGGGCTATTCTTAGCATTGCAACATTCTCGCTTATGTGGGAGTCGTACTCCAATAGATGGAGTAATAATTGCGAATGGATTTTAACCACTTTGTTTGCTCAGGTAAACTTATATTTTGTAAATAAACGTGATTTTCACAAATAATCGGCAAAAGAACGACAATGAATCAATTTAACGCGCCACAACAGCATATATTACAAGTAAGTGAGCTTACCAAAAAAGTACGTTTCATCTTAGAAAATGAACTAAGAACGGTATGGTTATGTGGTGAAATATCTAACTTCATGGCCGCAGGCTCTGGTCATTGGTATTTATCGTTAAAAGATGGCAAATCACAAGTCCGTTGTGCCATGTTTAAAGGCAACAATAGATTCGTGCGCATCAAGCCAGGCAACGGCCAACAGGTTTTGTGTAAAGCGAAAGTGTCGATGTACGAGCCAAGAGGCGAATTTCAATTAATCATTGAACAAATGGAAGACGCCGGCGAAGGGTTATTACGACAACGCTTTGAACAACTTAAAGCCGAATTACAAATGGAAGGCTTATTCGACAGCCGATATAAACAACCTATTCCTGAATTTGTACAAACCGTAGGTGTAGTTACATCATCAACAGGCGCGGCAGTTAAAGATATTTTAACGGTATTAAATCGTCGTAACCCTGGCATTAAAGTCATTATCTACCCTACCCTAGTACAAGGTGAATTAGCCGCAGAGCAAATTAGTGATGCTATTTATGCGGCAAACGAGCGTGATGAATGTGATGTACTTATTGTTGGCCGTGGTGGTGGCTCATTAGAGGATTTATGGTCGTTTAACGAAGAAGTTGTAGTACGCGCCATATTTGAGTGTGATATCCCGGTAATAAGCGCTGTTGGCCACGAGGTCGATACCAGCTTAAGTGATTACACCGCCGATCTGCGCGCTGCAACACCATCGGCGGCAGCCGAGTTAGTCTCAAAAGATAATCAGCACTTAGTTACCCAGCTTAATCATTATCGCCAGCGCCTAACTCATTTAATTAAGCAAACGCTGCAAAACCATAAAGCCAACGGTCAGTACTTTGCTCATCAATTGGCATTAGTTAGCCCAGTAAAACAGTTACAAAATCAGCAACAACACGCCGATGACTTAGCCATACGCTTGCAACAAATAATAGTAAATCAACAAACGCAGCGCACGAACCTAATAAACTTATTACAGCAACGCTTAACCGGCAGCAACCCAAGCCAAAAAATCACACTCGCGCAAAACAAACTAAGCGATTTTGACAGCAGATTAAAACGCGCGCAGATGCAACTTAAAGATGCAAAACAACTACAACTAGCCAAACTTGCCCACAATTTAAATATTGTCAGCCCACTGGCAACCATCGCCCGTGGTTATTCAATTACCCGAGATGAAAACGGCAAGCTGATCAACAGCACAACACAGTTAGCCCAAGGTGACAGCATCACCACGCAATTAAGTGATGGCGCAATTGAGAGTAAAGTGGTTAATGTTAATACTGACTAAAGTTAACCATAACTAACTTTAGCCATAGAACAGCCCTCTTTTTTACCCTAGTTTTAACCCTTGTTTTAAATGCCCACCATACAAAGCAAAAAGCCAACAATAAACATTGTTGGCTTTTAATCATTCAGATAAATTAACTACTGAATAGGTTCAGGGAATGCCGTTGGGTCAACTGCATTCGCATCCCATAACGCACCTACTCCTTCAGGAACCCATATATCGGCAGCACCATTTTCAAAGTTTTTAGTACTACGAGGATTGTTAATACCATCAACCGTATAACTATAACCGCCTATAGTAAACGAAGTTTCGGCAACACCATCACCAATTTTATCTTCTGGGCTACCAAAGCCGTCATAAAAATTAGAACCATCTGGTAAGGCTAAATAACTACTATTAAAGAAAGTAGCTGCTGTTTCAGCATAAGAGTAAAATTGAACATCAGAATTTTGCACTTCTGAATTCCCCTCTCCATCTAATCTAATAGCAATACTATTAACGACAGATGAACCCGATTGAAGTGTAATATGATTAGCTAAATAACTATTTTCAACTTGCCCATTGTTTAATATACGATATGAGCTAGATAAAGAATACAAGTGGATGCTTTTAATTATGCCTCCACTCATATTACGCCAATAATTATTCCCTGTTAAATAGCTATGTTCAAGTTCCCCATAGTTATACCAATCTGTACTGGTTGTGAAAAAACTATTTTTAATCATTGCATAATTTCTTCCCCAAGCAAGAGCTAAGTCACTCCTATCAACAACTGAGTTTGAAGAAAATTGCCAATACTGTGATAACTTAATATTTGCGAAATTAACTTGGGTATTATTTAACTCAAAACTTCCATTACCTGTACCAGAACTACGAATAGTAACCACATTCTCTGCATCACCGGCAATGTTACTATCATTAAAATAAACTGGAGTATCTTTGTCTATCATTATCGATGTGCCGGCAGTAATCGTTACATTCGTTAATGATACCGATTGTTTATATATGTCATCACCATAACCGACGATATAAACCACGCCATCACTATTTACATTGGTACTTGCAATCGTTTTACCGGTTATATTGCCTATTAACGGGTAGCTGTTTTTATCTAATGCATCGTAGTTATAGGTGATTTCATCTTTATCATTCACGCCATCGCGATCACTATCTGACAATAATGGGTTAGTTCCATACGATTCTTCTTCAACGTCAGTTAAGCCGTCATTGTCATCATCTAAATCGTCAACATCACTTATGCCATCCATGTCATTATCTGTTGCTGCATCAGGATGAGACTCTGCATCTAACGGATTATAGGTTGTACCATATTGAGGATCTGATCCCCAATCTTCTTGTAAGTCACTATAACCATCATTATCGTTATCTGAATCAAGATAATCAGCAATTCCATCTTCATCCCAATCTGCAAGATATAGTTCATTTGAAGTTATAATTGGATATAAATGAGTATTGTTGTCAGGATCTGTTGAATAACCTGTTTGAGCAATAATTAACTCTAAGTCTGTACTTCCCCAATAGTTAAAAGCAATGTCTCGTCCGTATTGGCTGGTAGAGTCACTATCTAACACATTAAAATGCATTACATCAGAGTTAGTCACATGAGTATTTACCAACTGGTTATACATAAATCTATTGGTAGACACAGTCGAGTTTTCAAATTCACTATGCTCAACTAACGACGCATAAGAAATAGTCGAATTTATAAAGTTACTGCTATCAACAGTTGAGGCCTCTACAGTTGAATCAACGACTGTACTGTTGATAATACTGCTCGCAGTATTATGGAAATAAGACTGTTCTATCGTTGTATTGTTAATTATTGCAAAACCATAAACTCGAGTATTATATAGAAAGCTATCCGTAAGACTTTGCTCAAAGCTATAGGCGGCACCATTAAAAGTAGAACTTAAAGCAAAAGTTATTTTAGCTATATGGGTACTCGTCTCTTCAGCAACACCCGCTTCACTAACCTTATTAAACGTTGTTCCTATCACCTCTTTAATTACCGAAGCATTGCCTTGATATCCACTTCCATAGCCATACTCATTATAAATAGAATTTATTAGGGACTCGATATTAAATCTGGCATAGCTTTGAATATAACTTTGTACAGTGCTATTAAATAATGATAACGGAGCTGTACCTCCTGGTTCACGATAAATACGTAAATAATTGACATCCGTAAAATGCAACTCGCTCGCGATAATGTTATCGGCACTAAAGATAATCTGTCCCTGTTCGTATGAACTATAAATATACGTAGGGTCAGTAGACAATTTAACTAAATCATCCGCTACACCATAAGCCATTATATTACCTTCAACCATAATATGTCGCTGAGCACCATTAAACTCAATTTCGGTGCCAGGCATTAATGTTAATGTTGCAGTGTTTTTAACAAGAATATTATTGGTTAATATGTATGGTGAACGTGATTTCAACCAAATTTCATTTTGGCTAATAATACCACCAGATAATTCAGTTTCACCGGAATTAGCAAGTGAAGCAGTTGCTGTAACGGAAGTGCTTTGATCGCTTTCTTCAGCGACTTGGTCAAGCCAAGTAACACGATAAAAATATTGTGTATCGTTAATCACACTATCATCAACATAATAGTTAGTATCACTGCTGATATCGGCTAACTGAGTAAAGGTATTACTATCTTGTGAACGGTATACCCTATAGGTTGTGGCGTTGGATTGTTTATTCCACACTAAACCAATTTCGTTATCGCCCGCTGAAATATTTAACCCCGTTAATGCGCTTGCACCTAACTGCGCACTACCACTAATTTCCGTTGTTAACGTTACGCCATCATCGGTAGTAATACTGAAGTAAATAATGTCACCTTCTGTAGCTACTAAAGAGATTGCATGCTCTAACGATTCATCAGCAGAGATCACTAATACTTGGTCTAGGTTATCAGGGTCGATACCATAATTAATTGTCGCCGTAGTTAGCTCATTGGTTACAAAGCTAATTTGCAATTGCCCATCAACCGATTGCGCCAATAAATTATTAATGGTTGGTGAGGTAGTAATCGCAAGTTCTGTACTGCTATCAATAGTGGCACTATTATTGGCTCTATCAATAAATGAGGCTGTAGCTGTCGCGGTAATATCTTCAGCAGAAGTTATTAGATAGTCAGCAGCATAAATACCATCTTCTGCAGTAATATCACCATGCGTTGCATCATCATACAAGGTTAAGTCTGTAACTAAACCAGGAATCGTTACTGTCGCTACGCCTGCGGTTTCATTGGCAACTAAGCTGATATGCAAGACGTCATTCATGGTACTAACACTAGAAAGCTCTAGGCTAGTTAGATTAACTTGTGTATCTAGAATAATGTTAGCAAAAGCAGAAGTTAACGCATCACCATTAATATCGGTAAAGTCGACTTGTACCGCTTTTTCGCCATCAGCAGCACTTAAAGTTAATGTGCTTACACTATTGTAAGTTTCAACAGCTTGGCTTACGCCGCCTTCACTAATTTGCATATTAGTAGCATTGGCATTAGTAATGGCAAGTGTTACATCTATTGAGTTAGTGTATTGCGCGCCGTCATTAATATATACAAAGCTATTGCGTACTTTGGTTAATGGTAAGGTGTATTCAGTTTGCCCAGAAACAAGACTTAACTGATAACTTACCGTTTCCCAGCTACCACTTGGATAGGTAATGGCAATATCATAATCACCTAACGCTAGAGCCGCAAATTCAAAGCTACCAGACTCGCTTGGGTTAATAACCGTTTGTTGGCCATTTTTAGTAGCTGTAACTGTTGCAAGAGTATAGTCAGTTGTATCATCAATAGTAACCACACCACTAAGCTTGGCTGTAGTTTGGTTAAGCTCAACTAAACCAACATCGGTATCAGTTTGAGCAACCACGCTATAAGAGCGAGTTTTAACTACTGGGGCGATATACGCTTTAGAAAAAGTAATACCATTGGCATAATCACGAGCCGGTAAACGAATAGACCAGTTACCATCACTGTCGGTTACTGTAGATAAAGAGGTATTATTAATAGATACCGCTACACCTGAGTTATTAGCAAAATCAAGTACATCAACTTGACCAGAAATAGTGCCTATACTTTGATCAGGATCGCTTTCAGGGAAAGTAGCAGCGTCATTCATATCCCACCAAGCACCAACACCTTTAGGTGACCAGATACCATTAGCGTCTAAATATGGTTTAAAGACTAAATTAGGGAAGTTAGGTGTTGAACGTGGGTTGGTAATACCGTCAACTGTATAAGTAGTGCTTCCTAGTTGGAATATAGTTTCAGCAATACCATCGCCAATTTCATCAACGGGTTCACCTGAACCGGTGTATGAATAGTTAGCATATTCATCTTCTATATATGAGTTATCAAAAAATGTTGCTCTATTGGGAGAGCTAGTTAAGTTAACATCCGAATTCATAACAGAAGCTTCATTCCCTCCTCCTAATCGTTCAATAACAGAATTAGAAACAGATCCACCATTTTGCATATATACGTGATTACTTACAAAGCTATTATCAATTGAACCTTCATTATACACCTCACTATACTCATAAGATAAATTGACATAACTAGCTATTATTGTTCCAGAATCGAAGTTATAAAAATATGAACTACCTGTAATGTAGCTTTGTTCGATCAAACCAAAGTTATGCCAAGTTGCCTCTGATGATATTAGGCTATTAGTAATTCGGCCATAATTAGATACATCCCAACTTCTGTTAAAGCTTAAATCACTGCGATCAACAGTTGTAGATTGATTAATATTAAGTCCTAAAGCCATTTTGATATTCGCAAAAGCTACTTGGCTATTGTTAAAGTATAATTGACCATTGCCCGTACCGGTTGCACGAATGGTGATAACGTTAGCATCGTTACCCTCAATAATACTGTTATTGAAATACACTGGAGTATCTTTTTCAATCATCAGTGCAGTACCAGCACTCACCACAACATTATTAAGATTTACCGGTACAACGTATTCTCCACCATCCATCATAGGGTCTGTATCAATATAACCAGCGATATAAACAACGCCATCACTGTTAACATTACTGTTATCAATCGTTTTGCCACTAATATTACCCATTAGTGGGTAGTTAGCTTTATCAAGCGGGTTATATTTATAGCTAATTTCATCTGCATCGTTCGCGCCATCACCATCACTATCAGCAAGGTATGGGCTAGTTAAACGAATAAGCTCATCAGTATCAGTCAACCCGTCGTTATCATCATCGATATCTAACGCGTCAGCGATGCCATCCATATCGTTATCTTGCTCAGTTGATGGATGCGAATTCGCGTCTAGCGGATTATAGATACTTTGGAATAATGGATCAGATGCCCAGTCTTCTTGTAAATCAGAGTAGCCATCGTTGTCGTTATCATGATCTAAATAATCTGGGATTAGATCACCATCGGCATCAGCGTTATATAAGTCACTGCTTGAGATGATTGGATAAAGATGAGTGTCTTTAGTTTGAACCGGGCTGTAAGAGGTTTGCAAAGCAATTGCTGCAAGGTCAGTACTGCCCCAATAGTTATGTGACACATCTAAGTATTTAGCTGACACAGTAGAAAGTGCATCTAACACACTGTAATGCATGGTTAATCTAGTATAATCACCTGGTAAAGTAATACTAGAGTCAGTAATGGTACTGTCAGTCACTCTAAGGTTATTACTTTGGGTAATAGTGACTTTATGTAATGTTGAATTAGCGATGCTAGTTGCACGAGTAATTCTTGCATGGGTAAAGCTAGAATTTTCAACTGCACCTGAGAAATAAAAACCGCCCCGATTTAACTGGCTGTTAACAGCACTATCTATACGAGCAATGGTACTCGTAGCTTTTACCCATTCGCCAGTATAGCTTTCATGTCTAAACAAAATATTGTCAACAGAACTTATTCGAGCTGCATAACTACTACCATTCCCGAATTCATAGAATGATGAATTTTTTGCAGCTTTTATATAAAAATCTGAATGGTAGTTACTCTTTAAATTTACAACACTATTATCTAAAGATAGAGGAGTTACATAACCTGATCGGTTATAACGATCTGAATAATCATAATAAATTTTTAAGAAGTTTAGCTCTGCATAGTTAAATTCACTTTTAGTATAATTTGCCGTATCAAATATTATTGCACCAGAATAATTCTGAGTACTCGCTTCAAACGCATTAAATACAACCTTATTATCTGCTTGGCCTAATGCGGTAAGCTTACCCGAAAGGTAAATACCTAAATCAACGGCAGTAAAGCTCACATTAACACCAGGAAGTAGAATTAATTCTGCACCTTCTTTTACCTTGGTATTCGCGGTAATATTGTACGGTGATCGTGATTGTAGCCATACAGTATCCGAGTCAATTACGCCGCCATCTATAGTTGTTGGGCCTGCAAGGGTTAACGATGGCAATGCCGACACTTGTTCGCTGTCTTGACTTTCATTGTCGTCTTTATCTACTGCAGTAAGGCGGTAAACATAGCTAGTTTCGTTAACAACATTAGTATCGACATAGAATCGTTCAGTCATTAACACGTCAGGATTAACTAAGGTAAATACATTACCGCCATCATCTGAACGATACACGCGGTAGCCTACTGCGTTTGCATTGGTATCCCAAATCAATCCAACTTCGTTATCACCAGAGTATGCTGAAAGGCCAGCAACAACTGAAGGCGCTAGCTTGCTGTAACCATCAAGATCGCCATTGTTATTCGCATTATCGGTTACGGTAATTCGATAGTAAGTTAAGCTGCTTGCTGGAAGTCCTTGCAAAGTAACGTCATGATTAGTGTTAAGTACGTCGCTTACCGTTAATGTGCTAGATAAGTCGGCGTAGCTATTACCGTATTCGATAATTGCGGTTGCTGGCTCGTCTGTGGTGAAACTTAAGGTCATTTCACCAGCCATAACATCTGAGCTAGAGCTTAGATTGAGTATACTTGGCGCGGTATTGATAACCACTTTACCTGCAGATTCAATAGATATTGAGTTGCCTGCAGCATCTTGTACGCTAGCGACAGCCAGGGTATTAATATCGATTGCCGTATTAATTAAGTAATCACGTTCGTAAACACCATCATTGGCGAGAGTGTCGCCACCAAAGCCATTATCAAGTAACGGTAAACCGTCAATAAGCCCAGGAACACTTGCGGTTACTGTCGCGCCTAACTCGGCTGATAAATTAAGGCTAAAGTGTAATAACTCGCCTTTGGTTGTTGCGCCTGCAGCGACAAAGCTAGCAACATCTAATTTAGTATCTAATAAAATAGTGTCTGTTACTGATGAAAGTTCAATACCGTCTTTATCTTTAAAACGTACCGTTACGGTTTTTACGCCATCGCCAATAGACAAATTATGGTTGTATGCTGTTGTAAATGTTAACCAATCAGTATTATTAATGCCGTCTTCAATTTTCATTAAAGTGGCATCGGTATTTCCCAGTGCTAAGTTAATTAACTGGTTGTTAGTGATTTCTTGACCGTTATTAATAACCACAAAGCTTTCTCTAAGAGAAACATCTTCTAACTCATAGCTTTCTTGTTCAGGTGTTAACTCGATAGTGCTAACGTGCTTTTCCCAGCCGCTGTCACTACAAAACACGGTAAACTGGTATTCACCAAGTGGTAGGGCCTGATTAACTTGGCCTGACTCACTTACTTCAAGTTTTCCAGAGTATCCTAATGCTGCTCCAGATAAACCTTCAGCTTGTACGGTAAGCTCACCAGAACAAGTATTGGCAGCGCCAACATTAAATGAAATATAGACATTGTTTTGCAAAAGTTTGACCGGCGCTACCGAATATTGACCACTTTCAGTAATGGTAATGGTTTGATTATTGGTTTGCGCTGCATATAAGTCTTTTGCATATTGCAGACCGGCATAGTTACCAACGGGTAGGTTGATATTCCACGAGCCTGTACTGTCGGTATAGGTTTTGTACTCGGTGCCAATAACACTAATTTCAACACCCGAGTGATCGCTGCGGTTATTTAGTGACGCTTGACCTTTTAATTCACCTTGCACAGGATCCATAGCAATAGCATAACCAAGTTCGTTACTTTGCTCGGTAATTAATACACTCACAACTTGTGATTTATAACCTGCTCTAGATAATTGCAGTTGATAATTACCTGGATTGATCGCCACAAAAGAGAAGCTACCATCAACATTAGTTTGCTCGGTTAAGCCAGTACCAGATAAAGTAACTGATACGCCACTATGATCGGTAATATCATCGCCTAATGATACTACCCCGCTGAAGATAAACGGAGTAATAACTACAGAGTCTGTTAGCGTGGTGATTTCATTTTCTTTAATAAGTACATCAAGTTGCTTAACACCGTAACCTTTTTGATTAATCAATAAGGTGTAATTACCAACAGGTTGATCAGCAAGAGTAAATTGACCTAATGCATCAGTTACCGTAGTTGCACCTGTTTCATGGATTAAAACAGTAATACCGGCAAGTGGGTTATCTTGGTCATCAAGCACAGTACCGACAAGGCTACCATTGAGACTATTTAGCTGGATTAAATCTAAGTTATTTGTAGTACCAGAGGTTACGGCAATTGTTTGAGAAACACTTTGATGGCTAGAATCGGTAAAGTTAACTACATAATCGCCAGCGGCTAAGTCATTTAATACAAATGAACCATCGTTAGCACTAATTGCTTCTTTATCTGTACCCTGCACTGAAATAATTATTCCAGCATGCGCAACTTGCGCTAACTTGTCAGCAAATTTGACATGGCCAGTAACACTTCCCGTTACGCCTGCTTCTGTAATAATAAATGAGCGCATAACCAATTTAACCGTATCAACCACACTAGTTTGATTACGATTAATCGTTACACTGCCACTTTTAGTACTGTGGAAGTTATTAGCAACAAAGATAAACTGATAGTCATTACCTACTGGCAAACCAGTAAACGTATAAGTACCGCTGTCATTGGTGATAGTTGAGTAAACACTATTATCAGCTGCTCGTGCATATACTAATATATTCGCTAAGCCAGTTTCACCGGTGCTTTCAACTTTACCGACAGCATTACCTTTTTGGTTATTAAGCTCAATAGTGTTTAAATCGGTTGTTTGTGCTGAAGCAACGCTAAATAATAATTGCTTGCTTACGAAGCCTTCTTTTTCAATAAGTAGGGTATAAATACCGGCAGGTAAATCTGAAAGTTCCACCACACCATCAATAGAAGACGTTAGCTGTTGATTAACTTCCATTACCGTAACGTTAGCATTTTCAAGGACAGAGCCAGATGCTAAAGATGCGACAGTAAGCTTAACTCCACCTAATTCGGTTTGTTCGGCTTCGGTTATATCTTTAGTTAGTATTTGCCCTGCAAATACTGATAAGCCACGAAGTTTTATACCTTTCCCATTAGCCTTATTGACTAAAATTAATGAATAACCGGTTCCTGCAGGAACATTAATAGAGTAGTCGCCAGCTTCACCAACAGGTAGTTCTATACTTTGTAATATTGGCGCTTTATTATCTGAATTAATATTTGCTTGTGATTGGTGAGTCGTTGCGGTTTCAGAAGCAGGAGCAAGGATAAGTTTGACATCTGAAGCCGTTGTTTTACTGCTTAATATACGGCTTTGTTTAGCCGAAAGTTTCGCGGCAAACGCATCAAACTGGATAGTACCTTGAATTGTTGCTATATCAGCATCAGGTGTAGGTTGATTTCCAAGTTCACCAGAATTATTAAAACATAACATGGTTGTTTGGGAAATTTCAGTAACGTCTAGTACATTGTTTTTATTACTATTAATACCAGTATCAACTTGAATACCGCCATAGCTACAAGTTTCATTAACTGCAACTTCTGTGGTTGCTATTAAACTCGTTAAGCCATTTATTCCATCTTGAATATTGGTGCCGTTACAAACCACTTCGCTTTGGCTAACTTCAGCTTCTGATAAAACGTTATTGCCATCAAGATCAAAACCAGAATTAATTTCTACCCCACCAGCAGCACATTGTTCACCTGCCGTAAGTGAAATTAATTGAGTAAGCGTTGTTGAACCGCCGTCAGCCGGTTGACCATTTGCGCCATTACACACAACTTGAGTATTTTCAATTTCGCTAACAGCTAATACATTATTACTGTCTAGATCTAAACCAGAATTAATTTCAACTCCACCAGCAGCACATTGTTCGCCAGCAGCTAAAGTAGTTAATGAGGTAAGCGTATTTAAACCGCTATCACCATTTTGGCCATCATTACCGTTTTGACCATTTTCACCATTACAAATAACTTGTGTATGATCGATTTCATCTGCAGATAGTGCGTTGTTGTTATCAAGATCAATACCAGAGTCAACTTGAACTCCACCTTCTAAACATAGCTCACCTGGTGTTATATCAGTGATGTTTAACAGCGACTTTAAGCCATCAGCGCCATCGACGGCAAAACAAATAGTATTCGTTCGGGTAACTTCTGCACTATCAAGGAGTTGGTTTAAGTTTGCATCAAAGCCAGCCTTAATATAAATACCACCATTGCTACAGGTTTCACCGGCATCAATATTACTAATATCTAATAAACTAGACTGGCCATTATTACCATCTTGGCCTTTCGGACCGCTTTCGCCGTTACATACCTGCTGAGTATTATCTATTTCATCAACGTCTAGCGTACCATTGGCATTTGTATCAATACCGGTACTAACTTCGATACCGCCGGCGGGACAAGAGGTTTTACCGCTTAATATTTTATAGCTGAGGGCTACGGCGTTTAATGGAGCGGGAGTCTCGACAGGTTGCGGGGTAGGCGTGGTTTCATCTGAGCCACCTCCGCCTCCTCCACAAGAAATTAAAGCTGAAGACACGACAAGTAAAACAAAAGCTTTTAATGTATTGTTCATCTATAAATCCATCTATATTTATTATTATAATTATTTATATAGAATAACGTTTACCTAAAACAAAGTATACAGGTATATTTTTATAAACAAAAAAACAACAATCAACAACTTACAATCATTACAACGATGTCAAAAAAAAGGTTCACATAGCTATTACTGAAGGGTTGGAAGTAGGATCCTTTCTGTTTTTGAATATTTAAGACTCTATTAAACCCAACGCCTTACCCGTTGGCAATAATAATCATACGCATCACCAAAAATTTTAGTTAGCGCCTGCTCTTCTGGTTTTATTTGAAAGCGTGTCATATAAAGCACAAAGACCAATAACCACAACAAGGCAATTAGGGTTTGCATCTTAATTGCCATCGCTAATAGCATTATTGCAAAACCTAAATACATAGGATTGCGAGTAAATTTATAAATACCAAAATCGACTAACACTGAGCTCTTATTCGGGTTAACGGGATCAACGCTTGTATTCGCCTTTTTAAAGCAATATATCCCTGCAACGACAATGGAAGAAGACAGCACAAACAACCCGCGGGTTAGATACAGTACAACTTCCTTATCAAAAGTGAAATAAACAATAGGGTTAGGGGAAAAGTACATTGCCAGTGCAGTAATAAATACTAAGACAATTGGCGGTACTTTTAGCTCGAGAGAGTTTAGATTCAATTAATTAATCCTTTTAAGAATGCCAAGTTAATAACATAATAATCCTATAGAAACAAAAAAGCCGCAATTAATGCGGCTTTTTTTTGATATTAAAGAGCTACTTTTTAGCAGCTTTTGCTTCGTCGCTCCAACCTTGAGTTTCACGAGCAGCTTTCTTACGCTCGGTGTAGGTTAGTTTACGTTTACCTGCAAATGGGTTTACTGAGCCTCTAAAGTCTACTTTAATTGGCGTACCCATAATTTTTAATGACTTACGGAAGTAGTTAATTAAATAACGCTTATACGAGTTAGGTAATGAGTCTACTAAGTTACCGTGAATTACGATAAGTGGCGGGTTATAACCACCGGCATGAGCGTATTTCAATTTAACACGGTTACCACGGATAAGTGGTGGCTGGTGATCGAACGCCGCCATTTCCATGATCTTAGTTAACATTGCTGTTGAAGTACGTTTGGTTGCAGAGTCAAACGCTTCTTCAACTGATTCAAATAAATGGCCTACACCTGTACCGTGTAATGCTGAGATAAAGTGAATACGAGCAAAGTCGATAAAACCTAAACGGCGGTCTAGCTCAGATTTAACTCGGTCTTTAACGTCGTTATCTAAACCATCCCACTTATTTACTACAAGTACTAATGAACGACCTGATTCCAAAACAAAACCTAGTAAGCTTAAGTCTTGGTCGGTAATACCATCACGAGCATCAATAACTAATAATACTACGTTTGAATCGTTGATTGCTTGTAGCGTTTTAATTACTGAGAATTTCTCTACTGCGTCGGTCATGTTTTTACGACGACGAACACCAGCAGTATCGATTAATGTGTATTCACGGTCGCCACGCTCCATAGGAATGTAAACACTGTCACGCGTTGTACCTGGTGCATCAAATACCACAACACGCTCTTCACCAAGAATACGGTTGGTTAGAGTAGATTTACCAACGTTTGGCTTACCAATAATGGCAAGTTTGATTTTATCGTCTTGTTGGGTTTCAGCTGAATCGTCATACTCTTCGCCTTCTTCAAGATAAACAACGCCATCGTTGCTTTCTTCTTCATCCGTCATTTCTTCAACAAACGGCGATAGCGCAAGGTTAAGTAGTTGCGTTACCCCACGGTTATGCGCGGCTGCAATTGGGTGTACTTCACCTAAACCAATATCGTAAAACTCGGCAACAGCAGAGTCGGCGTCAACACCGTCAATTTTGTTGGCAACAAGGAATACTTTTTTACTTTGCTTACGTAAATGTTCAGCAATCGCTAAATCTGCAGAAGTAGAACCAGAGCGAGCATCTACCATAAATAATACGGCATCGGCTTCATCAATAGCGAGTAATGATTGCTCAGCCATTTTGGCATCAATGCCTTGCTCATTACCTTCAATACCACCGGTATCAATTACAATGAACGGTAAACCTTCAACTACGGCTTGGCCATATTGACGATCGCGGGTTAAGCCCGGGTAATCGGCAACTAAAGCATCGCGAGAGCGAGTTAAACGGTTAAATAATGTTGATTTACCAACATTTGGACGACCAACTAGGGCAACTACCGGAAGCATGAAAACCTCAATATTAAAAACATTAACTAACTGCTAAAACAGCTAGTTTTAAAAAACAAATAACGGTTGCACAAGTTATGTGCAACCGTTAACAATTACTTTACCTAACTGGTTAAAGTATCTATCTTAATTTTAGCAAAAAGCGTAAGAACTGCTTAAATGATTTAGCTTAACTGTAAAATCAGTTATAAAACTAGCTAATTAATCGTTCGATACAGTTACTATTTCAGGTGTTTTAATTACTTCTAAATCACCATCTCGGCTTGTTGCGTATAATAAACCATTGTCTACTAGAGGCGTATTATAAATGCCGCTGCTATCAACTTCGTGACGAGCAACAATACTACCATCAGCTTTACTTAACCAATGTAAGTAGCCTTCAAAATCACCTACTACAACGTAGTCTCCTACACTTGCTGCACCTGTTGTACCACGGCCAGTAAATGCTAGTTGACTCCATTGCTCGATACCTGAATTACGGTCAATAGCATAAACATGACCTTGGGTATCTGTTGCAAAAATTTGGTTGCCGGCAACGGTTAGTTGACGGTATGACGAATACTTACGTTTCCAAACTTCACGGCCACTGCGTAAATCTAATGCAGCTAAATTACCATTGGTTGAAATAGCGTAAATTTTATCGCCCATAATAATTGGTGTTACATCCACATCAACGATGCGCTCAAGCTCAGTTGAGCCGCTCGCTTCACCAATTTCAGTAGCCCAACCTTGTTGGCCGTTTTCTATAATGTAGACGCCGACTTCGCCAGAAGCTAAACCAACAAAGGCACCACCTGAAGAAATAGATACACCACTAACTCCGCGTAACGTTAAAGGTGGTACAGCTTGTTCAGCTTTCCATACTTCTTCACCATTAGTAACATCTAATGCGACTAATGCGCCAGAAGCGGTATTAACTACCACTAAGTTACTATCTAATGCTGGAGCCGATATCACTTCGCCAGATACTTTCGCACGCCAAGCTAATTTGCCGCTATCTTCTTCAATGGCGAACACATCGCCATTTTCACTACCCCAGATAACTTTGTTATAACCAGTTACCGCACCGCCAGAAATACGAGCTGAGATTGCGTCATCAAAGAAACCACGTTCGTCTTCGATATCACTTAGGTCAATGTTCCACAACTCATCACCAGTGCTAACATCAAACGCATAGGCATCACCAAAACGACTTGAAATAAATACTTTTTCATAAGCGATAGCTGGAGTTAAACGAGAAAAATAATGACCAACGCCATCACCAATCGAGTCATCCCAAACCACTTCTACTTCAAATAACTCTTCAATTTCTGTTAACTCAGCAATCACCGGAGCTTCGTCGTCATCGTCTGATGAACAAGCAACTAATGCTGAAGAAAGTAAAATAGCACTGATCAGGCGTTTATTGAAAAACTTCATTAACGCTTCCTTAGTTTGCTGTAGTAATTGCTACGGCTAAATCATCAATTTTTATTTGTAATGCAGGATTAGTTTGTAAACCACCGGCATCTGCAGACGCTTGGTATGCAGTACGTGCTGCTTCACTGTTACCTTGTAATAGGTAAGCATCACCTTTAATTTCTTCAATCGAAGCCGCATATGATTCAGGCATAGGTGTTGCTAACGTTGCTAGCGCATCCGCGTATGATTGTTGTTGAATTTGTACTCGAGCTAAACGAATGTAAGCAATCGCTTTCATGTTATCGCTACTTGCTAACGTTGCAGCTTGTTCTAAATGAGCTTGTGCGCCAGCCCAATCTTGATGCGAGCTTGCATCTTTTGCTAGTGCAAACGCAGCAAATGCTGAGTAGCTATTTTCTTTATTGGCATCGATAAATGCTTGGGCATTAGTACGGAAGTTATCTTCCTGTGCAGCAAAGCTTTCCATCGTAGCTTGAAATTCGGCAGATAAAGCTTCTTGTGCTTCTACTTGGCTATCTTGGTAGTAGTTAAAACCAACAAAACTACCTAAACCAATCACTAAACCGGCAATTAATGAATTACCATTTTCATGCCAAAACTTTTTAATCCATTCTACTTGTTGTTCTTCAGTTTGAAAATCGTCCACAGTACTACCCTTTAATTAAATCTGTTAATAACGCTGCTACTTCATTGAGTGGCAAGCTTTGTTGTTCTTTATTTTCACGTAAATATTTGATGGTCGCGACCTGTTGCTCAATTTCAGACTCACCTAAAATAATAGCAATCGCTGCACCAGATTTATCTGCGCGTTTCATTTGTTTGTTAAACTTACCGCCACCACAATGTACTTGAATGCGTATATCGCTAACTTCATCGCGCCATTGTTCTGCAAGCGCAACACCTGCGGCATCGGCATTTTCGCCAACCATAACCAAATAAACATCGGTTGTGGCTCGAATATTTTGTAACTTATCTAACTCGGTAAGCATTAGCACTAAACGCTCAATACCTAAGGCAAAACCTACTGCAGGAGTACCCTTGCCACCAAGTTGTTCAACCAAACCATCGTAGCGGCCACCAGCACACACAGTGCCTTGAGCGCCTAATGAATCAGTTACCCATTCAAATACGGTGCGATTGTAGTAATCAAGGCCACGCACTAAACGTTCGTTGATCACATACTTAATACCCGCGGCATCTAATCGGCTACAAAGCTTGGCAAAATGCTCGCTTGATTCTTCGCTTAAGTATTCAGATAACTTAGGGGCATTAACCAATATGGCTTGTACCTCTTTATTTTTAGAATCTAAAACACGTAACGGGTTAGCATGCATACGACGTTTTGAATCTTCGTCTAATGCGTCTTCGTTTGCCGTTAAAAATGCAATCAAGGCATCGCGATAATTTGCTCTGTCTTCGTTTGAACCTAATGAGTTCAACTCTAGTGTGACAAACTCTTCAATGCCAAGTTCCCGCCAAAGACGAGCACTTAACATAATTACTTCTGCATCTATATCAGCGCTAGCAATACCGTAGGTTTCAATACCAAATTGATGGAACTGACGGTAACGTCCTTTTTGCGGGCGTTCATGTCTAAACATAGGCCCCATATACCAAAGGCGTTGCTCTTGGTTATACAACAAACCATTCTGGTTACCAGCACGAACACAACTTGCAGTACCTTCTGGTCGAAGTGTTAAACTATCGCCATTTCGATCATCAAAGGTATACATTTCTTTTTCTACGATGTCGGTTACTTCACCAATACCGCGTTTAAAAAGTGCTGTAGACTCTACTATCGGCATACGGATTTCAGCGTAACCATAATTGCCAGCAACACGACGAAGTACATCTTCGACCATTTGCCATTTATTGGTTTCGCCTGGCAAACAATCGTTCATGCCACGTACCGCTTGAATTGCTTTACTCACTTAAGTAGTTCTCTATGCAAATCTAACCGTCAAAAAATTGACCATTAGGGAATTATTAAAACAAAGGCGGCATTATAGGCTAAATGTGCTTAATCGTAAAACACATTAGCGCACATAGCCGCCAATAAATTCTTTAACCTATAATCGAAAATTAAACTTCTTTTATTTCGATTTGGTTTTCTTTATCTAACATCTGCGCACGGGCACGAATTTTTGTTTCTAACTGGTCAACAATATCGGTGTTATCAATGCGCTCACGTTGGCGTTCACCATCTAAATAAAAACCACTTTTGCGGGCACTGCCGGTTAAACCAAGATCTGAGATTAACGCTTCACCCGGGCCATTAACCACACAGCCAATAATCGACACATCCATTGGGGTAATTAAATCTTCTAAACGCTCTTCAAGTGCGTTTACCGTTGAGATCACGTCAAACTCTTGACGAGAACAACTTGGGCAAGCAATAAAGTTAATGCCACGGCTACGCAAGCGAAGTGATTTTAAAATATCAAAGCCAACTTTGATTTCTTCAATAGGGTCTGCCGCTAAAGAAATACGAATGGTATCGCCAATACCTTCTGACAATAATAAACCTAGACCTACAGCAGACTTTACCGCACCAGATCGAAAGCCGCCAGCTTCGGTGATACCAAGATGTAATGGGTTATTAATTTGTTTGGCTAATAAACGATACGCGCCAACAGCTAAGAATACATCTGATGCTTTGACGCTTACTTTGAATTGATCAAAGTTAAGTCGGTCAAGAATATCAACATGACGCATTGCTGATTCTAATAATGCTTCAGGATTTGGCTCGGTGTATTTTTCTTGAATGTCTTTCTCTAATGAACCGCCATTAACACCGATACGAATAGGAATGTTTTTATCACGCGCCGCTTCTACTACAGAGCGAATGCGATTTTCATTACCTATGTTGCCAGGGTTTATACGTAAACAATCAACACCGTACTCAGCCACTTTTAAGGCGATACGGTAATCAAAGTGAATGTCTGCCACTAAAGGTACATCCACTTGTTGTTTGATTAGTTTGAATGCTTCGGCCGCATCCATTGTTGGTACACTCACTCGAACAATATCAGCACCGACATTTTCTAGTGCTTTGATTTGCGCAACAGTCGCTGCAACATCTGTTGTTAAAGTGTTGGTCATCGATTGCACGGCAATTGGTGCACCGCCGCCAACAGGAACATTACCCACCATGACTTGGGTGGATACTCGACGTTTTATTGGTGATTCACTAAACATAAAAACTCAATATTATTTTCTAAGTACTCGTTACGCTTTTGGCCAAACAAACTTTGCAATTTGACCCGGTAAAAACTGACTAAGATCGACAGTTTCTTTATTATACTCTATTGACACTAATTCTGGTTTACCTAAGGTGATGGTAAATGGCGCTTTGCCCGTTAATGTCATTTTATAATCGGCACGTTTAATACCCCAAGCCAGGCGGTCGCCATTGGCGTCAAAGATATTAACCCAACAATCACCAACAAAATCAAACACAAAGGTTTCTAATGGGGTGATATTTTCGTGTTCAGAACTGATGTTGCTCATTGGGTGATTGGTAATAACGACTAAGCTTTGCTCTGCCGGAATCGCGCCTGATGAAGGCGTTGTATTTACTGTATCTTGCGTTGAATTAGAGTTTTCAATAGCAGGTTGCAACTCATTAACGGCGTTATCATCCGAGCTTTCAACACTGTCGGTGAGCTCTACTTCGTCTGCTGCAGAAGTAGGATTGTCGTCAATTTTTTCAACAATATTTTGCTGGGCAACAGGCTCTTCAATTGTTTTCTTATTCGCATCTTGTATCCACCACACCACTGTAAGGCTAACTAATACAAAAATGATAAAATAAATGATCATCATTAAGCGGTTATTTTCAGCTTTTTGGCGAGTAACTTGCGAGAAGCTTTGCATTTGCGTGCCTTGATGACGCGCTATAGTTAATGATTGATAGCTTGCTAAAACTTCAGTTTCATTCGCTCCAACATATTTGGCAAAATTCTTTAAATAGCCACGGACAAAAATTTCAGGAGTCGTAGAATCAAATTCATTTTTCTCTATTTGACCTATTAACATAGGGCGTAAATTTAAATGTTTTGCGACTTGTTGTTCAGTTAAACCTTGCTCAATGCGGGCATCGTGCAAGATTTGACCTGGTCCTATTAAAACTTCATCATCGTTAATATCAATAGGTTGTTGCGTATTACTCATAATCTCTTCTAACTTAAGGTTTTGTTAATCTAAGTACTTGTCCAACGTGGATAGTTTCTTCTTTTAAATCATTCCAGCGGCGTAAACTGCTGATCATAATATTATATTTTAATGATACTTGATAAAGGTTTTCACCTTTTTCAACTACATGTACCGGGTAATCGACCACGGCATTAACACTAGGCAAAGCTGGCTTAACTGAAGCTAGTTGCTTAGCAGGGCTTTGTGTTGTTGTAACATTGCTTGCTACATTTGCTGCTGGCGCACTAACAGGTTTACTCTGAGTCGTGGTTGGCGTTGCAGTGTTACTTGCAGCTACAGGTTTACTCTGTTTATCAATTTGGCTATTGCTAGCAATACTTTGACCTGTTTGTTTGGCAATAGTTGCATCCGCAACTAATTTATTATCCGTTGCCAACATAGTCGGTGGCGTTTGTTTAAACGCTTCGTTTTGGGAAGATCCCTTGCGAGTGACCACTATAGGTTTTTTGTTAATTTTCACGCCTGATTTAATTAAGCGATATTTACGATATTCCATCGCTAAATTATCAGCTTCAATTTGAACTAAGCCATTATCAATAAATGCTTGCGCTTGTTGTGAATCAGGGAACATTTTTAACAACATAGTGCCGTAGCTATCGGCGACCTCTTTATTGCCCATTTTTTTATTTACTTTATACGCTAATGCAATAGCTTGCGGAGTAAATCGACGAGTGGCTAATTCAAAGCGCCCTAAATAGTCAGAGCTTTTTTTATATTGCCCTTTGGCATATTGAATTTGTGCCATTTGCAACAAGCTTGAGGCACTGTTTGGGCTATGTAAAATACTTCGATTTAATGCTTTTTCGGCTTTGTCAAAATTACCTTCTTTTAAATGACACAGTGCAATATTTTCATAGGTTGCAGATACATTTACATAAGTAGGTACTTCGATTGCTCTCATAAAATGAGTTTCAGCTTCATCTACTCGACCTTGGCGACATAAAAACACACCAAAATTGTTTAAGGTATCAGCATTATCATCAGCCAAAGACAGCGCTTGTAAGTAGGCTTCTTCTGTTTGTTCAAACTCACCTACAGTTTCATAATAATGAGCAAATGCCGTATAAACGTCAGGTAAATCAGGAGAAAATTGTTTAGCTTTTTCGAGGTTATATTTTGCTTGAGTCATATTACCCATTTGCAAATAACCTAAGGCTAAAGAGATACGAGTACGAGCAATTTGAGTATCACTGTAATCACGTTCAACAACAGGTTTTTCTTCTGCGAAATTTTGCGTAACACAGGCACTTAATGAGCCTAAAGATAAAATAACTAAAGCAACCTTTCCTAGTTGCTCTATTGGTTTTTTCACTAATTTTGGCATTGGGTCTTCCAGCTGATGCAGTCATTATTATTATTTTCGCCACCATAGTATCACTATTGATGGCGCAGATAATAAATTACACCATTTTTACGGAAAGATCGCCCACTTGCTCTTTATTTTTTACAGATCTTTTTGTTCTATCAAAAACATCGCCAGCTAACTGCCCACATGCCGCATCAATATCTTCACCACGAGGGCGACGAGTGATCACGGTAAGACCATAACTTTGCAGGACTTTATCGAATCTATCGATACGAGAATTACTAGGTCTTGAGTATGGTGAACCTGGGTATGGGTTAAACGGTATTAAGTTAATTTTACTTGGCGTACCTTCAAGAACTTTTGCTAACTCATGTGCTTGCTCAGTTGAGTCATTAACATGGTCAAGCATTACGTACTCTACCGTCACTTGCTTATTAGCTTTTGAGCCATCGATATAGTCGCGACTTGCCGCTAAGAAAGTTTCTAATGGGTACTTTTTGTTGATTGGAACTAATACATCACGTAAAGCGTTATCTGGCGCATGAACGGAAATAGCTAAAGCACAATCAATTTTCTCTTTTAACATTGCAAGAGCAGGCACAACACCAGACGTACTTACGGTTACGCGGCGTTTCGATAAGCCATAACCTAAATCATTTAAAAACGTATCTAATGAAGGGATTAAATTTTTCATATTTAATAATGGCTCACCCATTCCCATCATTACGATGTTGGTAATAGGACGAGTACCGGCAATACGAGTCGCGCCGATATCATTAGCAACACGCCATACTTGGCCGATAATTTCAGATACAGATAAATTTCGGTTAAAACCTTGGGTAGCTGTAGCACAGAATGTACACTCTAGCGCACAACCCACTTGTGAAGAGACACACAAAGTAGCGCGTTCTTTCTCTGGGATCCATACGGTTTCAACTTCTTGACCGCCTTCAAGTAATAATGCGTACTTAATGGTGCCATCTTCTGAAACTTGTTTTTCAGAGATAGTCGGAGCTTTGATTTCACATAATCGTTCAAGCTTTTGCTTCAAGCCTTTATTAAGGTTGGTCATTTGCTCAAAATTTTCGTAACCAAAATGGTAGATCCATTTCATTACTTGGTCAGCACGGAAAGCTTTTTCGCCAATTGACTCAAAAAACTCGCGCATCATTTGATGATCAAAGTTTAATAAATTAACCTTTTTAACAGCCTGGTTTTGCATAGCGGTGTCGGTCATGTGTATCTCTTTACTTAATATCTAGGAGCGCAATTGTACACTTTTCATGCAAGTGAAACAATTTAGCCACGTTATAACTTTGTTAACAATCGTTAAGCATATCGCTAGGTGATTGATAAAAGTCCTTTTGTTTTTTCTCTAATTCTTTGGTTATTTTTTAAAGAGGTAGAAAAAACAAAAGGACTTTACTGAATTCAGTAAAATCCTTTCGCATACTAAGCAAACAGTGAAGTTGCTAGTATTAACGTATTTCGTTTAAATTAACGAGTACGTGAACAAACTTCTTCGTCTGAGAAGAAGTAAGCAATTTCGCGTGCAGCTGATTCTAAAGCATCAGAACCGTGACATGCGTTTTCGTCGATTGATTCAGCGTAATCGTGACGTAAAGTACCAGCTAATGCTTCAGCAGGGTTAGTAGCGCCCATGATTTCACGGTTTTTAAGAACAGCGTTTTCGCCTTCTAAAACTTGAACCATAACAGGACCTGAAGTCATGAAGTCAACTAAAGCACCAAAGAATGGACGCTCAGAGTGTTCTGCGTAGAAACCTTCAGCTTTTTCACGGCTTAAGTGGATCATTTTAGCTGCAACGATCTTAAGACCTGCAGATTCAAAACGGTTGTAGATAGCGCCGATTACGTTTTTAGCAACTGCGTCTGGTTTTACGATAGAAAAAGTACGTTCGATAGCCATGATAAGCCCTCAATTAGATTTATAGTCAAAAATTTGGCGCGAATTATAGAGCAATTTCAAACAAATTACATTAACTAATTTGTTGTCTTTGGTTAACAGGATCTTATATACGAGTTAAGCGACTATACAGACTCGTTTTCCTGTCCTATGCATTCACGCGATTAAATATATTTAAAAGAGTAAAACCCGAATAAAACCAGAGTATAAAACTGATTTCACTTCATCGTTTACTCAATAAACCACTAAAACAGGCTAAAACTAAGCAACAATTTGCAAGTTATTTTCAGCATTCTCAGCTGAAATTTCACCTTCAGTTTTAGCAACGATGGTATTAATAGCTGTGTCACCTACTACGTTGGCAGTCGTACAAAACATATCACAAATACGGTCAACAGCAGCAACAATCGCTAACGCTTCAATTGGCAAACCAAAGGTGTGTAAACAAATACCGATTGACACGATACCGCCACCTGGAACACCGCCAGCACCGATACTAAGTAATAGAACGGTAAAAGCTAATGGTAGCATTTGGTTCATCTCTAGAGGCATGCCGTATGCGTTAGCCACAAACATTACCGCAATTGTTGTGTACACTGCTGCACCAGACATATTCATAGTTGCGCCAAGTGGCACACCAAAACCGGCAATTGATTTAGAAACACCAATGTTTTGCACAGTTTTCATAGTTACTGGAATAGTTGCATTAGAACTAGCTGACGATAACGAGAACATGATTTGCTCACGAATATGCTTAATAAAGACTAGTGGTTTTATGCCCGTTGTGAAGTAAACGACTGTTGGGTAAATAACCATAAACATAAGAATGAACATACCAACAACTAATGCAATGTAACCGGCTACAGCTAACATTTTAGAAGTATCGAGTGTTCCGCCTAAGGTGATCATTAAGAAAAATACACCGTATGGGGCTAATGACATCACTAAGGTAATTAGTTTCATCATTACTTCGTTACCTACTTTAAAGGCTCGGTTAGCAGGACCGCTTTGATCGCCCAATGACTGAATTGCAATACCAGTCATAATTGCCATAAAGATAATTTGTAGCATATCACCATCAACAAACGCTCTAAATGGGTTAGATGGAACAATATTTACCACCATCTGCCACATGCTTGGTGGCTCAGTCGCAGCAAGTTTAACCGATTCAGACATAATCCCTAAATCAACACCTGTGCCTGGTTTTAGCCATAAAACTAATAGCAGTGTCGCGCCAATTGCAACAATAGTATTAAGTACATACAAACCAAAAGTCTTTGAACCTAAACGGCCAAAGCTAGATAAATCTTTTAACTCACAAATACCGCTAGCAATTGAAAAGAATACTAATGGCACAACGATGAGCTGGATCATTTTAACGAACATGCCACCAAAGCCTTGTGAAGCTTCTAAGGTGAATGTACCGATTGCCCATGTTGGTGGAACTGCGTACTGGATTAGAGTACCTATGGTTAAACCTAAAATCAGACCAACAAACACTCTGGCTGATAAAGAATTTTTTATACTGTTCATTATTTAACTCGACTACTCAATATAATAATTTTTGATGGCATTACTATAAGGAAATAGCTTGTTAGAGCGAGTAAAATAAAGCCATAAAAACAAATTAGATCGCTTTAAAAACACATCAAAAACAATTACAAGTAAAGAAATTACAGCTCATCACAAAT